>JAFLEE010000061.1 GCA_017302015.1 Spirochaetota bacterium | reverse complement strand
ATGGGCGATTTCCTCGCGCGCATGGCCGCGCTGGAGCCCGAGGCCCGCTACGTCGGCGTCGACCACGCCAAGCCCGTCGCCGAGCGCGCCGCGCGCCTCGTCGGCCAGGCGGGCCTGGAGAACGCCCTCGTCTACCTGGGGAAGCTCGAAGATTTCATCGACTTCGATTGCCAGGACGCCCGTTTCGACCTCATCATGGTCAATTTTCCCGACCCGTGGCCCAAGAACCGCCACCAGAAGCGCCGGGTCGTCCAAGCGCCGCTCGTTCCCAGGGTGGAGAAGGCCCTAAAGCCCTCCGGCCTGCTCGTCACCGCCACCGATATCCTGCCCCTCCACGAGGAGCACGCGGAGGTCTTCGGCGAATCGGTCCGCCTCGAATGGATGAACCGGGACCGCCGGGAGGAGCCCCCCCTTCCCGTCTACCAATGCGCCAGCAATTACGAGAAAAAGGGCCGGGCGATGGGGCGCGGCGTCTATTACACCGTGCACCGCCTCAGGGCCTAGGCTGCCTTAGGCGGTCGCCTCGGGGAGGACCAGGAATTGGTCGAGGAGCAGGGAGCGGAATAATTGGCAGAGTTCGGGGCTCGCCGCGTCGAGGGTGACTTTTTTCTGCTCTTTCTTGAGGAGTTGGATGATGAAAAGGAGGGTTCCGATGGAGGCGCTGTCCATATATTTCACGTCGGCCATATCGAAGTGGATATCGCGCACCTTCTCGGCTAGCCGCTCTTTGCAGAGGATCTTAAGATCCACGGAGGCCTCGCCCTGGAGGCTTTTTTCCTGCACTTGGATGCGGATCACGTCTGGATCGGAATGGTCAATGACGGGCATAGGCGTTCCCCCGTTGTATTTTCGTCCCTGATTTCAAACTATTCAAGCATCCTCCCCGCACCGTTGTGATGGAGGATAAGCCATTTTAAGATGGGCGGCGCCCGTTCGGCCCCGTGGCCCGATTTTCGGCGCGATTTCCCCCCCGGATGGCCCCATGAAATTCTCCAAAACCCTCGCATTTTCCTCCGGAGAACTGCGTTTCCTCGACCAAAAACGCCTCCCTCAGGCCGAGGTGACCCTGAAAATCAGGCGTTGGCAGGAGGTCGTTTCGACCATCCAGGCCCTCCAGATCCGGGGCGCCCCGGCCATCGGCATCGCCGGCGCCTTCGGGGTCGCCATCGCCGCACGGCAAATTCTGGGAAAAACCGCCACGCCCGCCACCCTCGCCGCCTTCCTCAAGGCCTCCCAGGCGATCCACGAGGCCCGGCCGACGGCGGTGAACCTCATGTGGGCCGTCGACCACCAATTCGCCGCCCTGCGGAAGGCTGGCCTCCTTCGGCCCGGCCCGGCCGCCCCGATTATCCATTGCCTGGAAAAGAACGCCCAGGCCATCCTCGAGGAGGATCTTTCCATCGGGATGCGGCTGGCCGAAGCCGGGCACGGCCTCATCAAGGACGGGGACGGCGTCCTCACCCATTGCAATGCCGGCGGGCTCGCCACCGCGGGCATGGGCTCCGCCCTTTCCGTGCTCTACCGCGCCAAGGAAGCCGGGCGCAAGTTCACCGTGTACGTCGATGAAACCCGCCCCCTCCTCCAAGGCGCGCGCCTCACCACTTGGGAATTGAAGCGATGGGGCATCCCCCACGTGCTGATCTGCGACAATATGGCGGCGATGCTCATGAAGCAGGGCCGCATCACCAAGGCCATCACCGGCGCCGACCGCATCGCCCTCAACGGGGACGCCGCCAACAAGATCGGCACCTACGGGGTCGCCGTCCTGGCGCATTTCCACCGGATCCCTTTCTATATCGCCGCGCCCTATTCCACCTTCGACGCGAACACCCGCACGGGCGCCCAGATCCCCATCGAAGAGCGCAAGCCCGAAGAGGTCCTCTCCTTCCACGGCGTGCCCTCGGCCCCCAAGGGCACGCGCGTCTACAATCCCGCCTTCGACGTCGTGCCGGCCCCCCTCATCCGGGCCCTCATCACCGAGCGCGGTCTCATCGCCTCCCCGAACGCGAAAAAAGTAAAGGCCTTCCTCGCGGCCTCGGCCCCCGCCGCCCGCCATGGACGCGGGGCCCGCCCATGATCCCCTATTCCCGGCCGACCATCTCGAAGAAGGACCTCGTCCACGTCCTCGAGGCGATGCTCAGCGACCAGGTGGAGTACGGCGAACTGACCAAGAGGTTCGAGCACCAGTTCGCGGCGGCCGTGGGCATGCCTCACGCCCTAGCCGTCCATTCCGCCGGCGCGGCCTTCTTCCTGGTCTTCAAGCACCTCGATCTCAAGCCCGGCGACGAGGTGATCCTCCCCGCCTATGGCGAACCGCTCCTCCTCGAGATCCTCTCCCTCTTCGGCGCGACCCCGCGTTTCGCCGACCTCAAGGAGGGCAGCTACGGGATGGACCTCTCCCTCGTGCCGCCCCTCGTGGGGGAGAACACCCGCGCGGTCATCGTCAGCCATACCTTCGGTTTCCCCCTCGCGATCCCCGAGGATTTCCTGAAAGACTCCCCCATCGCGCTCATCGAAGACTGCACCCACGCCCTCGGAAGCACCCGCAGCGGCGTCAACCCGGGCCTCCGCGGAAATTTCAGCGTCTTTTCATTGGACACCGAAAGCGTCATCACCACCGGCGAGGGCGGCATGGTGCTCTGCCGCAAGAAGACGGACCACGACCGCATCAACGACCGGCGCGCCTACCGCCTGAAGGAAGAGATCGCCGGCCGCATCGACTTGGCGCTCAGCGATCTGCAATCGGCCATGGGCGTCAGCGAACTCTCCCTCCTCCCGAAATTCCTCGACAAACGGAAGAAAATGGCCGCCTTCTACCGCGACGCGCTCTCGCGGGGCGTCAACCGCATCTTCGAGGTCGAAGAGAGCGTCGAGCCCAATTGGTCCCGGTTCCCCGTCCAATTTTCCTCCCCGCGCGCCACCATCAAGGAACTCTTCAAGAAGTACCGCATCGGCGTCGCCGATCCTTGGCCGAAGCCCCTGTTCGAATACGCGGGGCTGACCGATGAATCCTTCCCCAACGCGCGGCGCGCGTTCCTCAAGACGCTCTGCGTCCCGCTCTACCCGGTGCTCAAGGTCGACGAGGTTGAAGAGATCGGGAAACTCCTCTCCAACATCCGCTGACGCCGCGGCCGCCCGTCGTCTGGCGCGGATCCCCCCCGGGGATTAGCGCAGATTTTCCCGGAAAAAATTGACGATGAGTTCGCGGAAATCCCCGTACTTGGAGGAGATCAAGAACGTGTGGGGAGCGTCGGAAACGACCTTATATTGGTAGCGCGCGCGCTTCGCTTCGAGCGCCTTCACCAGGGCCTCCGTTTGGGCGATGGGCACCGTGGTATCCGCCGTGCCGTGGAGGATGAGGACCGGGGCGCTGTCGTTGGTGAGGTGGCTGATGGGGGAGAGGAGTTCGAAAAGCGGCGCCTGGTCCGCGGCCTTCCCGCCGATCCACCCTTCGCCGCAAGCCCGGGTGCCCTTGGAGAGGGGCAGGCGGATATCGGGCACGCCATAGAGGTCGACCACCGCATGGATGCGCGTGGAAACCCCCGGGAACGCGTTCGGCTCGAGACGGGGATCGTCCCCGGTCCATCCCATGAGCATGGAAAGGTGGCCCCCCGCGGACCCCCCGATGGCGCCGAAATAATCGGGGGCGATCTTATACCGCGCGGCGTTGGCCCGCAGGTATTTGATGGCCGTCTTCACGTCATGGATATTCGTCGGCCAGGAGGGGAGGTCCTTGGTCGCGAGGAGATAATTCACGCTCGCCGCCACGAAACCGGCGTGGGCCAAGGTCTCCCCGATCTGTTTCTCCCGAGCGTCGGCCTTGTCGCCACCGGCCCAGCCCCCGCCATGGATGACCATGACGACCGGAAACCGATCGCTTGAAAGGGACGTCTCCGGGAGGTAGAGATCTAGGGTTTCCTTACGCTCGGGACCGAGATAGGGGATATCTTTTTGCACCGAAATTTTGGCGAAACGCTGCCAAACCGGAGGCCCCACCGGGCCCTTATCCACGACCGCGCTACCCGTGGGGATCGATTTGAGGGCTATTTTCCCCGAGGCCGTGGCGCCCTCCCGTCGCAATTGGATACGCACCTCGAACCAGTCGTTCCCCATTTTACGGCGATCTTGGATGAACGCCATATAGGGCTTATCGGCGGTAATGAGAAGGTCGCCTCCCTTGGAGGGGAGGGCGAGGGCTTTCATCTCCTGGTCGGGCACCATCATGAAGGTATCCGGCTCAAGGGGGAGGGCCATCGGACTCCCGTTGACGGCGAGGCCCTTGCCCTCGAAATCCTTCCCCGGGAGGCGGAAAGCGATTCGGGCATCGATGATTTCGGCGCCCAACCCATCGACTCGATATTCGAGTTCGAGGGAATCCTCGCCCTTGCGCAAAGTTTGGGTGAACGCGAACGCCTTTTTGGAGGCGCCAACGGTGAAGAGGCCCTTGAAAACCAGAACGCCGTCTTTTTCCGCCGGAGCGGCCCCCTCCAATTTGACGGACTTGCCGTCTTGCATGGTGGGCTTATTCCCCGTCTCGCTGAGCACGAGCCCCATCTGGGTCGCGCCTAGGGTGATCAACCCGTTTTTATCCGCGGTGTACGAAGGAAGACCCGATCCGTATGCCCAAACCGCGGACCACGCGGAGACTATGAGAAGCGCAATTTTATTTCCGTTCATGAACGAACCCCTTGTGGACCAACGCCATGCGAATTATCTCCTCTGGCTGGCAGCTGCGGCAATGCACCATGTGCCAGGGTACGCCTTTCTCCTGTGACCCTTCGGGAATGACTCAGGCCCGCGCAACCTTGCCCGATCGACGGTACTGATCGTGAATGGAAACGTTTCCTTTTAAAACTCGAGCGCCATACCCGCTAGGATGTCATGGGGAACCAATGGGTGGAGATCGCGGGATTCGCGATCGAAATACTGGTTCAGGTTCCGGTTGAGGAAAACGGGATCCTGGGTCCATGTGTAGGAAACGAAGACTTTCAGGGGAGGGAGAAGCCCCACCGAAACCCGCAAGAAGGCCCGCCATTTGAGCTTCTTGTCCTCCCGGCTCTCCGTCACCAGATCGGGATCCCAGACGCTGAAATGCCCCGCGATCTTGAGGCGATCGTCGAGGCGCGGCGACAATTCGAACCATGCCATCGCGTGGAACGCGGGAACGAACACGGGATCCAAGCCAAAGGGATTTTCATGGTTCTCGTCGTTTACGAGGGTAAACGGCCCGAAGGGATTCTCGTCGTAGCCGAACTGGGAAAGCAGCCCATTGCTCGGCGCCAGGGCATTGGTATTCATAACCCCCCCCAGGTGGAGCATGGCCTCCACACCGAAACGATGGCGCTTGCCCGCCTGGAAAAAGACCTGGGCCTGGTGGCGCCATTCTTTGACCGGAACCGAACCCTGCTGCCCGAATTGGCCCGCCAGGCCGCCGAAGAGGCTATCACGGCCGAAACGGAGCTCGAAGCTCGCGCTGGGGGAGGAATTGGCGTCCAAGCCCTGCTCCCCATTGATGTACCCGAGGGAAAAGCGGATCCCCGGGTAGTCCATCCGCCAGATCAATCCGATGTCGTACCAATCGATCGCGCCCGCATAGGCGATCGGAACGTCGCGATAGCCCGTCACGATCGCTTGCGGAAGGTAACGCCCGTTGGGGAGGACGCCGGTGGCGAACACGACGGGCACCGCCAAACTCTCGAGGGGGTAATGCCAGGTCAATGGACGCACCGCCCCGGCTTCCAGGCGATGGTGCTTCCCGAGGCCGAGATTCAAACTCAACTCATTGAGCAGCACGCGGGGTGGGGCCATCGTCTCAGCGACCCGGCCTTTGACGGCCAGATCGGCCATCAAGAGACCATCGAGCTTCGCCTCCAAACTGACCGGCCCGAAGGCGCGATCCCATGCCAGTCGTGTTCGCCACCACGCCACCAGCGATTGTTCATTGCCGGTGATTTCGGCCATCTGAGCGGCCCGGTAATAGAAGGCGGCCTGGTTCGAAAAAACCCAATGGTCGGGCGGCGCGTTCGTGGAGGTTCGGGAAAGGTGGGGTTCAGCGCCCAGGAAAAGCGCGCAAAGAACCGTCACCATCAGGCTTGCCTCTAGGCCCGCCCGGGCCCCTCTGTTCGCCACCGCCGGCTTCGATTCCCGCTTCATCCTGAAAAGACCCCTACCGGTCATCGGCGCCGGAACGTGGGCCATTTTAACCTAGGACCCGACGATTTGGCGTCCAAGACGGCATGCTCGTCCGGTTTCCCGATAGAAAGATAGCGGCGCGCTTACCCCACGGAGTATAATAGCGGCCTATGATCCGATCATTCCCCGCCTGCCTACTCCTTCTTGCGCTGTTCGTCGTCGCCTCCTGCGAGCCCCAATTGCGCATCCGCAACCTCTCCTCCAATAGCCTCCAGGCCTTGGGCTACACGCGCTTCGATGTCGTGATCGGTCAAGCCCGCTCCTACACGAACGTCATCGCGCTTTCCAACGGCCGCGCGACGATCTACCAGGCCCTGGAAGCCGACGGATCCCAATGGGCGAATCGATTCACCATCACGGCCTCCAGCAACGGAACGAACCTGTTCACTAGCAATGGCCTCTTACTCCCTGAGAACATGAGGTCGATGATCCAACCGGGAAACCGCTACGTGTGGGATCTCACGAAAACCAACGAACTCGGCCTGACCCTCGACTAAACCGTTTCGCGACCCGCCCGAGAGCGCCCTCGCGTTTGCGCCGCCGGCCGAGTCGAGGATACCGGAGGGGGATCGGTCGTTGACCGACTCGAAGGCGGAGGCTCCCGCCCGACCGCTTCAGGGGGCCAGGGGAAGCACGGGGGTCTTGTAATCCTTTAGCGGCAAGGAGACGGCGCCCCCGACGGCCGTGCTGTGGTACATCCCCAGGACGATGGCGTTCGCCGCGCTGGCGTCCTGGAAGGTCACGAAGGGCTTACGGCCCTCGAGGATCGCGGAGACCGCATCGGCCAATTGGAGGGCATGGTGGTCGCCGTAGACGGCCTTGCCGGGCATGCGGATCCCGTCGAGGCGCACCTGCCCCATCGCCCAAAGTTCCGTGGCGAGGGAGGTCGACTGGTGCTTCACCTCCACCGGCCGATGGCTATCGCCCACGCGTACGGAACCGTATTCGGCTTCGATGACGAGATCGACGCCCCAGCCGCTCACCCCATCGTTCACCGCCCGCACCACGGCGGAGGAACCGGACGCGAAACGCACGCGCGCCTCGCCGAAATCCTCCACTTCGATGCACGCCATGCGCCGGCGCGCCACCGTGCCGTCGACCTCTACCGGGTCGCCGCCGAGCCACCACTGGAAAATATCGAGGGTATGGATGGCCTGGTTGAGGAGCACCCCGCCTCCCTCCTCCTTCCATTTGCCGCGCCAGGCGTCCGAGGCGTAGTACTCCTCGGTCCGCGTGCAGCGGAATTCCACGCTCGCCTGGAGGATCCTCCCGAAATCGCCGCCCGAGAGGAGAGTCTTGAGCCTGCGGGCGAACGGGGTGAAACGGTGCTGGAAGATGCCGGCGGCGACCAAGTCCGGGCGTTTCCCCGCGGCTTCGATCATCTTCGCCAACTCCGAAGGATGGCTCGCCAGGGGCTTCTCGCACACCACATGCTTTCCCGCCGCGAGGGCCGCGCAGGCCACCTCCGCGTGCACCGGGTGGGGCGTACAGACGCACACCAGGTCCACCTCCGGGTCCGCGAGCACTTCCCGGTAATCACGGGTGAACTTGGGCGCCGCGATGCGCCCTTGGCGCTTGGCGTCGATATCGCAGGCCCATTTGAGGGCGGCGCGCCCGTCGAGTTCGAGGGCGCGCGCATGGTTGGGACCGATGACGCCGCAGCCGATGATGGCGGCGGTGATGGGGGTGCTTTTTTTCATGGGTTTCTCGCGTTTCGGTTCTGGGTCGCTCTTTGCGCCGAAGGCCTAAAAAAAAGGCGGGCCCGGAGGCCCGCCTTTTTCCCGTAAGGCCGAGCCCTACTTCTTTTTCGCCGCCGCGGCCGGGGCGCCGTGCTTGAGGGCCGCTTGGGCCGCCGCCAAACGCGCCACGGGCACGCGGAAAGGGGAGCAGCTGACATACGACAGCCCGATCTTGTGGCAGAACTCGATGGACGACGGGTCGCCGCCGTGCTCGCCGCAGATCCCCAGTTTGAGGTCGCCGCGGGTGCCCTTGCCGCCTTCCACCGCGATCTTCATGAGCTTGCCCACGCCGTTCTCGTCGATCGAGGCGAACGGGTTGGACTTCACGAGGCCGAGTTTCTGGTAGTAGGGGAGGAACTTGCCCGAGTCGTCGCGGGACATGCCCAAGCCGGTCTGGGTGAGGTCGTTGGTGCCGAAGGAGAAGAACTGGGCGTCTTTGGCGATCTCGTCGGCGTTGAGGGCCGCGCGGGGGATCTCGATCATCGTCCCGACCAGGTAGGCCACCTTGGTCTTCGCCTTTTCCTGCTCTTCCTTGAAGACGCGGTGCACGATATCGAGCTGGTGCTTGAGCTCGCCCGCGAAGGCGACGATGGGGATCATCACCTCGGGAACGACCTTCTTGCCCGTCTTCTTCATCGCGGCGATGGCCGCGCGCACCACGGCGCGCGACTGCATCTCGGTGATCTCGGGGTAGACGAGGCCCAAGCGGCAGCCGCGGTGGCCGAGCATGGGGTTGGACTCGTGGAGGGAATCGCCCAGGGCGTTGATCTTCTCGAAACTGACGCCGAGTTTCTTGGCCAGGTCGCTCTTCTGCTCGTCGGTGACCGGGAGGAACTCGTGCAGCGGGGGATCGAGGAAGCGGATGGTGACGGGATAGCCCTCCATGACCTCGAAGAGGCCCTCGAAATCCTTCTGCTGCATGGGCAGCAGCTTCTCGAGGGACTGGGTGAAGTGGGAGATGGCCTCGGCGTACTTGGCCTTGATCTTGCCGACCTTCTCGGCGTCGTCGCCGGCGTCCTCGATCTCGCCCTTGCACTTGGCGTAATCGTCGGCGAAGAGGATCATCTCGCGCACGCTATCGATGCGGTCGCCGCCGAAGAACATGTGCTCGGTGCGGCAGAGGCCGATGCCGGTGGCGCCGAAGCTCATGGCGTTCTGGGCCTGGTCGGGCTGGTCGGCGTTGGTGCGGATGCCGAGCACCCGGTACTTGTCGGCCAGCTTCATGATGAAGTCGTAGCACTTGAACAGTTCGCTGTCGGCGGGCTTCATCGTCTTGGAGATGAGGACCTGCTTCAGTTCGCTGTCGGCGGTCTTGATCTTGCGGCCGTAGACGGCGCCGGTGGAGCCGTTGATGGAGATGAAATCGCCCTCTTTGAGCGATTTGCCGTTGCAGGTCATCACGCCCTTGTTGTAATCGATGGTGATGTCGCCGGCGCCGGCGACGCAGACCTTGCCCATCTGGCGGGCCACCAGGGCGGCGTGGGAGGAGACCCCGCCGCGCGCGGTGAGGATGCCCTCGGCGGCGATCATGCCGCGGAGGTCTTCGGGGGAGGTCTCGACGCGGCAGAGCACCACGGGCGTGCCCTTATCCACGAGTTCCACCGCCCGGTTGGGCGAGAAGCACACGACGCCGCAGGCGGCGCCGGGGCCGGCCGCGAGGCCCTTGGTGAGGTAGGAATCCTTCAGGGCGGCCTTCTCGTCGGTCGTCTCGAAGATCGGGGCCATGAGCTGCTCGACCGAGGTCGGGTCGATGTTCTTGATGGCGTGCTCTTGCTTCATGAGGCCCGACTTCACCATGTCGTGGGCGATCTTGAAGGCGGCCTGCGCGGTGCGCTTGCCGTTGCGCGTCTGGAGCATATAGAGGCGCTTCTCTTCGATCGTGAACTCGAAATCCTGCACGTCGCCGAAGGACTTCTCGAGGCGCTCGCGGATCTTGAGGAGTTCCTTGTAGGTGTCCTTGAAGGTGGCGTCGTCGCCCATCTTCTGGATCTTGATGGGCGTGCGGATGCCGGCCACCACGTCTTCGCCCTGGGCGTTGGCCAGGTACTCGCCGTAGATGACGTTCTCGCCGGTGGCGGGGTCGCGGGTGAAGGCCACGCCGGTGCCGGAGGTATTGCCCTTATTGCCGAAGACCATGCACTGGACGTTCACGGCCGTGCCCCATTCCTGGGGGATCTTGTACTTGGCGCGGTAGACGATGGCGCGGTCGTTCATCCACGAACCGAAGACGGCGCCCACGGCGCCTTCCAGTTGCTTGTAGGGGTCTTGGGGGAATTCCTTGCCGGTGCGGTCCTTGATGAGGGCCTTGAACTGGCGCACGAGCTCCTTCAGGTCGCCCTCGGTGAGTTCGGTGTCTTCCTTCACCGCGCGCTTGTGCTTCATCTGCTCGATGAGGTGGTCGAAGGGGTCGTGCTCGTTGTCGTTCTTCTTCTGGACGCCCATCACCACGTCGCCGTACATCTGGACGAAACGGCGGTAGGAATCCCAGGCGAAGCGGCCGTTATTGGTCTTGTTCTTGAGGCCCTCGACGGTCACGTCGTTGAGGCCGAGGTTGAGGATCGTATCCATCATGCCGGGCATGGAATCGCGGGCGCCGGAGCGCACGGAGACCAGCAGCGGATTGCCGGAATCGCCGAATTTCTTGCCTTGGCTCTTCTCGAGGCGGGCGACGGCTTCGCGCACATCCTTCTCGAATAGCCCCTTGGGGTAGGTGCGCTTATTGTCGTAGTAATAGGTGCAGATATCGGTGGGGATGGTGAAACCGGGGGGCACGGGGAAACCGAGCCGGGCCATTTCGGCCAGGTTGGCGCCCTTTCCGCCCAGGGTGTTCCGCAGGGCGGCGCTGCCGTCAGCCTTTCCGTCGCCGAAGTGGTAGATGTATTTGACTTTGAGCCCTTTCGCGGCCTTGGGGGCTTTCGCCTTCGACTTCGCTTTTTTCGCCATCACAAAACTCCTTGAAAACTGGTTTTCTTTGATCGAAAAATGAGTGCCGGATTATACCGTGAATCATCCAATACCGGAGGTGGATTGGCCTCATTCGAGCCTCGTTTATGGTGAATTCGACCTCTAAATCCGGCCAAAAAACAGAATTCACGTGGATCCCGGTCTGATGATCACCGTTTTCTTGAATCGACGTGATGGAACCCGACGTGGCGGTGCCACGGCGCCAATTTCCAGGCTTTTTTGGCGCTTAGCTGGCCCTCAAGCCGGCCCCAACGCACAAGGCGTCTATTCCAAGTCAACTAGGCTTCGCGGAATCCAATTACTTGGACCGTGAAGCCCAAATGCCAATTTTCGATCGGTTTGTACGCGGGGGCGGCCTCTCCGCCGAACTCAACGCACAAAACTTCCATTTCAAGTTCAAGTCCGAGAGGTTCCAGGAGGAAGCCCGCTTGGACAACGACT
This sequence comes from Spirochaetota bacterium, assembly GCA_017302015.1. Lineage (GTDB taxonomy): Bacteria > Spirochaetota > UBA12135 > COTS27 > JAFLEE01 > JAFLEE01. Next base: position 20,744 of record JAFLEE010000061.1, on the reverse strand, counting down.
CTCCAGGCGTCTATTTCCCGACCGTGACTCGCGGGCCAGTTTGAAATTCAAAAGGTGCCGTTATACCCTCAACACGCCGTCGAAACGGAGGGCTCAAAGAGCCTTCTCAGGTTGCGGGAGCGGCGGCCGGGCAGCCGGCGGAGGCGCAGCCCCCATCGGCCGCGCCGCAAGCCGGAGCGGCCTTGGTTTCGGTCTTATTCGAACTGGAATTGGACCCCTTGTAATCGTTGACGTAGAAGCCCGAACCCTTATAGATCACCCCGGATCCCCCGCTGATGAGGCGGCGGGACTCGGCCTTGCACTCGGGGCATTCCGAGACCGCCGGGGAGGTGATGGACTGGAAGCGGTCGAATTCGTGCTCGCAGGTATTGCAGCGGTAATGGTAGGTGGGCATGGGGTCCTCCGAGGATCAGGTCGGGACGGGGGGAGGCTCGGGAGCGAACAGGGGCCCCCCCGCGGGGACGTCGCCGGCCGGGGGCGGGTTCTTGGTTTCGGGGGGTTTGGATTGGAAATCGATCTTGGCCTGAGCCGGGCGCTTCATCTTGAGGAGATCGTAGATCTCCCCGGCGTCCATCGTTTCTTGGACGAGGAGCGCCTCGGCCAGGATCTTCAGGTCGCTGAGGCGGCTTTTCAGGAGTTTCATCGTGTCTTTATAGGCCTCGTCGAGGATGCTCTTCACCTCTTCGTCGATGATGCGAGCGGTCTCGTCGCTGAAATCTTCCATGCGGGTGATTTCGCGGCCGATGAAGACCGGCTGGTCCTTCTCCCCGAAGCTGATGGGCCCGAGCCGGCTCATGCCCCATTCGCACACCATGGACCGGGCGATCTTGGTGGCCCGTTCGATGTCGTTGGAGGCGCCGGTGGTGAAGTCCTTCATCACGATCTCTTCGGCGACGCGTCCGCCGTAGAGCATCCGCAGACCGGCGAGGAGTTTGCTCTTCGTCATGGTCTTCACCCCGTCTTCGGGGAAGAAATAGGTGAGGCCCAGGGCGCGCCCCCGGGGGATGATGCTGACTTTGTGCAGGGTATCGCCTTTCGTCAGGAGGAGCCCGATGAGGGCGTGCCCCGCTTCGTGGTAGGCGGTATTGCGCTTCTCCTCGAGGCTGATGAGCATGGAGCGCCGCTCGCTGCCCATCATCACCTTGTCTTTCGCCTGCTCGAGGTCTTTCTTGACCACGACCTTGCGGTCGCCCCGCCCGGCCAGGAGCGCGGCCTCGTTGACGAGGTTGGCCAGGTCGGCCCCGGTGAAACCGGGCGTTCCCCGGGCGATGTCTTCGAGATCGGCGCTATTTTCGAGTTTGACCTTCGCGGCGTGGATCTTGAGGATGCCCAAGCGGCCCTTCACATCGGGCACGTCGACGACGACCTGGCGGTCGAAGCGGCCCGGGCGCATGAGGGCCCGGTCGAGCACGTCGGGCCGGTTGGTGGCCGCCATGATGATGACGGCCTCGTTGGTCTCGAAGCCGTCCATCTCGACGAGGAGTTGGTTGAGGGTCTGCTCGCGCTCATCGTGCCCGCCGCCGTAGCCGGCGCCGCGCATGCGCCCCACCGCGTCGATCTCGTCGATGAAGAGGATGCAGGGGGCGTTCTTCTTGCCGGTTTCGAAGAGGTCGCGCACCCGGGACGCCCCGACGCCGACGAACATCTCCACGAAATCGGACCCGGACATCGAATAAAAGGGCACTTTCGCCTCTCCGGCGACGGCTTTCCCCAGGAGGGTCTTCCCCGTGCCGGGGGGCCCCACCAAGAGCACGCCCTTCGGGATCTTCGCTCCCAAGTCGACGTATTTGCGCGGGTCTTTGAGGAAGGAAACGATCTCTTGGAGCTCTTCTTTGGCCTCTTCGCACCCTTCGACGTCTTTAAACGTGGTTTTGATGTCGTTTTCGCCGATGAGTTTGGCCTTGCTCTTGCCGAAACTGAACGCATTGCCCATGCGGCCCTTGAACTGGCGGTTGACCATGACCCAGAAGACGACCAGCAGGATGATGAAGGGGGCCCATTGGAGGAGCATCATCCACCATTTGCCGTCGTCGATTTGGCGGCTTTCGATGGTCACCTTATGCTCAAGGAGCATGGGGAGCAGCGCCTGGTCGAGGTAGGGGATGCGGGTCTCTTTCTGGGACCCGTCTTGCTTGAATTCGATGCGCTCGTTATTGATGACCACGACTTGGGAGATCTTTCCGGTCTTCACGCCCTGGACAAAGTCGGAATACGGCACCCCGGCGGTCTTGTCGCCCTTCATAGAAGGGGACAGATAGACGATCGTGGCCACCAAAAGCCCGACAAGGATCAGGAGCGTCACGACATTGAAGCGCCCGGGCTCGCCCTGGGGCTTCTCCGGGTCTTTCTTGCCGTTTTTTCCCGGCTCTTCCCCGTTCCCGGGGGGCTGATTTCGGAGTTTTTTCTCCAAATCGGAGAGAAATCGCTTGCGATTTTCGGGATCTTTATCTGATGCCATTGTTTTGTGGTTATGAGTTTAATGTCGGGGGGGTCAAAAGTCAAAATGGTTTGACTTGAAAGCCCTCAATATATATATTTTGGCCACGTAAACAGAGGTCGTAGGTCCGGTATGTCCACAGAAAAGGAAAACACTCCCCCCGTCGGTGAATCCCAGGCGCCCGCGCCCGCCGCTGAAAACGGCGGGGCCTTCCCCCAGATGCAGATGGAGGAGTTCATGCTCCTCAAGCAGCAGCACGATGAATTGGCCGCGAAGGTCAGCGATTACGAGAATCTCATCAAACGCCAACAGGCGGAATTCGAGAATTTTCGCCGCCGCACCCTACGCGAGCGCGAAGACCAACTCCGCTTCGCCGGGGGTGACGTGCTCAAAGACCTCCTTTCGGTCGTCGATAATTTCGACCGGGCGGCGGAGATCCAGGCCGACGAGGCCGGGAACACCCCCAAGGCGTTCCACGACGGCATGATGCTCATCCGCACCCAACTCCAGGACCTCCTCCAAAAGAACGCCGTGAAGCCCATCGACGGAACGGGGTCCCCCTTCAACCCCGAGATCCATATGGCCATCGCCCAAGAAAATGCGCCGATGGGCAAAGTCGACACGGTGGCCGACGTCTTCCAGAAGGGCTATTGGCACCATGATCGGGTGCTGCGCCTGGCCACCGTCAAGGTCTCGAAAGCGGCGCCCGAGTCCGTCGACGCCCCCGATCCGTCCCCCCCGGCCCAGCCGTGAATTCCTTTCCTCCACCGATCCCCACCCTTAAATTCAGGAGACTACAATGAGCAAAATCATCGGCATCGACCTCGGCACCACCAACTCGTGCGTCGCCGTCATGGAAGGCGGCCAACCCGTCGTCATCGCCAACGCAGAGGGCATGCGCACCACCCCCTCCATCGTCGGGTTCACCGAGAAGGGCGAGGCCCTCGTCGGCCAACCCGCCAAGAACCAGATGATCACCAACCCCCGCAACACCGTGTATTCCATCAAGCGCTTCATGGGGTGCAATTGGGGCGAAACCGATCGCGACCGCAAGATGGTCCCCTACGAGGTCGTCGACGCCGGGCAGAAGGTGAAGGTGCGCATCCGCGACAAAGACTTCACCCCCCAAGAGATCAGCGCCCGCATCCTCCAGAAGATGAAGCAGGCGGCCGAAGACTACCTGGGCCAGCCCGTCACCGAGGCCGTCATCACGGTGCCCGCCTATTTCAACGATAGCCAGCGCCAGGCCACCAAGGACGCCGGCGCCATCGCCGGCCTCGACGTGAAGCGCATCGTCAACGAGCCCACCGCGGCGGCCCTCTCCTACGGCCTCGACAAGAAGCACGACCAGAAGATCGCGGTGTTCGACCTCGGCGGCGGCACCTTCGACATCTCCGTGCTCGAACTGGGCGACGGGGTGTTCGAGGTGAAGAGCACCAACGGCGACACCCACCTCGGCGGCGACGACTTCGACAACGCCGTCATGCAGTGGCTCGTGGCCGAATTCAAGGGGAGCGCGGGCATCGACCTGAGCAAAGACGTCATGGCCCTCCAGCGCCTCAAAGAAGCCGCGGAAAAGGCCAAAAAAGAGCTCTCCAGCGCCATGCAGACCGACATCAACCTGCCCTTCATCACCGCCGACCAGAGCGGCCCCAAGCACCTGAACCTCTCCCTCACCCGGGCCAAGTACGAGCAGCTCATCGATGGGTACCTCGAGAAACTCAAGCAGCCCTGCATCAACGCGGTGAAAGACGCCGGCCTCTCCTTCTCCGACCTCGACGAGGTGATCCTCGTGGGCGGCTCGACGCGCACCCCCGCGGTCATCAAGATCGTGAAGGACCTCTTCGGCCGCGAGCCCAACAAGAGCGTGAACCCCGACGAGGTCGTGGCCGTCGGCGCGGCCATCCAGGGCGGCATCCTGGGCGGCGACGTGAAGGACGTCCTCCTCCTCGACGTCACCCCGCTCTCCCTGGGCATCGAAACCCTCGGCGGCGTGATGACGCGCCTCATCGAACGCAACACGACGATCCCCACCAAGAAGAGCCAGATCTTCTCCACGGCCAGCGACAACCAGCCGGCGGTCACCATCTCCGTCTTCCAAGGAGAGCGCGAGTTCGCCAAGGACAACCGCCTCCTCGGCCGCTTCGACCTCGTGGAACTCCCGCCCGCGCCCCGCGGGACCCCCCAGATCGAGGTGACCTTCGACATCGACGCCAACGGGATCCTGCACGTGAGCGCCAAAGACCTCGCCACCGGGAAAGAGAACAAGATCCGCATCGAAGCCTCCAGCGGCCTGGGCAAGGACGAGATCGACAAGATGGTGAAGGAGGGAGAGGCCAACGCCAGCCGCGACAAGGAGCAGCGCGAGCTTATCGAGGTCAAGAACCAGGCCGACCAGCTCGTCTACCAGATCGAGAAGACCCTCAAGGACCACGGCGACAAGATCGACGCGGGGGAGAAAACCAAGGTCGAGGCCGAGATCAAGAACCTCAAGGAAAAATGCGCGGGCACCGACATCGCCGCCATCAAATCCGCCACCGAATCCCTCTCCAAGGCTTCCCAGAAGATCGGCGAACTGATGTACAAGGAAGCCCAGGAAGCGGCGGCCAAGAAGGGCGGCGCGGCCCCCGGGGGCGAGGAAGCCCCCAAAGAGGGCGCCCAATCGGAGAAGACGAAAGAGAATGTCGTCGACGCCGACTTCGAAGTGGTCGACGAGAAAGACAAAAAGAAGGAATAATTCGGCCGCGGGCGGCGGGTCCTCCGCCGCCCGCAATCCACGCATCCCTGGGGTCCTCCCGATATGGCCAACGCCAAACGCGATTATTACGAAGTCCTGGGCGTGCCCAAGACGGCAGGCAAAGAAGAGATGAAGAAGGCCTACCGCAAGCTGGCCATCCAACTCCATCCCGACAAGAACAAGGGCGACGCCAAGGCCGAGGAGCAATTCAAGGAACTCAGCGAAGCCTACGCCGTGCTCAGCGACGACCAGAAGCGCGCCGCCTACGACCGGTTCGGCCACGAGGGGCTCCAGCAGGGCGCCGGGGGCGGGCAGGGGGGTTTCGGGGGCTTCAGCCAGTCCTACGATTTTTCCGATATCTTCGAGGACGTATTCGGGAGCGACTCGCCCTTCAGTTCCTTTTTCGGCTTCGGCCAGGGGCGCGGCGGGCGGAAAAGCCGCGGCCAGGATCTCCGCTACAAGATGGAGCTCACCCTCGAGGAGGCCTTCCAGGGCAAGAAGCACGTGCTCGAGGTGAAGAAGCAGGAGCGCTGCGAGACCTGCAACGGCAGCGGGGCCAAACCCGGCACCTCCATGCGCACCTGCCAGGAATGCGGGGGGCAAGGCCAGGTCCGCCAGAGCCGCGGCATGTTCTCCATCAGCACCACCTGCCCCCGCTGCGGCGGCCAGGGGCGCATGATCGAATCCCCCTGTTCGCCCTGCGACGGGTCCGGCCTCATCTACCAGCGCAAGAAGATCAACGTCACGATCCCCCCCGGCATCGAAGAGGGTCAGAGCATCAAGATCTCGGGGGAGGGCGAGGCGGCCCCGGGGGGCGGCCCCTCCGGCGACCTCTACATCGCCATCAGCCTCCAACCCCACGATTTCTACGCCCGCGCCGAGGAGCACCTCTACGTGGAGGCCCCCGTGAACATTGCCCAGGCCGTGCTCGGCGGGCAACTCGAGATCCCCACCATCGATCGGAAGACGCTCAAGCTCAAGATCGCCGCGGGGACCGCCCACGGCAGCGTGCTGCGCATCAAGGGCGAAGGCATGCCGATCCTAAACGGCGGCGGACGTCGGGGCGACCTCCACGTGAAGGTCCTCGTCACGATCCCCACGCGCCTCTCCTCCAAGGAAAAGAAACTCTACGAAGATCTGGCGAAAGAGATGGCCCCGAACGCCGAGGCGCCCCTGCGGCGCCTGCGGGGCGACTCCAAGAGCTTTTTCTCGTGAGGCCGGGGCCGGGGGCCCTATTTCTTCTTCGAACCGAAGCGGTGCTCTTCGCCCCGGGCGATGCGGCGGATATTCTCCCGGTGGCGCCAGACGATGAAGAGGCCCACGAAGGCGGTGATGCCTAGAAGGGGCAGCCCGTACCGCGCCTGCACTTCCCCGCGGTAGGCGAGGAACCCCGGGAGCCGGTCGGCCGCGTATTGGTGGGCGGCGAAAAGGATCGGGAGCAGGAAGGCCGCGACGATCGAAGAGAGCGAGATGATGCGCGAAGCGAGGAAAACCACGAGGAACGCGCTCACGACCCCGAGGAGCGGCACGGGGATGAGGAATAGGAAGACCCCGGCGGAGGTCGCCACGCCCTTACCGCCCTTGAACTTGAGGAACACCGGGAACATGTGCCCGACGATGGGCATGAGGTCGGCGACCAGGAACAGGGCGTCGTAGCGTTGGAAGAGGTCAGGCGCTTGGTGGGCGAAGGTCCTTTGGATAAGGAGCACCCAAAGCGCCCCGAGTACTCCCTTGGAGATATCGAGCACGTAGGCCGCCGCGCCGGCGGCCTTTCCGCAGGAGCGGATGACGTTGGTGGCCCCGATATTGCCGCTGCCCACCTTCCGCAGGTCGACCCCCTTCATCCTGGCGATCAGGAAAGAGAAGGGGATGGCCCCCGTGAGATAGGCGGCCAGGCAGGACAGGGAAATCGCGATGATGAGCGCGCTCATAGTTCACCTCTCTTGGATTCTTCGTCGTTCGGTTCGGGGGTCTCTTCGATGGCCGATTCCGCTTCGTCGCGGGGTTTGCGGCCGAAACGAGGCGGCTTCTTCTTGTCGGCCTCTTTCCCCGCCGCGTCGTTTTTTCGCCGGTGCTCGCTGTCGTGGTCTCGGAATTCCACGCGGATCGGGGTGCCGCCGAGTTCCTTGGCGTTCACCAGGGCGTTCTCGAGGTACTTGGCGTAATTCGCCGTGAGGCGCTTCTTCCCGTTGATGAAGACGCGGAAAACGGGGGGCTCGCCGTCCAATTGTACCCCGTAAAAAACCTTCAGCACCCCGCCCCCGGCGGCGGAGGGCGGACGCTCCCGCATGGCGGTCTGGAGGACCCGGTTGAGTTCGGCCGTGGGGAAGCGCGTCTGGCGCACGCTGAGTTGCCCCAGGGCGGTCTCCAGGAGTTTTTCGATATTGAGGCCCGTCTTGGCCGAGACGGGGAGCACCGGCACGGTCCGGATATGGGGGAAGAGGTAGCGCAGGCGGTCTTCGTACTCCACCCAGCGCTTGTCCTGCACGAGGTCCCATTTATTCACCGCGACGATGAGGTTCTTGCGGTGGTGCACGGCGACGGCCGCGATCTTCTTGTCCTGCTCGGCCAGGTCCTCCGTCCCGTCGATGACGAGGATCGCCGCGTCGCCGGCGTGCATGGAGCCCACGGTCTTCTCCACAGAGCGCCCCTCGAGGGTGGACTCGAGGCCCTTGAGGGAACTGCGCCGCCGCAGGCCCGCGGTGTCGAACATGCGGATGCGCTTGCCGTTTCTTGAGACGAAATCGACGACGGCGTCGCGGGTCGTGCCGGGCTTCTCGCCCACCAGGGCCCGGTCGGATTTCAGGAAGCGGTTCATGAGGCTCGATTTTCCCGCGTTCGGCCGGCCGAGGAGCACCACGGTGGAATCGAAGGCGCGCGCCAGGTTCTCGCCCAAAAGCGGATCGCGGGCCGGGATGCCCCCTTCGACCAGGGCGTCGATGGCCCGACCGACGGCCTCGCGGACCTCGTCGACGCCCCGTTCTTCCAGGGCGGAGACCGGGACCACCGGCGGAAAGCCCGCCCGGTAGAGTTCGTCGACCGTGTTCTCGGACCGGGGATCGTCGATCTTATTGCCCGCCACCACCATCGGCTTGCCGGTCTTGCGCAGGCGATTGAGCAGCCGCCGGTCGTCGGGGCTGAAATCGGCGAGGTCGACCACCACGAGGGCCACGTCGACGCGCTCGAGTTCCTTCCAACCGCGGCCCATGGCGGCGAGGTCCAGGGGATCCTCCGAGGCGCCGATGCCGCCCATGTCGGTGAGGACCCAGGTCTTTCGGGAACTCTTCACCAGGGAATGGAGAAGGTCACGGGTGGCGTGGGCCTGGGGGGACACGATGGATTTCTTCTTCCCCGTCAGGGCGTTGAAGAGGGTCGACTTTCCCGCGTTGGGACGGCCGACGAGGATGACGCGGTACACCTAGCGTTCCCCTTTACGCCATTCCAGGAGCCCGTAGGCGGCGAAGAAGACCGGGAGCGATACCAGGGCGCGGCCCGCATCGAGGAGGCCGCTTCCCAAAAGCCATCCGAGGACCGGGAATGCGAGCGCCGGGTTCGGGAGCAGGATGGCCACGAGGGGCCCTAAAATCCATCCCCCATAACTCTCCCGGACCAGGGGGCCGAGGAGGTCCGCGCCGCCCCAATGGGCCATCCAAATCGCCAGCACGCTCTGGGCGAGGAACAAGGCCATCAGGAGGACGGATCCCGTTCCCAGACGTTCGGCAGTCCGCCGAAATAGGATCAGGAGGGGCACCGCAGATAGGATCGCCCATCCCATCCCGGGAAAGACCGAGTTCCCCACGGCGATCGCGAGGCCATCGAGGGTGAACAAGATCGCCCATCGCCGTAAGGTCCCGGCGGAAACGGGTTTTCCGCCCCACGCCGAAAGCCACGGAAAAAGGAGCAGGGCGACCACGGGGGGTTCGGGACGCCAGACGGCGCGGGCCGCCAGCACGGAAGCGATCGCCAAAGCCGCGAGGAGAACGGCGAGAAGGGTCGTCTCCAGGATGAAGCTGGCGCGGCTTCGAACCTCGAGGCGATGGAGGACGACGTGCTCGGAGAAGCCCGTGGATTGATTGACGAAACATACCCGCACATCGGCGCGGCCCTGGAAGCGGACCGAGGGGACGAAGAGGAAGGAGACCCGGCCGAACATGTCGGTCTTGCCTTGAACGGCGGGCCCCTCGGTCCAGGGGGTGTCGCGCTTCTTTTTTTCATCGCGCTCCCGTTCGGCCAATCGGTCGGGCCCGGGGCGGTCTCCCGTTTCCCAGAACTCCGCCTCTTCCTCCTCCGGGGAGACCGGAGCGCTCCCGACGACGCGGAATTGGCCCGCATCCTCCGGTTCCGCGTAGATCTTTACGATTTTTCCCGCCACGTTATAGCCATGGCGCGAGATATGGTTGGAGATGATCCAACCCTGGCCGCTCCATGCGGCGGGGGCCGCGGCCCAGGAGCGGTAGGCGGTATTGGTCTCGAGGACTTCCTTGATGATGCGGGGCATCCCCGGGAGGGGAGCCGTGAGGAGCCATCCCATGCATAGAATCCAGGCTGATTTTTTCATTCCCAACGCTCCCGTTTATCCAAATACCCCTCGCTGCCGCGGGGTTTCGCCGCCGGCTTCACGAAGGCAAAGCCGAACTCTTCGGGCACCCCTTCGAAAGTTCGTTTCGAGTAGCGCAGGTTCCGCACCATGAGTCGCTCCCGGGCCGCGAGGCTGACGCCGCGCACCGGGCCGAGGCGGCTTCCCCGATCGTCCGAGGCGCCGTCTTCAGCCGCATCGGCGGTGACGTGGCTTTCCCCTTCCCATTGCCAGATCGAAACCGTGTTTTCGGCCGCGCTCCGGGAAACCAATACCTTCCCCCGGCCGCATTGGACCCGTACCTCGCCCAGGCGGATCTCGTGGAGAAGATTCTCCTCCAGTCGGGGCGCCTCGAGGCAGGCGCGGCCTTCGTCCACCACGGCGAGGTGGACCTGCCGGTTGCCCGCGAACTCCGTGGAGAGGATGAGTTTGGATTTTTCACCGAGGGAGAGTCTGGCCATGGGGCGCAGCCAAAACCGAAGCACCGAGGCGTCGCCCGTGCGTAGCAAGCTCCCGGGAGGGATCTTCATGCTGTTTTCCACATCCCGCCACGGAACCCCGGAGGTTCCTTCATTGGAACCCGTGCCGAGGCGGACCTGGGCCACGCCGAGACGCTCGATCACCAGGAACGCCGCCTCGCCTCGGGCGAAGGCGACCAGCAGGAGCGCGGCGCTAAGAAACCTGGATGCGGACTTCAAGGACATGCGCCTCCCCGGCGCCCAGGGTCACGGCGTCCTCCAGGACATTGGCGGCTTCCACGCACAGCATGGAGGGCCATTCGTCGTCCCCGAAATCGGGGAGGCTGCGGGCCTTTTGGACATGGGGATTCCAAACCACGCTGGAGCCGCTCCCGCGCTTCTCGATGCGGATGCGGCGTTTGAGCGCTGGATCCTCGATTTCCGCGGCCCCGGAATGCGTCGGGTAGATGCGGTCCGTCTCGCCGGCGAATTGAACGGGGGCGGTCTCCACGTGACGCAGCCCGGTGAGGCGATCGAGGAACCCGTGGTTCTCGAATCCATGGAGGCGCACTTGGCGCACGTCTCCCACGGTGAAATAGGTGTGGAGGGCGGCCGTGAAGGAGAAAGGTTCGCCCCCCGTATTGCGGGTGGTGCGCCGCAGGATCAGGTCGGGCCCCACCTCGATTTCATATCGGAGGCCCCAGGCATGGGGCCAGCCCGCGGGCGGGACGTCTTTGGGATCGAGGAACAAGGCGAGGTGGACGACCCCGTCGGCCCCCCGTGAAGCGCTTTCGACCGTCCAATTTGAGAGGCGCGCGAAGCCGTGCATGGGCAGGTTCGCGTCGGCGTGGGCGCCGAACCACGGCCAACAGATCGGCACCCCGCCGCGTATGGGCTTGCGGGCTTCGAGTTGGGAACGACCGCTCATCCAGAGGACCGGGGAGGAATTCGCGGGCGTCCACTCCATGAGATGCGCGCCGTGGAGCGCCAAGCGGGCCTTGGCCGAGGGGGTCTGGATCACGGCCTGGACCAGGCCGCCGGGGCCCGCCTCGAATCGCAGCCCCGGGACGGGGAAGCGCCGGTTCAAATCTGGGAGAAGGTTCATGGCATCCACTGGATCTTTTAGGCGGGAAAAGGGTCGTCCGACCCTCCGGATTTCGCGCGAGATGCAAATTTTACCATTTTATCCGGCCTCCGAGGCGGCATGGCCCGGGGAGTTACGGCACGATAGAATCCATGGGTGAACAAATTGCGTTATGGCGTCGTCGGGCTCGGCCATATGGGCCTCTTCCACGTGAACCTGCTCTCGGCGATCCCCGAGATCCAATTCGTCGGCGTCCATGATCTGAGCCCCGAACGCACCCGAGAGATCGCCGAGCGCTACCGGGTGACGCCCTTCGCCGATCTCGATACGCTCCTGGATTCCTGCGACGCCCTCTCCGTCTGCGTCCCCACCTCCCTCCACCACGCCATCGGCCTGCGCGTACTGGAAAAGGGCCGGCACGCCCTCATCGAGAAGCCCCTCACCCAAAAGGTCGAAGACGCCGCCGAACTGGTGGAACTCGCCCGGGAACGCAAGCGCATCCTCCACGTCGGCCATGTGGAGCGCTATAACGGCGCCGTCCAGGAGCTCCAGCATATCGTCGAGCAACCCCACCTCTGGGAGAGCCGGCGCCTGGGCCCCAATTCCGGGCGCATCGTCGATTGCGGCGTGGTGATGGACCTCATGATCCACGACCTCGACATCTGTTTGCGGACGGTGAACGCCCCCGTGGTCGCGGTCCACGGCCAGGGTTCCTTCGCCGCCGGTTCCCCGCACGAAGACGCCGCCAGCGCCCTCGTCGCCTTCGAGAACGGGTGCGTCGCCACCTTCACGGCCTCGCGCGTCACCCAGGAGAAGATCCGCACCCTCTCGATCTCCCAAAAAACCAGCTACATCACCCTCGACTTCACCACCCAAGACCTCCAGATCCACCGCCAGGCCGCCAGCACCACCACCACCTCCGCCGAGCAGATCCGCTACAAGCAGGAGGCCTTGGTGGAACGCGTCTTCGTCCACCGGGATAACCCCCTACGCAGCGAGATCCTCCATTTCATCCGATCCATCCAAGGCCCCGCCTCGGGCCTGGAAGCTGCCTACCGGGAAAACCTCACCGATCTCGAGACGCTGCGCGTGGCCGCCGAGATCCTCCGCCAGGCGTCCTCCCGAAGGCCGTGAAGCCGTCGCTGCCCCAGCGCTTGGCCTGGTTCCTCGCCGGCCACCTGGGTTCCGTCCTGCTCCGGGCGCTCTACCGCTCCGTCCGCCTCGAGAAGACCGGGGATGCGGACATCCACGGGAAGATCGTCGGCCTATGGCACCAGCAATTCGCCCTTTTCGCCCCTTGGTGCGTCGACATCGGGGCCATCCGCCGCGCCGGGCACCCCGCCTCCGTCCTCGTCTCCGACCACCGCGACGGCGAATACCTGGCGCGCATCATCCAATGCCTCGGCGGCGACCTGGTGCGCGGCGATAGCCGCCGCAAACCCGTCGCCGGCCTGAAAGCCATCGTGCGGCGCCTCCGGGAGGGCGATACGGGCATCTTCGCCATGGACGGCCCCGTCGGGCCCCTCCGCCGAATCAAGCCCGGGATCGTCGCCGCGTCGCTCATGACCGGCAAGCCCATCGTCCTCGTCTTCAATCACGCCGAGCGCAAATGGGTGCTCACCGCCGCCTGGGACCATTTTTTCTTCCCGAAACCCTTCAGCCGCGCCCACATTCGCGTCAGCCCCGATTGGTTCCCGAAGCCGGGAAAGACGCCCGAAGAAAACACCGCCGACCTCGAGGCGTTCGCCGCCGCTGAAGAGGCCCGGCTTAAATACTGAACCCTGCAGGCGCTAGGCTTCGTGGGGGGCGATACCCTCCCCCAGGACGCGCCTCTGAAAGAGCGGCCATAGCCCGAGGCCCACGGCGCAGGCCCCGAAAAGGAACATCAAGGCGTCCATCAGGGGCCCGGCGGGAATTCCCACGAAATCGAGCACCGGGAAGGCTCCCGAGAATCGCCCCGCGACCACGAAAGAGGCGGCGCATCCGATCAGGGCCGCGACATAGCCCGCGCGGAAGTAGAGAAGTTGCCGCCGCGTTCGAGCCCGGGCACTCGCCGCGATCCCCTGGCGCACCGCGCTCCTCACATCGACAACCATCGTTGATTGTTCCAAGGCGCGCCGGATCCGTTGATCTAGGTGCGCTTCACGCTGGGACATGGCGGGCTCCTTGGGTTTCATCTTCGAGAATTTTCCGCAGGGTTTCCCTTCCGCGGGCCAGATCGGATTTGACCGTGCCTTCGGCGCGCCCGATGATGGCCGCGATTTCCGACACGTCGCGCGCCTCCAAGTAATGGAGGTGGAGCGCCGCGCGTTGGGCCTCCGGGAGCCTCGCGAGGCATTCGGCGAGGCGCGCCTGCGCCACCGGATCCCCGGCGTTCCCGCGTTCGGCGGGTGGGTCCTGGTGCGGCTCCCAATCCTCTTCCTGGCGCCTTCCCGCGCGGCGGCGGTGGTGCAGGGCTTCCCGACGGGCGATGGTGAAGAGCCAGGTGGAAAACCTGGCCTCCCCCCGAAAGCGGCCGATCGCCTTCCACGCTTTGAGGAAGGATTCCTGGCAGACGTCCCGGGCGCCATCGCGATCGCCAAGGGTTCGCAGGACGAAGGAGGCCAGGCGGTCCTGGTACTCGCCCACCAGCAGGTCGAAGAGCCCGTCCTCTCCCGCCTGGATCCTTTCGATGATTTGGTCCTCGTTTTGAAGCATGGGAAAAGCCGGGGACTCCCCCCGGCTCATTCTCCAATCGCCGCTAATCGTCAGCGCTTTTCCGATGCGAGGACGCGGTAGAAGACGATGAGCCCGAGTCCGATGAGTAACGGGATGACCCCGCCCATCACCGACCACCCATGCACCCCGTAGCGGGCGACCATCCACAGGGAAATGCCCAGGCCGGTCGCCGTCAAAACGAGTCCCTTGAACAGGAACAGGAGATCCCAACGGAAACGGGTCGCCTGGGGTTGGAGCCCCTTTTCGATCATCGCCATACGGCGCTTATGGGCCTGGCTGAGGGCGAAGGCGAGGACCAAGAAAAAACCAATCGACCCCGAGATCGGGATGAGGGCCCCGACCACCATGACCGCCGTGGGGGGGAGCGTGTCCTTGAAATTACCGCTCTTGATGCGCTCCGCGATGGCCTGCTGCATCGCCGTATCCTGGCCCGTCCCGTTGCGGAACTCCGCGGGCACGCAGGCGACGAGGATCGCCAGGGCGAGGGATGCCGTCATGAGACGGAGAAACGGGCGGCCGAAACCGGGAAAGAGGAAATAGGGAAACTTCATGGGAACTCCTTGATGGACTGATCGAGGGCTAAGTTTTGCCCTTCTACCTACTTGAGAGCCGGCACCGGCCCCCGGCGTTGCAAAAAAAAGTACATTTCCTTCTCGCCGGGACCTTCGCCCCTACCCTGATTCTAACCGATTTCTAGGGGCGCCCTTCAGGCTTCCCCGCCCTCCGTCGCCCGGAAACGTGCTACACTAAAACCCATGATGCCTGAGGCCTCCCTTGTCCTCCAGAAGGTCGCCATCGCGGCCGGCCTCGGCCTCCTCGTCGGGCTCCAGCGGGAGCGGGTGCAGGTTCAGATCGCGGCGTTCCGCACTTTCACGATCATTCCCGTGCTCGGCTGCCTCTGCGGGTTCCTCGTCGCCCCCCTCGGACCCTGGCTCGCCCTCGTCGGCCTCGCGGCCCTGGTCGCCTACTTCATCCTGGGCAACCTCATGATGCCCAAGGATCTCGCGGCCCCCGGCATCACCACCGAGATCTCGGCGGTGCTCATGTTCGTCTGCGGCCTTTGGCTGGCGCTGGGTTCGCCCACCGTGCCCGTCGTGGTGACGGGAGCCCTGGTGCTGCTGCTGTCCCTTAAAAAGCCCATGCACGACCTGGCGGGGCGCATCGGCGAAGCCGACTTCAAGGCCATCCTCCAGTTCGTGCTCATCGCCCTGGTGATCCTCCCGGTCCTCCCCAACAAGGCCCTCGGGCCCTACCAGGTGCTCAATCCCCGTGAAATCTGGCTCATGGTCGTGCTCATCGTGACCATCAGCCTCTTCGGGTACGTGCTCGCCAAGGCCTTCGGAAGCCGGGCCGGCACCCTCCTGGGGGGAATCCTCGGCGGCATCATCTCCTCCACCGCCACCACCGTCAGTTACGCCAGGCGCGCGAAATCCGCCCCGAACGATGCCGGCGCCAATGCCACCGTGCTCGTGATCATGGTGGCCTCGACCATCGCCTTCGCCCGCTTCATGGTCCTGGTGGCGGCGTTCGCCCCCCACCAGGCGAGCCACCTCCTCCCGCCCCTCATCGCCATGGCCGGGGTCATGGCGATCCTCACGGGGGCCCTGCTGCCGGGCCTGCGCAAGGCCCCGCCCCCCCTCGCCGTGACGGGGAGCCCCTCGGAACTAAAGACCGCCCTGGTCTTCGGCGGCCTCTACGCCGTGGTTATTTTCCTCGTGGCCGCCGCCAACACCCACCTGGGAACGGGGGCGCTCTACCTGATCTCCGTCATTTCCGGTACCACCGACATGGATGCCATCACCCTCTCCACGGCGCGCCTCATGGACAAGGGGCAACTTTCCCCCGAACTCGGCTGGCGCCTCATCCTCATCGCCTCGCTCTCCAATATCGCCTTCAAGGGGCTCATCGCCGCCGTCCTGGGGAGCCGGGCGCTCGCCTGGCGCGTGGCCATCGCGTTCACCCTCGCCATCGCGGGCGGTGCGGGCATCTTTTTCTTCTGGCGCTGACGAGCCTTCCCCGCGCCGCGCCGCGGCGAGAGAGAGCCGGCATGCGCACCAACGGTTCTTCAGCGCCCTTGCGGCGGCACTTCCGGCGGAAAGGGAAAGTCGTCTCGGGTGAACGCCTTCACGACATAGACGGCGAGGGCCACGAGGCCCCAACTCAGGCCGACGACGACCCCCGCATCGACCATCCCCCGCCAGGGCTGGTGGAGGAAGCGCACGAGCAGGACGAGGGCGATGATCCCGAAAGTCACGATCCACGAGGTGATCTGCCGCCGGCGCGTGGCGTAGAAGAAACCCATGCAGAAGAGGGGGGCGAGGAGCAGGTGGAGCGGCCGGGGATGCCGGCTCAGATAGAGGGCGCGGGCCGCCACCCGGGGCGAGAAGCCCTTCTGGAAGGCCCCATAACCCTCGCTGATGGCCATAAACCCCACGAGCGCGGCGAAGACGAGCCATTGGGTCCAGGTGTATCCCTCGCGCATCGAGTCGAGCGCCCGTACGCCGAGGCGATAGACCGCGCTCCCGAGGAGCAGCCCGACCCCCGCGAGGCCCCAAACGGGCCCGATGATGGATGCGATTTTGGCCAAAGGAACCTCCCGAGTTCGACCCCGATCTTCGATGTCAAGGCCCCGCCCGCTGAATCGCGCCGATGGGCGCTATTTCCCGTTTTCCCTCAGGCGCGAAATGCGGGCCTTGTAGCGCTCGCTGTACTGGGTCCAGACCATGATGAAAAGCGCCGCGATGAGGGGACCGATGAAGAAACCCACCATGCCGAGCCAGGCGACCCCGCCGATGGTGGAGAGCACGATGACAGCGGGGTGGAGGCCGGCCCGGTCCCCCACGATCTTCGGCTTCAGGATGCTCGTGGAGATCGTCAGCAGCACCGTGCCCGCGGACAGCAGGATGAGCGCCTTGCCCCAATGGCCCGTGACGAGGAGGAAGATCGCGAACGGCACGATGATGGTGTTGGACCCCACCACCGGCAGCATGGAAAAGATCGCCATCACCACCCCCCAGACGACGGGGGAAGGGATGCCGACGAGGAAGAAGAGGAACCCGGCCCAAGTGCCCTCGAGGGCCCCGACGACCACGGTGCCCAGGAGCGTCGCCTCCACGATGCGCAGCGTTTCGGAGAAGATCTTGCGGCTATCCTCCTCGCGCACGGGGAGGAGTTCGTAGGCCCGGTTTCCGATCTTCACCCCGTCGAGCAGGAAGAAATAGATCAGGTAGAGGGTGATGACGAGTTGGATGAGGAAGCGGGTGGTGGAGACGATGAGGCTCTGGAGCGCCTTGTAGAGCCAGGCGAGCCCCTCTTCGATGCCGTTGACGACGCGCTCGTCGATGTGGAGGTCTTCGAGGGTCTTCCAATTGTCGCGAAAGAGGGGGATCTGCTTCACCGATTTGGAGACCCCCCCGACGGAGAACTCGCCGTAGAAATCGGTGGTGCGCAGGCGCTGGTAGCCTTCCGAGACCTCGGTGGAAAGGAGGAAGGTCACGAGGGTGATGGGGACGGCGATCACCGAAGCCGCGAAAAGCGTCGTCACCAGGGCCGCCAGGGAGGCGCGCAGGCGGAGGCGATCCCTCAGGTAGAGGAAGGGCTTGTAGAAGGCGTGGGCGAGGATGATCGCCGCGAACAGGATGACCAGGAACGGGCTGAGCACCTTGTAGAAGGCGATGGAGAGCCCGGCGAGGATGAGGAAGAAAAAAGTGTCCTGCACCGTGAAGCGCAGGACCGGTTTGTTCCCCCCGATGGGTGACACTAGGCCTTGTGGTTCGGCCCGTGCGTCACGTCGTTCTTCGACGTACGGCGCTTGTCTTCGGCGTAGGGGAAGGACTTGTTCTTCTCCACCCATTCCGGCTTGGCCTCGGAGTCGGTGGTGATGGCGTTGACGGGGCACTCGGGGACGCAGGCGTCGCAATCGATGCACTCATCGGGGTTGATGTAGAGCATGTCATCGCCTTCGTAGAAGCAATTGACGGGGCAGACATCGACGCAGTCGCCGTACTTGCACTTGACGCAGGGTTCGCCAACAACGTGGGCCATGGGATCTCCTAGGAAATAGCGGGGAAAAGTTGCCTAATTTTTACTATGCGGGGCCCTTTTCTTCAAAATTCCCCCTCCCACCGCTTCTCGGGCGCTTCGACCGTCGCCGAGCGCTCGGTAAAAACTCGGGGCCTGCCCGAATCGGCGGTTAAACCACCCGGTTTACCGGGAAAATCGGCTTCCCGCCCGTGAGCACCGCGAGGACGTTGCGCGCCGTGAGGGTCTTCAGTTCGGAGAACGATTCCCGGGAATACCAACCCATATGGTCGGAGAGCACCACATTCTCGACCCCGCGGAAGGCGTGGTCGGCGGGGAGGGGTTCCTGCTCGAAGACGTCGATGCCGGCGGCCCCCAATTGTCCGCTTTGGAGGGCCGCGATGAGATCGCCCTGGTGCACGATGGGGCCGCGGGAGGTATTGATGAGGATCGCGCCCCGCTTCATGGCGGCGAAAGTCCGCGCGCCGAAGAGATGGCGGGTTTCCGCCTTGAGGGGCAGGTGGAGCGAGATGATGTCGGCGCGGGGAAGGGCCTCTTCGAGGGCGACCTTTCGCGCGCCCGCCTCGGCGATGCGAGCGGGATCCTCGGTGGGATCGCAGACGAGGATCTCCCCGGGGAGGAAGCCGCGGATCTTGCGCACGAAGGCCTGCCCGCTCCCGCCGAAACCGAGCACGAGGACGGTCTTGCCCACGAAGCGGAAGACCGGATCCTTCTGGGCGGGGGTCCAGGCTCCCTGGTGGAGGAGGCGGTCGCGACGGGAGATGGCCCGTACGCAGGAGAGGAGGAGGCCCATGGCCTGGTCGCTGGTCTCCTCGTTGCAATAATTGCGGCAATGGGCCACCCAGATACGTGCGCGGGTGCAGGCCTCCACGTCCACATTGTCGTAACCCACCCCGTAGCGGGCGATCACGCGGCATTGGGGGAGTTGGGCGATGCTCTCGGCCTTCATGGGGGCGAGGTTCAGGAGGATGCCCGAAGCCTCGCGGGCCAGGGGCAGCCATTTCTCGGGCTCGTGCTCCCGGCTGAAGACGAGCTCCCCGTCGAAATCGGCGAAGACGGCCCGTTCCTCCTCGTAGGAGGTGTGCCCGGAATCGAGGATGAGGACCTTGGGGCGCGCCATGCTATTGGAAGGAGGTGACCTCGCGGGGATCGATGAGGACCCCGTCTCGGGTCACCTCGAAATGCAGGTGGGGCCCGGTGGCCCGCCCCGTCTGCCCCACCGCGCCGATGGCCTGCTGGGCCGCGACCTTCTGGCCCGACCGCACGTACATCCGGGAGAGGTGGGCGTAGCGCGTGGTGAGCCGACTGCGGTGCTGGATGCCGATGACCTGGCCGTAGCCGAAATCCACGGTGGCGAAGATCACCGTGCCGCTTTGGGCGGCGAACACCGTCGTGCCGGGCGCGGCGCCCAAGTCGATGCCCCGGTGGAATTCCCGGGCGTGGCTGATGGGATGCACGCGCCAACCATAGAAGCCGGTGAAGCGGAACGTCCCGCCGCTTAAGGGGCTCATGAGCTCGGCCCCGAATCGCGCCAAGCGCTCATCCAGGGAATAGGTCGCCCCGGGGAGGAACAGGAGCATCGAGTCGGTGAGGGCCCCGTCGGAGGGGAGTTGGTTGTAGAAGCGGATGGCCCCCCGGGAGACGTTGTGGTTGGAGGCGATGGAATCGAGGGATTCGTGGTTGCTGACGCGGTAGAGGAGCCCGTCGATCATGGGGATGCGCAGCTTCTGCCCCGGAAAGATCTCGTGGGCCTTCTTGATCTCGTTGAACGAGTAGAGCGTGTCGATATTGATGCCCAGGCGGCTGCTCAGGTTCCACAATACGTCGCCCTTCTCCACCGTGTACTCCACGGATTGGAGCGGGGAACGGTCTAAGCGCCGCACGGCCTTGGACCAGAATAAATTAAGCCTCAGGGCGCGGTGGAGCTTGACGGAGGGCGGGATGAACAGGGCATCGCAGACGACCCCGGCCACCAGGACCGCGCTGACGATGAGGATGATCTTCGATGCTCGAGGAAGTTCCAAAGATGCCCATCCGTGGTGGAAAAAAGTGCGCCCGAGAGGAGTCGAACCTCCGACCTATAGAACCGCAATCTATCGCTCTATCCAGCTGAGCTACGGGCGCGAAAACGCGGGAGATTATAGCATCCGCCCAAGTCCCGGTCGCCTCCCCCGCCGCGGCCCCCCGCCGAACGCTCCCCGGAGTATGATCCCCTTCCCCGGCCGAGCCCCGCGCGCTTCCTCCCATGCATCCCTTCTCCCCCCGAAGAATCCTGCTCCTCCTCCCCCTGCTCTTCGCGTGGGCCCAGCCGCTCTCCGTGGGCTTTTCCCGCACCAATCTCCAGGCCGGGAACCTCCTCACCGTGCGCCTCGACCTGGCCCCCGACGACGAATTCGTGAACGCCTGGGAGAACGACCAGCCCGGGCGGCATGAGTTCTACCGCGGCGAGGTCTTTGCGATGGTGGGTGCGCGGCGGGTGCACGGCCTGGTCGGCGGCAACCTGTTCGCCGCGCTCAAGTCCCACCTGAAGGGCAGCCCCTGCCGCGCCTTCGTCGAGGGCATGAAGGTGCAGGTGGCCGACGACGCCATCTTCTACCCCGACGTGTTCGTCACCTGCGACGCGGCCGACCTGAAGACCGACATGGTGTTCCGCCAGCCTCGGCTGGTGGTGGAGGTGCTGTCGGACAGCACGC
>JAFLEE010000060.1 GCA_017302015.1 Spirochaetota bacterium | reverse complement strand
ATCAAGGTGAGTGACGAAGAAATCGCCCTCATTAAAATCAAAAGAGCAAGATTTCATGGAGACTGGAATTACACACTGATTCCTATAAAGGATTAATCGATCATTTTATTGTGACGCGATGCCTAAGCCGGGCGTTCAAAGAATGGAAGGGGATGAGCCCGGGAGCGTGGAGGAAGCGGGCCGTCTGAGATCTAGCGGTAGGGCTCCACTGCCCGGATCATCGCTTCGGCCTCGCCCTCATCCTGGACCCCGCCCACGTAGAGGAAGACGCCCTTTCCCCCGATGGCGTCGAGGAGCGGCACGACCTCTTCTTTCTTCGCCGGAATGATCTGCACGCTCTTGCCGGCGTCGAGGATGCGCTTATACATCGGCCACCAGCGGCGGTGCCCGCCGTGCTCCAGGCCCGCCTGGGGAGTCCACTCGATGGCGTCGAGGGGCTCGACCTCGAGGAGGGCGTCGAGGTGGGGGATGCATTGGGTGCCGTCGAGGTGGTACATGCTGTGGTCGAGCCACGCGCACTGCTCGGTGAGCGCGGGCACCACGAACTCCGAGAGCATGGCCGTGGAGAACATGGCCGAGGCGTCGCATTGGAGTTTGGCGGTCTTTCCGTCCCCCCACAGGTCGAAGTGGGCCCAGGCCGAACTCCCGTCGGGCGCCTGGATGAGGTCGTAGATGCGCTGGTAGGCGCGGAAGAAGACCCCATTGATCTCGGCCACCTTCTCCTTCACCCACTCGGGGCTCTCCAGCATGTCGACCATGAGGGTTTCATTGCCGCGCAGCGAGGCGAGGATATCGATGTTCTCGATGAGATCGGGGCAGCCGGTCAAGTACTCCCCCTTGGAGAGCCGGACGCACGCGGCGACGAGGGCCTCCTGGGTGCGGCACCAGGGGGCGTCGGGGTCGAAGACGAGGGGGGGATGCTTCTCGATGTCCTCGATGCACGAGTCGTACCAGACGGTGGTCGCCTCGAAGCCGGGCTGGGAACCCAGGTAGAGCGCCAGGGAACCCGGGCCGATGCTGGGCACCGCGATGGGAAGATTGTCGGCGGGATAATTCCGCCGGGAAAGGCGGTAGCGCTGGGTGCGGGAGACCCAATCGACGTCGATGACCTGGTCGCGATGGGACTTCGCCGGGCCCGGGTCGGGCATCGGGTCGCGGGGAAGCTTGCGGTTCTGCACGGGGCCGCTTAGGTTGAGGACCATCCCCTTGCGGTCCCACCAATCGCGGTAATGCTTCTGGACGAGGGCCGCGTCGTCCTTCCAGAGGGCGATGGTGGATGCGGGTTTCATTTCGGCGGTCGCGTTCATGGGGGCTCCCTTTCGATAAGGAAGGATGGGCCATGGGGGGCGCGCCTTCCTTCACTTTTCCGACGCGATATAGCACGATTGCGACATGCCAAAAAAACGCCGAATCCCCCATCGAGGCCCCGCCCGCCGCGAGGGGCCCGCCGGGAAGCACGCCGAAGTCGGTGAAAATATTGGTAAAGTCCACCATTATTCCATGGCACCGGGGGCCAATCCCGCCTTCCCCTTCCGGGTCGGGCGAACCAAGGTCCTCGCCTCCTTCCACGAACATACGCACGATTATTCCGAACTCGTGGTGATCCTCGGGGGCACGGGCACCCACTTGGTGCAGGGGGCGCGGCATTTCGTCTCCGCCGGCGACGTCTATGTCTTCCAGGGCGACGCCTCCCACGGTTTCGTCGATTGCCACGAACTCGAGATGTGCAATCTCGCCTTCGGCCCGGCGCTCCTGGAACCCGCGGCCGCCTATCTCAAGAAGCTCGCCGGCTTCCAGGCCCTCTTCGTGCTCGGTCCGCCGGCCAGGAACGCAGCCGAGTTCCGCTGCCGTCTGCGGCTTCCCCTCCCCGAACTCAAGGAGGCCGAACGCATGATCGATGCCATGGGCGAAGAGTTCCAATCCCGGCGCGAGGGCTACGAGGGGATGCTCTCGGGGGCCTTCACCCAATTGGTGGCCTGGGTTTCCCGCCGCTACGTGGCCCCCTCCGAGCCCGCCCTCGACGGGGTGCACCGTCTCGCCGTGGCCGTGAGCCACCTCGAGAAGAATTTCCTCGAGCCCCTGCGCCTGGGGGATCTCGCCGGCCTCGCCGGCCTCTCTCCCCGCCAATTCCAGCGGATCTTCAAGGCCCATTACGGCACCACGCCCATCGATTACGCCTTGAAACTCCGCATCCACCACGCCTGCCGCCTGCTGCGGGACCTAGAAACCCCGGTGGTGGATATCGCCGGCGCCAGCGGCTTCTCCGACGGGAATTATTTCGCCCGGCAATTCAGGCGCGTGATGGGGATGAGCCCGGGCGCCTGGCGGCGAAGGGACGTTTCGGCTTAATAGGAAGCGACGATGCCCGCCTGCCATCCCGACCCCGTCGGCAAGACATAGCCGACGAAGGGGAGCGGTTTCTTCCCGATCTGGAAGGCCAGGGTCGCGGCCAGGCCGGGGAGGAAGGCGGGCAAGACCGCCGGGAGCAACTCGACCCCGCTCTTGCGGTAGGCGATGGCGAGGATGAGCGGGAGCGCGACGGCCGTCCCCACGGAGGCCCCGATGAAGGCCGCGCCCGGGGGCGCCCGATGATCGCCCAGGGCGCCGACCCCGTTGACCGCCACCGCGGAGAGCACGATGTCGCCGGCGAGGAAGCCGAGGAGACCCAGGGCCACCGGGGCGTTGAGGGTGGAGTAGATCCCGATGGGCGCGGCGGGGTCGAGGGCGTGGCCTAAAAGGCCGAAGAGGAAGGTGCCCCCCGCGGCCCCCACCCCGCCGGCCACGGAGCCCAGGAGCAATTGGCCCCCGGTGTTCACCGCCCGCATGGCCCGGGGGTCGCGAACCGGGTCGCGGTTGGAGAGCCGGGTGAACGCCGGGGGGCCCAACCGCAGGCGCGCCGGGCCCTCCAGGAGCGCATCCGCCGTCCACGCCTCGCCTGATTTATCTATTCGAATCGCATAATTTCCCGGCACGAGCGCCTGGGCGAGTTCCTGCCCCTTCTCTTTGCGCGCCTGGGAGACCAGCCGCCCGACCCCGCTGCGCACCGTGACGAGGCCCTCGAGGGCCGGCTCGAGGACCAGGGTCGCCGCGTGGTCGCGCAAGTCGGTGAGCACCACCTCCCCCGCCCCGGCGAGTTGGACCTCGAAGAGGGGGTGCTGGGCGGCGCGCCCCAGGGCCGCGGTCTTCTCCACCGTTTCGCGGTAGGCGTACTGGTAGGCTTCGTCGAGGTTCACGCGCCCGGCGCCCCGGCTATCGGCGCCGCCGCGCAGGCCCGCCACCAGGGCCAGGGTGAAGAACGAGCCCCCGAGGCGGTCGGATTCCATGGAGAGTTCGCCGGGCGAACTGGAGGTGAGGGCGGCGAACCCCCGGGCGGAAAGGGCGGGATCGGAGAGGAAGGCCCGGCGCTTCACGCCGCCCTTGGCCCGGGTGAAGGCCCCCGAGGCGCACGAATCGAGGATGACCAGGCGCAAGTCGGCGGGGAGCTCGCCTATGCGGCGGCGGAGTTCGCCGTACTCGATGCGCGAGCGGCCGAGGAGGAGGCCCTTCTCGTCGGAATGCCCCGAATAATAGAAGACGAACTCGCTGCGCGCCGCCTTCCCCCGCTCTTCGGCGAGGCGGCGGTGGACCGCGTCGAGTTTGGAAAGCAGGGCGAGGGCGCTGGGCTCGAGGAGGAGTTCGCCGTCGTTGGTCGCGACCCCCCCGAGTTCGAGGAAGACCCGCGAGAGCGTCTCCGCGTCGGCGTGGGCGTGGCGCAGGGGTTCCCGGTCGGGGCCACCGTCGTGGGCGCCGACGAAGAGCGCCGAGCGCCGCAAGGCCGGGCCCCGGCCCTCCTCGGCCGCCAGCCATCCGGCCAGCAGGACGGCGAAGAGGAGGGGTACGGCCCGGTAACTCAAGGCCGCTTCACCACCGAGAATACGGTGACCACGCAGCCGGGGAATTGGGCGTCGGTACTCCGCGCGAGGCGGGCGGCGCCGCCCAAGATGAGAGCGGGGGCCACCGAGACCGCACAGGTGACGAGATAGAAGCGCTCTTCCCCCGCCGTGGCGTCGAGTTCGTAGGAATCCCCCAAAAATTGCCTTTTTCCCATCACGAGTTTGGGCAGGGGAGCGCGGGCTTCGGGGGCCTTGGCGGGATAGTGCCAGGTCAAGACCCCGGCGGAGTCCACGGAGAAGAGGACCCCTTGGGGGGATCCCGCCGACGTGTAGGCCAATTGTAGGCGATCCCCCGGGCGCACCGATTGCCTATTCGTGAGGCGCTCGGGCTCCGACCCCGGAGCCCCTTGCCGGTAGAGCGCGATCTCATCCCCGCCCTTGTAGCGCTCCATCGCAAACGCGCGGGAACCCTCCGGATAGGGGACACCCGGCGAAATGGGCACGATGGCGTCGGTGCTCCCCCGGTCCATCCAAAGGGGCGCGAGGCCGACGACGAGGAGCAGGGTGAGCGCGGGGATGAGCCAAGCCTGGATGGGGAAGCGCTTCTTCCCCTCGACACCGGAGAGCTGGGCGCGTTCCAGGCGCGCCTCGATGCCCGGGACGACCTGGCCCTCGGGATGGGCCTGGAAGAACGCCTCGGTCTCGCGGCGAAGCGCATCGAGGCGGCGCGCGGTTTCGGGATCCGAGTTCAAGGCGGCCTCGACCCGCGTTTTTTCCTGGGGCGTCACCTCGCCCAGCAGGAAGCGTTCCAAAAGCAGGTTCGAGAGTTTCTCAGCCATGGCCGAGCTCCTTGGGGACGGGGGTCCGCAGCCGCTGCGAGGCCCGCTCCTGGAATTTCAGTAGCCGCTTGCGCACGCCGGAGATGGAGAGTCGGAAGACTTGGGCGAGTTCGTCGAGGGTCATGCCGTCGCCGTGGTACATGAGGGCCAAGGCCCGGGTATCGGAATCCTCCGCCTCGAAGACGGCGTCGAGGAGCAGGCGGTCCTCCGCCCGTTCGTAGCCGCTCTCGTGGCTGGGGGCGCCGGCGAAAGCCTCGTTCTCTTGGAGGGCGCCCTTGCGCCGCGCGGCGCGCAGGAGATTGAGGCAGACGTGGGTGGCGATGCGGTAGAGGAGGCTCGAGGGGAAATCGGCGCGCAGGCGGTCGCGGTGGCGCACCAATTCCACGAAGACATCCTGGAGGGCGTCCATGGCTTTTTCCTCGTCACGCAGGAGGAACCGGCAGCGCCGCAGGACCATGGGGCCGTACTGGCGGTAGAGCCGGGCGAGTTCCCCGTGACTGATGGGCTCGCTCATCGCAGCGCCCGCCGCATCGAAGCGGGATCGGGAGGAGGGAGGGGCCCATGGGATTGGATCACCGGCGCGGCCATTTTTTGCACCTGATTCCCGTTTTTTTTCCCCGGAGGCTTCGGGCAATCATACCCGCGAAAGGGCCATCTTTCAATCGGGCGGGGGGCGCCGAAGCCGGGGAAAGCGCCGGGGGATAGGGTATGATTGCCCATCCGGCCATGGCATCCCTACCCGCCTCCCCCTTCCGGTTTTGCTTTACGCTCCTCGCCTTCGCGCTCCTCGCCTCGTGCGAACTCAGCCGGCCCCATCCCGTCGCCGAGGCCGGCAAGCCCGTCTTCTACACCAGTTTTTTTCAACTCCCCAAGCATTTCGACATCGCGCGCGCCTATAGCAGCGACGAGTACCAGGTGCTCGCCCTGGTCATCGAGCCCCCCGTCGAGTTCCATTACCTGAAGCGCCCCTTCGAACTCTCCCCCCTGGCCGCCCGGGAACTTCCGACCTTCGCCTATTACGACGCGGCGGGGCGGCCGCTCCCCGGGGATCCGCCGGCCGACCTTGTGGCCCGGGCGGTGCTGCGCGTTCGCCTCAAGACCAATCTCTTCTATGGAGAACACCCGGCCTTCGTCCGGACCGCCGATGGGCGGGCGCGCTTTGCCTCGCTTTCTGACCGGGATCTCGACGGGGCGAAACGGCCCCTCGACCTCCCGGCCGCCGCCACCCGACCCGCCGTGGCCGCCGATTTCGTTTACCAATGGAAGCGCCTGGCCCATCCGCTCTTCGAGAGCCCCCTGGCTTCCACTCTCGCCGATGTGGTGGAGGGCTTCACCGCTTGCCGCGAGGTGATCCAGGCCGCCGTCGACGGAGAGCGCGCGCGGCGCAAAACCCAAGGCGGCGCCCTTTACGACCGGGCCAAGGACGAGCGCGAGCATCCCCTCCTCATCGATCTCGAGAAGATCCCATTCTCCGGCGTGCGCGTGCTCTCCGAGTTCGAGTTCGAGATCGTGCTCGTAAAAAAATATCCCCAACTCCTCCAATGGATGACCCTGCCCTTCTTCGGGCCGGTGCCCGCTGAGGTCGAGCGCTTCTACGCCCAGGGCGCGCTCTCCCGCAAAGACATCTCCCTCGACCGCTGGCCCGTGGGCACGGGGCCCTATCGCCTGGTGCGCGCCGAGCGCAACCGCCAGATCGCCATGGAGAAGAACGCCCATTACGTCCACGGAACCTATCCCACCGAGGGGGCCCCGGGAGACCGGGGAGCCGGCCTGCTCGCCGACGCGGGCAAGGCGCTCCCCTTCATCGACCGCGTGGTGCTCTGCTACGAGAAGGAGAGCCTCCCCCGCTGGAATAAATTCCTCCAGGGCTGGTACGACGCCTCGGGCATCACCGAAGACAGCTTCGACGCGGTCATCAAACCGGGCCGGGGGAAGCCCGAACTCGGGGGCGAGCCCGCGGCCAAGGGCATGTCGCTGCTGCTGGAGCCCGACTCGAGCGTGCACTATTGGTCGTTCAATATGCGGGATCCCGTCGTCGGCGGACTCGACGAGAAACGCAAAAAACTCAGGCGCGCCATCGCCATCGCCTTCGACGTCGAAGAATACCTGCAGATCTTCCTAAACGGCCGGGGCGTGCCCGCCATGTCGCCCCTGGTGCCGGGCGTACCGGGCTACGAGGAGGGGGACGTGAACCCCATGGTCTACCGCCCGGGGCCGAAGGGCGCCCAGCGCCGATCCCTCGACGAGGCGAAGGCGCTCCTGGCCGAAGCGGGCTACCCGGGAGGCGTCGGCCCCGAGGGGCCCTTGGTGCTCTCCTTCGACGGGGCGAACGCGGGGCAGACCGGGTTCCAGAGCGAGATGAATTGGATGACCAAGCAAATGGCCAAACTCGGCATCCAACTCCGCTTCCGCAACACCACCTACCGGCAATTCCGGGAAAAAATGGAGAAGGGCACTTCCCAATTTTTCTCCTGGGGATGGAACGCCGATTATCCCGACGCTGAGAACCTCTTCTTCCTGCTCTACGGCCCCAACGCCATGGCCGGAGGGGGCGGGGAGAACGCCGCCAATTATGAGAGCGCGGCCTTCGACCGGGGCTTCGAGAAGATGCGCGTCATGACCGACGGGCCCGAGCGCCGCGCGGTGATCGCCGACCTGGTGCGCATCGCCTGGGAAGACGGCCCGTGGATCTGGGGCTTCCACCCCGTCACCTACGCCCTCGTCCAGCCCTGGCTCTCCAATATCAAGCCCGCCTCGTTCATCAATAGCGGCCGCAAGTACCAGCGCCTCGAGCCCGCCCTCAGGGAAGCCAAGCGCCATGAATGGAACCGGCCCGCGCTCTGGCCGCTCCTTCTGGGCTTGGCGGCCCTCTTGGGCGGCGGCCTCTGGGTCTGGCGCCGGCGTCGAGCCGATGCGGCCTGGCGCGCCAAGGGGAATGCTCGTGCTTAGTTATCTGCTGCGCAGGCTCCTCTACCTGTTCCCGATCCTCATCGGGGTGAACCTCATCACCTTCCTCCTCTTCTTCCTCGTCAATCCCCCCCAAGACCAGGCCCGCCAGGCCCTCGGCGGCCGCAATGTCCGCCCCGAGCAGATCGCGGCGTGGATGCGGGAACGCGGCTACGACCGCCCCCGGTTCTGGAACGCCAAGGAAGCGGGCCTCAAGAAGGCCACCGAGACGATCTTTTTCGAGAAGAACGCCCGCCTCTTCCTCCTCGACTTCGGCCGCAGCGACGTCGACGCCCACCCGGTGCGCACCGAACTCGTGCGGCGCATAGGGCCGAGCCTCATGGTGACGCTGCCGGCCATGGCCCTCGGCCTGCTGCTGCATTTGGCCCTGGCCCTCGCCTTCGCCCGCTTCAAGGGCGCCCGCGCCGAGCGGGGCATCGACGCCGCCCTCGTCGCCCTCATGTCGATCTCGGGCCTCTTCTATATCATCGGGATCCAGGCCCTCCTGGGGAAGGGGTGGATGTGGATCCCCGTCAGCGGCTGGGCCGATGGCCTCGACGCGTGGCGCTTCGTCATCGGCCCCGTCCTGATCTCCCTCGTGGCGGGCACGGGCGCCTCGGTGCGGTTCTACCGGGCGCTCTTCGAGGAGGAATTGGGGCGGGACTACGTGCGCACCGCCCGGGCCAAGGGCCTCCCCGAATCCCGCGTGCTCTCGCTGCACGTGCTGCGCAGTTCCCTCGTGCCCATCGCCACCGCGGTGGTCGCGGGGTTGCCCTTCCTCGTCATGGGCAGCCTGCTCCTCGAGTCGTTCTTCGCCATCCCGGGCCTGGGCAATTACACCCTCGACGCCCTCAACCAGAAGGACTTCGCCATCGTGCGGGCCATGGTCTTCTTCGGCTCCCTCCTCACCATCCTGGGCCTGCTGCTCACCGACTTCGCCTATCTCCTCGTCGACCCCCGCATCCGCCTCGGGGGGAAGAAGGCGGGAAGGCTCCTGCCGGTCTGGCTCTTCGTGGTGGGGGCCACGCTCGTCCTCGCCATCGTCGGCCACTTGAGCGATCCGGCCATCCGCGCGGTACAGGCCGCCGCGCCCCTCGCCGCCGCCGCGCCCGCCACCCCCGCCCTCTGGCCGGGAAACTTGGGCGCCGCTCTGGCCTTGGCGGCGCTGATCCTCCTCCCGCTCCTCCTCATGCGGACCCTCGAGGGCCAGCGCCTCAAGGCGACCCTCGCATCGAGCCGCCTCGCACAAGGCTGCCTCGCTGTGGTGCTCTTCTTCATCGCCATCGCCTGGCTCGATTCGGTGCGCTGGCGGGAAATCGTGAAAGACAGCGCCGGTAAGGTCGTCCTCGATCCCCGGACCGCCGAGCCAGCGCGGGCCCAACAAGCGACTTCACTCCTCGACGCGGGGCTCCTCTCGGCGTGGAGGCTCGCGGGGGCCCCGGTGGCGAAGATCGCCGACCTCTCCGAGAAAACCTATTCGGCGCCCTTCGCCAAGACCCTCTTCGTCAACACCACCGATCCCAGTACCGGAGAGCGGCGCAAAGAGACCCTCAAGCACCCGGGGCGCCACCCCATGGGCACCGACAAGGCCGGCAGCGATGTCTTCCTGAGGGCGGTGAAGGGCGTGCGCACCGCGGTGCTCATCGGCATCCTCACCACGCTCCTCGCCCTCCCCTTCGCGCTGCTACTCGGGGTGGCGGCGGGATGGTACGGGGGCTGGGTCGACGACCTAGTGCAGTACCTCTACACGCTCATCTCCGCGATCCCCGGGGTGCTCCTCGTCATGGCCTTCGTGCTCCTCTTCGGCCAGGGGCTCTGGCAGATCTGCGTGGTGCTGGGCCTCACGGGGTGGACCGACCTGTGCCGCCTCATGCGCGGCGAGACCCTCAAGTTGCGCGAACTCCCCTTCATCGCCTCGGCCCGGGCCCTGGGCGCCCGGGACGCCCGCATCCTGCGCTGCCATGTCATCCCCAACCTCACCTACCTGGTGCTCGTGAACCTGGCCCTCGCCTTCAGCGCCCTGGTGCTGGCGGAGGCCACCCTCTCCTACCTCGGCATCGGCGTCGACCCGGGCACGGGCAGTTGGGGCGTGATGATCAACGACGCCCGCCTCGAATTAAGCCGCGACCCGGTGGTGGCCTGGCCCCTCCTCGCCGCGTTCGCCTCCATGTTCGCGCTCCTCCTCCCCGCCAACCTCCTCGCCGACCAGATCCGGGGCGCCCTCGACCCCAAATCCGGGAGCAAGCCATGACGCCGCTGCTTCGGGTGGAAGACCTCCACGTCCATTTCCGCAGCGTCGAGGCGGTGGCCGGGATCTCCTTCGAGATCCAGAAGGGGGAAGTGCTCGCCCTGGTGGGGGAAAGCGGCAGCGGCAAGAGCGCGTCGGCCCTCGCCCTCACCCGCCTCCTCCCCGAGCGCGCCGCCGAGATCCGAGGCCGGGCCCTCCTCGGCGATACGGATCTCCTGTCGCTCGCGCCCCGCGACCTCCGCCGCGTTCGCGGGGGCCGCATCGCCTACGTCTTCCAAGAACCCATGAGCGCGCTGCATCCGCTCCTGCGGGTGGGCCGCCAGGTGGCCGAGGCCGTGCGCCAGCACCGACCGGGCGTTCCCGCCATGAAAGAAGCCGTGCGCCTCCTGGGCGAGACGGGCCTGCCCGACCCCGAACGCGCCGCGCGCGCCTGGCCCCACGAACTCTCCGGGGGGATGCAACAGAGGGCCATCATCGCCATGGCCCTCGCCGGAGAGCCCGACCTCCTCATCGCCGACGAGCCCACCACCGCCCTCGACGTGACGGTGCAGGCCCAGATCCTCGAACTGCTCAAGACGGAGCGGAGAAAGCGCGCCATGGCCGTGCTCTTCATCACCCACCATATGGCGCTCCTTACCTCGTTCGCCGACCGCATCGCCGTCATGCGCCACGGGAAGATCGTGGAACAGGGGCCCTTCCTCGAGGTGATTTCGGCGCCGAAGCACCCCTATACCCGTGGCCTCCTGGCCTGCGTGCCGCGACTGGGCGCGAGGCTCAAGCGCTTTCCGACCCTCTCCGAGGTGGCCCCGTGACCGCGCCGCTCCTCTCCGTTCGCAATCTCTCGGTGCGCTATCCCATCCATTCCGCCTTCCTTCGCCGCGTGGTCCAGGAGATCCGGGCCGCCGAAGCCATCTCTTTCGATGTTCCGCCGGCGGGCGTCGTGGGTCTGGTGGGCGAAAGCGGCAGCGGAAAATCTTCGGTGGGCAAGGCCCTCTTGCGCCTGGCCCCGGTCTCCGAAGGTGAGATCAGCTGGGAGGGCAAGGCCCTCCAGAACCTCTCCGAAGAAGACTTCCGTCCCTTCCGAAGGCAGCTCCAAATCGTCTTCCAAGACCCCGGGGCGAGCCTCAACCCCCGCCTGAGCCTCGGCGAACTCATCGGCGAGGCCCTCGTCATCCATTTCCCGCGCCTCGCCGCCTCCGAACGCCGCGACCGCTGCGCCGCGCTTTTTCGCAAGGTCGGCCTCGACCCCGCCTGGCTCGACCGCTACCCCCACGAACTCTCCGGCGGCCAGCGCCAACGCGTCGCCCTCGCCCGCGCCCTGGCCGTGGAACCGCGCTTCATCGTCCTCGACGAGGCCGTGAGCGCCCTCGACGTCTCCGTCCAGGCCGGCATCCTCAATCTCCTCGCCGACCTGCGGGAAGAACTCGGAGTGGCCTACCTCTTCATCTCCCACGACCTCGCGGTGGTGGACCATTTCTGCGACGAAGTGCTCGTCATGAAGGCCGGGCGCCTCGTGGAGCGCG
The DNA here is from genome assembly GCA_017302015.1 of Spirochaetota bacterium. Classification (GTDB taxonomy): domain Bacteria; phylum Spirochaetota; class UBA12135; order COTS27; family JAFLEE01; genus JAFLEE01. The sequence goes on along the minus strand of JAFLEE010000060.1, from coordinate 22,777 downwards.
GGCATCCGGACCAGATTTTGCGGGAGCCGAAGGATGCGTATACGCGGGCGTTGGTGGGGGCGGTGCCGCGGTTGCCGGGGGGTGGGTGAGGGGGGTCACTTTTTTAGGCCAAACTCTAGTTAGGCAAAGCTTTGCGGCTTGTCTCCTATCCTTCGTTTGCTTTTCCGGCGCATTGAAACAGGTAATTGGCCAAGCCACCGTCTTACCTGTCTCCCGATGGGGATCCGTCCCGGGTCCCGATCTCGTTTGTGGTGACCCTTCCTAACGGAACTCCAGATTCTTAACGAACGCGTTGGTGGTGAAGAAATTTGCGGAGGTGATTTTACGGCCTGCGACGGTGAAATTCTCGAACGTCAAGTCGTGGATCCAGGCTCCCTCCATCCCGAAAAGAATCTCCGGTTCTCCCAGGATACTCGCCGCCGCAATGGAGATATTCTGGAACACGACCCCGCTAAGGTCGCCCGCCTTTCTCGCGGTCTCGGGCTTCCCATATGGCGGCTGCATCCGCATCTGGATGCAGAAGGCCTGAAGGGTCGGCCGGGGATCCTCCACACGGATATCGCGGAAGACCACACCCGCGCCGCATTCGCCGCGTCCTTCGCCCCGCATATTGAATACGCGGCCCCCGGCCCATTGATGCCAACCCGCACGGGCGTAGATCACGTCGCAATCTTCTACGACGAGGGTCCGGTCCGTCACTCTCGGCAATGCCGAGAGCACAAAGGAAGACCCGTTCCAGTCGTTCCACAGCACGAGCCTTCGAAGGCCACGGCCGTTCACATAGGTGCTGTCGTCCTGGGTGCGGATGAAGCAATCCTCCAAGAGGCCGTTGCCGAACGGGTTGATGCCGTCTCCGTTCCCGCGCCAAGTGATGATCTTCACCCAACGGATATCGGTGGGCTTCTGCGGATCATAACCCGAGATGAGCATGAGGGAGTGATAGGCCGAATCGGCGAGCGTGATCCCCTCCACCCGGGTGTTCGCCGCGCCCAGGATGTGGATGGGGTCTTGGAGAGAATCGGGACCCCGGCCGGGAGGTAGGAATTTCGGATGGGGCATGCGGGCCCCCGAGAGCGTTCCGTGGCCAAAGATGCGTATGTCGTGGCCATTGTTCCAGTTACTTCCGGAGTTGAGGCCGCCGTAGACGATCGCGTCTCCCGGGATATAGTACTGGCGGCTATGGCGGATGGGATAGGCCGCGCCGATATCGTGCACCCCGGGAAGGAAATAGAGCGTCTTCCACTCGCCCTCGATCGGGGGCGTCGTGCCCGGCTTCAGCGCAAAAACCCCATCATCCTCCGGGCGGGGGCAACCCGTCAGGGGCGGATTGGCGAAGATGGACACGGTGTGGATGAGTGGGCCGACGTAACTCCCGCCAGGAGACTTCCCCGTATCCTGATCGTCCATTTGGCCATCGATATCGACGGTAACAAGGGCCGCCTGTTCCAGGATGACGTAAGCTTTTCCACTCCGAATTTCACATGACTTCACGCGATGTTTCGGATGAGGGGTCGCCTTACGGATGGGCTCTCCGTTTACCCGACCGATTTCCACCTCGATCGGGGCGGTCATCTCCAAGTTAATATACGTGTGACTCCAACCTGAGAGATGCGGGAAATAATTATCCACTTTGGGTTTGTCGCCTTTGTCCTTGCACGCCGTCAGCATGGCAAAAGCGGGAGCGAAGGAAGGGTCTCCCTTCACCAAGCGCACCGCCAACCTATAGTGCGGAGATGGCGCCAGGCCAGGAACCGAGCCCGGAATGACCAGGCCGGAAGCGGGGGCCCCCGAGAGGTACGCCGTCAGGAGAATGATGAATCCGGCAGGTTTCATGGGGCTCCGTCGCGAGATCGAACCGCGCAGAGACATGGTAGCCCACCCGGGAGGAACGAGTATATACGATTGTGATACAGGATATACTCTTATGATTTAATCACACACCGTCATAAATGCTCCCCCAGACAGGTAAAGGCTTCTTCAACCCTTTCCGGGAACGCCGGGGGCTCCACTCCCCCATTCCTTCCGCCATCGGTTTCAACCGGGTACCCGCGCCGGCCTACCGCGTGCGCAAACAACGCAGCCAATCCAGGCCGACGATGGTGCTGGAGTGGGTGGCGGTAGGCTCCCTCGAACTTGAATTGGCCTCAAGGAGGCTCACTGTGCCCGAGGGGGCGGCGCTCCTCACCCTGCAGCCATTGGACGCGTGGTACGGCGGCGCCCAGAACCTGGGATCGCGCCGCATCGAAACCCTTTGGTTCGCCGTGGAAGACCCCATCCTCGTGGAGTTCCTTTTGAAAAGGCTTCCCTCGCGCTTCGCCATCCTGCCAGAGCAATCCGTCGCGCAGACCCTACCCGAACTGTTCCACGATCTGAAGGCGTGCAGGGGAATCCACTACGAGGCTCTCAGCCTGCGCTGCCATGATCTCTGGCGCGCCGTGGCCGTTTGGGTGGACACCCGGCTGGCCCCCGCGCGCACCGATCCCTCGTTCAGCGATGCCATTCCGATAGAACTCACCGAGAACCTGGCCGAGAAGCGCAAAATTCAACGCATGGCCCGGCGCTTCGGCCTTTCCCGCGAGCATATCAGCCGAGTCTTCCTCCGTCACGTCGGCTGCACGCCCCGCGCCTTCGTTGCGAAAGCACGCATGCGGCGGCTGGAAGAACTCCTGCGCACCACGCGCTTGGGAGCCGCTCGGGCGGCCGAGGCCGCCGGATACCCAAGTTACATTTTGGCCGCGCGGTGCTTCCTCAAGGCCCATGGAACGGGCATGGGCGCGTGGCGAAAACGGCAAGCCTTCGTGGCCGAGATGGATTCGTTTGCGGAAGGACGATCACCGGGACCGATCGGACGATCGCCCACCCGACAAACCAAATAATCCATGAATGTTGATGTAGGATACGCGCAACTCCATCGATGGTCGTTCCGGCCCGACTCCGGCGCGGATCATGGAAGCCCGCGGTCCTCGCTGTCGGTCCTCTCCTGCGATTCACACACCAATTAACGCGCATGCTTTTCGGGATTGATAGGAATCGATGCGGCGCCAACCCAGTGCCAAAAAGCCCAAGTGCAGCCGGTCCCTCCGCTTCCACGCCATCTCTCAAGAGGCAAACCTTCGGTCCAGGGCGGACTCGCAAATGGTTTTTCCGAAGCGATTATCGTTCGATGTGGATATTCGTCATCGATTGGCAGGTTTGAAATATTTACCACTGCCCCAGAACTGGCCATCCGCCGCGATGACGTGGATATCGAGTCCTGCCTCCAAGTACTCGCCGAATCTTATGTCGTCGACCCGTTCAAAACCCCTATTGCGCGAACGTGTGAATCAACCCGCGCTAAAGGTTAGATAAACGCATATCGGTCATGCGTCGGCGCTACCGGACCTTTGCCTGAATCTAAATTGCCGAATTGCGGCATAGTCCGGCTTTTCCACGGGTCGTGTCCGCTGGTCATTTCCACAACGCCGTCACCGTCGGTTGCCACAAACTATTTAAATCGGGCCAATGCCCTCTTGACGGCATCTAATCTTGAACTGCCTGCATCCCTAGTCGGGCAAAGGAAGCCGCCTTCCACGTACTCGCTCCAGTTATAGATGAGGATGGAGTTGGTCTCGCAGGACTCGGGGTGTTCGATCACCCATTGGCAGGCTGCGCGGACATTTTCAGACAACTCCTCGTCGGTGCCCCGGGCGAACCAGGGCCCTTCCTCGGGGCGATCATAGAGCGGAAATTTCTTTACTTGTGCGGGTCTTGAATCCCATCCCTCATTGAGTGGGGGGATGATTTGAAACCCCGCCCTGCCGAAATAATCCCAGAAGGCAGCGTTCGCTTCGGCTAATTTGGAATAAGGAAAATTGTTGAAAATCTTTTGCCCAGGATTGAGCCTGATCTCGGGATGGATGGGCGCCCCATAACCGCTCACGGCGTCGAACCCTGCCTCGTTCTTGAATCGGGAACGCTCCCCGCCCTGCAACCAAAGCATGCCCGTCACATACGGCTTCCCAAGGCCAATGGCTTCACATTGGGCGCTGAGGAGCTCGAAACCATCCTTCATTTCAGCCGGCGAAATGAAATAGCCAAACTTTTCAGCGCCAAGAACATAGAGCAGGGGCCGATTTTCCATCACTTTTTGGTAGATGTCTTCTCGAAACATGGCCACGATCTCATCGACTATCTTGCGCCATTCGGCCCGGTAATCCCAATTCGGATCAGCGCCCCGGTTCGGCCCCAACAAATGATCCTGGAGGAACAGGCAATACTTGACACGGTTGCGGTACACGCTTCTGCGGTGCAGCGCGGGGAGATCGGGGGTGTACCATTTCCAAGTGGGATCGCGTCGTAGATCCCTTGGCCAAAAACGGAAGTTGACGGCCCAATAATCGATGCCCGCACTCGAAGCGTAGAGCAGATCCTGATCCATCACTCCTTGCTGGCATTCGTCGATGATGACTTTCCCGTTGGTACGAATGGCAAAGTAAGGAAGACGCCCATGCCAATTTGTGGCGGCCAAGTATTCCGACTGGAGGAAATTTGATGTCCATGCTCCCCATCGGATCACACCCACCCGGATGGGGGCCGAGTGGATGGGGTGGAGAGCGCCTGTGGAAATTGATAAGAATAAACTAATCCACACGCGAGGGTAGTTCATGGGACACGCTCCATCACAGTAAGTCTCCGGCAACTTGCCTTCTGAAATCGAAAGCCCTCTGCGGACAACCAGGAATACCTTAACATCAGGGAGACTCGGGCGATCAAATTAGGAATTCCCTTTATCGTCCATGGCCGTGCTTCATGTATGATGCCGGCTTCGCAAAGCGATAGCCTTGTGATCCTGAGCCACGATCTTTTACGATTCGAGGGATCCTCCCATTATGCATTCCATTCATCGACAGCCCCATGCATTCAAGGTCGTATCCGGTGATCAAAGGGGGACTGGCCCACTTTTCCTCGACGACCCGCTTCGAATGCTCGAAGACTCGGATGCGAAAGCTTGCTATCGGAGGCGGAGCCAAATTTCTTCGCGGGGAAGGGGGTCGGGGACATTCGATGCGCTTTTCATGATATCCTTTTTTGCGTCGATCACCTTCATGACATTCTCTTTAGCACCGAAGGATAAATATGGTTAAACCGCTTTCTGCATTGTTTCTTGGGTTGGTTCTCGCTGGTTGCACGACCATGCTCCCCTATATGGGGAAAAATTCCAAGCCCAATATCGAAAGGAATTCATATTTGATGGGGCGGATCCGACCCGTATTCGACAAGGTCGGTGTTCCTAAATTATTCGGGATTGAAGCCGTCGAGTATTATATTCTCGCGAAAAACTTGAAGACAAAGAAGATCTTCAGCCTCTATAAGTTTGGCCGTAAGAAAGAGAACGGGTCGTTCATTTGCTCGATTCCGCCGGGGGATTATGAGATCCTTTGCCTGTATGATGTCGGCGGAAAATTCCCGCTGATCAAATCGACGAACGAGGAGATGACCCTTGACCGTTATTTTCCGAACAAACCAAAGATAAACGGCGGCGCGCCCGTAAATTTAGGGAATTCCGGAAACATGACCATCGCCAGGCCCTCGCCCAATCTGTCGATCGGAGTGGGCGTCTCGTATTCAAGGACCGAGTACGACTACAGTTATTTGGATTATCCGAAACACAGGTTCACGATCGATTCAAATACCTACAATTATATTGGAACTTTGGAATTCCACTACTGCAAGACTTATGGCGATTTCGGTCTGGTCAATACGGGTTTGACGATCAAAGACGAGATGGAAGAGACGAAGTCGGCATTGAAAGGTTTCAAATTCCCGATCGATCAATTCCGTAAGATAGCGGTCGAGTAGTTTTTTCCCTGATACAAATCGCTGGCACGATCCGCCCATCGCGCGCCGATGGGTGCTTGGCCCACCTGTCAATATGCATCGCATGAAATAGCGAGCCCGTATCCGGACTTCCAGAGTCGGCCAACAATCCGCGGTTTCGCGTACCACCGCCAGAGTCGAAACCACGAAAAACCATCACTCCCCGAATAAATCCCGCCCCGCCACCCCCTCATCCCCCAAACTCTTCAATTGCTCCTTAAAACGCCCTTCCCATTCAGGACCAGGACTCATGCCGCGGATGCGCGCCGAAGGATCATCGCTCCCCAGCGCGAGCCCGGCCTCCCGGGCGAATCGCTCCGTGATTTCCTTCGGTGCTTCGTCCGAAAAACGTTGAAAATGCTGATGGGCCCAGGCCGGGAACTTGCACGAGGCATTGCTATCGGAGGCGGGGTCCAAGGCCTTCGCGGGAAAAGGAATCGGGGCCCCGTTCTTCGTCTGCCCCGCCGGCCCATGGACCGATTCATAGGCGAAGACGCGGGAACGTAGATCGGAAAGCACCGCCGGGGGATAAGTACCGCCATTCAGGAGATTGCGGGTCTCGCCGGGATCGTCCTGGAGATCGAAGAGTTGTTCCGTCCCGCCGTTGTAAAAATAGACATATTTCCACCGTGCCTCGCGCACCGCGGACCAGCGATCCCGGCCCGAGACGCAAGAGACGTTCTGATGGCTGCGGTGCCGGGTCGCCTCTGAAACGAGCGAGGCCCCGTCGAATCGGCGGGCGCGAGGCTCCGGATCCTCCCCGCCCTCCAGCCCGACCAAATCCAGGATCGTCGGGAAGAGATCGCAGAGATCGGCGAAACGATCGTCCTTCGAGCCGGCCGTGAATTTTTGGGGCCAACGCACCACCAGGGGGATGCGGGAGGCGCTTTCATACGGGAGGGTCTTCTGGTAAAAACCCTTGTCTTGGAGCATCTCTCCGTGGTCCGAGGCGTAGAGGATGATCGTGTCGTCGAGGATTCCTTCTTGCTCCAACCAGGCGAGGATCCGTCCGATGCTCTCGTCGACCATGGACACGCTGGCGTAATAGGCCTCGCGGATGCGCCGCTTTTCCTCGGGCGAGTCCCCATCTCCGTAATAGGGGTTGTCTCCCGCCGGGAACGGAAACTCTCGGGAGCGAAGGATGGGCTCGGGCAATCCGGAGCCCCGATAGGCGCCTTGCCAGCGCGGCGGGAGATCCCAGGGCGGGTGGGGTTTGATCCAACCGCACATGAGAAAAAACGGACGGTGCTTCACTTTTTCCATCCAGGCGATCGCCTCTTCATCGACCCAATGGGATTCGTGCAGTTCTTCCGGCACGAGTGAGGCCTGGGGTTCGTGGTAAAGCAGGGGACGGACGCCGTGGAGATTTTGAACCTCGCCCCGGCCGCGTTCCTGCAGGGCGAGGGCGTAGTCATCCTCGCTCCGATCCCGGGGGAGTTCTTCCATCGCGCGCATCCACTCGAATCCATGGTGGCGCCGCGGCGGGTAGAAATGCATCTTGCCCACGGCCGCCGTGGCCCATCCATGATCGGAGAGAACCTGGGGGAGCGTGGGGAGGCCGGCGTCGAGGATCGGCTCATGCTGGATCCCGAAAAATCCATGGGCGCGGGGGGAGCGCCCGGTAATGAGCGAGTATCGCGCGGGCATGCAGAGGGGGCTCGGCGTGTAGGCCCGGGTGAAGAGGCACCCCTCCCGCACCAGGCGGTCCAGGGCCGGGGTCTTCATCCAAGGGAAACCCGCCTCAGCGATGGTGTCGTGACGCGCTTGGTCGGGAAAAAGGAGGAGAATATTGGGTTTTTTCATGGGTCCTTCTCGGTGTGTTGGGCGGATTTCACAGTGTGAGTCGGCATTCGATCGCGTTCATCGACCGGGGGGAGAGGGTGATCGTGCCGCCCTTCGGGCCCCAGCCTGGGACGGTGACGCCGCCCTTTCCTTCAAGCACCACCGGCGAGACGAGGTGACTCATTTCGTACGAGGGCGGGCTCACCTCCCACCAACGGGGGTCGGAAACGGGCGCATCGAAGGCGAGCTGCGTTTCGATGGGCGATAATAGGCGCTTGTTGAAGCGGATGAGGTAGAGGGTCCGGCCGTCCTTCCCGAGGCGAGTTTGCGTGGCGATTTGGAATTGGGCCCTGTTTTCAGGGCCGTCTAACAGGGGTTGAGTCGCGATGCGTTCCGATTCGGCGCCGACACAAGACATGCCGTAAAACGCCAAGACAAAGAGGGTCCGTCCGAAGGTTTTCACCGCTTTCCCTAAATTGTTTTTATCGAATAGATAAATCGTTTTACTAATAATAGTCCTCAGGTTATCTTTTGTCAAACGACCGGGGTGTCTAACTATAAATCGGGTCTCCAACGAGGGCCGGCTTGGATACTTTTCATCCAATTTTCCCGACATTGAAATGATCGTCCAGGGTCCCCCTGCCTTCATGAACCGCGAACACCGAGAGATTGGCAGGCGCTAGGGGCGGGACACCTGGGAGCAACACCAGAGTCTTCCATTCAGCGTGGATTCACCGAACCACGCTCAGGGAGAAACCGACGCACAGGAACAAGCGAAGGCGGAGGAATTTCCCCGATTCCGGTTCGGCCCACCGGTGCTTTGCGTAACGGAAGCGCGTCATGTTACCCGTAAGTTTCTTTGGACCCACGTGGTGGTTTCGGGACGCCAAGGGCGATTTTTGGTGATATACTCGCCAGCCAATGCGTTTCGGATGATGGTTTCATCCATTGCAAGAACACCCAAATAAAGGTCGGGGATTTTCATGTTTTTTTGAGCCCGATCTGGGCACATCCCTTAGGTCGCGTAAAATAATGGATAACGAGAAAATATCTAGAACCCAAGCGCCTAAACCATCCTTTCGAGACGCCCCCGGGGAGCCGCGAAAGGATTCGTCCATGAATGATCCACATGAATTCTTACGGTAAAAAAACGAAGCACACGATCAGGAAAGAAGCATGGTGAGGAATCTATCTAAGATCTCGATCAAGGCGCCGCCAAAAAGCGTTTGGGATTCCCTGGCGCTCCCACAACTCGTCAAACAATGTCAGTACGGAAGCCAAATGGTGACGAACTGTGAAATTGGAAACGAGATTCGCTTTTGTGCCGAGTGGAACGACCAGCGCCTTGAACAATGAGGTAAGGTGCTAGAATTCAATCCCTTCAAATCATTGTCCTATACCTTATTTGCGCCACGGCCAGATTTGATCGACAAACCGGAGAATTATTTCACGATGAAAAATTGTTTAACCGACGATTCAGGCACGACGGCGCTGGAAATCTTCCAAGAAGACGGCCGCCCGGGCGCGGTTCAGGAGCCGACGCAGGGGGAAGAGAATCCGATACTCGCCTGGCTTAAGAATTTCATCGAGGAAAATCTTTAGAGATCCTCGGAATTTACTCGCGAGCGCCGTTCACCCCCTCCCTGACGCACCGAAAATCATCCATCCCTGTTCATGGAAGTAACGATGTCGCTCATCGGCCTATCCTGCCTCTTTACCCTCGGCGTCCTCGCGCATAACACCGAGGAAGCCCTTTTCCTCCCGGCGTGGTCCAGAACAGCGGGCCGTTGGCACGCGCCCGTCGGCCCTCGCGAATTCATATTCGCAGTCGCGGTGCTTTCCATATTACTTGTCGCACTGGCGGCGGCCGCCCTATCCTCTCAACCACGTAGCGTCTGGGCCTATGCATTCTCGGGCTATGTGTTCGCCATGGTGGCCAATGTCATCGTCCCCCACGCCGCCGGCACCCTCGCCCTGAGGCGCTATATGCCGGGCACCGCGACCGCGCTCCTCTTCAACCTGCCCCTCGGCATCCTGTTTCTCCGGGAAGCGATTAGCCAAGGCTTTGTCGCATGGAGAACCCTGATGTGGGTGGCGCCCGCCACGGCGATTGCGATCGTGGCCTCCATCCCGCTCCTGTTCGCCATCGGCCGCAAATGGACGGCCAAGAAGAGCTCCGACAGAAAAACTGGAATTTGAACCTTCGATGAATGGCAACCGCCAGGCAAGGCGGTAGACACCTCTAATCCCGAACGAACCCTGAAAATCGAACAAGGAAAATCTCGATGCCAAAACTAATCGCGATCATGTCGATGTCCCTCGACGGCTAAGTGGCCGACCAAGACGGCCACGTGAGCGAAGTCATGGGCTGGTACATGGACTCGGGGGACACCGAGGTCCGAACCGGGGGCTCAGACCCCATGGCGCTCCATATGTCGGAAGCGAGCGCCCGGCAATACCAGGAACTCGTTTCACGACTCGGTTCCGTGCTCACCGGCCGGCGCACCTTCGAAACCGCCGGCGGCTGGGGCGGAAACCACGCTTGGGGGCCGGCGTTCGTGCTGACCCACCGCATCCCCGAGGGATGGCCAAAACCCGAGTCGACGGTATACTTCGTGACCGATGGCCTCGAAAGCGCCGTGGAGAAAGCCAAAGCAGCGGCCGGCGGGAAATCGGTCGGGGTCCACGGCGCCGATACCATCCAGCAATTGCTCAATGCCGGCCTCTTCGACGAACTCCAGATCGATGTCGCGGCGATCGTCCTTGGCGCTGGCGTACGACTCTTCGACCACCTCAATCGGTTGCCGCTCACCCTGGGAAATCCGACGGTCGCCGCGGGCACCGGGGTGACCCACCTTCGTTATCCCGTACGCAAGGCGTAGCCGCATCGTAGGACTTCGAATAACCACTCGCAAAAACCGACTTTAAGAAATTGGAGCCGACTTCAAGCAGCCAATCACGCTCGAAACTAGGTGAATATAGAAAGGTGTCGCGAAGGGAGAGACGGCCATGTTCCGGCGTTTTAAGCATCGAGAAAAAGGCGCCATCATTAATAGAGGCCACGTTTTATCGATGATGGCCCTCATGGGCTTGCGGGAATCCCCCGCATCGCCGGGGAGACCAAACTGAACTACGAAAACTTCAAGAGCAGAAGGCTATTCCCCGGCCAGGTCGCCGTCTACATGAAATCAGTCGACATCCATGTCAACGATTGTTCCGACGAGGAGTGCCAGCGCTACGAAAGGGATTTTTCGGAGACCGATCGCCCCGCCGCCGGTGAAACCTACGGAATCCCCTATGGGGTCCTCGTTCCCCGGGGATGGGATAATTTGTGGGTCGCCGGACGCTGCGTTTCCAGCGATGTCAAAGTCCACGGCGCCATCCGGGACCAGCCCGCCTGTTTCATGATGGGCGAGGCCGCGGGGACCGCCGCGGCCCAATGCCACCGCACCGGACAAACGGCGCTTGACCTCGACACGGAATCCCTCGTGCAAACACTGCGTTCCCGCTGCGGGTTCTTCACTAGCGCTGACTGAGCAAAACAATGACGAGGCGAGTATGGATATCGTGATCCTCGACGGCCACACCTTAAATCCAGGAGACCTCTCTTGGGGCGATTTCGAGCGGATGGGCAAAGTCACCCTCTTTCCGCGCTCCTCGCCCGAGGAGATCGAAGCCCGCGCCCGCGGGGCCGATGTCCTCCTCACCAATAAAGTGCCCCTCCAAGCCGAGTTAATCCAACGACTTCCAAGGCTCAAGTACGTGGGGGTCACCGCCACCGGGACCGACGCGGTGGATCAAGTCGCCCTGGCGAAGCGGGGCATTCCCCTCACCAACGTGCCGGGGTACGGCACAGCCTCCGTGGCCCAAACGGTGTTCGCCCTGCTCCTCGAACTCACCCACCATGTGGGCGACCATGCCCGGGGGGTCGCCGCGGGCCATTGGGCGAACCAACCGTATTTTTGCTATTGGGAGAGTCCCCTGATCGAGCTTTCGGGCAAAACCATGGGCCTAGTCGGCCAGGGTCGCATCGCCCAACAAACCGCCCAAATCGCCAGGGCCTTCGGCATGAAGGTCATGGGTTGCGCGCGGCCCGGCTCCTCGCCCACGGGTGGCATCCCCTTGGTGCCCCGGGACGAATTATTTTCGCGAAGCGATGTCGTGAGCCTCCATTGCCCCCTCACCGAAGAGACTCGGGGCATGGTGTTCCGTGACCTGCTTGGGCAGATGAAGCCTTCGGCGTTTTTGATCAATACCGCTCGGGGCAAACTTGTCGTTGAAGCGGATCTCGCCGATGCCCTCAACGGGGGAGCCCTGGCCGGGGCCGGCCTCGATGTGCTTTGTGACGAGCCTCCGAAGGGGGACCACCCCTTATTTCTGGCGAAAAATTGCCTCATCACCCCCCACCTGGCTTGGGCCACCCGGGAATCACGCCAACGCCTGATGGCGGAATGCGCCGCAAATTTACGCGGATATATGGATGGAAAATACCGAAATGTAGTGAATGGGGTTTCTTGAATCGGCCTGGTCCTTTCCGCTGGACCTAGGAATTGGACACGGCTTCATCTAGAACATAGAACCCTGATTTTAAGCCATGACTTTAATGAAACCGGATCCAGCCTTTATTATGAACCTCCTTTTCTTTCAATTTTAATCAATCGACAAGGCCCGTGACTGGTTTCCTCTAGTGGGCCTGACCCCCATCCTTTCAATATTGATCAATCGGATAGCCTATCCCCCTCCAGAAAGCCTGGAAAATGCCAAGACACCCCTTGATGCTTTTCTCCGCCCAGGCGGCGGTGTTTGGTGGTATATTTTGCAGGTCGATGAGTCGAAAAACTCGGCGTCTTCACCACGGATCTTTCTTTTCAGAGAGGAACTATCAAGAAAGCGCAGTCGGCATCAGGCAAGCGCCAAGAGCACTATCCGTCGCAACCAGGGAACTCGAGGAAAATCGCGGAAGCAAGGCCAAACAAAAGTTCCTGCCCGATGGTTTCATTGACCGCCCAATCCATATTGGAAACCGACGAACCATCGCATTCATCGCGCTGGAGAACAATTAGAGGAAATATGGAAACGCAAAACCACGGCCCAAAACCAAGAATCGTTTTTCTGCTATGCTTGATCTATGCCGTCCATATGCTAGAAGAATTCTCGCTCGGCTTCGTCGAGTGGGCGAACCGGTACTTCGGGAATTTCGATTGGAACCAAAATATCATCGGAAACTCGATCTATCTCGTTCTATTGACCGTGGCTTGTTCCCTGTAATACCGGAACTCCGTCAAATATCTATGGTTGGGCATGGCGGGGGCCATGTGGATTTTGGCCAATTCCTTCATCCATATTTCGGCGACCCTGCTCGGTCATGAGTATTCGCCGGGCGTGGTCACCGCGACCGCGCTTTACGCCCCGGTAGGCGTATGGTTTTTGGTCCGGTGGGGAAAGAGAAGGCAATTGAACTGGAAGAATGTGATGGCATCCCTCTTGGTGGGCGGATTTTTGGTGATGCTGATTCCCACCTTCGCGAGGGCGATCGTCAATCATGCGCGATTGGCGACTGTGTTCCATCTCGTGAAATGAACTCGTGGGTGCGAGCGACGCACCCGCATCGGCTGGGTCGCACACGCCCGGTTTCGGGCGCCATGCTAAAAGTACCCATGGAATACGCCGCTTTCATTGCCACCAGCCTCGACGGCTTTATCGCCGATTCTGAAGGCCGCATCGACTGGCTTGAAGAGGCGAATGCCCGCGTTCCCCCCGGAGAAGACTGCGGATACAACGCCTTCTTCGCCACCGTGGACGCGCTCATCGTGGGACGGAAGACCTTCGAACAAGTTCTTAGGTTCCCCGAATGGCCTTGGGGGACTAAACCGGTGTTCGTCCTCAGCGCGACCCTCCCCGCCTTGCCGCCCGGGGTTCCGCCCTCGGTTCAACTCAGGAACGTTCCGCCCGCGGCCCTGGACGCCGAGTGCCGTGATTCCGGACTTCGCCGCGCCTATGTGGATGGGGGCGTCACGATCGGCGCCTACCTTGAGGCCGGGTTCCTCGATGAAATCACCATCACCACCCTTCCGGTGCTATTGGGCAGGGGCCGGGCATTATTTCAGGCCCACGGCGGCAAACGATTGTTGGAATGGGTGTCAAGCCGCTCGTGGCCTTTCGGGTTTGTTCAAAGCGTGTACCGGTTTGGAAATCACGGACGCGCGGATGGAAAACCGCTCCCGCCACCACGGAATCACCCGCATTAGGCTCGGGCGGTCCACGCTCCATCCCGCGGCGTTCGGCGGCCCGTCTCACGGCGCGGCGGCGCCATAAGGACGACCTAAAATCCGAAATCGATGTGGAGATTGTCCCGGTCGACGACCGGGTGCTGCTGGGCACCGGGGAGGAGCGACTCGGCTAACCGGGGCACCTCGACCTCGACGAACGACCGCAATTCCCGCACGGAGAGCACCCCATTCCCGTCGCGGTCCGCGGAGGCCTTCTCCCGGAAGGCCTTGAGGACGGTATGCGTGAAGAGGCCCTGGCGCAGCGCATCCGATTCGAGCGACGCTTCGTTCCCCCGGCTGCTGGAAAGAACGATCGCCCCGGATCGGCGTAGTAGGTCGTTGTGGATGTAGCGGTCCCGTTCGGAGAACGCTTGCGCCGCCTGGCGGCCCACGATGCGCAACGCCCGGGTCTGCTCCAAGCCCAAGGTCCGAGCATGGAGGCCCTTGCTCGAGGCCTCGGCGAGGCCGCTCCGCGCCCCCGCCTCGTCGGCTTCGCCCGACTCGCAGGTATCCATGAGGAATAATTTCCGCTGCGCCGGGACCCCTTGGAGCAGCGCTTCGACCAGATCAAAGGGCGCCGCCGTCGATTCCAGGTCCGACAGCCTCGCATCCTGCGTGACGTAATAATATTCCGGCCCCCGTCCCGCCTGGATGCCATGGCCGGAAATGAACAGGACGAGGGTATCCTCCACGGAGGAAGCCAGCAGGAAATCCCTGGCGCGCGCGATGGCTTGGCGCGTGACCTCCCGGCCGAGGACCGCCCGCGTCAGCACCTTTTCGAATCTCCCCCCCTGCATGGCCTTGAAGGCCTCTTCCAAGTCGACCACGTCCTTCTCGGCGTATTTCAAGTCACGGATCGAGGGATCCCCGTAGTCCGAGACGCCGAATCCCAGGAAAAACAGGTTGGGCTTCGCCCTCCCGCTCGTCTCGGGACGGAACGCGAACAGGGGAAAGCGGTGACTCTCGAGGCCGAGGCGGTCGCGGCATGAGAACTCGATTTTATTCGCGCCCGTGGCGAGGGGCACCTCTTGGATCACCGTCGCGACGTTCCCGTTTTGCTGGAAATTGGAGGGGGGAAGGAGCCTGAAGTCGCGTCCATCGGCGCCGAAGAGCGGCACATTGTTCACATAGACCTGGTAGCGCGCCAGCGGTGAACCGGCGGCCTGGAACCGCATGCCGATCTGCTCGGTCGGCCCCCCGCCGACCCGGCCCCAGAGTTCCACCTGGGGCGTGCGGCGCTCCGCGTCGAGGCCGCTTTCTTCCAGCCCCATCCGGGATAGCCTCTTCCGATAGAGCCCCCGAAAGTACTCCAGCCGTTCCGCATTGGTGGTGTCGAGGCTTTCGAGGATGCGGTCCGGCCGGTTATTGCGCACGGCGAATTGATCGATCTGGAAGGCGGCGATGCCCCCGGTTTTTTGCACCATGGCCAGGAGTTCCCCGCCCTGGAGGGAGCCATCCCAAAAGCCGCGATGGTCATAAGCCACCCAATGGCCGTTCTTGGAATCGGAGAGGAACGTCACGACGTTCCCGTTGACCAGGTTCCGACGCGCCACGCCATCGCGTCCGGATGCCGTGTAGAGGTAGGGAAGCGCGATCGGGTCTCCCGCGGGCAAGGCGCTCCGCTCCACCTCCTGCCCGTCCGAAAGCCTCCGGAAATGCACGGACAACCTCGAAGGATCGTTCGGGTCGGGGCGGCGGATTTCCCTGAAAAAACCGGATCGCCCCGAGATTTGAACGTTCCCGGAGTACTCGTACTTCGATTGGGTGCGCGCTCCCGTCGCGGTGTCGATCAACCGCAGCGCTCGGCCCCAGGGATGCGCAACCGTGGCGTTATCGGAGAGGAAAACGGCGCCGTAGGCATAGGAGCCGATGTCGATTTCTTTGATCAACGCGAGCGTCTTCGCGTCGAAAATCGGCATCCGGAAACCCGCCGCGAACGCCAAACGGCTCCCATCCGGCGAAAGCGCGAGGTCGTCGCCCGAGTAGAATCCCTTGGCGCTGCGCGCGACGATTCTCCCGGTGCGGCCATCCAGCCGGAAGACGACATATTCGCCCCCCCCGCCATACTCCGACCGGAGGTAGGTATAGCAGAGAACGGCCTCCCCATCCGCCACGATCTTGGCCGGCGTCCAACCGAGTTTCCAATGATGGGTGATGCGCCTGGAGCCGAGGTCCCACTTCAGGAGCGAATCCTCGGCGGCGATATAGACGGATTGGCCGTCCCCCGATCGGGCGTGGCTGAGCGGCTGGGCCCCTCCCGGCAAAGCGATCCGGGCGTCCAATCTGCCCGTTTCAAAGTTCCAAAGGGCGATTCCCGCATTCGCCCGATTCCAGGCCATGGCATAGCGGTTTTCCGTATCGATGGCCAGGTCGGAGTAGACATCCAGGGATGGGTGCATGGGGTTGACGAGGGAAGGCGTGGAGAAGTCGATGGAGCAAAGGACGTTTCCCCACAACGAGTCGCCTTCGGAGATGGCCAGCAGGACGCCCGCGTCGCCGGCCAACAGGGCTCCCGCGAGCACCCTGCTTCGCCCGGACTCGTCGTGCCGCAAGGCGCTCAAAACGCGGGGGGTGGCCTTGTCGGTCACGGGATCATACGACTCCAGGACGCGCCCGCCTTCCTTGATGACCACGAAGCGGCGGCGAATCGAATCGTAATCGACGAAATTCTGGGTCCGATGCGATGAGGCCTGCAGCGCCATGCGCGTGCGCAATTTCCCGCTCGATGCGTCCCAGACGTAGAGGACATGATCGAACCCCGCCGCGTCCCTGCTGAACACGCGGCTGAAACCGAAGACCAGGGATCCGTCCTCGCTGAACCCGATTTTTTCAGGCTCTACGAGCCTGGAATCCTGGGCGGAGGCGGGTAGGTCGAGGATCGTCCGATTCCCCGCCGGATCCCATAACCGCACCAGGGCCCCCTTAAAGGAAGAGACCGCCACGACTTTTCCATCGGACCGCACGGCCAACGACTTGCCCCCCGCTTCCACGGGCCAACTCGCGAGCAGGGTACCCTCGCGGAGGTCCCACAGGTGGGCCCGTTGATCGGCGCAACTCGCCAGATGCGTCCCGCTTGCGTTCAGCGCCAAGGAAGCGCCCGCCCAGGTATGCCCGCTGAATTCCCGGAGAATCCGGCCGGTTGCCAAATCATAATGTCGCAGGGCGGTATCGCCGGGATTTTGCCGGTTCGCGCTTCCTTTCACGGCGGGGCTCACCACCATGCTCCTGCCATCGGGCAAGAGCGCGAAATCCGACATCTCGGAGGCTTGTTTGAAGGTGCGCACCTCTTTTCGGGTCCGGAGGTCCCATAATTTCGCCTCGCCCGCCAGGGTCACCGCGGTTCGGCCGTCTGCCGAAACTTCCACGCGTTTCACCCTGGACGTGTTCCCGACTTGGGGCACGAGGATAAGCTCGGCGGGCTGCGTCGCCCCCTCCTGGGCCCGTTTGGCGAGGCCGCCGTGAAGGGCGAGAAACGAGCATGCCCAAACTAGGTGGAAATACGCGACGTATGAACCAAACACCCGCATGCTCCCTCCGCGTCCAGTCAGCCGCCTTGGAAGGATATCCCAAAAACCATGAAAAGCAACCTGTCCCGAACCATGAGCCGTCCGGGGAACCGGATCGCCGTCTAGGGCATGGAACTTCTACAGGGGAGTCGTGAAAACGTCGGCCGAGGTCCAAGTCTGGTTTGAAAAGAGAAAGAACCCGAGAAGCGATTTTCAGACCACGGCGATGCCCATGGAGCGGGCGGGAACAGACGGTTTACGGTTTCAGAATTTGTATGGTACTTGATGGAAGAAAGTCCGAATCTCCTAAGACTGGACGGCCTGGGGCCTGCCCATGAGGATTTCTCAGGAATTTCCGCGGATTGGGCAGCGGTTTATGGTCTATTTCACCGGGCCGGAGAAAAAGGGGATGTATTAGTTGTCCGTCAACCGTGGACCGGCTTTTATTTCTATCCGTAAAAGAACATGGAGCCATCGAGAAATGATGGGCGGCTTGTGCCACCTCATCCTACGGGTATAAGAGCGGACATTTGACTCGGACAATCCCCCTTTTATCTTAATACTGGCTTAAAACGCGTCAAATCAGCGCTTTGAAATCTGGAAAACCTATGAAGAAAGCGACCGGCGGCGATCTCCTCGAAATTCTGAAAGCGCGATTCCATTCCCAACCCCATTTGCATAAAGACATGCCGTGGGAAAAAATCGAGGAAAGGATTGCCCATAACCCGAAGGCCCTGAAGGCACTTCAGAATATGGAGGGTTCCGACGGCGAACCGGACGTCATCGGGTTTGACGAGGCCCGCAACGAATATCTCTTCTGCGATTGCTCGGCCGAAAGCCCGGCCGCGAGGCGGAGCGCCTGTTACGACCAAAAGGCCCTCGAATCCCGGAAAGAGAACAAACCCAAATGCAGCGCCATGGAACGCGCAAAAGAAATGGGGATCGAACTCCTATCCGAAGGGCAATACCGCGACCTGCAAAAATTGGCGCCCTTCGACTTGAAGACCTCCAGTTGGGTCAAAACGCCCGATTCCATCCGGAAGCTGGGCGGGGCGCTCTTCTGCGATCGGCGCTACGACCATGTGTTCACCTACCATAACGGGGCGGATTCCTATTTTGCATCACGCGGGTTCAGGGGGATTTTGAGGGTATAGCCTGGATGAGGTGCCTCGAATTCCCCGATAGAGTTTTTTTAATGTCTTCACGTCGTTGTGGAACGGGCATGGGTATTGAAATGGCGCACCCCTGAATGGATGGAAACTAACGTACAGGCAACCCATGATTCGAAGAGGCCATGCGATAAGAATGGACCATTTTGGAGATCGCCTCGAGTCTCGAGGTGTCGGCGCCGCCATCGCTGCGAAGCGTCGGGCAAAGAAAGCCCCCTTCGTCATGCTCGTTCCAGGCGTAGGTGAGCACGAGCTGCCCCGGGCAGCGCGCGCGGTTGGTAGCGACGAAATCGAACCCTTTGCGTAGATGGGCGGCGAGTTCCTCGGGGGTAGGCATCGCGTAATGTCGCTCCATGCCTTCCCCCGGCTTCTGGTTCTCATTCCAAGGCACGGGGTGCTCGATGCGGGGGCGGCGATCCCAGCCGGCCATGCAAAGGGGCACCACGTCGCATTCGGTGGCGAGACATTGGTTCCAGAACTTCTCGGCGCAGGCATCGAGGGCGGCGAAGGGACTCGCCGTCTGGACGCCGCCCGGCGTCGCGTAACTGCTGATGCCGTTCGCTCCGATCTGCTTGGCCAGCTTCGCCCCCTCCTTCGCGGAGCGCTCCAGCACGACGAGATTGATGTCGACGCCGGTGGCCCGCCTGACGGCCCCGCGAAGAAGATCGAAGAGTCGCCGCGTCCGATCCGGCCCGCCCCACGTGTCTACATGGCTTTGCTTTAGATGGTAGAGAAAGATAGGGAGGCGACCGTCGGCTTGGCGTAGATACGCCGGATCTCTCGCGTATCCCACGAGACGCTGCATACGCTCTGCGAATTCCTTTGGACTTCGGAATAGGGAAACGGGGACGATGACGCAAAAGGGCATTTCCGCCCGGCGCGGGTGGAGGAGATAGGTTTCCAACCCTTCGCTCATGCCCGTCCCTTCTTCATATAGTAGGAAGGCCCAATAGCCCAGGCCGCCGGCCTTGGCATAATCGATCTCTCTTCCCATGATTTCAGGCGTATATCCGTCGACTCGCGCCGTATTTTCACCGGTGATTTGGGCGAAAAAGGGAAGGCGGTATTGGTATGCCTTCGGACCGAGCGAGGCCATCACCGCCGCCGATGCCCCCCCGAGGATTCCGTGCTCGACGTTGGTCCTGGGCTTATGCCAAGCATCCCAACGGATCGCCCCGAGAAGCGGACCGGAATCACCGAAGAGCGAACACGCGGAAATCGTCAAAAATTGCACGTTCAGGAGACGAAACCATGCGCGACTTGGGGATAACACCGTCTGCCACCGAAAGATTTCTTTGGGAATATCCGCTTTGGCCATCATCCCCCCTATCGTGGAATACACCTTACCATTTTGCGATGGGTTCGAGTGCGGAATCCGCTTCCACCTCCATATAGTAACTTCTATCGGCGCAATGCAGGTCAAAAAGCCCAGGCAGGCCCTTTAAACTCCGTGTATCTAGTATTATTTGAGATTTCAACGCTTCAATGGACAGAAAGAGATTCGCCAATGTATTCGACGGGAGCGCGGTCCGCGGGCAGGGGCACATTTTGAATGAGTGAAACGGCTCACCATGATCTCGACGGCCTATCCGCAGATCAATCCAATAATTGCCAAAAAAAAATCTCTCTATTCCTCGGAAGAGAAATGCCCCAGGAGATTCACAGGATAAGAACCAATCGAACATTCAATAATCTTATTGATTTCTTAAAAAGAATCGAGCATTTCAATCCGTCCGATGGGTCGTGAACAGCCCCGTGAACATCCTCAATAAAGGCTTTTGATCCACAACTGTACCGTTTCCCGCGCCTTAAGAACCGTCACTCTCCCATGGGGCCCTTCTGGCACCTCCAGAAACGTCTTCCGGCTCCCTTTCCAGAGACGATAAATTTCTGCGCATCCCTCGCGGTCGACGATGCTATCGGCGAGCCCGTAGACGAGGAGAAGGGGATAGTCGGATCGAGAGGCCGCGCTCCCCATCTGATCCAGGAGTTTCTTGCTCTCGATCATCAGGTACATGCTGATCGTATTCACCAGAAGGGGGTCGCTCGCCCGCGCCATGGCCTCCGTTCGTTCCGCGAGATTTTCGATCCGGGAGGGGTCGCCTCCCATGTTCACCACCGGTTTATGGGGTGCGAAAACCATGTAGGCGGCGTATTTGACGTAGTCGGCCATCGTGGGGGACATTCCCGGGGCGGATTTCATCCGGCAGGGGGGATTCACCAAGAGGATTCCATCGACCCGGCTTAGGGAGGGGGCCAGATGGAGGGCGATGGCCGTCGAAATGCTATGGCCGTAGAGGATCACCTTGGAATTTCCGGCAAGGTGGCCAATGTCTTCGTTGAGGATCTCGATATAGTCGCGCATGAATCGCCCGTAATCGCGGACATCGCCCCGGGTGCCATCGGAGTATCCGGTTCCGCGGGGATGCATCACGACGACGCGATTGGAGACGCCGCATAGGAGGGCGATGACATCTTGTTCGGCGATGTGGTTGATGCCGGTGTATCCGGTGATGATATAGACGTTTGCCAGGGGCGTTTGGGTTTGGGAGCGGGTGTAGACGAATAGGCGATTGCCATCTGAGGATTGTTTCACGGCGCTTGTTTCGAGGCGGGATCCGCCCACTTCGGCATGGGCTGAACAAACCCATAGGATCATTAGGATGGCGATGAATACCAAGTGAATACCCGATTTCGCGCCGGTGAGCATGTTCATGACTCTCGTTTTAAAATAGGCGCCTTGTTACGAGTGACACACTGGAATTCAGGATATACCTGGGGCATAGCGCTACCTGAAAATACGTCCCTTTTCTGACTTTAGAATGGATATTCGCCTGCCCGCAAACCTTGATTCGGCAGAAAGCAAGCCCCCAAACCCTTCCTTTCATATGAAACCAACCTACGATCTTAAAGTCGGCTTGGAAAGCCCGCCCCAGCCTATTTAAGAAAGGGACCTAAGATCCATGGCTCCTTTGGGTAGCGTGACCTCACCCTAGCAAGGCTTGGCTAAGGCAACGACGTGTTGGCCGGCTTTTTTCGCTGAGTGAGTTCAAATTGCCTCGACCTCCGTGGCGACTCAGGCCGCTCAGGGGCGCGGGACCCAGCCGCCCTTCGCCTCGTGGTTCAGCGCGCAGTAGCGGCGCACGAGTTCGCGCACGGCGTCCGCGTGCTCGTCGACTTCGATCTCCAGCCAAGACCCTTGGATTCCGGGCTTGGCGACTTTCACGGCGGCGGCGAGTCGGCCCCGGTGGTCACCGCCCGCCTCGTCGCCGGCCCGAAGGGCCGCCATAAGCCGATCGGCGAGGGTGCTCGAGGTGTCCTCATACGCCCGGGCCATGGCCTCGAGGACCTCCCGGCCGACGAGCGTGTTCCCTTGGCAGGAATAAAATCGCCCACTGCCCCCCCCCCCACCACGAGGCCTCCGTTTCGACGCCGGATGGGTTGCGGCAGGCGACCCGACCGCGGACATCGATGAGCGCGAGTTGCCGTTTGTCGCGGAGTTCATCGCCCTCGAGCAGGGCGGCGAGTACGGCCTCGGGCAATGCTCCGGCTTCGAGGCGATCGAGGGCCTCCTTCCCGAACGGGGAATAGCACCACGCCTGGGTGCAGAAGGCCCCCACGCCCGCGCGAACGAACGGCACGCAATTGCCCACGGCGGGATACTTACTGGCGACGGCGACCCCGCAGCAACCGGTATCCGGGTCGGCGGCCACGATGGAAAAGGTGGCCGTGATGGCGGTGAGGTTCGGCACCTTAAAGGAAGGCCCACCATTCGGGCGAATGATCGCCGTGGGAGGGCGCATTCGCGGATGGTTCATGCGGCACCCTTCAATCGGCGAACAAACCCGATTTGCCGCGCCCCAACCTCGTAAAGTCGACGATTTACGATGACGCGGCCATCGCGCCGTTCCTGCTGGATCATAGAGCCACTATACCGCGAGCCGCACCCATTTTCAATTCTCCATTGGCCGGTCGTGGCCAGTTTCGAATTCACATCGTCGATGTTCATTGCATTCTGGATCCAAACACGGATCATCGCGGGTGCCTGGAATCAACGCTTCCGAGCGACCGGTGATCTTTCTCAAAAATTGGGACAGTCGGTCAAGCCACACTGAATTGCTTCGGGTTTGATTCTACATGCTTTTCCTCCGGGGTGCAATAATTGATGGACGAGTGGAATCGTTTTTTGTTGTAA
>JAFLEE010000006.1 GCA_017302015.1 Spirochaetota bacterium | reverse complement strand
GCACCTCACCCCCACGAACCTCTTCCCGCCCGTCTTCCCGCCCTTCATGGAAATTCCGTCGAATCCCGCGCCTTCATCCCTCTTCCTACCCGACCCCAACTGAAACCTGCGAAAAAATCCCATCACTTCCCCCATTCCTGCATGGGCGAGACGGCGTTCGTGATCCCCGCCTTGAGTTCGAAGCAGCAGTCCCTGAAATCCGGCTCCCGAAATCGCGGTTTCTGGTGGCGGTAGAATCCGAAGGGCTCCTTCGGAACCGTCAGAAACCCGCGATCGTGGATGCGATTTCCGTCGAGGTCCTGGAAAAATCCGATGGCGTAAGTGCCGGGGGGAATGTTCGAAAAAACGAGGAGCACTTGGTTCCCCGGGCCCGCCTCGGCGCGGGTGAAGCGCCAACGGCCCTCGGACTTGGGGAACGCATCCCCCTCCCGGAACAGCCCCCCGTAGATGAATCCCTGGTGGTGGCGGACCTCGGTGACGGTCAGGCGCAATTCGGCGAGTCCGGGGTCGGGCGCGGCACTGAGGCCAAGCACCCACATCGTGAGCGGAGCGAGAAGGCGTCTCACGAATCCCGCACCATGACCGCCACCGTCTCCACATGGGTCGTCTGGGGGAAGAGGTCCACCGGTTGCACCGAGGCCAGTCGAAACCCGCCGGTCCCGAGGATCTTGAGGTCCCGGGCGAGGGTCGCGGGCTTGCAGGAGATGTAGATCACCCGGGCGGCGGCGCTGCGCAGGATCGCATCCAAGACTGCGCCCTCGGCACCGGTGCGCGGGGGATTGAGCAGGATCGCCTCGGGGGAAATCCCTTCGTGCAGGACCTTCTCCAATCCCCGGGACGCATCGCTCGCCCGGAAACTGACATGGGAGAGGCCGTTGGCCTCCGCGTTTCTCCGGGCGTCCTCGACCGAACCTTCATGGCCCTCGATGCCGATGATCCGGGCGTCCTTCGGGAGCCGGGCGGCGGCCAGCAGCGTGAGCGTTCCCGTTCCGCAGTAGAGGTCCACCACGCATCGGGTCCCGGCGGGGAGCTGGGAAAGCGCCGCCTCGTAGAGGCGCTCGGCCTGGGCCGGATTCATCTGGAAGAAGGAGAGCGGGGACAATTGGAACGCGAGGCCGCCCAAGTTTTCCGTCAGGCTCGTTTCGCCAGCCAGCCGCCGCGTCTCGGCGCCGAAGATGGCGTTGCCCGGCTTGGGCTGGAGATTGAGGTGGATGCCGTGGGCCAAGGGTTCCTTGCCCGGCGGCTGGAGCACCTCGCGGAAAGATTCGAGGGAGGGATCCGCGCGGCTGGCCACCAGCACAGCGAGCAGGCGCCGCCCGTCCAGGGTCGCCCGCAGCACGAGGTGTCGCAGGAGCCCCTTCCCCGTCGCTTCGTCGTAGAGGGAGATCCGTTCCGTCGCGATCCACCGTTTCACCGCGGCGAGAATTTCGGCGTGGGGCATGGCGCCCACGGGGCAAGCCTCCACGTCGACGACATGGTGGGTCCCCTGGCGGTAGAAGCCGATGAGGGCCTTCCCGGCGCCCCAACGCAGCGGGAAAGAGAGTTTGTTCCGCCACCCCAGGTCACGCGGCGACGGGAGGACGGCGGGCACCTCGATTTCGAACCCCCCGATGCGCTCGAGGGCCGCGAGGACGAGTTTTCGCTTCCACTCCCTTTGGTGGGATTCCTCCCAATGCTGGAGCTGGCAGCCGCCGCACTCGGGGAAATGCGCGCAGGGGGCGGGGCGCCTCCCCGGCGCGGTGTCCGTGCGCTCCACGAGTTCCCCGAGGGCGTACTTCGGCTTGCGCTGCACCACGCGGATGCGCCCGCTTTCGCCGGGGAGGAGCCCGTGGACGAAGCAGGTCATGCCGTCCTCGAGGGTGGCGATGGCTTCTCCGTGCTCCCCCAAATCCCGCGCGGTGACCGTTTGGAGTCCGGCCCCCTCGGGGCGCGTCACCCGGGCTTCTTGCCGGCGATGATGTTGAGGGCGCCGCCGGCGCGGAACCACGCGAGCTGCGGCTCGTTCATCGTGTGCTTTACGGCGAGGACCTCGGTGCGCCCGTCGAGGTGGGCCACGGCGAGGCTCACGGGCTTCCCCACGGCGAGGTCCGCGATGTCGAGCGAGAAGCGGTCGCCCTCGAGGATCCGATCGTAGTCGGTGGGATTGGCGAAGGTCATGGCCAGCATGCCCTGCTTCTTGAGGTTGGTCTCATGGATGCGGGCGAAGGATTTCACGAGGATGAGGAGGCCCCCCAAATGGCGGGGCTCCATGGCGGCGTGCTCGCGGGAGGAGCCCTCGCCGTAATTCTCCTCGCCCACCACGACCCACCCCAAGCCCTTCGCCTTGTAGTCCCGGGCGGCCTTGGGCACCTCGCTCTCGGCGCCCGTGAGGGCGTTCTTCACCTTATTGGCCTGCCCCCCCCACGCATTGATCGCCCCGATGAGCATATTGTTCGAGATATTGTCGAGATGCCCCCGGAACTTCAGCCAAGGCCCGGCCATGGAGATGTGGTCGGTGGTGCATTTGCCCTTGGCCTTGAGCAGCAGCGGCATGTTCTTGTATTTGGCCGCCACTGGGGGGGGGAACGCCGAGAGCGCCTGGAGGCGGTCGGAGTCGGGCCGGATCGCCACCGCCACCTTGGCCCCGTCCGCCGCGGGCGCCGCGAAACCGGTGGTGTCGGGGAGGAAGCCCTTGGCGGGGAGTTCGTCGCCCTTGGGCGGGTCGAGGCGGACCCCGTCGATGGTGTCGGTGGTGGGGTTGAACGTGATGGAACCGGCGAGGGCGAAGGCCGCCACCATCTCGGGGGAGGCCACGAAGGCGTGGGTCTCGGGGTTCCCGTCGTTTCGGGCGGTGAAGTTCCGGTTGAAGGAGGTGACGATGCTATTGCGCTCGCCCTTCTTCACGTCGCCGCGCTTCCATTGGCCGATGCAGGGGCCGCACGCGTTGGCGAAGACGCCCGCGCCCATGCCCTCGAGGGCCGAGAGGATGCCGTCGCGCGCGATGGTGGCGCGCACGCCCTCGCTCCCGGGGGTCACCAGGAGCGCGCTCCTGGCCTTGAGGCCCTTGGCCTGGGCGTTTCGCGCGATCTCGGCTACGCGGCTCAGGTCTTCATAACTGCTATTGGTGCACGACCCGATGAGCCCCGCGCTCAGTTTCTCGGGCCACCCGTTCTCCTTCACGGCCTTGGCGAACGCGGAGAGGGGGAAGGCGCGATCCGGGGTGAACGGGCCGTTGATATGGGGCTCGAGGG
Source organism: Spirochaetota bacterium (assembly GCA_017302015.1). Lineage (GTDB taxonomy): Bacteria > Spirochaetota > UBA12135 > COTS27 > JAFLEE01 > JAFLEE01. Next base: position 109,221 of record JAFLEE010000006.1, on the reverse strand, counting down.
AAGTGAGGTCGATCTCGAGGACCTTGTCGAAGTACTTCGCGGGTTCCATCTCGACTTCCCGGTCCGCGCGGAGTTCATCGGCCACGCCGTCGGCGGACGCGGCGACCTCGGCGCGGCCCGTGGATTTCAGGTAGCGCGCGGTGGCGGCGTCGTAGGGGAAGATGGAGGTGGTGGCGCCGATCTCCGCGCCCATATTGCAGATGGTGCCCTTGCCGGTCGCCGACAGGGAGGCGCAGCCTTCGCCGAAATACTCCACGATGGAACCGGTGCCCCCCTTCACGGTGAGGAGGCCGGCAAGTTTCAGGATCACGTCTTTCGCCGAGGTCCAGCCGGAGAGTTTGCCCGTGAGTTTCACGCCGATGAGTTTGGGCATCGCCAATTCCCAAGGCATGCCCGCCATGACGTCGCAGGCGTCGGCCCCGCCGACCCCGATGGCGATCATGCCCAGGCCGCCCGCATTGGGGGTATGGCTATCCGTGCCGATCATCATGCCGCCCGGGAAGGCGTAATTCTCGAGGACCACCTGGTGGATGATGCCCGAGCCCGGTTTCCAGAAGCCGATGCCATACTTGGACGAGACGCTGGCGAGGAAATCGTAGACCTCGCGATTGACCTCATTGGCCCCCTCGAGATCGGCCTTGGCATCCTTCTCGGCGACCACCAGGTGGTCGCAATGCACCGTCGAGGGCACGGCGACCTTGGGGATCCCGGCGGACATGAACTGGAGGAGGGCCATCTGGGCCGTCGCATCCTGCATGGCCACCCGGTCGGGCCCGAAATCCACGTAGTCCTTTCCCCGGGCATAGGCCTTGGCGGCATTCCCCTCCGAAAGGTGGGCGTAGAGGATCTTCTCGGAGAGGGTCAGGGGCCGGCCCAGGAGTTTGCGCGCCGCGGCGGCTTTGGCGGGCAGCGCCGCATGGGTTTTTTGGATGAGGGGGAGGTCAAAAAGGGACATGGGTGGGCCTCTTCAATATTGAAGAAATTGGGAATTCGCCCCTTAAAGTTAACATGCCGGGGTGGGAGAGCAAGGGCGATTTTGCCTCGAATCAGGAACACGGATATCCGATTTTGCTGGATGCCACCGGCAGCGAGCTTGACCCATCCGGCCAATGGGGACACCCGGAACACCGCACTAAGCGGGAATGCTCGGGCGCGGGGTTACAATAGCGCGCCATGGCCCGTCCGGTAGAAGCGAATCCCCCATCCGTCTATTTCCACTTCTGGTGGCCCCTAGCCCTCACCGGCTGGCTGGCGCTCCTCGTCCAACAGGTGCAAAACGGCGTCGTCGCGCGCTGGCAGGACGCCGCCGGAGAACTCGCGGTCTTCGCCATCGCGGGGAGCCTCTTTTCCATGTTCGGGGACCTCCTCGCCTTCCTCTCCCAGACCTCCAACGCCCTCGGCCGCAATCGGGACAGCCGCCGGTCGGTGCTTCGATTCACCCTCGCGCTCTGCGGCGCGCTGAGTCTCCCGGTGTGCTTCATGGCGTTCTCCCCGGGCGGGGATCGCCTCGTGCGCCTGCTCTTCCGCGTGGACGACGCCATGCTCGCGGCGGTGCGCAGCTGCCTCGCCTGGCTCAGCCCCCTGGTGCTGCTCAACGGGTTCCGGGAATACGCCATCGGACTCCTCCTCCAGGCCCGCCGCACCCGCACCATCACCACCGTCAACCTCGCCGCCGCCGCCAGCTCTTTGGCCGCGCTCTTTATCGGCCTCCGCCTGGGTTACCGGCCGGCTCTGGTGCTCGCCGCCTCCCTCTCCATCTCGACGGCGCTCCAAGCCTGCATTTTCTGGATCCTCGCCCGGCGCCTACGCGGCCGCTTCGCGCGGGAAGGAACGAAGGCGCGCCCCTGGGGGGAGATCTTCGCATTCTTTTGGCCCACCGCCCTCACGAGCCTCATCTTCTCCCTGTCGCGTCCCGTCATCTTCTCCTTCGCCAGCCGCGCCCCCGATCCCGTCATCACCATCGCGGCGCTGCGCATCGCCTTCGATTTCGCCATCCTCTTCCAAAATCCCCTCAACCAGGTGCGCCACCTCTTCATCACCTTCGGATTCAAGGGGCTCGCCGGGGTGCGTCGCTTCGTGATTCGCCTCACCTTCGTTTCGATCGGGGCCTTCGCCCTCGTGGCGTTCACGCCGCTGGGGGATTTCCTCATGGCCCATCTTCTCGGGAGCAGGGGCGAAATGACGCGGCGGGCCCTCGAGGCCATCCGCCCCCTCGTCCCCATCCCCATCTTCATCACGGTTCGCAATTATTACCACGGCCTCGCCATGCTCCACCGCAAGACCCTGGCGATGGCGGTGGGCAGCCTGGGGCGCTTCACCGCCATCTATCTGTCCGCCAGCCTCTTCTTCATGGCCGGGGGCCTCGGGCACGTCAGCGGGGCCGCTTGCCTCATGTTCGGCTTCTTCGCGGAGATGCTCCTCGTCCTCGTCTTCGCGCGCGGGATGGGCACGGGGGAGCGAGGGGAGAGGCTGCCGCAGGAATGAAGTTCCCCCCGCCGAGTTGTGGCCCCGCCCCGACGAACCCATCGCCTCACACGACGGCGGCCCCCATCCGCGGGACCTTCGCCCCGCCCCCCACCCGCTTCGCCGCGCCGTAGAGCGCGAGCACCTTCTCCGCCGGCGTTTCCGCCAGCAGATTATGGATGGGGCAGAACACGAAGCCGGAATCTTCCTGAAGGTAGGACGCCACTTCCGCGGCTTCCGCGGCCACGTCCGCCGTCGTGCCGTGGGGCAGGGTGACCTGGCTATTGACCCCGCCGCCCCAGAGCGCGATGCGACCGCGGCAGCGGTCCTTCCATTCGCGATAGCTGTGGCCGCCGGCGCTCCACTGCACGGGGTTGAGCACATCATAACCGGAGGCGATCACGTCGTCGAGGATCTCGTAGATGGCGCCGCAGCAATGGTAGAAGGTCTTCACCTGCGGGGCGAGGCGGTGGCAAAGATCGTTTAGCCGCCTCTGGTAGGGCACATAGAGTTCCCGGTAGAGGCGCGGGGGAAGGATGGTGGAGGCCTGGGTGCCCTGGTCGTCGGCGCACACCATGAGCACATCGACGTAGGGCGCGAGGTGCGGGAGGATGGCCGAGAGGCGGCGATGGGCGTGCTGGGTGAGGATCTCGTGGAGCGCGTGGACGTACTCCGGATCCTCCACGCACGTCATGGACCATGCCGCCATGCCTCCCCGGAAGCCGAACGGGAACCCGACATCGTGGAGCAGGATGGCCCGGTCGCTGGATTCCCGGGCCCTGCGGCAGGTCGCCACGACCCGCTCCAACCAATTGGCATCCACCGTCTCGCCTTCGAGCCTGCGCCGCAAGGCGGCGAGATCTTCTTTCGGCAGTTCGCCGTCCAGGTCAACCGGTTGGCCCCCATGGAGGGCGTCGAACACATGGGACCCCGGAGGCATGCGGTGGTTCCATTGCCCGCCGCATTTCTGCTCGACTGTCCCCCCGGGGAGTACCCGGTGCGCTTCAGGATGGCGCACCCGCGCCTCGAGGCGGCCGCCATAATCGAAGTCGTGCCACTCCCCCGCGTCCTCCCAGAGCGCCGTGTTGCCGGCGACGTCGAGGAGTTCCACATCGAGCCCCATCGCCTCCTGGACGTCCCTCTCCACGATGGCGAGCATCTGCGTCGTGTCGTGCACCCGGGGGCGACGCGGGGGAAGGCCGAGGGCCTCGACCAATTTTGGGTAGGCGAACGCGCTGATCCCGGTGGAGCGCATGGCGCCCAGATCCACCGGCAGGCGGTCGACGCTCTGGAACGAGAGGGCGGCGAGGATGCGTTCTCGGGAAGTCATGGGGCGCTCCGGGAGGGCCGCCCGATTCGGTTTCGGGGGCGTTTCCGAAGGGAAGGTTACACCATTCCCCGCCGAACCGGAATGGCCCCCGGCGCCATTTTTTTGACTTTTCCGGCAATGGGGTGTTACCCTCCCCCATGGCCCCGAAGAACCCGCCCCCCGAGTGGCGCCCCAATCCCCCCGTGGAACTCGCCTACGGCCGCTACCGGCTCTCCCTCAGCGATGGCCGGACCGCCCGTTTCGATGTGGCCACCACGAACGCGCCCCACCGGCACCTCCATTATTTCGAGCTCTGCCTCGTGGTCGCGGGCCGGGGCGAGTACGCCCACGGCGGCGAGCGCTTCCCCCTCGCCCCGGGGACCGTGTTCATCGCCGATCCCGATGTGGTCCACGAGATCTCCTCCCACCGCACCCGCGACCTTTTCCTGAGGTTCTGGAACCTGGTCATCCGCGACTCGACCCTGGCCACCGGAGACGCCTTCGAGGAACGCCTCGTGGAGAGCTTCCTCCTCAGCCACCGCGTGGCCCATCCCGCCTACCACGCCATCCTGGATTATCTGCCCCTCCTTTCCCGCGCGCCGGGGCGGGAATGGGCCGCTTCCCGGTGCGCCGAAATCTTCATTCTCGAAATGCTCGGCCTGCTCTCCCGCGCGTCCCCAAAGGAAGCGCCTACCCCCGAACGGCCAGACGGCGCGGTGGAGCGCGTCCTCTCCCATATCCGCCGCAACTTGGCGCAACCCCTTCCCTTGCGGGAACTCGCATCCGTGGCGGGCATGTCCGAGCGGAACCTAAGCCTTCGCATGCGAAAGGCCCTGGGCCGCACGGTCCACTCGGTGGTTCGGGAACAGCGCCTCTCCCAAGCCGCCATGCTCCTCGGTCAACATTTCCGCGTGGGCGAAGTCGCCCGCATGGTGGGGGTGGAGGATCCCGGCCAATTCACCCGCATGTTCACCCGGCATTTCGGGCTCTCGCCCAAGCGTTTCCAAGCGGTGCATTTCGGCGAAGAAGCGCCGGTCTATACCCAGCACGAAGGGATCTAGGAAGATGTGAGACTTATCCCCAATTTTCCGATCCGCACGCGCGAACCCCCGGCCCAAAAGTATCTCGCCCGTCCATCAACGAGGATCGGCGCGCGGACCCGGGATCCTCTCTTCTAACTTTTCAGGGATGGCCCGGTGCGCTCCTGCGGGACCGCGGCCCCGGGGAACGGGGCGGAGACCTTCGGGGCCGCCGCTTCGGCCGAGGCGATCCCATGAGGGCCGGCAATGCTCCCCAGACCTCGCGCACTTCGATCGTCGCCGCCTTCGCCATCGGATGGGTCGCGGCCAAGGCGATCGCCCCCTTCAAATCGGGGCGATCCACCAGCACGTAGGCGGAGACCTGCTCCTCCTCCGCCGAAAAATGCCCCGGCGCCGTCATCGATCGGCCGCGTCGCACCCGGAGGGTCACCGCTTCCCCCGCGGGGCGCAAGGGATTTCCATCGAGGAGAATCCCCTTTTTCGCCATCGCTTCGTTCCACGCCAGGATCTCCCCAACGAGGGCGGGATGGGGCATGAACGAAGCGCCATGGCGGATGAGGAACAGGTAGGGCATGGCGTGCCTTCCTTACGGCGTGTAGACCATCTTGAGATCGTCGATGTAGGCGTTGCCGTCCGCCGAATCCCCGGCGATGAAGCCGAACCAGCTGAAAGCGGTGAACTCCTTCGAGAGTTCGAGGGCCTTCTCCTTCGCCGCCACGCCATCCCCCTTGACCGAGACCTTCGCCGCCCGGCCCCCGAAATCGAACTCCACGGAGAGGAGGGCCCATTTCCCGAGGGGCACCTGGGCGAGTTCCTCGCCGCCCATGGTCACCCGGCCGTCTGGCTGGAATTGGACCGAGGGGCCTCCGGTGAACTCCTTGGTGGCGTTCCCCACCTTCGTGTAGTCCCGGAAACTCAAATCGAGCATGATGGGCGCCTCGGGCTTGAGGCGGATCGCCGCGGAGAGGGCCACCTTGCCCGTGTGGAGTGGCTTGGCGGCGAGGAAGGTGAGGTAGGGATAGAATGATTTCGCGGCGGATTTCGCGTCGGTGACCTTGAGAGAGCGCTTGCCGCGGTAGGCGCACTCCTCGCTCACCTGGAAATTCGCCTCTGGGCTGAAGCCATTGGCCCCGAAGCCGCGGGGCGTCACCCCCAGGGGGATATTCTCGAAATCGAAGGAGAAATCCGGCGGGCGCGAATCGACAGTCGGCAGTTTCATGGAGAACACGGGCGCCGGGGAGGCCGACGCCGGGGCGCGGATCCCCTTCCACGCCGCTTCGAGGCCGGCCTTGGAGAAATCGAAGGGCCGGAACCCCACGCGCGAGGCCGGGGACCCCGGCTTCAGCGTGTAATCGTCGTTCGCGGGATCCTTGAAGAGGGGATCGGCCAGCAACGAGCCCTCATCCTGGCCCATCCCCTGCCACTCCTCGAAGCGCTTCCCGAACCAGGCGAAATTGGAGCCCTGGCGATGCCAATAGAGGTTCGAGCGGCAGAGGAACTCGCCCGGGGCCCAGGCGGCGTCCGCCAGATTGGGGCTATCGCACCAGATGAGGTTGCGCTCGAAGACGTTCCCCTTCGTGAACGGCTTCTTGTAGCTGCGGATGAAGGGCCCGTGGTTCCCGTAGACCGGGCCGAGGATATTATTGCGGATGAGGTTCTGGGCGCCCCCGTTCAAATTGAAGCCGTGGGTGCCGACGCGGGCGACGAGGTTGTCCTCCACCAGCATCTCGGAGGACCCCTCGTCGAGGTAGAGGCCGAGTTGCCAATGCTCCTTCGTGTAGATGCTCTTGGGGTTGTCCATCACGACGTTCCCGCGGATCACCGTGCCCGGCTGCCGCCCGAGGGTGTAGATGCTCGCGCCGTCGGCGAGGAGCGTGCACACGCGGCGGATGACGTTGGCCTCGATGAGGTTCGACGCGCAGGCCGTGGGCGTATCATTCCAGCTCCAGCCCACCGCGATGCCCGCGTAGGCGAAGTTCTCGATCTCGTTGTGCCGCAATTGCAGCCCCCGCACGATCCCCCCCCAGATGGCGTTGGCGGAAAAATACATGAGCCCGCCGTCGACGATCGAACAATTCTCGACCCGGTTGTCGGCGGGCACCTCGGGGTCTTTCGAGGAGGCGTTGAGGGCGGGATCGCCCACCTTCACCCCGCCCCCGGCGAGGTCCGCGAGGCGGCAACCGACGACGCGGTCGCCGTGGCACCCGCGCCCGATCGCCACGCCGTAACTGCCGACATGGGCAATCGTGCATCCCACCAGGGCCACCGAATCCGCCCCGACGAGTTCGACCGCCGCCCCGAGGTCGGGCTGGCCCTGGGAGCCGCCGTAGCCCTCCTTGGGGAGGGGCGTCTCGTTGTGGGAGAAGCCGAGATTGCTGAACACCACGTGGTGCACGGGGTCGCCCTTCGCCCAATCGCCCTGAACCGCCACCACCCGCGCGAGGGCGGGGGCGACGAGGCGCGTGTTCCCCAGGGACTCCCCGGCCAGCGGCAGGTAGCGCAGTTCGCCGCTCTTTCGATCCAGGTACCATTCGCCGGGACTCGCCAGGGCCTCCTTCACGTTCTCGATGTAATAGGGCTGCAGGCCGCCCTGGTCCACCGCGAAGGTCGGCATGCCCGTGAAGGTCACGATATGGTGTTCGGGATCCAGCCCCTGGATCAATAGGCGCGACGAACTCCAGACGTGGAGCACGACCACCTCCACATCCGCGAGGTTCTCCCAGGGCTTGAAATCGCCGGGGGCGTACATGAAATCGATCTGGGCCGCCCGATGGGAGGCCGCCTTGCGGCGGGGCGAATAGGTCAGCCCATCCACCCGCTTCATCCCGAGATGGGGCCGGTAGCGGCGCGCATAGGCGGGCGCTCCCGTCGGGGTGGCGAAGAGCTGGCGGAAATACCACGCGCCGCTCTTGACCGAGGGGAGTTGGGCCGTCCACACCCGCGCGCCGCCGGGGAGTTTCCCCTCTTGCAGCCCCTCGATGGGGCGCCCGCCGCTTAGGACGGCCTTCTCCCCGGGCGCGGAAGCGTAGGTGACGGGAAATTGGGCGGTGCCCGAATCCCGGGGTTCGAGGAGGAAAGTCTCGGGGAGGAAATAGGTTCCCTGCCGCAGGCGCACCTGCACCGCTTCCTTCGGGGCCGCCCCGGCCCGCCATTCCCGGATCGCCTCGCGGGCGCGGGAAAGCGTGGCGAAGGGCTTCTCCCGCGTGCCCGGGGCCCGGTCATCGCCGTCGGGGGCCACCGTGAACTCGGCCGCGGCCATCGGGAGCAGCAGCGCGAGGAGGACGGGAGCGAAGGGGAACATCCGGCGTGGGTTCATGGGATTCTCCTAGAGTTTTATGCGGCGTGGTTCCGTGGCGAAGGGGTCAAGGGCGGGGTCCCGGCAGGGTCTTCCCCTCCAGGAAATGGGAGGGGAGGGTCAGCGCCTTCCCCTCGGCGGGCTTCTTGAAATGGCCCAGGATGGCGGCGATGATGGTCTCCGTCGCGACGCCCACCCGGCTCACCTCGGGATAATAGATGCGCTCGACGTAGGTGAGGCCGTCCATCAGGAACCCGAGTTTGCCGGGGATGTCGATGCCCGCGGCGAGGAGTTGCCGGTAGACGAGCTCGCCGTAGGTCGAGAGGCAGAGGATGGCCTCGCACCCGCGGGCGAGGGCCTTCGCCCGCTCCGGCCGGAAGGACGCCTCGAGTTCGCGCACCATGGCCTGGCTATAGAGGATGCGCGGCGTCTCGGAGAGGAACACGAACTCGAGGGACATGCCGGGAAATTCCTTCGCGACCCTCTGATAGATCTCCTGGCGCGCGGCCTGGGCGGGATGGCGGTAGAGGAAGAGCGCGCGCAAGCGCCGGCACCCGCGGGAGGCGAGTTGCCCCAGGGAAAGTCGGGCCGCCTGCTCCTCATCCCGCAGTAGCCAGGAACGGTGCTTCGAGGGCGTGCGGTAATTGAGTTGGAGCGTCGGCACCCGCTCGGCGACCTTCTCCAGTTCGGGGCAGGGCTCGGGCCCGACGGCGAGCAGGCCGGAATAAAGGGAAGCATCGATGAGGCGTCCCAGACGGCCCTGGGTCTCGGGGGTGGCCCCGAAGACGGCCAGCGCCCGGCCCTCCCGGGTGAGGGCTTCCTGCAGGCCCGCGAGCACCTCTTGATAGTAGGGATAATAGAGGAACTCCCGCTCCGGCACGCAGAGCACCACCGCCAGACCCGAGAGGCCGCGGCGCAAGCTCGAGGCGAGGATATTGCCCCGATAGCCCAGGCGCTTCGCGGCCTTGAGGACCGCCGCCCGGGTGCTCGCCGAAGCCTTGGGGGACTGGGGATCGCGCAGCACATGGGCCACGGTGGTGTAGTGGATCCCCACGTGGCGGGCGATATCCTTCACGGTGACGGCGGACTTGGGGAGGGGCATGGGGCTAACGTTAGCCCTCCCATTATGCGCCGGGGAACGGGGCGTGTCAAGCGAACGCAGGCCGAAGGCGCCTGCGCCCGCGGCACGACGAGGCGCCCCCCGCACGCGGGAACCCCGTCATCGCCGGGCGGGCATGCCGCCAAACGAGAGTCGTCCCCTCCATTTCAGACCCCTTCACGGGGAACATCCCCACGATCAAAGGCTCCCCGCACGGGGGCCCGCCTCAATCGAGGAGGGGCAAATGGAAATGGGCCTGGCTCCGGTTCCATTCCCCGAGGAACTTGTCTTCCTTGAGCATCTGCGCCCAAGGCCGGAATCGGTAGCGATGGCGGGCGAGGAGGCGTTCGGTCAAAGACCGTAGCGCCGCCCGATCCGGCGCGCCTTGGGACGCCCCCGCGAGGTTCAACCTCTGGAACGGATCCTTCGCATCGTCGTAATGAATCCAGTCCTTCCCGTCGGGGCCCATGGCCCAGGTCGCTTCCTTCGTCTTCACGCCGAGCCATTCCGGGGCGCCGCGGGCCGCCGATTGGTGGACGGGCACCAGATCGAAGATGAGGACCCCTTCGGGTCCTGCGGCCTTCGGATCGGTCAATAGGCTCGAAAGATCCTGGCCATCCGAAGGATCCTCCCACCGCGCGCCCAAACCCGCGGCGAGGGTCACCGGGAGATCGACGAGGCCGATCGTCTCTTCGCACACGCCTCGGCGCACCCCGGGCCCGGCGATGAGGAGGGGAACCCCCACCGATTCCGCGTGGGGCATCTGCTTATTGAGGTAGCCGTGGCTCGCGTGGAGATCGCCATGATCGGAGGTGTAGACGATGAGCGTGTTCTCCCTCTGGCCGGTCTCCTCCAGGGCGGAGAGCAGGCGGCCGAATTGGTCGTCGAGGAGGGTGATGAGGGAATAATAGCCGGCGAGATTTTCCCGGAGCGTCCCCTCGTCCACCACCCGGTCTTCGCTGAGGCGCGCCGGGAGGATGACATTGGGCCGAAGCGTTAGATCCGCACCATGGTAGCGGCGGCGATATTGGGCCGGCACGTCTTGGTAGGGATCGTGGGGCGGCTCCCAGGAGAGGTGGAGGGACCAGGGGACGCCGCGATGTTGCCGGATGAAGTCGAGGGCGAGGTCGGTCTCCGCGATGGCGGCGTGGTTTTCCATCCCATGGCGGTGGTTAGCCTCATCGTAATAGAAGCCCTTCGAATAATGGTGATTGCAATTATAGGCCTTCCACGCCCCGAACCCGAGGCGCTCCCCTTCGGGGATGAACCGGTCCCGGGGGATCCCCCCGAGGTGCCATTTGCCGATATAGCCCGTACGGCGACCCGAGGCTTGCATCACCCGGGCGATGCTCGGCGCGTCGGGGCGGACGGGAAGATCGTTGGTGAGCGCCCGATGGTTCCAGGGGAATTGCCCGGTGAGCAGCGACCCCCGCGCCGGCACGCAAAGCGGCGAATTGGAGGTGCAATGGGTGAAGCGAAGGCCTGCGCTCGCCAAGGCATCCAGGTGGGGGGTCGCCACCTCGGGGTTCCCGTAGCAGCCCAGGTCGCAGGCCCGGTGCTGGTCGGCGAAGACGAAAAGGAGATTGGGGGAATTCATGCCAGCGCCTAGTATGGCAGGCGCCGGCCCGCCTGTCCACCCCACCACTGCGCGATTTGCCCCGGCACTTCCCCGCGATGGTGAAAAAAAGTTCGCCCCGCGCGGTCCGGGATTCCCCCGTCAAACCCGCGCCGCAAGGCGCCCGGCCGCTAAAATACGGCGTATAATTAAAGGTCGCGTTCGTCGTTCGCGGGACGTGGACAGAGCGAGGGGGGATCCCCCCCGCGCCTCGGCGGTCGACCGTAAAATAAAGTCCGGCAGGAGAGCCCATGAAGAAATCGATGCGCGTCGCGGTTTGGGCCCTGCTCGTGGCCTTCCTGGCGGGTTCCCTCGTCTCCTGCTCCTCTTGGCGCTCGGTGGTGGTGAACTCCACCCTGACCCAGGTCCAACTCGCCAAGCGCAATTACAAGGTCATCAATCGGGTCACCGGGGAGTACAGCGCCACCTACGTCTTCGGGCTCTTCGGACCCCCGCAGCAAGACCTCGTGACCCAGGCTTGGAAGGCCATGGAAGACCGGGCGGAACTCACCGACAAGGCCCGGGCCATCATCAACGTCACCGTCGATCGGAAGCTGACCTGGAGCCCCTTCCACTACAAGCTGACCGTGTACGTCTCGGGCATGGTGGTCGAGTTCACGGACTAGCGGCGGCCCATCGAGGCGGGCCCTCCCGAGTTCCCATGCGCCGCGCGCTCTCCCTCCCCCTATTTTTGGCGTTGGCCGCCTGCTCCTCGTGGCGGGGCGTGGTGCCCTCGGCGGCCCGCGACCAGGTCGTCCTCGACCGCGGCAATTTCAAGGTGGTGGGCCGCTTCAGCGGTCAGGCCGAGGCGCTCTACGGCCTGAGGCTCTTCGGGCCCGACCGGCAGGCCCTCGCCGACCAGGCGTGGAGCGACCTCTCCCGCCGGGCCGGGCTCCCCGACAGCAAGCGCTCCGCGGTGAACGTCATCGTCGACCTCAAGACGAGTTGGAGCCCCTTCCACCTGAAGCGCACCCTCACCGTTTCCGCCCTCGTGCTGGAACACCAGGCGAGGCCCTTCGAGGCGGGAGAGAGTCCGCGCGCCAATCGCCCCGGCGCCAACGTCGCCTTCACCAGTTTTTGCCGCTTTGCCAAGGGCGGCGACGCCCTTCGCCAATCCATCAGCGGGGCCTTCGCCGCCCTCGCCGACCCAATGGCCGGGCTCGTCTACCTGCCGGAGGGCGAACTGAAGGAAGAACTCTCCGAAAACCAGCGTTTCGCCGACGCGCTCACGGCCCTCTACATCCGCAAAGTCTCCCTCTTCGTGTTCATCAAGGTCTACGAACTCGGTGGGGGGAAACTCACCCTCGAGGTCCAGGCCTTCGAGACCAAGAAGGGCCGGGTCTTCTGGAAGGGCGACGTGGCCGTGGACGACCCCGCCCAGGCCGCATCGGCCCTGGCCCCCGCGCTTTCAGAAATCCGCAAGATCCTCGCGAGCCCGGCGGGGGCCCAACTGCTCCGGGGGCGCTAGGAGCGGCTCACCAGAGCGACAGGGCGCCAAGGGAAGCGAGGAGAAGGGGGATCGACTTTTTCACGTCGAGCGGATCCGAACGCCCATCGCCCTACTTCTTTTCCTTCCCCGGTTTTTCGTCCAAGAGCCGCAGGCCCTCGAAGGTCGAGGGGGCCAGCATGCCCGCCTTGGCGTAGACGAAGAGTTTCTCTCGGCTATCGGTGATGTCGAGGTTCCGCATCGTGAGTTGGCCGATGCGGTCCTGGGGCGTAAAGGCGCCCTCGACCTTCTCCATGGAGAGGCGCTCGGGGGCGTAGGTGAGGTTGGGGCTCTCGGTATTGAGGATGCTGTAATCGTTGCCCCGGCGGAGTTCGAGGGTGACCTCTCCGGTGACGGCCTTGGCGACCCAGCGCTGGAGCGTCTCGCGCAGCATCATCGACTGGGGGTCGAACCAGCGGCCCTCGTAGAGGAGCCGCCCGAGGCGGCGGCCGAGGTCGCGGTACTGCTCGAGGGTGCCCTCGTTGTGGATGCCGGTGACGAGGCGCTCGTAGGCGATGTAGAAGAGCGCCATGCCCGGGGCCTCGTAGATGCCGCGGCTCTTGGCCTCGATGATGCGGTTCTCGATCTGGTCGGACATGCCCAGGCCGTGGCGCCCCCCGATGGCGTTGGCCTCGAGCACGAGGGCCACGGGATCGTCGAAGGTCTTACCGTTGAGCGCCACGGGGAGGCCCTCATGGAACCTCACCGCCACCGCCTCGGCCTTGATGGCCGTCTCCGGCCGCCAGAACGCCGCGCCCATGATGGGCTCGACGATCTTCATGCCGTTGGCGAGGAACTCGAGATCCTTCGCCTCGTGCGTCGCGCCCCAGATATTGGAGTCGGTGGAGTAGGCCTTCTCCTGGCTCATCTTGTAGCCCAGGCCGGCCCGGGTGAGGAGCGCCGACATCTCCTTGCGGCCGCCGAGTTCGTCGATGAAGGCCTGGTCGAGCCAGGGTTTGTAGATGCGCAGGCCGGGGTTCACCATGAGCCCGTAGCGGTAGAAGCGCTCGATGTCGTTGCCCTTATAGGTGCTCCCGTCGCCCCAGATGTGGACCTGGTCTTCTTTCATGGCGCCCACGAGGATCGTTCCCGTGACCGCGCGGCCGATGGGGGTGGTGTTGAAATAGGGCAGCCCGGCGGTCGTGATATGGAATGCCCCGCATTGCAGGGCGGCGAGGCCCTCGCGCACCAGGGCCGCGCGGCAATCGATGAGGCGCGCCTTTTCCGCCCCGCATTCCAGGGCCCGCTTGGGGATGGCGTCGTAGTCCTTCTCGTCGGGCTGGCCGAGATTGGCCGTGTAGCAATAGGGCACGGCGCCCTTCTGGCGCATCCAGTAGATGGCGGCGCTGGTGTCGAGGCCGCCCGAGAAGGCGATGCCGACCTTCTCCCCGAGGGGGAGGGAATTGAGGATCGTGCTCATGGAGGCTCCGTGGGGATCGGGGAAGCGGGGCGGGCAAGGAACGGGCGCCCCGAGCGTGATTGTACACGGACTTTCCGGGAATTTCACGCGCTCGGAACCCCCGCAAACACCCCCGTTTCCGCATCGCCGTGGAGGAACCGCCCATCCTCCTTCAGGCGATTCCTTGCGCTTTCCGAAGCGATCCGGTAGACTCCCCGAGGCCGAAAGAGTTCCACCAGGCACCGCCGATGGCCTCGGCAACAGGCCCTGACCCCGCTTCCCCAGGAGTTCCCGATGCCCACCCTTCCCACCATCCGCCTCGGCCAGGCCGAAGTCAGCCGCCTCATCATCGGCGGCAACCCCTTTTCGGGGAACTCCCACGTGAGCCCCGAACTCGACGAGGCCATGCGCGACTATTACACGACCGCGAACATCAAGGCCGCCCTCCGCGAATGCGAGCGCCAGGGTGTGAACACCGTGCAACTCCGGGCCGACATGCACATCATGCGCATCTTGCGCGAGCATTGGAACGAGGGCGGAACGCTCCAATGGCTCGCCCAGACGGGCCCCGAGTTCGTCTCTTTCCAGGGGAATCTCCGCCAGATCCGGCAATTCAAGAGGAACATCGCCATCTACCACCACGGAAGCGTCACCGACGGCCTCTTCAAGGCCGGCAAGATCGATGAACTCAAGGACCGCTTCAAGCTGATGCGCGACGCGGGCGTGCCCGTGGGCCTGGGCACCCACATGCCCCAGGTGGTCGAGGCCTGCGAGGCCCAGGGGTGGGACGTCGACTTCTACATGCTCTCGGTCTATAACCTCTCCCGCGCCGAGCGCGTGTCGAGCGCCATCACCGGCAAGGCCAATACCGACGAGCCTTTCTTCGATGAGGATATCCCCCTGATGTACCGCGCCATCCAGCGCACCGCCAAGCCGTGCCTGGCCTTCAAGATCCTCGGGGCCACCCGGCGCGCCGGCAGCGTTTCCCAGGTGGAAGCCGCGTTCAAAGAGGCCTATTCCCAGATCAAGTCCACCGACGCGGTGGTGGTGGGGGTCTTCCAGCGCGATCGCAACGAGATCGCGGCGAACGCGGGGTGGGTGCGCAAGGCGCTGGGCGTCGGGTGAACGCCCCTCGGAGGGACGCTTCCTCAGGGCGTGGCCACCTCGCATAGTTCCAAGTCGTCGAGGTCATAGGTGGCCCCGGTTTCCGAAGTGAACGTGGGGAGCATGATCCCCGCGTGGGGGTGACGTTTGAGGGGCTCGCTTTCCCGGAGGGTGAAGCGCCCCGTCAGGCGCGTCCAGCCCTCTTTCGTGAAAATCTTGGCCGGGGAAAAGGCCACCCCGATTTGCTTCAAGCGCCCGGAGGGCCCGAAGGGGTATTGCACCGTGAAGTGGAGGTCGCTCTCGCTGCCTTCCTCCATGCGCATCCAACACGTGAGGCGATAGGTCTTCCCATTTTCAAGGGGCGCTTGGGCGAGGACCCCGCCATATTTGGTTCCCGCCGCCTTGGTGATTCGAAGGCAGGCGCTCCCTTGGTGGGCATTGCTCGCCTTCACTTGGAACGCGATGCCTTTGCTGAAATCGGAGTGGGCAAGCCACCCTTCGGTTCCCCGCTCGATGCCTCCATTCGGGAGGATATTTGAACCCGCCGGTTCGGGGATCGCCAGCACGACCGGCTGGGCCGAGTGAGGCAACCACTGGTTCTTGGAGAACCAGCCTTTAAGGAGTTCTTCTGTGGCCGTTGGCGTCAGGGGTCGGCGTTCATCGAAGGGGTCGGAACCGAGCTGCGGCATCCATCCGTTAAACTCGGGGTAGCCGTGGTACATCCAATCCCAGCCGTACTCCTCGAAAAGATCGATCATATCGCGCAAGAGTCGCACCCGGCTCTCCCCGGGGGCCCACCTGACGCAACTGAACTCTGAGACGTTCATGTGAACGTTGTAAGCGATCTGAAAATCGCGCGCCGGTTGGAGCTCGCGTCGCACCGCATCTTTATCCCACAGGATCCCGTCGACGAGGCCGGGATAGGCCTTGGGCTCCCATGTCACGTTCTTCGTCTTCGCGCGGTATTGGGCGTACCAGGCGCCGACGCCGCTGTGGGTAACCGAGAACGGATGGTAGACGTGGGGGGCGTAGACCACATTGGGCGCGCGAATGGGCCGTAAGCGCTCGAAAGAGCGTATGCCCCACCACTCCTCGGGTTGAACCAGGACGGTCCGGGCGGGGTCGATGGCGTTCACCGCCAGTGCCGCGCGCTCCATGAGCGTTTCATAGTCCGGGCAGCCGGGCGCCGGCGGCATGCGCAGGCAGGATTCATTGAGGAGTTCAAAGGCGTAGATCGTCGTATTGCCCTTGTAGCGCGCCGCGATCAACTTCCAGATATCCACCACCTTCTGCGCGTAGGCGGGATCCTCATAGATGCGGCTATTGTCGCCATGCTCGCGC
Source organism: Spirochaetota bacterium (assembly GCA_017302015.1). GTDB lineage: Bacteria > Spirochaetota > UBA12135 > COTS27 > JAFLEE01 > JAFLEE01. The sequence goes on along the minus strand of JAFLEE010000006.1, from coordinate 93,070 downwards.
ACGCCCCATTCAAAGGCCCCGAGATGGAGCACCACATAGAGGCCCTTGGATTTGGCGAAGGCGAGGCCCCGGTCGACGCCCGGGAGCCATGCCGCGAGATCGCGATCAACCTGGGCGGGGTCGCCCTTGGCACGGAACCAAAGCTTGAACATGTTCGCTTTCCATTCGTCCCCGATCTCGCCGATCGCTTTTTGGCCCTTCTCGTCGCCGGCGTCGGCGATCCCCGTGACGAAGCCTCGAAGACGCTCGAACGGGTGCCCCTTGTACGCGGGGCCGACCGGCGGCGTTTTTTGGGCGAGCGGTAGGTCGACGACGGTCAACGCCACGCTTTCAAAAACGGCGGAACCGGCCGGGGCGAGGAGGCCGAGATCCATGCTGATGTCTTTGGCGTCGGCGGGGATGCGGGTGCGGTAGCGAATATCTTTCACGGGGAAGGTCCCCCAGTTTCCAAAGGCGCAATGGTTGAACGGCGTCGTGGAGGTGGCGTAGTTCATGACGATGCGCAACCCCTCCCACGGTTTCGCGGGGGTCAGTATTTGATCGGCGCGCACCCTCACCACGACCTCGAGTAGGCACCCCCGATATTTTGAAAGGGCGCGCCCCAGGCCGATGCTGACGAGGAAGGAAGCGGCTTGGGAGCGGTCGACCACCCCGAGGACGTCGCGGGCCCCCGCCTCCCCCGAGCCGCCGCCGCCTCGGGCGCTGATTTCGAGGCCACCCTGATCCCCCGAGATCTGACGCGAAGAAGACGGCGGTTTCGCGACCCAGCCCGAGAAACTTTGCCTAAAATCGATCTCATAGGCCTTCTCTCCGATGCGCGGCTCTCCAGCGGGATCGTTCTGGGCCGCCAGGGCCCCCGCGATCACCAGGAGGAGGGACAGGACGCGCGTTTCTGATTTCATGGGGCTTCCTCGTTAATGGTTCGTGCGCGGCGAGAGGGGGGATGGGGAGGGTCGTTCAGCGATTTCACGCCAAGACGCTCCCCGTCGTCTCTCGTTGAATGAGCCTGCTTGGAATGAGGATCCGTTCGTCACGGGGCCGATTATCCTTGATGCGGCGCGAAAGAACCTCGCACACGCTGTTCGAAAGAAATTCCTGGTCATAGGTCGCGGTGGTCATAGCCGGAATTGAATGGCGGCACTCGGGGTAATCGCCCTCGCCGCAGACGAGGGCTCCGGGGCCCGGCGTTCGCCCTTCGGCGCGCAACGCCGCGATGATCCCCTGGGCCACGAAATCATTATGTCCGATGAACGCGTCCGCTGCGCGGAGGGCGGCCTGGTGGCGGCCGAGGAAATCGAAGGCATTGCGGGCCTCGAAGAGGGGGTCCCCATTTTCGGGCATGGGCGGGAAGAGGAGTTCGCCGCCGATGTCCCGATGGGCGTCCATCAGTTCACGGAAGCGCCGCACCTTGGCCTCGGCCTCGAGGGCAAAACCCTTCGGATGGTTCCGTTCGATGTTCCACGAACTCACGAAGACGAAACGCTTCGCCCCTAGGCCGCGGAGATGGTCGAAGAGAATTTGAAGATGGCTGGCCGCGTCGAAGAAGACGCAATCGACGGAAGGCAACTCGGAGAGACCCCGGGTCGCGATCTGCGGGTTGTCCGAAATCAGGGCGAGGGGCAGATTTCGGCGCAGGCAACTGTCGTGGAGGGCGCGGTCGAGTTGACCGTAGCAGATGACGCCTTCGGCGTCGGAAAGCGTTTCGTTCCAGTCGGCTTGGAGATCTTCATCCCCGACGTGCCGAACCACGAGCGCAAGACGGAGCTGCTCCCGGACCTTCTGTTCGAGGACTACGATGAGTTCGCCGAGCATGGGATTTCGCACCGTGCGGAAGGGGTTCTGTTGCGGATGGCTTCCGAAAAAGAAAACCACCTTACCGGGGAGGAGCGTACGGCGGCGGAGCTGGCTGCTGGCGAAACTGGGGCGGTATTTGAGCCGGCGCATCGATTGCATGATTCGCGCGCGCTTTTCTTCGCTAATGGGGAGGGTTTCAGTTCCATTGATGAAATTGGACACAGTTGTGGTGGAAACGCCCGCCATCTTGGCGATCGTGTTGATATTGGTTTTTGCGACTTTTGGCATATGTTCAACGTGTAACGTATACTCAGTATAGGAATCAAACCCCGCCTTGTCAAACAAACCCCAAAACTCCTGCCCCCCTGTTAAACAGTGAACGCTTGGACTTTGGCCTCCCCCGGCCACCTTTGTCGGTGGCGCGACCACCGCGGCCCTTTTATGGGGCGAAAACTTATTTCCCTTTTGGATAGGCCACCGGAATAAATCGCCTTGCCATGAAGCAGAGAGCCTGATGCGCTCCACACTCGCATCAAAAGCGCCGTTGCCATCGAACCATTCACGAAGAACGGGAAGCGGAGAAAAGGGCGTCGAGTTCCCCTTCCGTCACCGGAACATCCGGCTGGAACAAGGGCCCAGCCGCGTAGTGGAGCAAGCTCATCCGCAATTGGCGCGCCACGGGCCGCTGGTCGAGGTCGTGGAGGATATCGGTGGAGCAAACGAGTAGGCGTCCTCCCCCCACCCTCGCCTCGAAGATCATGGCGAGTCGGCGATTCTCGGTGAACGAGTCCACCACGTGCACGATGGGCCTCAGCGCAGGCGGAAGGCCGTCAACGCGCATGGCGCACCCCTTCATCACGGGGTCCCACCATTGCCAATTGGAATGGAAATCGGTGGGAAACTCGGCCAGCGCGGGGTGCGCCGGGTCGCAAAGGAGCCCCATGGTTTTCGATACCTGCAGGTGCTTCATCTGGACGTTCCAGAAGACCGGGGTAAAGGTGCCGGGGATGGGCTCCTTCAAATGATCACCGCTGACCACGAGGACGACGCATCCTCCGCTTCGTAGCGTGGCCTTCAATCCTTCGTCCCAAGCCGTGGCGAGCGTCACGCCTTGGGGAACCGGGGCGGCCGGCTCGTTCCCATACACCCACAGGTCCCACGCGTTCGCCGGGATGCCGGGGAGTTCGACTCGGAGGCGGACGCGCATCGGCGTCGGCACCGGTTTCAAGTCGAGGGAAACCACCCCCAGTTCGGTGAGGGCCGATGGGGGCACCTCACGGTCGGGCAGGCTTCCCCGGGCGTATTGGGCGCCGTCATCGCCCACGAGGCTCCAGTTGCATGCTCCCGCGAGGGTTCCTTTGCCGTAATGCGACAGTTCGATCTTCGCCTCCAAACGCTCGCCCCGGGTCCATACGCGCTTGGCCAGGCGGGCCAATAGAACCGACGGGCCGCAGAAGGCCCTGAATGCCGCGGGGGTAGTCAAGCCCTTGGATTCCCACAGTGCGCTTAGGATTCCCACGGTCGAGGTACCCTGCCCGGGGTAATCATGGAGGTCGAGGAGCATGAACCCGCTGACTTCCCGGGTGCGCAGCGCCGATTCGATCTCTTCGCGATAAAGGAGCAGGGCGAGCATGCCCGAGGCCCGGGTGAAATCGGCGGCCCATTCCAAAAGGCCCTTTTCCCGAAGGCGCTCGCGGATGATCTCAAAATTGAACGCGCGCTGGGCGCCGTGGTAGCGGCTGATCTCGCGCAGGTCGGGGTACACGGCCCATTGGCCCACTTCGTGGGTGATCAGGGGCCGGTCCAGGCCCCGCAGGGCGGGCCCATAATCGAAGCAGGTTTCGGGGGCGCGGGTATTGAAGCGCGAGCATTCGATCACGCGCCCGCCGCCCCATTGGATGCCGCAAAGGGGCTCCTTTCCCACGACCGGCCAAGCGCTGACGAAGAAATCATCGACACGGTCGGGCCCCCACGGATGGGAGGTGGAGGTATAGAGGTGGCGGGGATCCTGCGTCCGGCCGCTTCGCACCTTGCGGGCGAGCACCTCCCGATGCCTTTCGAGGAAGGCCGGTTGGCCGAGGGCGACGAGCTGCTCGTTTCCCATGGAGACCGTGAGCATCGACGGATGGTTCCCGTAATGTTCCAGGATCCGCGAGAGTTCGGCGGAAAGGAAGTGCTCCACCGCGTCGCCTTCATCCTTGCTGGGGCACGAGGTACCCGGAAGTTCGACCTGGAAATAAAAGCCCATCTCATCGGCCGCCTCGAACGCCGCCTCCGGGGGGCAGCAGGTGTGGAAGCGGAAGAAATTGAGCCCGTAGGATTGGGCGGTGGCCAATACTTTTTTCCATGAGGCGATGTCCATCGGCGGATGACCGGTGAGGGGAAAGATGAAATCCTCCAGGGTGCCCCGGAGGGAAAGGGGACGGCCGTTGAGCACGAGGCAGATCCCCTCGGTCTTAAGTTCCCGCATGCCGAATCGTATGCGCCTGGAATCCTCGCCATCCAAACGAACGGTCATTTCGTAGAGTTCCGGGGAGAACTCGTCCCATCGCCGCACCGGGGCCGCGAAACTCAAGCGTTCTTCGAAGATCTGCTCCGCCCCCCCTGAGAGCGTGATGGGCCATTCGGCTCTCACGCGCTCCGCGTCGTCGGCCCCGCGGCATGGAGCGCACTCGGCGCGGAGCGTGACGACGCCCCGGACCCCGCTCGGGTTGGCGACCTTGACGCGGAGGCGCACCGCATTTTCGGCGAGGTCGGGATACGCATCGACCGCCCCGATCCATCGCGGCCCGTTCACCCGGAGTTCGATCCGGCCGAGGATGCCGTTCCAGGGGTGCGGCCAAACCTGGTGGCCGCAGCAATTGAGTTTGGCGCTCTCCTTGACCTCGGTGGTCAGGTCGAGGTGTTTGACCAGATTATCGGGCCCGATTTCCGTTCCCGTGCGGCGATTGGCGTTATCCACCATGATCGTGATCCGATGCCGCCCGGCGGGCAGGGCATCGCCCAAATCATACAGATGGGGCGCCACCAGGCTATTGCGCGTACCCGCGCAAACGCCATCCACCCAGACGGCCGTTTCCCATTGGCAGCGCTCGAGAAAGAGCGTGAGATGCTTCCCGATCCACGCGGCGGGAATCTCCAATTCCTGCTGGTACCAGACGCCCCCCCGGTACGGATAGACCTGCGCGAACCCCTTGAGGTCGCCGAATCGCGCGGGCGGCTGGCGCGGGTTGCTGTCGACCGTACCGGGAAGCGACGCGGGGTCGCCCGAAAACGTTTCGCCGAACCAGCTTCGCTGCGCCCCGATGGAACTGGGATCCATGCGCAATTGCCATTCGCCGGCCAAAGACACTATTACGGGTCCCTGGTCGCTCGTTTCCTGTTTGTTCAAGAGCATCCTCCTGGAATCGTTTGGAGTCGAACTCGTCTCCAAGTCGGCGCGCGTCTCGCCAGATTCATGCGAGTTCCCTGACCGAGGTGCGCAACACCATTTGGACCGGGAAAAGCAATTTGGTGACGGTGGGTTTGCCACCGCCAGCCGAAAGGGCCATTAGTTTTTCGGCGGCCGCCATGCCGATCTCGCGCAGCGGGATGGCCACGGTGCAGAGGTCAAGTTCTTGGGTGGCCGCATCCGTCGCGTCATCGAACCCCGTGAGTGACAGGTCTCGGGGCACGCGCAAGCCGCGTTTTTTCGCCGCACGGTAGGCCCCCAACGCGACGTGGTCATTGGCGCAAAGGATCACCGAGGGCCGATCTTCGCCATCGAGGAGTTTCCCCGCGCAAGCTTCGCCCTCTTCGACCCAAGCCGCCGGACCGCAGATGCGCGCCTCCGAGAGCACCCCCGCCGCCGCGGCCGCGAGGCGAAACCCGTCTAATTTTTCAGACATCGTCGAGGTTTCCAGGCGCCCATGGATGTAACCCAATTGGCGATGGCCTTTTCGGAGTACCCATTCGGTCAGCGCGCGTTGTCCAGCGAGGGCATCGAAGGACACCACGGGTCCGATCGGGATGCCAGGAAAATTGGGTACCGAGACGCACGGCACCCCGGATTGTTGGATCTTCTCAAGGATGGAGGCGGGAAGCGTGGCGATGAGGATCAATCCGGCGATTTCTCTGCGGGCGGCGGCGGCCAAGATCGCCTCCGTGCCTCGTTCCGCATCCTGGCCACCGAGGAAGGCGAATCGCGTGGCGTAGCCGAGGGGTTCGCAGACGAGCGTGAACGCTTCCAATAGCGGCCCGAAAAAAGGCAATTGGAACGGGTTTCCGGCATTCGTGTGAAGGATGATCCCGATCACTTTAGCGGGAGTCTTGGAACCGGGAACGGCGCGGAAGAAATTCCCCTTGCCAGCGGAACTCGATACCAGACCTTCCGCTTTGAGAAGTTCGATGGCGTGTCGCACCGTGCGCCGGCTGACCTTGTGCTTGAGAGTGAGTTCCCGTTCGGAAGGTAGCGGACGATCGGACGTGTAGCGGCCCCGCAGGAATTCGCCCTTAAGCAGTTCGGCGAGGTGCAGATAGAGGGCGGTGAAAGTGCGTTTTTCGGGCAACATGGGAAGATACCGGTACCTATTATACTTCATTTGACCTCATTTTTATTGACTTATCAGATTTTTTTACGGATAATTTAAGTAATCAAAATGATTACTGGTATCTTTTTATGTTCGAAATCATATTGCTCATCGCCACCCTGATGGTCCTCAGCCATGCCGACGATGGGGCGGCGCAACAAAAACCCATCACGCTTCGCAGCACGCACTACCCCTATTCCTTCGAAACGCGGGCGTATCGGAGTCCCGGTGGGGGCGAAATGAAATACGGCTGGTTGGCCCCCCTGGCCGTCAAGGCGGGCGAGAAATACCCCTTGCTCATCGCGATGCACGGGAGGGGAAGCGGGGAAGCCCGCGCGTGCCGGATCCTCTCGCGCGCTTCGATGCGCGAACAGTACCCCGTCTACATCCTGGCGGGTGAATGCGACCCGCCGGCCGTTTGGGCCCATACGGCCTCCCTCAAACGGCCTGGGCGCCCGGAGAACCCCCCAGAGAAACTCCCGATACTCATAGAAGCCGTGCAAGCCTTGATGGCACAGGAAGCCATCGACCCGACGCGCATCTATATCACCGGACAGTCCATGGGCGGGGTGGGAACCTGGGGAGCGATCGCCCGCCATCCCAACCTGTTCGCCGCGGCCGTGCCGATTTGCGGCGCGTGGGACGTGGCGGAGGCCTCGAACATGGTCGCGGTGCCGGTTTGGGCATTCCACGGCGAAGACGATCCGAACGTACCGGTCCGGTATTCCCGCGAACTCACGGCCGCCGTCTCGAAGGCGGGCGGCACCGTGAAATACACCGAGTTTCCAGCCACCGGGCACGATAGTTGGACGAAAGCCTGCGACGAACCGGCCATGTGGGAATGGCTTTTCGCCCAGCGCAAGAAGTGAAAGGAGGATTCCTTGGGAGGGTTCATGAAAAGCCAAACGTTTATCCAACTCATTAAAATCGGTTTCCTGGGCCTGGTCCTCGCCGGTCTGTTGCTGGCCCAAAGCAACCCCATCCCGGTGGCGTCATTGCGCGGGGTTAATTTTTCCTGCGCCGCGCTTTTGGACCGGGAGCAAGGGGATCGCAAAGGCATCGACGATGAACCGGCCGATTGGCTGCCCCGCAGCTTCCGCCTGATGGCCGAAAGCGGCATCAACACCGCGCGGGTCGGCTACTACTGGGAAAGCTACGAAAAAAACCCCGCCCGCTTCCTGGCGGCCCTCAGGGAAATCGCCGCGCTCTCGGCAAAACACCAGGTTCGCGTTATTTTCACCTTTTTCCAGTGGGAGACCACGAGTTTTTGGGATTTCAAACCGCGCGGGGGAGGCTTCCCGAGCCGCCTGATGAAGGCGTACCCGAACAAGGGCACCCGGGACGAAACGCAGTCGCCCTTCTACGAGGACCTCTGGAACAACGCCATCACCCAGGACGGGAAAACCGTCTGGCAACTCATCCTCGATCTTCAACTCAAGGTCGTCGAGCAGGTGGACGGCATGGCGACGGTCTTCGGCTATGAGATCCTCAATGAACCCCACATCCTCGACTACGCCCAGTTTGAAAAATTAGGCGCCTTCCATACTTTCCTCGCCGCGGGCCTCCGCGCCCGCACCGGAAAAACGCTGTTCTTCGACATGTCGTATCCCACGGGTCCGCTGAAAAGCGGACGCGACCGGACCCCGGAGAACGAGATCAAGATCGTTCCGAAGGGCATTGGAAACCTGATCTACGCGCCCCACCTCTACGCCGCCCCCGTGGGGAACAATTGGGGGAGCCAACAATTGAGTCTTTTCAAGGCGGTCGCCGCCGGCTGGGGGCTGCCGCTTCTCATGGGCGAGTTCGGCGTGGGGCTTACCGAAAAACGACGCATGAGCGAGTATCCCTTCCAAAACGACGTCGACGCCTTCCTCGACGGTTTTCGCGGCGCCGGTTTCCTCGGCGGCGTCTATTGGTGCTGGGGCCTCAACCCGTATATGCCCGAGGGGCTGCGTGTGATCAATGGGTCCTACGAGTTTTCCCCGGTCTTCCAATACCTGCTGAAGCGGTGGGCGTCTCGGTAGTGCCCTCGCCTCGTTTGAAACGCGTCGATCAAGATCCCTAACGGATCTCCGGAGAAAAGCCGATGATGAGCATCGCTAAAGCAACGAGTTTTAACCCCCTGGGCGCCGGCGCGAGGTTCCCTCTCCTGAGCGGGTTGGCGCTCCTTGCCGTCATTTCGCCATCGGGCTACGCGGTCCCTACAGATTCCGAGGAGCACGTGGGGACTTTTGACCCCAAGCCGCTCGCGATCTTCCGCGGATTCACGAACCGAAGTGGCCAGAGTCGTTTCTACCGCGGATTGGGATGGAGTCCCTGGCACGCCACCATGGGTTGGAATCGCACCCGGGAACAGCAGATCGCCGACCTGGGTCTCGTGACCAACATGAACGTGAACGCCCTGCGAACCTGGAAGGGAATGGACCCCAATTTCATGAAGGACCTCGATGAATTCAATCTCGCGGGTCTTCCCCAGGTTCAAAATCTCTCCCAGCCAAAATCCGAATACCTTAGCGGGAAGATTTCAAAGTCGCTGGTATGGACGGACCCCCGGGCGACCTCGAGGATTTATTCCGACGGGGCCGCGCTGGCGTCGGCGCATCAAACGCGGCAAGCGCCCTTCGCCTACCTGCTCGGGAATGAATACACCACCATTGGCCAAAGGGAGCCCAAGGTTTGGGACTATGGTTGTTGCGATCCGACCACCCTGGGCGCGTACCGGTCATGGCTCGAAGCGCGCTTCCACAATATCGAGGGTCTCAATCAGGCGACGGGGGCATCCTGGACCTCCTTCGGCGACGTGGGGTTCCCCCGGAAAGGGGTCGACTCAAAGATCCTGGGCTATGAATACGCCATGTTTTTGCGCGCCAGCTTCGGGCGTTTCCTGCGCGCGGGCTACGAGGGCATCCGCAGCGTCGATACGCGCACCCCGGTTTCTTATGCGAGGCTTCTTTCTCGCTGGGATCTGGCCTGCGAAGACGGCGATTTCTCGTTCCAGGAAGTTCAGGGCGAGAATCTTTATTTCAGCTGGGGAAAAGATTGGGGCGACTACGCCATCCGCCTGGCCCGCCTCATCGGCCCGAGCAGGCCGGCCCTGGTCACCGAAACGGGATTCGCGACGCTGGGTCGCTCCGAGCAGGAGTTCGGCCGCCTGACGCGCCAAGGACTCTGGCTCTGCGCCTTCCATCCCGAAATTTTCGGGATTTTTACGTTCGCTTTCTGCGACGAGTGGTATAAGAACGGGCAAGCCAATAACGACCCGGGAACCGAAAAAGAGTGTTTTTACGGCATGGTCACGGCCGATCGAAAAATGAAGAGCACCGGGGAGGCCATGAAGGAAACCTATGCGACCTTCAAAAGTTTCGATGGGTTCATGCGCGAGCGGGCCAGCGACCCCGTGCTCCTTTTAAGCGATCAGGCGGTGGATGAAATATTCACGACGAATCGGGCTTTCTTCAGCCCCATCGCCAAGTGGCTCTACAGCGAGGGCATCGATTTCCGCATGATCACCTCCCTCCAGCCGGGGCGCTGGAGCACCATCTGCCCCCGTCTGGTGCTTGTCGACGGCATGTTCCCCGTCGATCCCGACGGCCATAGCGGCTTCCTCACAGCGCTTTTGCAGTACCTCCGGGATGGCGGCCAGATTTTGTACCTTTCACCGAACCCATGGACCGGCACTTATCCCACGCCGAATCTTCCCGTAGAACTACGCGATGCCCCGAACGGCGTCGCGGTGACTTTCGGGTCCGGAAAACTCACGGTGGTGCGCCATGCTTCGGAGCCCGAGGCATGGAAACAAGAGATCACGGCCTTCCTGGCATCGGCGCCCCGTGCGAGCCTCCTGGCAAAGGGAGGTCCCGCTGTCTATTCCCGCGTCTTCCGCACCGCCACCCAGGGCACGTTTGCGCTGGTGTTAAACCTCAATCTGGCGATGGACCCCTTAGACGTTCCCTTGGAGAGCGTTGAAACTTGGGATTTGGTCGCCAGCGATGGGGCCAAGTTTTCGCCCCAAAAAGGGGGCGGCCTTCTCCAATCACTAGACACGTTTGCCCTGTTCAAGGCGCGCTGAGGATAAGAAAGATAAATACGCCTAGGGCAAGCCATACGCTACACTCCGCCGTGGACGGTGGCAACGCCGCCAAACCGAACCTCGTCGTCTTGCTAGTGGACGAAGGGAATAGGTCGATGACATCCATCCACTCGGCCCGGGGCCTCGCCCCAGAACAGCACCTCGACCCGAACGCGGAGACGCATCTCCCGGTGACTTCAAAACGGTCCGGACCAGGAAAGAAAAACCCATTCGTTTCCGTCCCGCCGCCAAGGCCAAGGACGGGAGGCCGATCAGGTGGGCTGCTACCCGCAAATCCCCGCCAGGATGGCGACCGAGCTTGGGACTCGCTGAGTTCATGTTTTTCCCGGGCCGCCGTGCGCGCGGTGGCGCGTGCCGAGCATTGGACAATGCGGGCATGGATGCCGGTGGCGGACGATTGCGCGTTCGCCCCGAGAGGAGATCTGATGCGCCCCACCCCCCTCACCCCATGCTGCCGCCTCGCCTGGTCCTGGGCCTTGTGGATCTGGGCGGTGGCCATGCCGCTCGGGGCCGCCTCGGCGCCCGAGAGCAATGCCCTGCTCTCCCGCATCCCCCAGACCTTCCCCCAGCCCATGACCTTCAAGGCCTTCGCCCAGCTGCGGGGCGACGAGCTGCAGAAAACCCTGAACGCGGCCAGCAATTTCGCCTTCATCCACGGCTTCCCCAGCATCCCGGCGCTGCGCACCGCCGTGCTGGGCCACTTCAGTCATTCTGGAAAAATCATCACCTGCCAGGATGCCTGGGGGGGCATCAATGAAGAATCTTTTACCGCAGTCTGGCCGGGGCACTGCCTGTACAAGGCCGGGACCCTGCTGAGCGCCGACCTCGGGGCCCAGGACAAGACCTGCCAGGTCGCCGAGCCCGAGCGCCTCGCCAAAAACCAGAAGTCCGTGGAAAAGGCCAATGCCAATTTCCCCTTGGCGCTCATCCTCTACTCGCGGGATGCCGCGGGGCGCCCCGACTGGTCCACCGCCGAGCATGTGGTGCTCACCGGCCTGTCCGGCAAGCAGCTCACCCTCAAGCGGGCCCAGTGGGGCACGAAGGCCCGCAGCTTCAAGGCGGGGCAGGCGGCCGTCGCGGGGCACATGATGTTCTGGTCCCACCAGTGGCAACTCAACTACAGCGCCCACTGCCCCCGGGGCGGACGGGAGGGGCTGAACGCGGCGGAGTGGCATGCCCGGCTCATGGCCGCCAAGGTGGCCGAGTGGGGGGTGGATGGCATCGAGTTCGATGTGGCCCGCTGGACCTGGGGCTTCCCCGAGCACCAGCCCATGGACATCGATAATGACCTCGTGGCCGACTACGGCTACCTCGACGGGGTGAACAGCTTCGGCCTGGGCGGCCAGACCTTCCTGAAAACCCTGCGAGGGCTGCTGGGCCCGGACAAGATCATCCAGATGGACAGCAACCACCCCATCTGGGGCCAGCGGGGCTGGCAGTACGTGAACGGGGTGCAATTAGAATCCTTCCCGGGCGAGAACCACCCCGACCAGTTCTCGGAGTGCTTTCTGCACCTGCGCCGCTGGGTCGAGAATGTCACCCAGCAGCCGGCCCTGAGCTACGGCTTCACCAAGACCGCCACCACCACCTTCTGCGGCGTGCGCGCCGAGGGCGGGGCCTCCCTGGACTATCAATTCCGCATCGGCCTGGCCAGCGCCTGCCTGCTGGGCATGCCCCATCCCTTTTTGCTGCTCACCGCCACCCGCTTCGACCCCGCCAATGCCATCAATGAGGATACCGCCGAGCGCCCCGGCGTTTATGCCTGGGACGAATACCATGGCGGGGACCTCAACGACTGGCGTTGGCTCGGCCGTCCCCTGGCGCCCCTGGTGCGGGACGAGAGCGACCTCACCCCCACCAACCTGCTCGCCGGCGCGGGTTGGGCGTGGCAGGTGGCGCCGGGCTTCCAGGCCGAAACCCTCACCGAGCCCGGGTCCCACGCCGTGCGCGTCAAAGGGGTCCCGCCGCTCGTCATTCCCAAGTCCCGGTGGTTCGGGATCTGCCTGAGCAATGTCGGTGCGGCGCCCGCCATCGTCTCCGGCCGCAACTACACCCTGCGTTTCGAGGCCCGCGGCGATGATGCCTGGGACTGCGCCGGGCAGCATTTTGAAAAGGTGCCGCGCCTCATCAGCCTGCTGGGCATCGCCCGGCGGCGGGAGACCAGCCCGGTCTCGGTGTTGGCCGACGGGGCCTGGCGCAGCTACGCTATCGAGTTGTGGGCCGATTCCAATACCGAACCCTCACCCCGGTTCAGCGTCTCCGAGCAGGTCGGCATGACGGCGCTCAGGAATATCGAGCTGCTCCCCGGCAGCTGTGAGCGCTGGCGTCGTGAGTTCACCGGTGGCGTGGTGCTGCTCAACATGTCCAAGGCGCCGTGGACCGCGGCCCTCAGCGGCCGGTTCCGACGGCTCAAGGGCAGCCAGAACCCCGATATCCATCGTGGCGAGGCGGTGGGCGAGCGCGTCACCGTCCCTGCCTGGGACGCGTTGTTTTTGAGGCGGGAGCCTGCGGGGCGGTAAGCTTTGACCCGATAAAAACCCCGTCCTTTGCGGATGCAGAAAACTGGGCCGGTGGGGAAAAACGCCACGGCACAACGCCGGAACGCGGAGACGGCCCAGCGCGTTGACGGTGCCGATCAAACAATCGTAGGAACCTAGGAGTTCCCCGGCCCATTCCTTTTTCCATCACCGCGGGCTTTCTTTTTATTCCCGCGTCCCGAACCCGCTGCTTTCTTCTCCAAGGCAGCCTTCCCCCCTCCCATCTTCAGGTCGATCCCGAAGAGCGCCCCCAGATCGTCGTGCTTGATGCGCGGCGCCGGGCTCGCGGAGGCCCGCTTCGCGAGTTTGGCCACCGCGCGGCCCGCGTCCTGCGCCACGAGTTCGCCGGCGTCGACCCCGCGCAGCGCGAAGAGGAGTTCGGGGGCGCGGTCGAAGCGGGCGCCGATACCGTAGAGCGTGGCCGCCACGTGCTTGCACATCTTCGCCGAATCGGGGCAGGAGCACGAGAAGCGCAATTCCTTCGGCCGGGGGAAGAGGCCCTTGCCCGGTTCGGTCACGACCTTCATCACGGCGTCGGAGAGTTTCCCCTCGAGGAGTTCCACGAGCGTGGCAATGCCGCCGGCGCAAGCCTCCTTCACCCCGCCCCATTCCTCCGCGGCGAGCGGCGCCACCTCCACCCCCACCGCATAGAGTTCGCTCCCCATCACCTGGGCCTCCACCCGGCCGCTTTCGATCTTCAGGTCGATGACGCTCCCGTTGCGGACGTAGCGCAGCCCGCGTTCGATGCGGTTGGCGAAATCGGCGTAGCGCTCCAGGTTCTCGCACCACGCCTTGCCCCAGAAGGTCGACGCCACCGACTTCCCTTCGATGACGACGGGGGCGAGGGCGACCCCGCGCTTCTTGGCCCCCCGGAGTTCCCGGGCGGCCCGGGCGCGGCGCTCGGCCACGGGAACGTAGGCGGGCCATCGCTGCCAGGCCATCAGGACGCCCCGCCCGGCTCGCCGGCCGTGAGGAGCTGGTCCGCATCCAGGGCCACGAGGCGCAGGAGTTCTTCGTTCCCCATTTCGGTGAGCGTGAGTTCGCCCCCGCCGCCCAGCACCGACTCGGCCAGGGCCTTCTTCGATTCGATAAGGGCGTCGATCTTCTCCTCCAACGTGCCGCGCACCACGAACTTATGGACCATCACGTTCTTCTTCTGTCCGATGCGGAAGGCCCGGTCGGTGGCCTGATTCTCCACCGCCGGGTTCCACCAGCGGTCGAAATGGATGACGTGGTTGGCGGCGGTGAGGTTGAGCCCCGTGCCGCCGGCCTTGATGGAGAGGACGAAGAACGGCGGCCCGAGTTCCTCCTGGAACGCGGCCACGCGCTTCTTCCGCTCCCCGATCGCCGTCTGGCCCTGGAGCGTGAGGCCGCTGCGGCCCCACACCCCTTCGAGGTACTCGGAGAGTGGCTCCACCATTTCGGCGAATTGGGTGAAGACGAGGACCTTCTCCTGCTTCTCCACGATCTCCCGGCCCAAGGCGCCCAGGCGCTCGAATTTCCCGCTGAGGGCCGGATCCCAGGCGCCGTGGCCCTTGAATTGGGCGGGGTGGTTGACGATCTGCTTGAGGCGCAGGAGGGAAGCGAGCACGAGGCCGCGGCGCTCGATGCCCTGGACGCCGCCGCCCAAGACCGCCGCCAGGCCCTCCACCACCTGCCGGTAGAGCACGGCCTGGGCCTTGGAAAGCCCGGCCCACGCCTTCACCTCGGTCTTGTCGGGGAGATCGGCGATGATGCGCTTATCGGTCTTGAGGCGCCGGAGGAGGTAGGGTTGGATGAGGCGCCGGAGCGGGGCGAGGTCGGCGTTCTCGCCTTCGCCCAGCCTCTTCACGAGGCGCCGAAACGTCTCGAGCCCGCCCAAGAGCCCGGGGGCGCAGAAATCGTAGAGCGACCACAGGTCGGAGAGGTGGTTCTCCACCGGCGTGCCCGTGAGCGCCAGGCGTTGGGCCGCCGGGATGGCCTTCACGGCCTTCGTCTGCTTGCTCCCCACGTTCTTGACGGCTTGGGCCTCGTCGAGGATGAGCGTCTCCCAGCGTAGGTCCTTGGCCCACGCGCCGCGCATGGCCATGCCGTAGGTGGTGATGACGAGGTCGACCCCCTCGAGCGCGGGGCCGCCTTCCCCCTTCACGGCGCTCCCGAAGGCGGGGTGCCAGACCCTCGCCACCAGGCCGGGGGCGAACTTCTCGAGTTCGGAAGTCCAGTTGCCGAGGAGGGAGGCGGGGGCGATGAGCAGCGACGGCTGTTTCGGGGCCGAGAAGCGCTTCTTCAGCGCCAAGAGCGCGATCACCTGGAGCGTCTTGCCCAATCCCATATCGTCGGCGAGGCACCCGCCGAGCCCGAGGCGCGAGAGCAGCCAAAGCCATTTCACCCCCGCGACCTGGTAGGGGCGCAGGGTTCCCCGGATCTCGCTCGAGAGCGCCCCCTCGAGTTCCCGGTCGGCTCCGTTCCCGGGTTCGCGCAGCGCATCGAGGATCTTCTTCAGTTCCTCCCCGGCCACCACCCGCGGGTGCGCCGCCCCGTCCGGTCCGTCCGTTAGGCCGAGGCCGCGCACGCCGGCCAAGAGCCGCATCCCCTCCGCGAAACTCACGCCTTCGGCGGCGAGCGCCTTGGCCCGCTCGAATTGGGCCAGGGCTTCCCGGAGGCGGATGCCGTCCACCTCCACCCAGCGTCCCTTCAAACGGACGAGACCCGTTCCCGCCTTGAGGAGGGCGCGGAGTTCCGTCTCCTCGAGGCGCCCCGCGCCGTCGATCTCGAACCCGGCGTCGAAGGAAAGAAGTTCATCGAGGCCGAAGCGCTTTTTGGGCTTGCCGAGGGTGATGACCAATTGGGGCCGCGGCGGTGCCTGCCTCCGCCACCAATCCGGGACCCTCACCGTCACCCCGGCGGCCTCGATGCACGGGATCTGCGTGAGGAATGCATGCGCCTCCTCCGGCCCGAACGGGAGCGGATGGTAGATCTGCCCCGAATCAACGAGCTTGCGCACCCACGGGCTCGCCGCCGCGGCGCGCTCCACCGGTTTGAGGAGCCGCAGGAGTTCGGCGCGGCGGTCGTTCCCGGCGTATGCCTCGAGCGCCTCGCCCAGGGGCAGGTGCCTGGGGCGTTTCTCGAGTACCTTCTCGGTATACGTGGCGAGGAACGCGAAGGGCCGCTCGGGGTCTTGTTTGTTCTCGGCCAAATGGAAGTAGACCCTCCCCACCGCGCCCCAGGCGCTATGGTGGCGATCGAGCCATTCGTCGAAGGCGAGCCCCTCCGCGCTGAGGCAGGCCGCGAGCGCTTCACCCAAATTGCGCCAAAGGGCCCCGAGCGTCGCCGGAGAAAGATATTCCTGCCCCCGGCAAAACGGCGCCCCCATCAGGAGACGCAGGCATTCTTCTTCGCTCGGCGCGGGAAAAGCGCGGAGGAAGGCGGCGGCGCCGGGCCGCTGGGCTTCGGGGTGGCGGGTGAGTTCGGAGAGGAACCTGGAAGCGAAGGCGTGCCAGAAACTCCAATGGGCGCCGAAGGGCGTCTCGCTCGGCAATAAGGCGAGGCTCAGGAGCCCTTCCCCTACCCCGCGTTCAAACACCGGGGCGAGGGACGCCATCCACGGAGACACCTCGCTTTCCACGGCATGGGGATAGGCGTGGCCTTGGGGGCTGACAGCAAGGGCGAATGCGGACACGATGGCGCATTGTCCGATGGAAGAAGGCCCTCCCATGGCCGAATAACCAAGAGGCGGCCGATGGAACTAAACTTCCATCCTTATTGCCCGAACCCCCTAGCGTGAGCGTTCTTATATACAACTAAAGTTTTATTTTGCTTCACGCGAAGGACTATTCGGGATATAATTGATGGGATTTGTCCGGCATTAACTTCGACCAATTGTTTCGATCCGCTCGTCCTTGAAACCCAGCCCATCGAACTTCCAGGAGTAACGATTGGATTCCGTTCCGGCCTTCGCCGTACCAAGCTCCCCGCCCGCACCTGCGGTCAAAAACCTCGGGGTAAAGGCCGCCCTCGCGAAAGTCCTCCAGCGCAACCGCATCGCCGCGGAGGCCATCGGCCTCACCATCGCCGATCTGGAGAAGGAAGTGGCCGCCATCGGAACGACGATCGAGAACGACGCCGAACTGGTCCACAGCCTCGACGGGGTGATGAAATCCCTCAACGCGTTCAAAGACCTCTTCCTGGAGCAGGAGGCCGGCTATAAGCAGGGCATCCAGCGCCTGCAGGCGAGTTCCAAGAAACTGGGCCAAATCACCACCATGACGGGTTGGCTCACGAAGCAACTCCCCGAATTGCGGCGCCTCTTCGTTCTCATGGACGAGAAGCTCAAGGCGCTCCACAACCTCAGTTTCAACATCAGCATCGAGGCCGCCCGGGCCGGGGAAAAGGGCGCCGGGTTCAAGGTCATCACCATCGAGGTCCGCAAACTCAAGGACGCCATCGCCGACATCCTGCCGAAGGTCAAGGTCTTCATCGAGGAGACCCTCCACCAGGGCCTCGGCACGACGGCGACGAAGATCGGCGAGGTCAACCTCGATCTCCAGACCAACGTGGAGGGATTCGCGGGGATGCAGCGCCAGTCCCTGGAGCAGATCCAAGAGATCAGCCTGCTCACCGAATCCCTCGAACTCACCGTGCGGGCCCTCGCCGAACTCCGCGAACAACAGAAGGCCATCCAACTCAACCTCCTCAAGCGCATCGATGAACTCACGGCCACCCGCGGCCTGCTCATCCTGGAGATCGCCGTCGACGAGTCGGCTGCGCCCGATGAGGTACCCCAGGCGAAGGCGCCCCCGACCACGGCCCCTCCGATCACGCCGCCCCCCGCCGAAGCGGCGCCGCCCCCGGCCCCGCAGTCCGTCACCGAGGCGGCCGAACCGGCAGCGTTCGAGCACGTTCCCGCCGCGCACAGCGCCGCTTCCATCGATTCCATCCGGGAGTCCCAGGGCTTCCATGTGCTGGAAGCCGGGGGCCGCACCTACGTGCTCATCAATTACCTCCATTTCCCCGAGGACGACGCGCTCCTCGAACGGGGTTGCCTCGACCTCATCGCCCAGGCGCGGGCCTATTACGAGCGCCTGCCCGAGCGCAAGAAGGTCTACGCCATCTCGAACTTCACCGGCACCAAGGCGGTCAAGGACGTCCCCAAGCGCCTGGCCCAATTGGCCGAGGTCGCCATGAAGCACCAGGAGAAGAGCGCCGTCGTGGGGGTTCGGGGAGCCCAGTACCTCTACCTGGCCACCATCAATAAACTCCACGGGGGCAAGAGCCGCTTCCGCGTCCCCTTCGATACGATCGAGAAGGCGTGGGCCTGGATCCAGCAATGAGGGGCGGCTAAAGCTTCTTCGCCGGCAGCAGGCGCGCGATCAAGGCGAGGAGCGCCAGGGCGACGAGGCCCATGGAAATCCAGACCCAGACGGCCGCCCTCCCCCCCGCGCCGGAAGCAGCCGGGGGCGGGCCGCGCTGCGGCCCGAGGCTCGCCTCCAGGCGCTGGGAATCGAGGAGGCGCTGGGCCACCAGATCGAGGTCGTACTCCGGCGCCGAGGCCCGCAGAGCATCGTAGAGAAGGAGGGCCTCGTTGGTATCGGCCTACCTGAAATGAAGACGCGACACGGGGATCATCGCCACGCCCCGTAGGCCGGCAAGGGGCGGATTGTCGCCGTCCTCGACCTCGAGGAGGAGGGCGGTCGCGGCCCGATTCCCGTCGAATGCGATGGAAAGACCGCCCACTGCGGGGCCGGCTTCCCGGCGCCAAAAGCCGCGGTGCAGGAGTTCGGCGCGCTCCCCCGCGGGTTCCGTTTTTTGAACGGCGTAGAGTCGGAATTCCCGGCGGAAATAGGGCGTATCGCAAAAGAGATCCACACGGCGCATCGGTAGGCCCGGCCCGGGGAGACGGAGATGCCAGCGGCTCACCCGCGCGTTCTTCGTCGCGGCGTGGGTGGCCTCGACCACGAGTTCAGCGGATCTCTCCGCCACGTCCCGGTCCAAAAGATAGGGCACCTGGGTGCGGCCGAGGACCAAGCGAAGATCCAGGAGCGTGGGGGAAGCGGCGAGCACCTCGTCATCCAAGCTGAGGCTCGCGAGCCCCGGGCGCTCGACGTGGACGGCCTTCGAGCGCCTCCAGGAGCCCGGCTGCAGCGCCGCACCGCGGGCCGGGAAAAAAGCCGCCTCCTCCTCGCGGAAGGCCCGGTTCGACCTAAGGGGGGCGAAGGCCGGTGACAGCGGTTTCGCCGCGCCGAGGGTGTCGAGGAGGGCGCCCACATCATAGCGAGGCGCCTCGCCCAATGGGTTTCCGCTCGCCAGGCGCAACATTCCGCCGGCGCGCGCATAAAAGACCAAGTCGACCCGGCGCCGCAGGCCGAACACGCCCCGGATCGATAGGGGCGCATTGTCCCCATTGGCCAAGTCCAGGATCAATTCGCGTGAATCCACCCGTTTCGAAAAGGCCAGTTTTCCAGCGCCCGAGGCGGGGTCGCATCGCAGCGCGCCTTCGGCCAGCACGGCGAGGCGGCGCTCAACCCCCTGGATCTCGCGGGTGCGCAGCACCGCCGCGCGCAGATAGGCCGGTTCGGCGGCCTCCAATTCGAGGGCGGTCCAGTCGGCGTGGCGGACCGGGGCGCGCAGCGTCAGCCGGGTGCTCCCGCCCTCTTCGCGGCGCTCGAGGAGGGTCAGGGGAAAACGCAGAGGCTCCGCGCCGCCGCTGATTCGGAGCGCCACGCTCCGCACGGGCACCGCCTCTCGGCTGCGGTCATCGAGGGTGATCCGAAGCCATGCGTGGCGGCCCGCGGGAAGTTCCAAGAGCCCAGGCTCGCCACCGGATCGCACGCGAAACGGCGCATCTTCCACCAGGAGGCTCCACCGTTCCCCATCGTCCGAGGCCTCCACCTTCGCCGCCTTGTACACCTCCGTCGCCTCCACGGCGAGCGCGAGAGCATCGAACGCGTCGCCGGTGCCCGTCTCCACCAGGATGCGGGTCGCCCCCGATTGGAGGCTGACGCTTACGCGTTTGGCCTCGCGTGGGGCGGGGGGGCGGTCTTCGGGGACCGCGAAGGGCGTCTCCTTCCCTTCCGTATCGAAGAGGCGCAGGTCCTCCCGGCCCGGGCGGCAGGCGCTGAGGGTCTCCGCGGGCAGGGGAACACGCCACCAACCCGCGCCCGGCACGGAAAACACCTGCTCCCACCGCCAAGCAGAGGGGACTTGCGCCGCGGCCCAAAGCGAGGCGGCCGTAGCCCAGGGGAGGAAGAAGCGCGCCTTCATGGCGCCTTGCCGTCGGTCTTGCGCTTATCCGCCGCGAGGAAGAAGCGCTGGTAGAGGAAGGAGAGGGAGATGAGCATGACCGCCAGGCCGATGAGGGAGCCGATGCGGTAGAGCCCGCCGAGGCGCCACAGGTCGTGGATGAAGAGTTTGACCAGGGTGAGCACCAGGAGGCCGAGCCCCGCCCAGCGGATGGCGGAAAGCCGCCAGCGGAAACCGACGAGGAGCAGGACCGTGGCGAAGAGCCCCCACCCGAGGGACGTGCTCATATCCTGGGCCAGGCTCCCCGAGAACCTGAAGGTCAGGTGGGGCCCGGTGGAGAACACGTTGGCGATCTCGATATTGAGCAGGAGGAAGAGCAGGAGCGTCGCGCCCCCCGAGAGCGTCGGCGCCAGGGGAACGGCGCCCAGGCGCTGCCCCCGCAGGAATCGGGCTGCGAAGAATCCGCAGGCAGCCGCGACGCCGTAGGCGTAGAGGTACCAATTGAGGATGCCCTCCCCGCTCCTCGGGTGATAATCGAAAACCCAGGGATTGAAAACGAGGCGGATGAGCACCACCGCTGAAAGGGCCGCCGAGGCCCATTTGAGCCCGGGGTGGGGTACCCGGGTGAACCACCAGGCCAGGGCCGCGCCCTCGAGGGCCCATCCGAGAGTGATCCATTCCTTGGAAAATTGGAGCGGAAAAACGAGGGTGATGAAGAAGAGCGCCGCGCCCCCGAAGAGCGCGAAGAGCCGCAGGCGCATTTTTTCATCCTCCAACGTCTTCACCAGGAAGGCCAGGCCGGCCACCGGGAGGATCGCCAAGGCGAGCGCCAGCAAGCCCGGCCAAGGCGCGCCCGCGGTCAGGCCAAATGCCTTGAAGATGAGGTAGGCGTGGGCGGGATACACAAGGGCGGAAGCGAGCCAGGGCCACGTGCTCTTCCCCAACCGCTTCATGGCGAGGAAGGGGAAGAGGAACGGCAGCGCGGGCAGGATCAAGAGGCCCGCCAGGGCCGGCGCGCTATTGGAAGCATCCAAGCGCAACCCGACCCACGACCATTCCACCAGGAGCATGCCGAGGGCGCTCAGGAGGGGCAAGAGCGGGTTGCGGCGCAACCAGGAAACCGCGAGGAAGAGCCCCATAAGAAGCGCTGAAAAGCCGAAGGGCACCCACGGCGAGGGAAAGCCCAGGCGAAGGTGGATGATGGCCATCAGCAGGAAAGGCGAGAGCGCCGCGATGGGGAGGATCTCGGCTTCCCAGGTTCCCGGCTCCGAGGCCTGCTTGCCCGGGGGGGCGAGGATGCGGGGGAGCAGAAGGACGGCCGCGGCCGCGAAGAGGAGCGCGAAGGCGCAGACCAGGCCCAGGAGCACACCCCCCCCTCCGCCGGCGGGGCTCGCGCTGAAGATGCGGCCCAGGAGCATGACGAGGGCCACCAGGAACGCGATGAGGACCCCGAGCCAGGCCCGCATCCAAGCGGCCAGGGCGAACACGCCCAGCAGAAGGAGGAGCACCCATGGCCACACGAGAAAGGCCTTGGAATCGAGGGTCAGCAGCGGAACGAGGAGGAGGGCCAGGGGGGCCAGGCTAAAGACGTGCATCCACAAGGCGGACGACCGCTTCTCTTCGCGCTCCCGCCAAAGCGGCACCGCGGTATGGAGGAGGGCGAGGAGGAGATTGAAACCGAGGGCCCAAAAGAGGTTCTCATCGCTCACCCGGGCGAAGACCCAGAGGGTGAATAAGAAAAGGACCGCGAGCCCGGTGATGCGGCTCGCCCAACGCCATGGGCCCGGAGCCCTCCATGCGGTCGCGATGACGAGGAGATCGATGCCCGCCAGGAACGCGAACCAGCGCGCCGGGGGATCGAAGAGGCCATCTCCGAGGGAGGGAAGGCGCACCAGCACCACGCCGATGGCGAAGAGAAGCGCCCCCACGGCCGGAAGGAAGGAAGCGGCGTACCAGGATCGCGGGAAATTCCCCCGCGAGGCGATCCACGCCAAGGATCCGAAAAAGGCCGAGAAGCCCAAGTAAATGGCCATCGCAATGGGAAGTTTCTCGGGTTCGAAGAAGCGCGCGGCCCAGCCCCATTGCACCACGATCGTGGCCGCGGCGGCGAGGACGGCCAAATAGCCCCACCGGCGCCGCAGGGCCACGGCCAAGAGGCCCGCATCGAGCAGGGCGATATAGCCGAAAAGGGCGCCCGGCCGATCCTCGCCCGAACCGAGGAGCGGCGGGGTGAGGAAGCCCCCGAGCATCCCGAGGATCGCGACGGAAGGGGCGTGGAGCCCCACGGAGAGGAGGAACGCAGCGACCGTGATGAGCGCCATCAGCGCGAAGGCGGGGGCGGCGCCGATGAATTGGTAATGGCGGTGGGCCGTCATGGTCACCGCGTAGAGGATGAGGAGGCCGACCCCGATGAGCGCCTGGGCCGGAATCTGGTAGCGCCCCCGACCGAGGCGCACGCCGACGAGGGTGAGCGCGAGCCCCAACCCATAGCCCAGGGCGATGCGGAGTTCCGGGGAGATGAGGCCCTGTTCGAAGGAGTACTTCACGAAGAAGACCACGCCCAGAAAAAGGAAAACGGCGCCCACCCAGGCGAAGAGTTTCACCCCGAGGAATTGCTCCAGGGAGAGGCGGGGCTTCACGATGACAGGCCGATCGGCCGCGGGGGGTGGCGCGATGGGCTTGGGCGGGACGGGGTCGGGTGGAAGGGGTTTCGGATCGGGCGCTTTCGTTTGGCTAACCGGTGCGACCGCCTCGGCGGGCTTCGGTTTCGCCGGGGCGGGGACGGCCTCGGCCTTCGCTGCGGGGGAGGGCATCCCGTTCGCGGCCCGCATCGACAGATTCCCGACCTGCTCCTCGAGTTGGCGCAGGCGGATCTGGTGGGCGGCCACGGCGCGCCGCGCGCCTTCCAAACGCACGAAGAGCACCACCACGGCGATGATGGTCAGCACCAGACAGACTTCCATGGGTTCCCTACCTTGCGTCGTTCGCGTTCACGCGTGCATCATAGTATCCGCGAGTCGGGGATTCATCCCGGTGGGGTGCCCTCCCCTTTCGCCCCGTTCCACCCACGGGACCGGCTAGGCGCAGGGATAATGGATCCCCTCCTCCCCGGGAAAAGCTCCGGCCTCCATCGCATCCATCCCCGCTTTGAGCGTGTGCCGCGTCTCGATGAGTTGGGAGCGCCCGTGGGGAAAATTGGTGGACCACCAGGTGCCGAGGAGGCAGGGATGGAGGGCCGCCATTTCACCCGGCGCCGAGCGCTTCCCGCTCCGCGCCCTCGGCTCGCCGATGCTCCAGACCGGGGTATCGGTGGCGTCGAGCCTCAGGCTCGAGGCTCCCGCGCGGTAGACGACGCCGCGCCCGACGTTCAAGTGTTCCCCGCAGGTTCCTTCCATCTGATCCGCTCCCAGGCGGGTTTCGTGGCCGAGGGCATCATAGGAGGCCGAGGCGCCCTCCACCGAAATCGGGAGCGCCAGCCACATGCCGGTGGGCGCGAAGGTCTCCCGCAACCACACCCGGGTGGTGATTTCCACGCAGCCATCGGGGAGGATGCGCAGTTCCTGCCTGGCGTCGCGCCATGCCGAATGCTCCCGCCGCCATCTCGCGTGGAAGCCGTAGGCCCCGGGCACGAGTTCCACCCCCAAGGCCGCGGGCGCGTGGCGCGACCTAGGGGCCTCCCGCCGCGCGGTGACAGCGGCGTAGGCTTCCCCGCCGCCGACCTGTTCGAGGAGGATCCCGGCGAAGGGGAGGAAGCCGCCCCCATCCACCCATTCCCTCCCGGTCCGAAGCTCCACCAAGGACTCGAGGGCGCCCCGCTCCAGGTTGAAGCGCCATTTCCAATGGGCGTCGCTCCCCGAGGCCTCGGCGGCGCGGGACGCGACCGGCTGGTCCGAGTAGGCATAGCGCCCCGGCGCGGGGACCCAGGCGCGGCGTTTCAGCACATGGAAGCCCCAGACATCATCCGGATAGGCCACCGGTTTCGTTTCTCCGGGGACGGGATCGGACCACTCGGCCCCCAAAAGATCCTCGAAGGGGTGGAACGTCTTCCCGCTCTCATCGAGGAGCCCGCTCGCGCCCGTGGGCACCGCCGTCGCGGGGAGGGAGATCCACCCGGGCGCGCCGAGGACGCGCACGTGGCGCGCATGGATCGACGGGCGATAATCGGCGGCCCGGAGCACGGCTTCCTTCACCGCGAGCTTCGATCCTTCATCCAGGCGATAGACCTCGGCCATGAGTTCGCATTCATTGCCGCGGGCGGAGGAACCCCAGGGGCGGGGCACGCTATCGTAACTGCCGAAGGTATGCTCGCTCCAGCGAAGGGCGCGCTCCCATGGGCCGGAGAGCGCGGGCAGCGGCAAAGCGCCTTCCTCCCCGGCCCGCTCGAGGGCGGCGAGGCGGCGTTTGGACCGCTGGCCCACGGCGGCTTCCCGGGGGAACGCGGGGATGCCATCGGCCCACCAATCCACCCAATCGCCGCGGCGCACGGGGATCTTCCCGCCGTCTTCGGCGGCGAGGGCGGCGAAGAAACGCGAGGGAGTGGACATCTCGATGCCCGGTACCAACCCCGCCGCGTTCCATGCGGCGACGAAGCGCGCGAGGTGGGGGCTCGGGGGGTCGTTGTCCATGCGGTAATGGTTGGTGACCTGGGCGGCGACGACGCCATGGGGCCACGCCGCGAGCGCTTCACCGAGGGTCTTCTGGAGTTGGGCGTGGGCGCGTTCCAAACCCGACGGCGATGCATCCCACGTATCTCCCCCCGCGGGGGGATGGAAATAGGGGTCGCTGAACGCCGGCACGGGGCCGCGGCGCCACGCCTTCTCGTGGAACCAATCGAAGCCATGGCAATAGGCGTTGGTGAGATAGACGAGGAGCCTGCGCCCATCGGGGCCCTCCCAATGCCAGGCCGCCGGCGGGGGCAACGGATGGCCGCCCGCATAGCCGTTTGAGCCCATGAGCAGGCCCTTTACCCCGTCGTCGAGCAGGCCGGGGATCATCCCCCACGACAGCCCGTTGATGTCGTTCTGCACCGCGGTAGTGCACGCGAAGCGCCTCCGGAAATCGCCGAAGAGTTCCCGGGCCCGGGCCCACTCCGTCGCCGTGAGGAGCGTGGAGAGGTTCCAGGGCAAGGCGCCCACTTCCACGGAAGCGGCGCGCACGAGCGCCTCGAGGCGTTCCCCGGCCTTCGGGTCGCGCCGGATGAGTTCCACCACCGGGCCGAAGACCTCGCAGGTCCACCGGAACCGGTCGCCCTCGGGCAGGGCGAGGGTGGCCTCGGCGGCGTCCATCGCTTGGCGGAGATAACCCACGTGGAGGTCGAGGCACGTGGAGGGCAAGTCGGTATACCCGAGATCGGTGTGGGAGAGGTGGAGGAGGTGGATGCGGCGGATCATGGGGGATTTTATCCTCTTCGGCGCCGGGATCCCCCGTGCGGCGCCGCAGCGTCAGGGGGTCAAAACAGGTAGCCCAGGGAGAACCGGCAGAGGAAAAATTGCCCGAAGAAATCGTAGTCGACATCGGCGCCGAGGGCGAGGCCATGGCCGCGGAGGTAGAAGTGGAAGTCCAGTTGCAGCCCGGCTTGCATATAGACGTCTTCCCGATAGCCCAGGCCCTCGAGGCCGGAAAGGGCCGCGTCAGAAAGGCCATTGCGGCCGATGAGCGTTCCGCCGCCGAGGGCCGCGACGAGGTGCCCCGAGACGCCCGTGGGCTTGCCGCCCTCGTTCGTCGTGGTGTTCAGGAACGCCCAGCCCAGGCCGCCGCGCCCCCCGATGCCCGGAAACCGGTACGCGTCCAGGTAATGCAGGTTGATGAGGTCCCCGCGGCCCATGATCACCAGGCCCGAGGGGTAGATGCGGTACTTCTTGAACGCTTGGGTCAGCAGGAAGCCGCCGGGGTGCCCCGGCCCGAGGCGCACGCCGGGCATGAGGCTGAGCACATGGGGCCTCAGGATCGGGGTCGGCCCGCTCGAAGCGGCGTGGGCCGATGCGAGGCTACCCGCGAAAAGGAGCACCGCGAGGATGCGAAGGGGCGAAGGATGCATGCGTGGGAACGGGTGGCCAAGGAGCGGGCCCGAAAGCATACTCCGGACGCGGGCGCCTGACAATCCCGCCGACATTGGTGGTAAACTCCCCCTCCATGACCCCTCCCAAGAGCCGGATCCTCCGCATCGCCCAACTCACCGATTTCCACCTGCGGCGCAAGCTCCCCGGGTCTTCCTTCACCCCCCGCCGCCGCTCCCGCCTGATGCCGGCCATCCTCGAAGCGGCCCTCGCGGAGGTCCGCGCGGCCAAGGCCGACTTCATCGCCGTCACCGGAGACCTCGTGGACGTGCCCGGTTGGCTCCTTTCTGGGGACGATTATTACCCCTACCCCGTGAAGAAGACCCTCATCCAGGCCATCGCCGATTACCGCCTCATCAAGCGGCTCCTCGACGCCACGGGCATCCCCTACCTCGCCGTCCCGGGCAATCACGACCATTTAAGTTCCTTCTATAAAGTGTTCCCCCACGGACCCTGGGAGCGGGATCTCCACGGCCTTCGGATCCTCGCCTTCCCGGATCGGGAGCACGAGGCCCACCACGCCCAGCGCCTCGACGCCGAGCGCCTGCGTTGGGAGCGCGCGCTTTCCGATGGCGACCCCAGGCCCCAACTCCACCTCGCCCATTACCTCATCACGCCCGAGCACAACGAGGGCTATCCGCATAATTACCTGGAATCCGCCTCCCTCCTTACGGCGAATACCGAATCGGGGAAGCACGCCCTGGTGCTCCAGGGGCATTTCCACCCGGGGAGCCGCCCCGAGAAGCACGGGAACATGGTCTACGCCACCGCCCCGACCCTTTGCGTGGCGCCCCATCCCTGGAGGCTCTATACCCTCGCGATGAAGGGAGAGCGGTTCACGCTCCAGTGGAAGGAGATCCGAACCCGTTTCAATTCCTTCGGCTCCGCCGCCGCGAAGAAGCCGCGGTCCCTCCGAGACGACCTACGCGGCCGGCGAAGCACCCCGAAGCCTGTGGTCTTCCTCGACCGCGACGGGGTGATCAATACCCTCCCCGCCTATTATTCCGGGCCCGACCAGATGAAACTCATCCCCGGTTCGGCCGAAGCCATCCGCCGCCTGCACGGGGCGGGCTACGCCGTCGTCGTCGTCTCCAACCAATCTTGCGTCGGCGCCGGCTACGTCACCCGCGACCAACTCGCCGCCGTATTCGACCGCATGAACGACCGCCTCGCCGCGGAAGGCGGCGAGGCCGCCCTGCCCGAAGCCTCCTATTTCACCCTGGGCGCGGGCGAACGGGCCGTGCACCCGAAATGGGCCGAGCGCGGCGACGCCAAGCCCTCCCCCGCCCTCCTCGAAAAAGCCCGGCGAGAATTGGGGCTTTCCCGGAAAGCGAACTGGATGGTGGGCGATCGCCTCACCGACCTCCAGGCCGGGGCCGCCGCCGGCTGCCGAAATATCCTCGTCCTCACCGGCCACGGAAGCATCGACCTGGGGGCCGTACGCAACGAGCCGAGCCTGGCCCGGGTCGCCGTGGCGAAAAACCTCGCCGCGGCGGTCGACCTGATCCTGGGCGCTTAAAAACTCGAATCGGGCGACCGGGGGGCGCCGCTTCGATCGACGATCACCCGCGCTCCTTGGATTCCCGAAGTGGAAGACCCCATGGGATGCGGAAAACCCAAAATTCCCGGGAATATCGGAGAGACTTACAACAAAAAGGGATCGATGACGTAGGCCGCCAGGCCCTCCTTTTCGTGTATCAAAGCGCCATTTTCTGCATGGAAGGGGGTGCAACACAGTGCGAAACTGTGTATACTATACCGAACACTTGGAGAATCCCGTGTGCCTCCCCCGACGCCTCGCCGTCCTTCCCCTCCTCATCGTCTGGTTCGCCCTAGCTCCAGCCACGGTGACCGGGGAAGAAAGCCCCTTTCCAGCGGGACTGGCCCCATGGATTGCCACGGGCACCACCCGCTTCCTCTCAACGGGTTCCGGGCAGCTGGGCGCTTCGCTAGCGGACCTGGAAGCCACCTGGAGCGGACCCGGCCAGTCCCTTGTCCTCGACCAAGCCTGCCCGGCGGGCGAAAGGCGGGTTCGCCTCGCGCTCCTGGAATCCATGGAGACCGTTGTGTGGGGAGAGGATTGGAACCGGCGCCTCTTCGATGGGGCCAGCGCCCGTTCCCGGGGCGCCTTCGTCTCCACGAATGCCTCGGGCGAACTCGTGCTCTCGAACCTCCAAGAGACCCCCGTGTTCGCCGTGGAAACCCGCACCCGCGTCGCCCAGAACGGCATCGACCTGCGGGTGTCTTTCACCGCGAAATCCAACCTCGCCAAAGCCCTGCGCACCTGCGTGGAACTCACCCCCTCGTGGGAGTGGGCCCGGGGCGCCTCCCTTCGCATATGGCGGCCCGACGGCCGCATCGAAGATTTCACCCTGCGTAGCGAGGCGGCCGAGGGGTACCTCGACATCGTGAGCGGACCCGTCGTCGGCCTCGCGGTGAGCCGCCTCGACCGCGGCCAGCGCCGCGGCTTCGAACTGCGCTTCCAGGGCTGCGTCCAATTCCAGCAGACCGGCAAGCGATTCCGCTGGTTCCTCCTCCCGCCCGGGCGCGACCCGGAGAAGCCCTTGGCCGCGGGGGAGCGCTTCGAATTGCGCGCCGTCTTCTCCGGGACCCGATCGGGCAAGCTACAGTTGGAGGAGCGCCGCGCCACCCTCGCCGCCGAATCGGGGGACGGCTGGCGCATCCCCCCGGAGCTCTTCGGCTGCCACCTCATGCCCTGCGCCTTCCCCCAGGCCGAGAAGAACCGCAGCGCCCCGCGCTACCTCACGGAAGACCCCGAGCAGCGGCGCCTCATGGCCGAAAGCGGCATCACTTTTTTCCGCGTCTATCTGGCCAATGTCTTCGACGTCGGGCGCAACGCCGGCACCACGAACCTGGAGGACCCGATCTCCCCCGCCGAGGGGGTCCCGCCCCGCTACGGGATGGCCGATGCGTTCCTCGAGACCCTCATCCGCGAACTGGGCATCGGCGTGATGCCCATGGTCGGCCTCTATTGCCCGCCGTGGCTCTCCACCCAACGCCCCAGCAAGGTCTACTCGGGCCTGTGGATGATCCACCGCGCCCCGCCCAAGGACAACGAGAAATGGGGCGCCCTCATCGCCGGCCTCGTGCGCCACTGGAACATCGAGAAGGGTTTTCGCATCCCCTTCTGGCAATTGGGCAACGAGCCCGATAACCCCGACCGCTATTGGGTGCAGGGGACGCTCCCCGAGTTCGCGGCCTATTGGAAGGCGGGCGCCAAGGCGATGCGGGCGGCCGACCCCTCCATCAAGGTGAGCGGGCCCGACCTGGCCGACCTCTTCGCCAAGGCCTTCCCCGACCGCAAAGCGCCGTGGATGGAGGGATTCCTCGACGCCTGCGGGGCCGAGATCGACGATTTCTCGTTCAATCTCTACGGGAACGAGGATTTCACCAAGCACTTGGCCGGGCTGCGCGCGGCCCTCGCCTCGCGGGGACTGCGCAAGACCGTCTACGTCGCCGAGTACCAACTCTCCTCCAGCGTGACGGGCGAGCCCCTCATGAACAGCTTCCGCGGGGCCGTGTACGCCGCCCGCGCCCTCCATAGCCTCATGGAGAACCGGGTCGATCGCGCCTCCATCTACGATTGGATGGACGCCATCGGGATCATCGCCCCTTCGGGAAAGCCCCGCCCGGCCTATCACGCCTTCCGCATGCACGCGGCCCTGGGGCGCTTCAAGAACGCCGCCTGGCTGCCCGTGACCGCCTCCGACCCGAAACTCACGGCCAGCGCCTGCCGCCACGCGGATGGCCGCGGCTTCTCCCTCCTCGCCACCACCGACGAGCCCCTCGTCGACTCGGTGGACCTGTCCGTGGAACTCCCCGGCCTCGGCGCGGGAACGTGGGAGCGCACGGCCTGGACCCTCCTCCCCGACCGGGCATTGGGGGAACCGACCATCGAAAAGAACACCCTGGCGGATGGAAAAATCCGCCTGAAGCAACCCGGCCAGGGCCTGACCCTGTGGGTTTGGAGAAGGATGTGAACCGAACCGGCGCCTCCCTTATCGCCCTGCTCTCGGGGCTCTCCCCGACGCTCCTTCCCGCCCAAGTCCCCGCCCGCGACCTCACCATCGTCATGGCCGGGGATTCCACCACCTGGGGCAACGGCCTCCTCGACGAGAACTCGTTCGTCGCCGTGCTCGATCACGAACTCAAGAACCGCCTGGCGCGCACGGTCCTCCCCGACGGCATGCGCTTCTTCGACGCCGGGGGCAAGCCCGTGACCCCGGGGGTCTTCACCAATCCCCTGCAGTACCTGGGGCGCTCCGCCGTGCTCGAGGGCCTCGGCGCCTCGGTGGAGTTCGACCTGGAGGGCGACAGCCTCGCCCTCTGCCACACCCTGCGCCGCGGCGAACGCTGGGCCGAACTCGAGGTGAGCGCCGACGGCGCGCGCCTCGGCGCCTTCACCAACCGCAACCCCACCCTGGGCCGCGGCGAAGCGAGCTTCGTCGCCGACGGCAAATCCGTGCTCTTCGATCTCGACCGGTGCTTCACCTACGGCCACGCCGTGACCCTCGACGGGCGGGAACTCCGCGGGGGGCTCAATACGGGCTCCTACATGAGCAAGCCCCCCTTCTCCTATTTCCCGGGCTACGAGTACCTCGTCATCCGCAAGTACGGGTCGAACGGGCAGGTGGTGCACGCGCTCTTCTTCCCGGCCCCGCCCCCCGCCGGATCGCGCCTCGAGGCCCGCTACCGCTTCGGCCGCGTGGTGGCCCATACCGCCTCCACCGTGGGCGGCCTCGAGGACGAATCCCGACTCGAGAGCCCCTACGGCAATTCGTCCGTGAGTTTCGACCCGGCGCGCCCTTCCTTCCTGAGTTCGGGCCTCGATTTCCGGCGCATCGACGCCGGGGCCTTCTTCGTGCACCGCTTCCCGGGGAGCGCCAAACGGCGCATCCGCGTCACGATCCGCGGGGGGCAAGACCCCTACCTCGCCGTGAACTTCGCCAGCAGCCGCTTCCACCAATTGGTCAACGCGGGCATCGGCGGGTGGACCGCCCCGCTCTTCCTCAACGATACGGGCCGCCGCTCGTGGAAGCACGCCCTGGAGGGCGCCCGCCCCGATGTCCTCTTCCTCGCCCTCGCCCCCAACGACGATTGGATCGAGGGGAAGCGCTTCGTCGAACGGCGCCTGACGGGGCTCACCGAAGCCGCGCTGCGCCGCCTTCCCTCCCTCGACCTCTCCTCGGCGAAACTCGAGGCCGACGGCACCTTCACCGCGGTGAAGAAGGCCGGCCTCATCCGCGCGCTCACCCCGACCACCCTCGACTCCTCCCAGCTCGCCGGCGCCCAGGGCATCCTCCCCGGCTACTTCGTGCGCATCGGCACGGTCACCGGGGACCGCCGCTTCACCGCCGTGCGCGAGATCGAATCCTTCGATCCCGCCTCGGGGAGGCTCGCCTGGAAGAAGCCGCTGGCGGTCTCCGAGTTCGCCGGCCGCCGGCGCCTGGAAGACTTGGCGGGGGAGGAGTTCTCGGTGCGAAGCCTCTCCAATTACCAGGAGAACATCACCAAACTCGTCGACCTCTTCCGCGGGGCGAGCCCGGGGACGAAACTCGTGCTCATGAATCTCTGCTACGCCAATGCGGGCCTGCGGGATCTTTGGGGATACCCCGAAGCCCTGGCCCGGGTGGCGGCCGCGCGCAGCGGGGTCTCGGTCTTCGACACCGCGCCGGCGCTCATGGCGGCCGAAGACGCCGCGATCTCCGGAAAGCGACCCGAGAACGCCTGCGAACTCGAGGCCACCGGAGCCAGCGAATATGCCCTGCCCTGGACGGGTTACCACCAGGGCTTCCGCGTCCTGGTGGACGGGGTCGACCTCTACGGAAAATCCGCCGCCATCTTCGGGGGCTGGCATTATTGCGTCACGCCGGGGAAAACGGGGAAGGACTTGGAGTTCACCACTTCCGGCTACCACCGCCCCGGCGAGGTGAAAGACCCCATGCGCCTCGTCTTCTTCCATTCTCCGCCGCCCGTCGGGGCGCGCCTTCGCATCGAGCGCGCCGATGCCCAGTGGAGCGGCGATTATTGCCACCCGAATTCTTTCGGTTGCGAGCAGGTCGGGCGCGCCTGCGCCGGGAAACTTTTGGAATTGCTTGGGCCTTGAATTCGGCAAGATCCGTGGATTTTTACGCCTTTTTCAAACGATTCCAGGTGGAAAACCTAAAAAAAACCCGTCCATCCAGGAAATCGCGCCTTTTTTTGGCAGGGTTCCCCGTTTCATGCAACAATTCCTTCTAGAAAGGCGGAGTCTGCCTTAACCACGTAGAGTCGAACAACTTCTCGTCCTGGTCAAGTATCACCCTCTTCCGATCAAAATCTCTCTCTTGGAGTTCGCATGAATATCTACGTGGGCAACCTCGCCTACTCGGCCACCGAAGAATCCCTTCGTTCCGAGTTTTCTCAATTCGGAACGGTGACCTCGGCCAAAATCGTGGTCGACAAGTTCACCAACCAATCGCGCGGTTTCGGTTTCGTCGAAATGGCGAACCGTGAAGAAGGCGAGAAAGCCATTGCCGGCCTCAACGGCAAGGAAGTCGGCGGTCGCGCTCTTCGCATCAACGAAAGCCAACCGAAGACGGGCGGCGGTGGCGGCGGCGGTCGTGACCGCGGCGGTTTCGGCGGCGGCGATCGCGGCGGTCGTTACTGACGAAACGTCCCCGGATTCCCGGGGGCATGTTTTCCATAACCGAAAACGAAACCCGGCCCTTTGGGCCGGGTTTTTTTATGACAGGGCCCCCGCCTCCCATGCGCATCTTCCTCATCCTCCTGCTTTCCTCGCTCCTCGCCGGCGCCCAGGTCCCGCGCTGGGTGATCGCCGATTTCCACGACCCCCGCTACTCCCGCGCGTTGGACGGGCGCGTCGGGGTCTGGAGTTCCCGGGGCCGCCCCGCCCTCAGCCCCTCGTTCTCCAACCGCTTGTTCCTGTACCAATCCGATCTCGTCGACGAGGGCGGGCGGCGCGGCCTCGCCTCGCTGACCCATCCCCGCGTCGGCGCCTATTCCTCCCTCGATCCGCTCTACTTGGAGTACGCCGTCCTCTCCGCAAAACTCGCCGGCATCGACGCCTTCCTCATCGAAGACTCCCAGACCCCCGCCCTCGCGGCGATGAAGCCCATCGCCGCCCGGCACGGCTTCCACGTCTTCGCCGCATTCAATAACAAGCGCGCCCAGGCCAAGGCCGACCCCGCTTCGAGGCTGGCCGCGTTCCGACTCGCCGCCCCCGCCTTCTACGCTGAACTGGAGGCCCCCACCTGGCCGCGCCTCGACGGCGCCCCCCTGGTGTTCGCATGGGCCACCTCCATCCCCCTCTTCGACGCCATGGCGGCATTCGATCAGGCGCTCTCGCCCCGCCCCCTCTATTATTACTGGTCCCTCCTCACCGGCCGCATGGAGGGCGAAAATCCCGTCTTTCAATCCCTCGCCACTCTCCAGGAATGGCGCCAGCGGCGGGTCGGCTTCCAGCCATGGATCCCGCCGCGCCTGCGCCCACGCGACGCGGCCCATCCCGACTGGGACCATCACGCCACGACGGCAGACGCGCTGGCCTACCTCGAGCATATCCGAAAGGAACAGGCCGCCGAACCCGGGCTCTACCCGTACCCCATGACCGTGGTCACCCCGGGAGAAGACAATCGCCCCTGCGCGGGGTGGGGTCGGACCCTCCACGCCCTGGGGCGCGACGAGGGCGCCCTCCTCGAGGGCATGTGGCGCTTCGCGGTGGATCACCGGGATTTCTTCCGGATCGCATTCATCGCCACGTGGAACGACTACACCGAATCGAGCGGCATCGAACCCACGCTGGAACGCGGCCTCGCCGACCTCGAGTCCACCCAGCGGCACGCCCGCGCCTTCAAGGGCCTCCCTGCCGTAGAGCCCTCCCTCCTGGCCCTGCCGGAGCGCCTCCACCAATTCCGCCTCGCCCGGGAAACCTTCCGCCGTTGCGGCCTGGAAGCCGCCGATTTCGAGGCGCTCCTCGACCAGGCCGCGGGCCAATTGGGCCGGGGAGAAGGGGCCCCGGCCCTCGCCACCCTCGCCCGCGCCCAATCGGCGAAGCAGGCTTTGGACGCCAGTCTGCCCCCGCTGCGAACCGCGCGCCTAGAGGCCCCCGGCGCCGGCTTGGAGGTGGTGGTCCACGGATCGCGCCGGGCGGACGCCCAAAGCGATCAAGCATGGAACACCGGCGACAAACTGGGCCTAGCCGTCTCCGAGGAATCTTGCGCGGCCTGGCGCGGCGCCTGGCACCGGGCGGCCTTGTCTTTCGAGTACCTCGACGAGGGCGAGGAGCGATTCCAGGTGCTCTGCCATTCCCTGAGGCCCGACGCCGAATCCCGGGTCGGGGGCCAGTACGGCATCGTGGCCGATCTCTATACCACGGGGACCGCCGTGTGGAAAAAGGCGCGCATCGAGATCCCGGCCGAGAACGCCTCGTGGCGCCATGGCCTCGCGGACCATTGCGATTTTTCCTTCGCCTGGAAGCCCGTCCTCGTCCGCCGATTCCGCCTGGACGTCGAATGGCGGCGGGGTCGCTGAGCGGCCGCGCGGACCCATCGACGGCTCGCGACGGGCCGTTAAAATACCAGCGACTTGCCATTTGTATTCCGCGCGCCGCGGGTGTAAAGTGTCCGAATCCCCGGTCCCGCCGCGCACGAGCTCGCTCTGCGCGCGGGAGGCACCCCAGAGGAACCCATGGCCGTCCCCAAGAAAAAAAAACCTGCGGCGCCCAAGGCGCGGCTTCAGCCGCAGCTCTTCAAGGTCCGCGGCGTTCCCTTCAAACTCATCGCACTGCCGGCCGGCACCTATTGGATGGGTTCGCCGGAGACCGAGAAAAAACGCGATCGGGGCGAACACCGCCATCGGGTCACCCTGACCACGCCGTTCCTGATCGGGGAGACCCCCGTCACCCAAGCCTTGTTCAAGGCCGTCATGGGGCGCAACCCCTCGTTCTTCAAAGACGGCGAGAAGCCCGTGGAGCAGGTGAGTTGGGCCGCCGCCCTCGAGTTCTGCCAAACCCTCTCCGACCGCGTGGGCCGCGAGTTTCGCCTGCCCACCGAGGCCGAATGGGAATACGCCTGCCGCGCGGGAACCCGATCCGCTTTCCATTTCGGGCCCTCCCTCGACTCGCGGCGCGCCAATTTCGACGGCGGCGCCCCCTATGGGAAAGGGAAGAAGGGCCCGGCTTTGGAAGGAACGACCGTCGTGCGCCGCTATCCCGCCAACCCCTGGGGTTTGTACGACCTGCACGGAAACGTTTGGGAATGGTGCCACGACTTCCTCGGAGCCTACCCCCGCGCCCCCCTCACCGATCCGATGGGCCCCGGCAGGGGCGACGAGCGCATCGTGCGGGGCGGATCCTGGGGCTGCAGCGGGGATCTTTGCCGATGCGCCGCGCGCAACTCCCTCACCCCCTGGTTCGAGCGGAGCACGGTGGGCTTCCGCCTGGCGGCCGACCTCTGAGGGAAAGGAGCCCCAGCTCCCCCCCGATTCCTTCTGATATTACAATTTCCGGGTCCCCGGTCCGATGGAGACCGCCCAAAACTCCTTTTCCCGTCGATTTCGGGGGAGCTCGCCATCGGCATGCCCCGGAACCGCTCCCTTCCACCCGAAATCGCCGCGATAGATCCTGCCCACCTCGGAGAGTCTGAATGACCCCATCGAATCGAATCAACCCCAGCGTGCGCGTCGTCATCACCGGAATCGGCACCATCAACCCCCTCGGCCGCTCGGTCCCCGAGTACTGGGCCAACCTCGCCATCGGAAAGAACGGCGTACGCCGGGTGCAGCGCACCCCGCTCCCCGAGAATTTCCCCGTCAAGGTGGGGGGCGAGGTCGACCTCCCCGAGGATATGACCCCCTACCTCCCCAAGAAGATGATGCGGCGCCTGGACCGCTTCGTCCACCTCGGGATGGTGGCGGCCACCGAAGCCTTCCACGATTCCCACCTCGACGCCGAAGCCATCGCCAAGGCGCCCCACCGCTACGGGGCCATCATCGGCACCGGCGACGCCGGGGTCGGGTTCACCTACGAGACCTTCAAGACGATCGAAACCAAGGGCATGGACCATACCTCGCCCTTCTACGTCGTCGGGGTGATCCCCAACACCCTCTCCGGGTTTTTCGCCAAGGAACGGGGGCTCCAAGGGCCCAATTTCTCCATCAATTCGGCCTGCGCCACCTCCAACCATTCCCTCGGAACGGCCGCCTCGTTCATCCGCACGGGCCTCGCCGACGTGATCTTCGCCGGGGGCTCGGAGGCCGTGGTGAATACCGCGGGCTTCGCCGGGTTCAACGCCATCTTCGCCCTCTCCCGGCGCTCGGTGGATCCCGAGACGGCCAGCCGCCCCTTCGACAAGGACCGCGACGGGTTCGTGCTGGGCGAGGGCGCGGGCGTGCTCTGCCTCGAGGAACTCGGCCACGCCAAGGCCCGGGGCGCGCGCATCTACGGGGAACTCACCGGCTTCGGCATGTCCTGCGACGCCCACGACCTCGTGGCGCCCCACCCCGAGGGCCGCGGCTCCGCCCTCGCCATGCGCTTCGCCCTCGAGGACGCCCGCCTCGCCCCCGAGGCCATCGGCCTCATCAACGCCCACGGCACCTCCACGCCCATCGGCGACCTGGCCGAATGCATCGGCATCCACCAGGCCTTCGGCGCCGCGGCGGCCTCGATCCCCGTGCACAGCACCAAGTCGATGACGGGCCACCTCATCGGCGCGGCCGGCGGCATCGAGGCCATCGCCTGCCTCCAAGCCCTCAACGAGAGCCTCGTGCACCCGACGATCCACCTGCACGAGAAGGACCCCCGCATCGACCTCGACATCGTCTCCCCCGGCGCCCGGGAGATCTCCGTCGACCACGTCCTCTCCAATAGCTTCGGTTTCGGCGGACATAACGCCTGCATCGTGCTCTCGAAGTTCAAGGACTGAACCTCCCCAGACGAAAGCCCCCCCCCATGTCCGGCGAGCAAGCGAAGCATTGGCAAGGCGTCTACCAACACAAAAAAGCCGATGAAGTCAGTTGGTACCAGCCCGAAGCGCGCCTCCCCCTCGACTTGATCCGCAGGGTGGCCCCTTCGCCCCGTGCCGCAGTCATCGATGTGGGCGCGGGCGCTTCGACGGGGGTCGACAGCCTCCCCGCGGCCGGGTTCACGGACCTGACCGTTCTCGACCTCGCGGACGAGGCGCTCACGGTCTCACGGGCGCGCTTGGCGCACCGGGTCGAGGACGTGAAATGGTGATGCGCGGATATCCTGGAAGCCGATCTTTCCGCCGATGCCTTCGACGTCTGGCACGACCGGGCCGTCTTCCACTTCCTCACCAGCGAGGGGGACCGTCGGCGCTACGTCGCCCAAGTCGCGCGCTCCGTGCGCGCCGGCGGCTACGTCTTGGTGGCGACCTTCGCCGGGGACGGCCCGGCCAAATGCTCCGGCCTGCCCGTCATGCGCTATGAACCCGACGCGCCCCACCGGGAATTCGGTCCGGAGTTCCGCCTGGTGGAATCCCAGCGCGAGGCCCACCAGACGCCGTCGGGAACCCTACAAGCCTTCATCTATTGCCTCTGCCGCATCGCGGGCTGAAGGCTATTTCGCCAGCGCCGCATCTATCTGGGCTTGGGTCGCGTAGCCCTTGGCCACGAGGAGTTCCCCGATCCGCTTCCCGGAGGCCGCTTGCTCCGCGAGGCATTCCTCCAATTGGGCCTGGGTGATGATCCCCGATTTTAGAAGCTTTTCCCCGAGCATGCCGGACCTCCTCGATGGCTTCGGCGCGACTTTCCGCGGCGGCAC
This sequence comes from Spirochaetota bacterium, assembly GCA_017302015.1. Classification (GTDB taxonomy): domain Bacteria; phylum Spirochaetota; class UBA12135; order COTS27; family JAFLEE01; genus JAFLEE01. The sequence continues at coordinate 55,007 of JAFLEE010000006.1, read as the reverse complement.
GAGCGCTCGTCCCCGAGCGCGGCGGATGGCGCCCTCAGAATCGCCATTGGAATTTTCCCTCGCTGAGGAGGAACCTGGCCAATTGGTCATTATAGCGCTGCACGAAATAGATCGGGCGGAACATCTGGTAGACCTTGGAGACGAGGTAGACCACCAAGCCGGCGCTGGCGCAGACCGCCGCCGCCGTCAAATTTCCGCCGCCGTAGGGGGGCGTGAGGAGCGCGACACCGGTCGCCATCGCGCCCACGGAGAGGAGGTCGCCCGTCAAGCCGATGGCGCCGCCCAGTGGGTCGCCCTGCATGAAGGAACCGATGCCCAACCCGAGGAGCCAATTCACCAGATAACCCGGGAGGATATCTTTTTGGGCGAAACCGTACAGGGCCATCCGATCCCCCGGATCGAGGGTCGGGAGGATCAGGCGCAATTCGGCCTCGTGCTTCTTGGGGTCCTTCTGGAGGTATTCGTAGGCCTTGGAATAGTCGCCGGCGACCAGGTAATCCGCTGACGCGAAAAAAAGAAGGGAAAAGAGCGAGAAGGTCGTCAGACTCATTCTGTTTTTCATCTAGATCATTCCTGGGGATTCCACCCGGATCGGGCCCGCTGGAGAGCATACGGTCCACCGGCCCCGCTGTCAATTTCTGGCCTTCGCGGGAAGCGTTGATTCGTCTTCGCGGAAATCGTGTCCGAGGCCGCGGAAAGCGGTTCCCCATCCCCAGGGAGCCGGTCTATTCCGCCATCGTACAATTTCCCAACCTCTTTTTGGCGAGACGCGGCGATTCCACCGAAGGATCCGACCTGATGTTCTCAAAAAGCACCGCGATGGGGATGGCGTTCTGCATCGCCGCCGCCTTCGGCCAAAATGCCTCGGCCATCCTCTGGATCCAATCCACCGCGGATCTTCCCGGGGCCCAGGCGTCCGTGTTCCGCGAGGGCTTGCGCGGGGAGTTCCTTTCCGGAAATAAAATACGGCCCCTGGACCCCCGTGGGGGCTTCGAACCCCTGTGGCGGTCCCTGGAGGACCGCGCATCGAACGCGCCGGCGTCCTCCCGGGCGCCCTATTTCGGGAGACTCATGGGGGCCAATTTCGTCCTCCAAGCCAGCCTGTCCCGGTCGAACGGCGCCTTCCAATTCGCCGCCCGGCTCCTCGAGGCGGAATCCGGGAAAACGGTCGCCCGCGCCGAGCGGTCGGCGCCCACGCTCGACGCGCTGGCCGCGTCCGCGGGGAGCCTCGCGCGGGAACTCGAGGCCTGCAAGGCCGCCCAGGACCTCAACGCCCTGGACAGCGCGGCCTACCTCGCCAAGACCTTCCTCGACCGCGGCGAACTCCAATACGTCGACCTGGGCGATCGCCCCTTCGGCGACGAGGAACTCCTCGCCGCCATTCCCTCGCCGGAAACCCTGCGGGCCTTCCGCCTGCGTAACGCCCGATTGACCGACCGTTTCGCCCTCGAACTCTTGGCGCGCATGACCAACCTCGCCGCACTCGACCTCCACGCGGGCGCCGCGATTTCCGAAGCGGGCTTCTTGGGCGGGCTCCAGAACCACACGAAGCTCGTCGCCCTCGATCTCAGCCAATGCGCCCATCTCTCCGATGCGGTCATCCTCGCGGTCACCGCCCGGAACAAGGACCTGCGCTACCTCGACTTCTCGCGCACGTTCACCTCCGACCGCTCCTTCGCCCTCGGCGTGGCATCCTTGAACCGGCTGGAAACCCTCAAGCGCTCCGGCAATGGGGTCAACGAGTGCCTCCTCACCTGCGAGGGAGTCCCATCCGCCCTGTGGGCGAACCCCGGCCTCCGCACCTTGGTTCTCGACGGCAACCTCCTCGGCGATTGCCTCGCCACGATCCTCGGCCTGGTGCCGGCGCGATTTTCCGAACTCGACCTCTCGGAGAACCCCCTTTCCCCCGCGGCCCTCCAGCGCATCCGAAGCCTCCAGCCCCAATGCATCGTGCGCATGGAATCCAACGACGTCTTGCGCGTCTTCGGCGCGGAGGTTTCCAACCGCCACATGAAGGCGGGCCTCCAGCGCCCCCAGGCACCGCGCATCGAGTTCTTCGGCACGGCGGTCACCGATGCCTCCTACCTCTACCTTTGCACCAACCATCCGGGCCTCCGCTTCTTCGGCGTCACCAGCGGTTTGGTCACCGACCATTTTTTGACGAATGTGGCGCCCTTCTTCGCCGTGCAACCGCACTTCTTCTTCAGCAATTGCCCCGGCATCACCGATGGCGGCATCAAGGATTTCCTGCTCCGCGCCGCCAAGATGGAAGAAATGACGCTGATCGAGACCTCGGTCACCCGCGCCGGGGCCGACGCGATCCGGGAAAAGTTCCCCCATTGCAGGCTGACGTACCGTTGAGCGGCCCCTCCCGCGCCTGCGGGGCGGGGAAGCTCCGCGGGCCGATCGAACCGGAGCCACCCGGACCTGTTGGGCGCGGATTTCCTTCCTTCCTGCTTCAGATTATAATTTCGAAGATGGCGTAGATTCTTTGTAGCTGCACTTCGTACCGTCTCGATACGCCCGGGCTCTTCTGCCCCCGTTTTGGCTGCGCACAAGAATGCTTAGGAGGACCTGCGCCCCTAACCCACGCCCAGAAATGTGGCACAAACGTAGTTTTATCAATGGGCGCCGTGAAAATTTGAGCGATGCGCCCCGGCTTCGACCCCGAACCTGACCATGCGCCCAGGAGTTCTCCTTTGCCTCGAAGATCCAAATTGAACGCCGCCCGAACGCGCAAAAGCCTCCTCAAATTAGAGGCGGGCGTCTCCAAACTCACCCGGGCCCTCGAGGGACTCCTCCTCACCATCGAAGAGGAAGAGAAGCAGATCCAAACCCTCTCCCAGGCCCGCGTCCGGGCGGTCGAAGCCAGGATGTCGGAGCAAATCCGGGCATTGAAGAGCGCCTACGAAGCCGATGCGCAGGCATTTGGCCCGAGCGCGACGCGTGAAAACCGCGCCCAACGAAAGAACGCTTGGCGCGCGGATGAAATCGCGCGGCTCAAAGAAAGCCTCCAGGCCGGGAAGACCATCCAGGAGGTCGCCGCCGAACTGGGCCGCAAGGCGACCGCCGTGCGCCAGCGGGCCTTCCAGGAAGGCATCCGCCTCCGGGAACTGCGCAAGACGTTGGGTCCGAAAGAAAAGAAGGTCTACGCCATCAAGGGGGCAGGGGGGCGCCGGCGCAAAGTAGCGGAAGTGAAGCCCTGGACGCCGGAAGAACTCTCCCGCACCCTGGGCCTCCTGGCCGAGGGAACCCCGCTGAAAGAGGTGGCCCTCCAGACCGGGCGGCCCTTCAACGCCATCCGCACCAAACTGAAGGTCGAGGGCATCCGTTTGGAGGATGTGCGGAAGGGATGGTTGCCCAAGATCGGCCCCGAGGATCCCGCGGCATCGGGCGTCGAGCGCTTCATGAACTCGATCATCGGGGAGACGGACTAGGCGGTCCCCGGGGCCCTCAGACGTCGAGCATCGTCCCCTTGCACGCCGGGGAACCGCAGCGGCAGGCGTAATCCCGCAGCCCTTCCTCGAGGGTCGCCCCCTCGATCTGAACGAAATAATTGACGGAGAGCTCCTCCCCCGGGGCGATCTCCCGGAGGGTCTCGTAGAAGAGGCGGTCGCCCTCCTGGTGGGTCTCGCAATTGGGATCGCAGGAATGGTTCACATACATCGCCGTGCACTCGTTCTCCCGGGGTCGCAGGACGCGGGACTCGTCCAATTCGAAATCGTAGAAGTGCTCCTCGTCCTGGGCCGCATCGGCCCAGAGGATGACCTCCCCGGTGTATTCCAAGAGCCTCACCCCGGCGGCGATGCGCGCCCGCGCGAAGACGCCGCGGCCCTCGATGGGCGAGTTCCGGATCTCCACGGACGGGGGAAAGAGGAGCGACGGATCATGTTGCGCCGTGGTCATGGAGGGTCACCTACCTTTCTTGGAGAACTCGGGACGATGGGAATGGGATGGGCCGTTCCCGCCGCGATACTTGGGGCCGACGGCCGCGATGCAAAAACGCCGAAGCGTTCGCCTGGGCTCGACGACTCGAGAGGCTATTGCGCCTTCAGGGGGCAACCCTCCGCATCCGTCCCTAGCCTCGGATCGTGGTTGGAATCCCTTTCGACCCCATCGGCATGGGCTATTTTCCCATGGGTCGCTGTGGCCCACAGCCTTTCGCTTCAAGTCACCGTTTCCGCGCCACCTTGCGCCGGAAAAGCGCGACGCCTCAAGGCGCTTGGCGAACAGCCGAAACTGCGGCGCACGGTCTTATTGAAATGCTGGGCATCGGGGATGCCGCAGACCGCGGCCACCTCGCGCACCGGCTGGGTGGTGCGCGTCAGCAGATGGCGCGCGAGGTCCATGCGCCGGTTGCGCAGATGTGCGACCACGGAAATGCCGAGTTCCCGGCGGAAGATCCGGCAGAGGTGGGCGTGGGACACCCCGAGTTCCTTCGCCAGGCCCCCGACCGTGATCTCTTGCGATAGCCGCAGGGAGATGGCACCGAGGACCCGGCGCACGAGGTGCGAAGACGCCCCCGCGCCTTCCCCGAGGTCCGCCACATCCGCGAGTTCCCAGAGCAGTTCCCATGCCTTGAGTTCGGCGCGCGACCGCTCGGAGCCGAAACAGGAGAGGCTCTCGTCGTAGATCCGGCAGAGGCGGTCGAAGTCGGGGCCCAAGGCCAGGAACACCGGCTCCGTGACATGGAGGCCGGCGAAATTGACCACCCGATGCCAACCCGCCTCCCGCGGGCGGAACACCCGACGCACCCCCACCGGCACGAGACTCACCGTCCTACGCGCTAGGGCATGGTGTCGCCCGTCGAGCCAGACGTCGCCCGCCCAATCGTGGAGGATGATAGCCAGGCAATTGGGGTCGTTATACGCGTATTCATGGCCGGGAAACCGCTTATCCCGGTGGATCTGCTCCAGGGATGGCCGACGCTTCGCCCAATCGAGGAATAGGCACGGGAGGGATTCCATGATCAAAAATATACCACCTTTTTCAGATTTGTCCTATTGTTAACCCTGTTGTTTTGAAGCATACTCATTTATCGCTTCACAAATAAACCAGCAAAGGAAGCACCCTTATGTTTCGAAGTTTCAGCCCCGGCATGCTCGGTATCAAGGAACCCTTGGAAAAACTATTCGCCCTGGCCAAAGAGGGGGGTTTCGAGGGGTTGGACCTCAGCATGAAGTCCGTCCAGGATTTTGAGGCCGCCCAGGGTCCCGGTACGGTCAAGCGCCTCATGGCCGAATACGGGCTGAAGCCCGGTTTTTTAAGCGGGCTTCTCCCCGTGCGCCTGAGCGCCGAGCAAAAGGAATGGGACGACCTGCTCGCTTGCCTCGCGCCCCGGGCCGCGCTGGGGAAGGAACTCGGCTTCACGCGCACCTTCATCGTCATGCTGCCCTTCCACGAGTGCCTGGCCTTCGATGCCTGCTATGCCCTGAGCCTCGCGCGACTGCGCCAAGCCGGAGCGGCCTTGGCTCCCTTTGGGATTCGCATCGGCGTGGAATACGTCTCGCAACCGACCCGCCGCGCGGGGCAGAAGCACGAGTTCCTCTATGATATGGCGGGCACCCTACGGCTGCTGGACGAGGCGGGCGCACCCAATGTGGGCCTCCTCTTGGATAGCTTCCACTGGCATTGCGCGGGGGAGACCCCCGGCGCCGTGGCGGCCCTGCCCGCTTCCCGCATCGTCAGCGCCCACCTCGCCGATGCGCCGCAGCGGCCGCTCGCCGAGCAGGTGGCCTTCGAGCGCGCCCTCCCCGGGGAGGGCGTCGCCGACCTCGCGGGCTTCTGCGACGCGCTGAAAAAAACGGGCTTCGACGGCCCGGTCTCCTGCGAGCCGTTTTGGAAGCCTTTCGAGTCGATGCCGGCCTTGGACGTTTCCAAACGCGTCGGGGCCGTGCTCCGCGCCTATATCCCTTAAGCGAAATCCGGAGGAACCCCCCATGAGCAAACCCATTCGAGTCGGCATCATCGGCCTCGGCCGCAGCGGTTGGGACATCCACGCCAACGCGATGCTTCAGCGGCCCGAGCAGTTCAAGATCGTCTCCGTCACCGACGCGGTCCCCGAGCGCTCGGCCAAGAGCGCCGAGGCCTTGGGGTGCCGGGTCCATCCCGACCTCCCCTCGCTCCTGGCGGATGCGGAGGTGGAACTCGTGGTGGTGGCCACGTTCAACCACTTGCACGCTCTCCACGCGCGCCAGGCCCTGGAGGCCGGGAAGCACGTGCTCTGCGAGAAGCCCTTCGGGCTCACCGTCGCCGACGTGGACGGCCTCATGGCCGCCGCCGACCGGGCCGGGAAAATCGTGGCGCCCTTCCAGCAGCGCCGGTTCCAGAAAGATTTCCTGAAGGTGAAGGAGGTCCTCGACTCCGGCATCCTCGGGCGGATCGTCCACGTGCGCACCTGCTGGCACGGATTCAAGCGGCGATGGGACTGGCAAACCGACCGGGCCTTCGCCGGGGGCGCGCTCAATAATAATGGGCCCCATCCCCTCGACCACGCCCTCTGCCTCTTCGGCGACGGGGAGCCGGAAGTGTGGGCCCAAGCCAGCCGGAACCTCTGCAGCGGCGACGCGGAGGACCACCTGAAGTTCATCCTCTACGGGGCCGGGCATCCCACCGTCGAGGTGGAACTCACCGATGTCTGGGCCTACCCCCAGGACCGCTGGGTCGTCAGCGGCACGAGCGGGGGCCTCCACGGCAGCGAACAGCGCCTGGAATGGAAATGGGCCGACCTCGCCGCCATGCCCCCCCGTCCCCTCGATCTCCGACCGACCCCCGACCGCTCCTATAATTCCGAGAAGATCGATTGGCAGACGGCCTCGTGGGCGGCGGAAACGGCCCCCGCGGGCGCGGGCGCTCCGCCCCCTCCCGAGTACGATCTCGCCTTCTACGACAAACTCCACGCGAGCCTCACCCGCGGGTTGCCGTTGGCCATCCCGCCCGCTGAGATCCGCCGGCGCATCGCGGTGCTCGAACGCATCCGGGAAAAGGCGGGACTCCCGATCCAAAGCCACCCCGCGGGCTGATCGGGCACGGGGCGACGGCTCGGTGGCGCGAAGAACAGGCGGACCCGGGAAAGCATCCCATCCTCCGCGCCGCCGCAGTAAAAACCATCCATCCACGGAGGATCCCCATGAAACCCACGCTCTTCTCCGTCAGCTACGCCGGACTCTGGGGCCAACATCGCCTCGGGGTGGATGCGTTCATCCGAAAAGCCGCGGCCCTCGGCTATAGCGCGGTGGAACTGATGGGGAAGCGTCCCCACCTCTCCCCCATCGATACCTCGCCTTCCGAGGCCCAGCGCGTCCGGCGCACCGCCCAGGAATGCCAGATCGAGATCGCCTCCGTCGCGGCGTATACCGATTTCACGGCGCCCGCCTCCGCGGGAACGCCCTGCGTCGAGATCCAATGGGTTTATGTCGAGTCCCTTTGCCGTTTGGCCGCAGAACTGGGCGCGAAGATCGTGCGCATCTTCACGGGCTACCGCCACGCGGAGGGCTCCCACGGGAAGGAATGGGCCGATTGCGTTTCCGCCGTGCGTGAATGCGCCGAAATTGCCGAACGCCATGGAGTCTGCATCGGGCTCCAGAACCACCACGATCTCGGCGTGGCCTTCGAGGCCTATTCCGAATTTCTGGAGGAGGTCGCCCACCCGGCCTGCAAGGCCATGTTCGATCCCTGGGCCCCCGCGCTCCACGGCGACGATCTCTACGCCGCCGCACGCTCGCTCGCGCCGCGGATGGTCCAGACGACCCTCGCGGACTACGTGCGCCTGCGCCGATTCAAATACCAGCCCGATATCGTCCAATACGTCCGGGAAGCCGACGCCCTGCGCGCCGTACCCCTGGGTGATGGGGTGATCGACAACGCTGCATTCCTGCGCGGCCTCCGGGATGGCGGGTTCGACGGCTATGTCGCTTATGAGATGTGTTCGCCCCTTCGCGGCGGCGGGAACGAAGAGAACCTGGACCGATCGGCTAGGCGAAGCCTCGCGGCGATCCAGGGGATGATTGGGTAACCGGAGTCGGCCCGCGCCGCTTGGGGACGGCTCGGTGGCGCTGGGAACGCGCGCCGCGCCGGTACCGGCCGCGAAGCGCGTGCCCTATCACCGATCCATCGACGGCCGACAGCACGTTGAAAATCACACGGCCGCGGGTTATAGTGGCCCCGCGGCGGGAAGACCGACCGCTTCCGCGCCGCTTGGCACAAGATCCCGAGGCTCCCCGATGAACTTAAACCGCCCACGCATCCTCCTACCGATCCTTCTCTGCCTTCCCCTCGCCGCCGGGCCCCTCGAATGGGGCGTGAATATCCACAGCGGGGGCAAAGATCCCGAGACCCTGGCCGCCAAACTCGCCGAGCGGAAGCTGACCTGCGTGCGCATGGACCTTTGGGGCAACGATCCGAAATATCTGGCCCGCTTCCGCGTTGCGGGGGAATTCCTCGTGAAGAAGGGGATCAAGATCGAAGCGGTGATCTACTCCAAATTCTCCGCCGGCCAGGCGCGCCACCAGGACCTCGAGGCGGACCTCGTCGAGGTGGAGCGCACGGCCTACGAGGGCACCCGCCCCCAGATCGAGAGGAGCCGCGACCTCCTCCGCGATTTCGAACTGCAGAACGAGATCTCCCTCTATAGGGGCATCAAGGCCGCGGGTTCCACCGGGGAGCGGGCCGCCGACTTCGACACCCCCTGCGGCCGCCTCCAGGCGGCGGTGCTGCGCGGCATGTCCAAGGCCGTCCGCGACGTCGGCAAAGAAGCCGCCACGCCGCTTCGCATCATTCTCGGCACCACCGACCGGAGTTTCGCTCTCCTCGATTTTTTCCTGGAGCAGGGGGTCGTCTTCGACGTGGTGGGCTACCATATTTATCCATGGGAGAACCATAAGCCCCTCGACGCCGATCCCTGGTTCGGGCCCGGGGGGCCCCTCGGGCAGCTCGCCCGTTTCGACCGGCCCATCCGGCTCAACGAGTTCAACGCCGGCGAGATCTATTCCGGGCGGCCCTCCCGCCCGACCCTCCCCGATTACGCCAACGCCGCCGACGATCCGGTGACCGAGGCCGGCTTCCGCTCCCTGGACAAGCATCTGAAGGAACTCCTCGGCCAGACCCGCGCGAACCTCGAAGCCGTCCTCTTCTACGAGATCTGGGACGAGCCCCACAAGGGCCCCCCCGAGAACCGCTTCGGGCTGTATTTCGACGAGGCCCTGACCCTGCCGAAGGTGAGCCTGCTGCTCGCCGCGTCCTATGCGGGCGGCTCCCTCTCCCCCGCGGAAAAAGGGGAATTGGAGAAGCGCCAATTGGGGAATATCGAGCGCTGAGTCGAACGTCCTGGCCGGCCGCCGCGCCCGAATCGACGGCGGCGATGGGCGACGGCGCCCCTCCTCAGGCGAGTTCGATCCTTCGCCCGCCGAAGAGATCCGCGTGGGAAGGATGGCAGGTAAAGACGATGAGTTGCTGGCGCTCGGCGAAGGCCCGAAGCGCCGCGGCCGCGCCCTTCTGGCGCTCGGGATCCATGTCGACGAGGGGATCGTCCATCACCAGGAAGGCCTCTTTGCCCTCCAAAAAATAATGGGCCATGGCGAGGCGCAGGCCTAGGGCGAATTGATCCTGGGTGCCCGCGGAGAGGAGTTCGTAGGGGAGGACTTCGCCGTCGCCGCGGCGCACTCCCGTGGGGAGGCCTTCCTCGACCGCCGTGGCGCTGTAATTTCCCCGGGTCATCGTCGCGAGGTATTCCTGGAACGTCGCCTGGAGCCCGTCGAGGGGGCGGGAGGCCCCCCGCTCCTTCACGGCCCGGGCCGCGGCGAGGATGCGATCGAGCACGCGGGCCTCCGTCAGGCATGATCGGAAGGCCTCCGCGGCCTCGCGATGTTCGGCCCGCAGTTCATCCGCCGAGCTGCGCTCGATGGACCCGATGTGGGCCGCGCGCTCAATTTCCAAGCGTGACACCTCGGCCTGCAGGCCCCGGGATCGTTCCCGGGCGCGGTCCATTTCGTCGAGGAAAGCCTTTGGGTCTTTGATCCCTTCCGGGAGGGAGGGAAGGGCATCGAGTTCCGCCTGGAGATCGGCCACCTTCTTGGTCGCCTCCCCGACGCGGTGGTAGAGCCCCGTCCGTTCGCCGTACTTCGACTGGTAGGCCGCGATCTTCTCCTCCGCCTCCTTTTTGGCCGTCTCGGCCTGGGCGACGGCGGATTCCGCCCTGCTTTTCTCCACGGCGAGATCCGCGACCGGGCGGAAGCTTTCCTCGGGGGGAGCCAGCGCGAGTTTCGCCTCGAGTTCTTCGAAGTCCTTGCCCGCCAGCAGCGCCTCGAGTTTGCCCTGCTGCTTCTCGAATGCGATCTGGGCCGCGTGGGAGGCGGCCTCCAGGGACGCCGCCTCCTCCAAACTCGCCACGCCGAGCTTCGCCAGGGCCGCGCCCAGGGCGGCTTCCGCATCGCTCAGCCGGTCGAGGAGCGCCTTGGCATCGGCGGATCCGGAACCGATGGAGAGGGACCAGTCGGGATGTTCGAGGCGCAGGCTCGCCACCGCGGCCGTCTTCAACGCGGATCCCGCCGCGACCTCGCGCGCTTCTTCCGCGGACCCGTCCCGGATCACCCCGAGTTTTTGGGCTGTGCGGGCGAGGAAGGCGATCTGCATCTGCCCGGCTTCCACCGCGAGACGGCCGCGCTTCGCCTGGTCTTCCGTTCGGCGCAGGGCCTCCACCTCCGCCTTCGAAACGGCCTTCATACGGCGCGAGGATTCCCGAAGTTCCCCCAAGTGGACCCATTCGGGACGGGCGCGCTTCAGGAGCTCGCGAAGTGGCCGGGTTTCCTCCCCCCGTTTCGCCCGGTCGAGTTCCTCCGCCAGACGGGAGACCTGAGCGTGGAGCGCGGGCAAGGCCGCCTCCAATCGTTGGATTTCGCTCTTGCGGACGGGCCAATCGTCGCAGACGGCGGTGAGTTCCTCGAGGACCCGCCGTCCATCCAAACATTCCACTTCCAATTCTCTGCGGGAACGCGCGCCTTTTTCCAGGGGCCCGTTCTCGTCCAAAAAACGCTGGTTGCGGTCGAAGGCCTCCTGGGCGGTGCGCCTCTCGCCGTTGAGTAGATCGAGCCGGCTCTCGAAGGCTTCCGCTTCCGCCACGGCGAGGGACGCTTCCTGCTCCGCGTAATAGGCCTTGAGCACCGCGCCCAAGTTCACCTTGCGGCGATTCGAGAGAAGTTTCCCGTCTTTGGGGCCGCTTGCGGCCAAGTCCCAATTCAGGAGGGCGTTTTCATGCTCCGCCTCGAGCTCCTTCATGAAGGCGTCCACCGAAACGCCGCCGGGATCCTGGAGGGATGCCCGCAGCAGGTCGGAGAGCGTTCCGAGCGCCGGTCCGGCCTTGACCTCCTCGAGCGTGCGGGAGAGTTGACCCTGCCTGGAGAGGAGCACCGTTTGGAGCACCGCCGGCGTCACGGGGAAGAGGGCCTGGAGTTTCTCCCGCACCTCTTCGTCCCCGATCAGGGCCGCGCCCCCGGCTTGGGTCAGCGCGGCTTTTGCCCCCGTTTGCCATTGCTTTTCCAGGACCCAGGAATCCCCGCCGATCGAAAAGGCGAGGGAGACGCGGGAATGGTTTCCGCTCCCGATGGGAAGGAAGCGCGCCACCGCCTCGCGGTCCGCCGTTTTCCGTTTGTCGATGAGGACGGGACGGAATAAGACTTCGTAGAGCGCGTTCCAAAAGGTCGATTTACCCGCCTCGTTGGGGCCCAGCACGACCTGGAGCCCGGGGGAAAACGCGAGTTCCCGGTTCCCGAAGGCGCCGAAGGGCTCGAGGCGGATGCGCTCCAATCTCACGGACGCCCCCCGCCCAAGTGATCCCATGCCTTCTGCAGCGCCGGGACATCTTCGGGAGCCCGGGCGAGTTCCGTCAAGAGTTCATGGGCGAAGGATCCGGGCGCGTACCGGGCATCGATGTCGGCCTTTCCGATGAGCAGCCCGATCTGGTTCTCGAACGAAGCCAGGTGGAAGCACTTTTCGCGGAGCACGGCCCCCCATTCGCGCGTTTTTTGGAACGCGTCGGCGGCGAGGCGCCCCTCGAGGCGCAATTTCAATAGGCGCGTGTGGTAGGCCGGCTGGGATAGTTTTTCCTGAAGGCGGTCCACCGCCGATGCCTCGGAAAGGAGATGCGTTTCGTGGCGCCAGGTATAGGTGCCGCTGGGCACCGGGGTCGCCCTGGGCGCCTTCCCCCGCTGTAGTTCGACGAGGAGCCCCGCCCCGTCGTGGGCGCAATCGAAGCCATCGGGTTCGGGGGTGCCGGGAATGAAGAGGGTCCCCTCCACCCGTTGCGCGTGGGTATGCCCGATGAACATCGCATCCATACCGAGGCGGTCGATCTCGCCGCGCGTCATGGGGTAATAGCGCCCATCCATATCGGGCGAGATCCCCTCCACGCTCCCGTGGGCCACGCCGATGTGGATCGCGCACGCGGGCCGGGGCGCCGCCGCCATCCAGGCGAGCCCGTTCGCCTGGGAATGCTTGGCGAAGCACGGGGCGGGATAGAGGCAGGCATCGAGTTGCCAGTCGGCGGCCAAGGGCACCGGAGCGCCTTCCGTGAGCACCAGCACATTGCCCCGGCCCTCGCCGATGAAAGTCTCCCAAAGGTCCTTCCCCTGGGGGACGTAAAAATCGTGGTTGCCAGGGAGCACCGCCACCAATTTTCCGGCGAAGCGGTCGAGGATGGCGCGCGCCTTCAGCACCGTGGCCTTGGGCACGCTGGTCGTGTCGAAAAGATCGCCGGCGAGGATGAAGAGGTCGCAGCCCTCCCGATTCCCCGCCTCCACGAGTTTCTCCAGGGCCGTGAACCGGGCGGCGATGAGGCGATCGGAAACCTCGGGATAATGGCGGAACTTCATCCCCAGATGGAAATCGGAAGCGGCGAGGATCTTCATTGGACCCACGGGGGAAACGTCGTGACAAGGCGGATCATCCCCCCATTTTCATATGGAACAAAGCCAAGGCTCTTCGGAGCGGGCCTGGGCGACGACGGAAGATCGAAGTCGATGCCCTCTAAGGCTCCCCACAACGCTTCGCGACTTCCGTCATTTTCGCTTCTAAGCCCGCGTTGAGCAGGTCCGTCTCCCAAACTTCAAAATAGCGCAGCCCCTTTTCCAGCCCGAAATCGAGGGCTTTCCCCAAGCCGCCCTCGCCGAGTCCCCCGCGGGGATTCCACCGGTTGGGTGTTTCGCTCGCGACGAGTTGCGCGGTCCCTCGCCGCGCGGCGGCGGCTTCCTGCAAGAGGGCGAACATGCCCGCGTAGACTTCCGCGTTGCGCGGGCTCCACCAGGCGCCGAAGACTCCGAAGCGCTCGCCGAGCTCCCGCCGCCCGAAGGCGACCACGCCCCGGGCGATCGCATCATCGCCGAGAACCGGGTGCACTTCCACGTCCAGGGGAAGGGTCGGGAAAGCGGCGCCGAACGTCGCCACCACCCGCTGCCAGGAGGCGAGGTGCTTCGCGGCGGTATAGCCGGCCTCCCGCCATGCAGCCTCCTCAGTCGGGGAGAAGGCGAGCTGCATCTCAAACCCGTTGAGGGTCGCATGGGTGATATGGACGAGGACCAAGGATGGATGGCTCGCGGCATGCTTGCCGAGTTGCCCCACGAAACGGCACCACGCGGCCAGATAGACCTCATCCCACGGAAGAGCGATACGCTGCACGCCGCGTCCCCGGACCGGAACCTGCACCGAGGCGGCCCCCCGATCCCAAAGCCAGGGCGGCACATGGGCGCCATTGACCACGGCCAAGGCGACTTGTTTCCCGACCGCCCGGGCCGCCGCCAGTTCCCGGTCGAGGAGCGCCATGTCGCAACGCCCCTCTTCGGGCTCCAGGGAAGCCCAATCGATCCGGACAAGATAACCCGCGACGAAGTCCTTCCCCGCCAATGAAGGGAGCACCGAGGTCGATCGCGCGGAGGCCGGCGGCCCGCTGACGAAGATCCCCCTCGGAAAGGCCGCCGCGCCGGAGAGGAAGGAAAAACCGATGGCGAGGACGAAGGCGCCCGCGCGGAGGGCATGGATCATCGAAGGCTCCTATCGGGGAATGGGAACACGGATGCTGCCATGAAAACTCGATCGGATCGAAGCCGCGCGATTCGGACACCCCCCAAGGCTTCCGCCCGCAGTCCTCTCCCGGAATTGGCCGCCGCGGCGCCGCCGGATCATTGACGCCCTTGCCGCGCCCGTTCCGTGGGCGCCATGGGGATGCTTCAGGTACTAGCGCACCTTCATCCTCGCCGGCAAGGCGGCTCCGCTCGCGCTTCCCTAGGGTTGCACGCCGTATTTCACGAGTTCCATCACCCGCCGCGGTGAGCCCGGCGGCCCCTGCTGGCCGTCGTATTTCACCAGCACGTGGGGCGCCTTCGCCTCGTACCAGAAGGTGCTCTTGGGGATGAACGCCGACCAGATGCCGGCGAGGGTCAATTGCACCTTATTGCACGCATAATCCCGATCATTGATGCGCAGCGTCTCGGGGCCGGCGTCCTGGATCTCGATCTTGAAGGGGCTATCGCTGCCCGCGCCCACGAAGCGCAGGGCGGCCGATTTCTTTCCCTCGAAAAGGAGGCCCCGGAAGAGCAGGTCGATGCCCGTGAAGTCGAGGAGGTCGATGGTGCCGGGTCGGGGGGCGATCCGGACGTCCTCGAAGCGGGTCTCCCGGATCACCCGTGCGTCGCGCCCCTTTTGGATGGTCCGCGATTGGTAGGCGAAGAGGTTGGACCGGGCGGCCACCACATGGAGGTCCATCTCTTCGGAAAAGTTGTCGATGACGTAGGCGTCGAGGCCGCCTTCCCGCTGCCGGTGCACCCTCTGGGTGGATCGATTGGTCTTATTCCCGGTGACGACCCGGTATTCGGCGAACTCGCCATGGGGGATGCCGGGATCCCTCACCGACTGGGCGAATACGCCGCAAAGGAGCGCGAAGGTTGCGAGGAAGGGGCGCGTCAAGGTTTTCATCCGCGGAGTAATGTACGCTCTACGGGACAGAACGGCAAATCGCCTCCGGAAGCGGGAAGGGATCGGGGCGACCGTAAAAGGCGCCATTCATTCGAGTATTCGCGCTCCATTCGGCTCGGTGACGTACTCGCCCGAATCGCGCGGCGATGAGACCGCACCGCGCGGGCCCCCCCGGGGCTGGACGGAGCCGCCGGTGCGCCTCCCTGGGTGGTCGCGGGCTATTTCCCCTGTTTCGCCACGCCGATGACGCCTTGGGCGATGCGGCCGCCGGCGTTGCCCACGGGTTGGCTCCCGTCATCCTTCTTGGCGTGGATGATGACGGCCCGGCCGAGGATCGGATTCTTTCCCGAGGCGATGGCGGTGTTCTCGAGGGTGAGTTCGAGGTGGGCTTTGCCGTTCGCATCGGCTTCGAGATTCCCCAGATCACCGGCGTGGTGCTGGGCGGCATCGGGCAAGCCATGGGGCTGGTTCGCCGGATTATAATGCCCGCCCGTGGCCATCCCGTCGGCGGCGCTGAGGTCGCCAAATTGGTGGATGTGCATGGCGTGCTTTTGCCCCGGCGCGAGGCCCTCGATGTCGGCGGTGACGTGCACCTGGGTTCCCGTCTGCTCGAATTGCACGGTGCCATGGGCTTTCTGCCCGGCGGTTGGACTAAGCACGGCGATTCCCAAGCGTAGGGAAGCAAGGGGCCCGGCAGGGACGTGGCGGCGATGGCAGGAGGACAGGGCCAGGATCAAGGCGAAGCCGAACAGAACGGGGAGCTGGGAGGTTTTCATGTGTGGATAGCGTAATCTTGCGATCGGTCGGATGAAAAATCAATCTCTTCCGCAAGTCCGCATGCGACCCGCTGAGATTCATCGCGCGGTCTCGAATCGGAAAACGCTCGCGCGTGCCGGGAACGTCGGCGTACGGGCGGAAAGATTTGCGTTCCATCATCGCGTGTCCATCTTGGACATCGCCCACATCACGGGTCCGATTTGCGCCTCATTCTTCGCGGAACGGGATAAGATCCTTTCCTTTATGCACCCCTTCGCCCATTTTATTGTCGTGAATGCCGGTGCGAAAAACCGGCGATCGGGAGACCACGCATGAAATTCCGTTCGAAGATCTTCCTCATCCTCGGGTTGGCCCTCATCTCGCTTTCGGCGACCCTCGCGGCGGTCTTCCTTACGAACTTGCGGAAAGAGGCCGAACGGCAAAAACTCGAGAAGGGCCAAGCCCTGCTCGCGCTCGCGGAGGAGAGCCGCATCCAGATGGGAGAAAAATACAAACTGGGCATCCTCACCGACCTCCGCACCATCCAGGATCCCGACCCCGAACGGCGTAAATACCGCATCCTCCAGGCCGTGCCCGTGCTCACCGCCATGAACACGTTGCGCGCGCGGACCAACGAGGGCAACTACATTTTCCGCGTTCCCAAGACCAGCCCCCGCAACCCGGAGAACGAACCCGACGCGTTCGAACTCGCCATGCTCAACCGCATGGAACGGGAGAACCTCGACCAGGTCTGGGGGATGGACCGGGAGCGCAACGCCATCCGCATTTTCCGGTCCATCAAGCTCACCGCCGAATGCATGGCCTGCCACGGGGACCCCGCCACCAGCCGCGCGCTCTGGGGACGGGACGACGGCCGCGACATCACCGGCGGCCCCATGGAGAATTGGAAGGTGGGGGAACGCCACGGCGCCTTCGAGATCCTCGCGCCCATGCACGACGTCGATCGGCAAATGCGGCGTAGCACCGTGCTCGTCATCCTGGCGACCCTGGCCATCATCGCCCTCATCTTCGCCGCGGTCGCCTGGATCTTCCGCCCCATCCAGGCCACGGTCAACGACGCGGTGCATTTCGCCGGCGCCCTGGCCCGGGGCGACCTCACCGCCGCCGTGCGCTCCCGCTCCCGCGATGAGTTCGGCGTCATGGCCCGCGCCCTGGTTGAGGGCGCGGAAAAACTCGGGAACACCTTCGCCATGATCCGCGACGCCTCGGGCCAGGTGGGGGCGGCCTCCTCCCAACTCGCCCAGGGCAACCAAGACCTTTCCCGCCGCACCGAAGCCCAGGCCGCCTCGGTGGAGGAAACCGCCGCCAGCATGGAGGAGATGTCGTCGAGCATCAAGGGCAATACCCAGGGCGCCCAGGAGGCCAATGCGCTGAGCCTCGAGGCCGCGGGGAAGGCCGGCGAAGGCGTCGGCATCGTCGGCGAAGTCGTCGAAGCCATGGAAGGCATCACCCAGTCCAGCCAGAAGATGCGCCAGATCATCGAAGTGATGAACCAGATCGCCTTCCAGACCAACCTCCTGGCGCTCAACGCGAGCATCGAGGCCGCCCGGGCCGGCGAGCAGGGCCGCGGATTCGCCGTGGTGGCCGTCGAGGTGCGCAAGCTCGCCCAACGGAGCGACGAGGCCAGCCGCGAGATCGCCGCCCTCATCGGCGACAGCATCCGCAGGGTCGAGGCCGGATCCGATCTGGCCAAGCGCGCGGGGGGCAGCCTCGGCGAGATCAACGCCGCCGTCACCAAGGTAAAGGATCTCATCGCCGAGATCGCCTCCGCCAGCCGCGAGCAATGGGACGGGGTGGAGCAGATCAACAAGACGATCCTCTCCCTCGACCAGAATACCCAGATGAACTCGAGCCTCGTCGAGGAGGCCGCCGCGGCGACGGAAGAACTCTCCTCCCAGGCCGAGGAACTCAATGCCCTGGTGGCGCAATTCAAAATCCGCATGGACCGGGCCATCGCCGCGCCGGAGGAATCCGGCCCCTCCCGCGTTGCGACGGAGATCCGGAGGATCGGAAACCAAAAATGAGCGGGTCGAACGACGACCCCCGCAGCCCCTTCGCACGCCGAGGCGTTCAGGACTCGGAATTCCGACGGGCCGGAATCCCCCATGGGGCGGAAACTCGCAAGCAGACCTCAGGTCGATTGACCGGACGGTCGTTGCTTGGACCTCTCCTAGGGCCGCGCCGCGGGCATGGCCCCCGGCCGTTCCTCACTTCATGAACGCGGCCAGCTTCCCCAGCGTCTGCCGCCCGCCTTCGAGGGCGTTGTGCGCGAGGAAGGCATCGCGGGCCTCGCGCGTCGGGGCTTCGACAGAGAGACTGACCAAAGTCTTCCCGCCCAGATCCTGGAGGGCGATGACGCCGCGGAAATGCACGCGCTCCCCGTCGCCGCAATCATAGACGAGGCGCTTCGGTTTCGACAATTCAACATAGGTGCTCAGGTTCGGATAGACGGCGCCATCGGGGCCGATCATCTTGAAGCGCCACTGCCCGCCCACGCGCACATCCTGGGTGACTTCGGTATTCTTGAATCCATCGGGACCCCACCAGGCGTTCACCTCGTTCGGATCCGTGAGGGCCCGCCAAACCCGTTCGGGCGGCGCATCCACCAGGCGCGAGTTGAGGAGGAGGCGCTCGCTGGCCTTGAGGTAGGCCTCGAGTTTCCCGAAGCTGCCCGCGAAGCCGCCCTTCATCCCTTCCCGCGCCTTGTCGAAGGTACGGCATTCCTCCTCGCTGGCGTTCCAAGGCCGCCAATTAACCGTGAGTTCGGTCTCTCCCGGGCCTGCATCCCGGAAAGTCGTGGTCGAAAGCATCTCCAATGGCCAGGTCGGGGCCAAGGGATGGCGAACGAGCCCCCCGCCCGCATCGGAGAACGACTGCAGGAGCACGATCTTTCCGGGGATGCGGATCTCCCGGAACACCTGCTTGCCCCATACTTCGGATCCGTCCGCCTGGCGCGTGCCGTAATGATGCTCGCCCCCCTCCCGGAAATCGATCTCGGCCTTGAGCACCGTCTCACCGGCCGAGCCCATCCATCGGGAGAGGTGCGCGGTATCGGAGTGGGCCTGGAAGAGGATGGCCCTCGGGGCCTGGAAGGTCCTGGATACGGTAAAGGGGGTCACTTCATTCATCGCGGCTCCTCGGGGATGGCACTCCACGTCCAACAAAGGTGCACCGATGCCGGGCGTACGGGCGATCCTACTGCTTGTATAAAATCCCCATCGGGTCGGCGCATGTCAACTGGCTCCCGAACACGATCCCAACAATTTGGAGCGGAAATCCCCCCTTCATCCATCCGGAACTCGATGCGAGAATCTCCCCGCCCGCATCGGGCCATCGGCGATCCCCGAAATACAGGAGCCCACCATGACCCCCGCTTCCAAGGCCTCCCTCGACGGCTTCTACGCCGCCAAACGCCTCGCGATCATCGGCGTCTCACGCAAGGGGGGCGATTATAGCCGCATGCTCTTCAGCGCGCTACGCAAGAAGGGGTACGACGTCGTGCCGGTGAACCCCGCGGTGGGCGAGGTCGACGGGGTGGCCTGCAAGGCCAGCATCAAAGAGGTCGCCCCCGCCGTGGAAGGGGTCATCGTGCTGCTCCCCGCTGGCAAGATCGACGGGGCCGTACGGGAATGCGCCGAATCCGGCGTGAAGCGGGTCTGGGTGCATTCCGCACTCAAAAAAAACCTCGCCGCCCTCGAGGCCCCGGGAATCTGCGCGGGGAAGGGCATCGACTATATCAGCGGCACCTGCCCCTTCATGTTCCTCCCCGGGACCCCCTTCCCCCATAGCCTCCACGGCGGTTTGGTGAAGGCTTTCGGCGGCGCTCCGAAATAACCAGACGCCCACGTTGCGACTGCGCATCCCCCCGGCCCTCCGGGAACGTCCCTACCGCCTCTTCTGGACGGGGATGATCGTCTCCATGGCGGGGTCCCAACTCCAACTCGCCGCCCTGCACTGGCATATCCGCGACCTCACCGTGACGGCCAACCCCATGGCCCTCGGCGGCATCGGCCTGGCGCGCATCCTCCCCGTCTTCCTCTGCTCGCCCATCGCCGGGCCGCTGGCCGACGCCACGGACCGCCGGCGCATCGTCTTCATCACCCAATCGGCCATGGCGGTCTGCGCGGGGGTCCTCGCCCTCCTGACCTTCACGGGGACCATCGCGCTTTGGCATCTCTACCTGCTTACCGCGCTGCAGGCTGTCGCCACGGCCTTCGACCTGCCCGCCCGCCAGGCCATGGTGCCCAACCTCGTGCCCCGCTCGGTCCTCGCCAACGCCTTCACCATGCAGTCCATCGCGGCCAATACCGGGGCGATCCTCGGGCCCGTGCTGGCGGGCGTGGTCATCGCCACCCTCGGCCAGGGGTGGGCCTACCTCTTCAACGCCCTCTCGTTCCTCGCGGTGCTCCTCGCGCTTTCCCTCATCGGGCCCCTGCCGCAGGAGATCCGCCACGGGGCCAAACTCGGCCTCTCCGCCATGGCCGACGGGTTCCGCTTCATCTTCACCCGGCCCATCATGCTCTCCACCATGCTCCTCGATTTCTCGGCCACCTTCTTCGCTTCGGCCAATACGCTCATGCCCATCGTGGCCCGCGATCTGCTCAAGGTGGGCACCGTCGGCTACGGCTGGCTCGTCGCCGCCCAGTCCATCGGGTCGGTGACGGCGGCCGCGCTCCTTTCCCAGGTGCGCGCCCTGCGGCGCCAGGGCCCGGTCTTCCTCGCCGCCGTCCTCGCCTTCGGGGCGGCCACCGTGGTCTTCGGCCTCTCGCGGAACTTCGCCCTCTCCCTCGCGGCGCTCATCTTCGTGGGCGCGGCCGACGCCGTGAGCACCATCGTGCGCAACACCATCCGCCAACTCAACACGCCCGACTCCATGCGCGGCCGCATGACCGGGGTCTCCCAACTCTTCTTCCAGGGCGGGCCCCAGCTCGGCGAGGTCGAGGCGGGCGCCGTGGCCAGCGCCTTCGGGGTGCCCTTCGCCATCGTCAGCGGCGGCCTCGCCACCATGGTCGTCACCGGCGTGATCATCGCCAAATGGCCCCAGCTCCGGAATTATGACGGTCCCGAGGGGCCCCCGAAAAACTAGGCAATGGGGAAGGTCACGGTGAACGTCGTGCCGACGCCTTCCCGGCTCTCCACGGAGATGCGGCCCCCGAACTGGGCCACGACCCGCGCGCTCACGGCCAACCCGAGCCCGGTGCCCTGGATGCCCAGGCCGTCCTGGGCGTAGGCCCCCTTGGTGGTGAAGAAGGGCGTGAAGAGTTTTTCCTGGGTCGCGGTCGTCATGCCGATGCCCGTATCGGCGATGAGGGCCCCCGCCTCGCCCGGGAAATCCCGGGTGGAGACGCGCAAGGTTCCCTCGCCGCGCGCCCGCATGGCGTGGCGCGCGTTGATGGTGAGATTGAGGAAGACCTGGACGAGCTGGTCCCGGTCGGCCATGATGGGCCGCGTCGAACGGTAATCGCGCTCCACCGCGATGCGCTCCTGGGCGAAGGCCGGGGCCTGGAAATCGAGGACCTCGTCGAGGAGCGACTCCAGGCGGCACGGCTCGACCTTGCCCTTGGGGGGGCGCGAGATGGCGAGCATGCCGGAGGTGATCGAGGCGCCGCGGCGCGTCTGCTGGATCACTTCCGCGAGGAGCGCCTGCTGGCGTTCCACGGGGAGGGGCGCCGACGAGAGGAGCTGCTGGGCCTGGAGGCGGATGACGGAGAGAAGGTTATTGAACTCGTGGGCGACGCCGCCGGCCAGGGAACCCACCGCCGCCAGTTTTTCCCGGTGCACGAGGTCCTGCTCCAGGCGGCGGTGCTCGGTGAGGTCGCGCAGGAACCAGAGTTCATGGTCGTCGCCCAGGCGCACCCGGTCGACCATGACGGGCATCGCGGCGCCGTTTTTCCGCAAGAGATGCCGTTCGGGGAGGTGGATGGATTCCCCTTCCCGCGGGGCCTTCCCCATGGGCTCCTGGATCAGGGAGGCGCCCGAGAGGCGGCGGAGCCCGTCGACCGCCAGGCCGGTGAGCGATTCCGCGGCGGGGTTCCCGTCGGTGATGCGGCCGTCCGGACCGATGACGAGGATGCCCTCCGGGGCCTTCTCGATCCACGAGCGGAACTTCCCCTCGCTCTGCATCAAGATCCGCGCCGCGACCTCTTGATCGCGCTGGCGCCGCGTGCCGGTGAACCAACTCGCGAAGAACAGGGCCAGCACCGGCGCCCAAGCCCCGAGATGGATGACCCGGGACGCGCGGATATTCTCCTCGGCGATCGACTCGTAGGGGCGCATGGGGACCGAAACGCTGATGCCGCCCCGGATCTGGCCGGCGCGGTAGCCCTGGTCCGCATGGCAGCGGAGGCAGGAGGCCTCCGTGACGAGGGGCCGCATGAAGCGCAGCCAGCGCGCCCCGCCCAAGAGGGCCACCTCGCTCCGTTCCGCCGCGCCCGTTTCGAAACACAGGAGGGCGTTGCTTTCCCACGGATCGGGGCGGTTCTCGGGACGGATCGGATGCAGGCTCGTGATGTGCCCGCGGTTGTCATATTGTTCCCGGGCCAATTCGTGCACCTGCCGCGTCATGTAGGCCGGGTTCAGCAGCGTGTAGACCCGCCCCTGGGGCCCCACGATCTCGCGGGATTCCACCCTGGCCAGGTACGGGTTGGGAGGGGTGTTCGAGGTCGCGGGCACGTACAGGCCCCCGTGCATAGAAGCCCAGCGGCGGTAGACGAGATCCTTCTGGAAACTCCCCAGTGCTTCTTGCCGGGCCAGCGCCACCGCGGCGCCCCGCTCCCGGCCCGCATTCCAGGAATACGAGGCCCCCAGCAGCAGGGTCCATGCCAGGGCGGCGATGATCGGCGCGATGGGCGAGCCCAGGATCTGGTAGAGGCGCTGCAGCATGGCCCAGGAATTATAGGTTCTTTCGGGGCCCTCGGGGCGACCCGCGGGTGGCCCCTTACTCGAGGGGATTATGCTCGAGGAACTGAGTTTTCTCGTTCCACCACCAGCCCCCCGTGGCGTCCCGGTTGGAGGCGATCGCGTTCTTCCCGCTGAAGATATCGACGGCGGGGGACGGGAGGATCTGGACCACCTGGGCCAGACCGAGGTGCGGTTTGCCGTGGAGGCGGCGGTGGGCCTGCACGCGGAGATTCATGGCATCGAGGCTCAGCCGGTTGATGGCCTCTTTCCGGCCCCCCTGGAGTCGGCTTTCGGCCCGGTAGGAATCGCGCAAATTCTCCGCTTCGACCTCCGCCACCACGCGCTCGGCTTTCGCGGTCTCGCACGCGTTCGTCGCCGGGGCGCCCCCGAGCCGCGTCGGGAGGATTTCCGCGATCTTGCCGCACGAAAGGAGCGCGAGGAGCGCCGCGCCCGCCGCCGCGAAGGTCCTCGGATTCACGGCCCCACCTCCACCCGCGCGCCCGCTGGATTCCACCGCAGCCGGTCCAGCCGCCGGTAATCGTACCTCATGAAGAGGAGCGCGAACTTGGCGAGGGCACCGAGGTCCGCGGGCGCCTTGCCGTAGAGGCCCGCGTAGGCGCCGGCCACGTCGGTGAGGCCCTCGGCGAGGAGCCGGTCGGCCTCCATCTCCCAAGCCTCGAGGTTGGCGTCGGCCTTCTTCTGCCAATCGGAGGCCCTCTTGTAGGCGAGGGCGCGGTTTCGCGCCGCCTCGATCCGCTCGGCTTCCTTCGGGCAAGGCGCCGGCGCGGCGTTCGCCGCGATGGCGAGTCCCGTCTCCTCCCGCGACCGTTCGGCGTCGACCCAGGAGAGCCGCCCGTCGCGGATGGAGAGGGCCGCGCGGGCTGTTCGGGCGCCCCAGTTCACCGCCGTCCACGCGGCCCACCGGTGGTTGAAGCCGATGTCGTAATCCACGGTGCCCAGGACCTCCATCGCGCGCTCGGCGGCGGGCTTATAAAGGAGGTACATGCCAAAGAAATAGAGCGCGGGGCGCCGACCCGCGTAATCGACGACGACCTGGAAATGCTGGCGCAGGAGTTCGGGCGAATAGTACAGGTCGGGCCCGGAATTGGCCGAGCGCAGGATCAGGGGATGGATGCGGTCCCGCACGATCCCGTCCAGTTTCTCCGCGGTGTCGAGTTCCAGGGGGACGGCCCGCACGTAGAAGGGCAGGTTATTGCGGGTCCGGAAATAGGTGTCGACGTAGCGGCTGGCCGGGTCGTTGATGTCGGTGGCCACCAGGCGGTGGAGGAAGGGGAAGACCCCCTCGTCTTCGTAGAGATCGCGGCAGGTGGGCGCGCCCTCGCCGTTGAGGATCGCGCTGCCGATGTCCACGAACACGGGATCCTCGAACACCCGCTTCAGGTTCCCGTCGCGGTGGTGGCTGAGGGAGCCCTTGAAGACGGCCCGGAGCACCAGGTTATGGTCGTAGAGGCGCCGGCGGCCCGAGCGCTGCATGATGCTGGGGCCCATGCGGTCCCCCGGGGCCGTCTGGAGATACGACTGGCGGAAGGCCGGATTGCCGTAGACCACGTGCTCGGTCCTCTGGTAGGAGAGCACCTCGGAGAGTTCGCCGGGGGAGAGGGGCGAGGCCGGCATGAGACCCGCGAAGAGAACCCATGGGAAAAGCCAGAGAACGATTGCGCGCATGCCGGGACGTCCTTCCCGCCTGGGGGGGCGCGGCGGGGCCGCCCAGTTTGCTTTCCCCGGCCCGATTCCGCAAGGGCCATCGCCGATGTGCCAATTCTGTGGAGTTCATGCCCGCCGTTCGGCCCGCTCCCGGGCCAGCGAGGGGGAACTCCCCGTCTCGCGCTTGAAGGCCGCGGAGAAGGCGAAGGGGCTGGCGTAGCCCATGAGGGCCGCGATGCGGTCGATGGGATAGCGGGTCTGGCGCAGGAGTTCCTCCGCCCGGCGCATCTTCAATTGGGTGATGCGCCGAAGCGGGGGCATCCCGTGGTGCTTGACGCAGAGTTTGTAGAGGTGGTTGGCCGAGACGGGCCGCGGGAAGAGGGGCACCAGATCGTTCATCGTCCAACGCCGGCCCGGCTCCCGTTCGACGCGGCCGAAGAGTTCGGAGAGGGCCAATTGGGTTTCGTGGCGGCGCCCCTCGCCCTGGCGTCCCCATTCGCGCAGCAGATAGAGCCTCAGGAGTTCCCCGTAGGCGCGCAGCGCCGCGGGCCGGCTCTCGAGGCCGAAGTTCTCCTCCCAGAAGAGCCCCTCCACCAATCGGCGGACCCCCTCCAAGGCATGGGCCTTCCGGTGGATCCAGCCTTCGCCCGCCACGGGCGCCTGCCAGCGCTCCCCGGGTCGCAGATGGAACCAGATCTTTTCCCAAGTTCGTGAACTGCCGTAGCGATGCCCCGCGCCGGTGGCGGTGAGGGTGACGTTCCCGGGCAGCAGGCGCTCCCGCTTCCCCCCGCCCTCGATCCATCCTTCCCCGGCGAGGGTGTAGAAGCCGACATGGTAGGAAGCCCGCTCCCGGTAGATCTCGAAACGCTTGCGCAGCACGGCATGACCGAGCGCGAAGATCCCCAGGTCGGCGAGCCCGAGGAGGGCCATGGAGGATTCGGGAAAAACCCGATGGTCGCTCGACGGGTCGATATGGGCGCTTTCGCGTGGGCGATCGGCTTGCATTCCGGCTTCTACCGGGTATTCTAACCCCGGGGGGCAGGTTTCGCGAATGCCCATTCCTTTTGCGCGTATTCTGTTCGGCCAAGTCTCTTCATATAATAGAGGCAGATTTCGCTGGGAGTCCCGCCCGAGGGGCCGACCATCAGGAGACCCGCATGCGCCTACCACGTTTCCGGTTCATGGCCTTGGCCCTTCTGCTCGGGGCCGTCACCCCCGCCGCCGCGCCTGCCCCGATCATCCGGCTCAGCTTCGACGAGGGGAGCGCCGCCGCACTGAAGGATTCCGCCGGCGCGGTGCCCGTGGAGTACGCCGGCGCCTTCACCAACGGAAAATCCGGGGGCGCCGTCTGGCTCGACGGCACCGCGGCCAAGTTCGTCTCGCTCAAGGCGATGGGCGACAAGCAATTCGGCAAGGCCTCCTTCACGCTGGCGTTCTGGGCGAACCCCACTTCCCTCGCCATCGAAGCCAAGGATAATCGCCGCCGGCTCTTCGGCTTGGAGGCCTATCCCAAGCAATGGACCGTGCTGGATGTGCGCACCACCGGCCTCCTCGAGTTCCAAAGCGGCTATAAAGACGGCGAGACCATGCGCACCCTCAACGTCAAGGGAAAGACCCCCCTCGCCGAGAACCGCTGGACCCACGTGGCGCTCGTGGTCGACCGCAGCGCCCGCAAGGCCACCCTCTACCTCGATGGCCAGGCCGATGCCTCCGCCCCCATCGAGAACGGCTGGGATCCCGACCTCGTCCTCGACAAGCCCATGACCCTCGGGAGTTCCTGGCAGAACTTCAAGGGCGCCCTCGACGAGTTCAAGCTGTGGCGCGCCGCCCTCGGCGCCCAGGAGATTTCCGCAGAGATGAAGGCGGCCGGCCAAGCCGCCGAAGGCGCCCCGGGCGCGGGCGGCCCGGACATCAGCCTCTCCTTCGAGGAGGGCAGCGGCAAAGCCGCCCGCGACGCCCGGGGCGCCGCCGCCATCGTGAACGCCCAATGGGCCGCCGGTTGGTCGGGCTACGGGGTCGGCATGAAGGGCGATTCCAAGGAGACCGTGGCCCTCGCCCTTCCCCGGGAGAACCAGATCGGCCTCTCCTCCTTCACCTTCTCCTGCCGGGCGAAGATCGACGACTTCACCGCACCGGGGGCCGACAAGCGGCGGCGCCTCGCCGCCCTCGTCGACAATTGGCCCGCCGTCTACGGCGTCATCGACGTGCTGGAAGACGGCACGCTCCAATTCGAGACCGGCGCCAAGACCGACACGGAGAAGATGGGGCTCAACCAGCGGTCCCAGGCCAAGCTGACCCCCAAGAAATGGGCCCACATCGCCATGGTCTTCGATCGCGGCGCGGGCAAACTCCGCTGGTACGTCGACGGCGCCCCGGAAGGCGAGGGGAATCTCGGGACCGCCGCCGGCATCCAATACCTAAGCGACAAGCCGCTGACCATCGGCAGCAGCTGGCAGAACATCATCGGCAGCGTCGACGAGGTCCGCCTGTGGAAGCGGGCCCTCTCCGCCGACGAGATCGCCTCCGAGTCCCGGGCCGTCGCGAAGCCCCCGAAGGAACCCAAGGTGCCCTCGGGCCCCACGGGCTACACCCCGCGCACCCGGACCCAAAACCTCAAGGCCGCCGCCACCTATTACGTGGCGCCCGATGGCGACGACCGCTTCACCGGGACGCTCCCCGCCCCGAACGCCCAGAAGAGCGACGGGCCCTTCGCCTCGGTGAACGGGGCCCTCGAGATGATCCGCGGCCTGCGGGCCAAGGGGCAAGGCAAGGACGGCGCCCAGATCGTGGTGAAGAACGGCACCTACCGGATTTCCGGGCCCATCCTCCTCACCCCCGACATCTCGGGCACCCCGGGCAAGCCCCTGCGCATCGTCGCCGAGACCCCCGGCGCGGCCACCCTCAGCGGCGGCCGGCCGATCACCGGATGGACGAAGGTCGGCGAACTTTGGCAAACCACGATCCCCGCGGTGAAGAGCGGCGAATGGTACTTCAAGGCCCTCTGGGTCGGCGGGGAGCGCGCCCA
Source organism: Spirochaetota bacterium (assembly GCA_017302015.1). GTDB lineage: Bacteria > Spirochaetota > UBA12135 > COTS27 > JAFLEE01 > JAFLEE01. The sequence continues at coordinate 27,682 of JAFLEE010000006.1, read as the reverse complement.
GCGCAGCCGCCACCCGAACACGGGCTTCTTCCGCCCCGAGTCCAACCCGAAGGACGCCCCCAACACGGCCCTGATCTACAAGCCCGGCGATGTGAATCCCCAGTGGGCGAATTTCCAGGATATCGACGCCTGGGTCTACCATTCCTGGACGGCCTCCGTCCACGGCCTCGCCCTGGCGATCCCCGGCGAGCGCCGCCTCGTCTTCCAAAATCCCTCGGGGTACCCGTTCGGCAAATGGGGCGATGCGCGCTATTATTTCGAGAACGTCCGCGAGGCCCTCGATGCCCCGGGCGAATGGTACCTCGACCGCACCAGCGGCGTACTCTCCTATCTCCCCAAGCCCGGGGAAGACCCCAACAAACTCGAGGTCATCGCCCCCTTCGCCACCAGCCTCATCGACGTGCAAGGCGACCCGAAGGCGGGCGCCTACGTGGAGCATCTCGAGGTCAGCGGCCTCCGTTTCCTCCACACCGACCGCGATTTCGATCCCACCGAAAAAATCGACGGCCAGGCCTTCGTCGGCGTGCGCAAGGCCATGTTCTGGGCCACCGGCCTGAAGAACGCTTCTTTCACCGATTGCGAGTTCTCCCACGGCAACCTGCACGCCATCTGGATCGAGAAGGGCTGCTTCGACGTGGCCCTGCGCCAATGCCATATCTACGACCACGGCGGCGGCGGCGTGTATATCGGCGACACGGGCTATAGCCCCGACCCCGGCCAGCGCACCGAGCGCATCACCGTCGACAACTCGTTCATCCACAAGGTCAACCTCATCCTCCACGGCGCCCACGGGGTGTGGATCGGCAAGAGTTCCTTCAATAAAATCACCCATAACGAGATCAGCGACCTCGACTATTCCCCCATCGGGGCCGGCTGGACCTGGGGCTTCAACACCCCGTCGGGCGTGCAGGGGAACCTCTTCGAGCACAACCATCTCCACCATTTCGGCCTCGGCGAACTCTCGGACATGGCGGGCATCTACACCCTGGGGATCTCCCCGGGGACGGTGGAGCGCTATAACCACGTGCACGACGTGTGGGCCTATTCCTACGGGGGCTGGGGGCTCTACACCGACGAGGGCTCGAGCGACGTGCTTCTCGAGAAGAACCTCGTCTACAACACCAAAAGCGGCGGGTTCCACCAGCATTACGGCAGCAATAACCTCATCCGCAACAATATCTTCGCCTTCGCCGCCGAGGGCAACGTGATCTCCAAGCGCGGCGACGACAAGAACAAGAGCTTCATCTTCGAGCGAAATATCGTCCTCACCACCAATTCGTTCGCGGTCAATAAGGGGTTCAAGAACCCGGAGTTCCGCTTCGACAAGAACCTCTATTGGGATCTGAAGGACGCCTCCACCTCGAATTACAGCTTCTCGGGCATCACCTTCCCGGAGTGGCAGGCCGAAGAGGGCTTCGACAAGAACGGCCGCGTGGCCGACCCGCTCTTCGAGAACGCGGCCAAGTACGATTTCCGCCTCAAGGCCGGCTCCCCCGCGGCCAAACTCGGCTTCGAGCCCTTCCTCGACGAGATCGCCAAGGCCGGGCTCTACGGCGCGGCGGAATGGACGAGACTCCCCGCCCGTTACACCCCCCGGGGCGTGAACCCCGACACCAAGCCCCCCGAGGCGCCGAAAGCCACCAGCCGCCGCAGCCTCTTCGCCGAGGATTTCGACGCCATCGCCCCGGGCGTGCCGCCCTCCTTCGGCGGCTACGACGCCGGCATCCTCACCGACGGCACCCACGCCAAGGGTACCTATAGCCTCAAGTTCCAGGACGACGTGAATCTCGGCCCCGAATGGAAGCCCCACCTCAATTTCGCCAACAAATTCCTCAAGGGCCGCCTCAAGGCCTCCTTCGACCTTTGGATGGAGGACGAGGCCGTCTTCTGGCACGAGTGGCGGGAGACCGCCGGCAATCCCTACCGGATCGGCCCCTCGTTCAAAATTTTGGCCGACGGCTCCCTGGAAGTGGACAAGCGCAAGCTCGCCTCCTTCCCGAAGAAAAAATGGCTGCACGTCGAGATGTCGGCCATGCAGGACGGGAAACCCGCGGGCACCTGGGACCTCGCCATCACCCCCGAAGGCGGGGCGCGGGAAGAGTGGAGCGGCCTGCGAAACGGCTCTTCCGATTGGGCCGCCTGTGAAATGATCATCTGGTCGGCCATGGCCCAGGCGCGCACCGCCCTGTGGCTCGACAACCTGAAGTACGAGGTCGAGAAAACGAAATGAGGCGACGCCGGGGGGCGCCCGAGGGGGCCGTCCCCGCGCGCTTCACCCCCCGAGATTCGAGGTAAACATGGCCAAACCGATCCTTGCCGCCGCTCTCCTCCTCTCGGGTTCCCTGGCTTTCGCCGCCCCGATCTGGAACACCGCCGAACTCTTCCCCACGCCCAAGGCCGCGCGGGCCGACGGTTTCACCAACGAAGGGCTGACGGCCTGGTTCATCGAGGGGCTCCCCTACAAGGGGAAGCCCACCAAGGTTTTCGCCTGGTACGGCGCCCCCGCCTACGGGACGGGCAAGAAGTACCCCGCCATGGTCGTCATCCACGGCGGCGGGGGAACGGCGTTCGCGGAATGGGTCCAACTCTGGAACAAGCGCGGTTACGCGGCCATCGCCATGGACACCACCGGGTGCACCCCGCAGGGCAATACCGCCAGCGCCAAACGCGTGCGCCACGACGCCGCGGGCCCCAATGGCTGGGGCGGCTTCGACCAGGTCGACGACGTGATGGCGGACCAATGGCCCTATCACGCGGTGGCCGCGGTGGTCCGCGCCCACTCGCTCCTGCGCTCCTTCCCCGAGGTCGATGTGGAGCGCGTGGGCGTCACCGGCATTTCCTGGGGCGGTTACCTCACCTCGGTGGTGTCGGGGGTCGATTCCCGTTTCAAATGCGCCATCCCCGTCTATGGCTGCGGCTTTTACGGGGAGGACAGCGCCTGGACGGGCAAGCTCAAGGACCTGGGCGAGAAGGGGGCCCTGTGGCTTTCGCGGTTCGACGCGTCCCAGCACCTCGCGAAAGCCGCCATGCCCATGCTCTGGGTGAGCGGCACGGGGGACCATTTCTTCCCCATGCCCTCCCTCCAGAAATCCTACCGCCTCCCCTCCGGGCCCCGCGCCCTCGCCCTGCGGGTGAACATGCCCCATAGCCACACCGCGGGATGGGCGCCCAACGAGATCGCCGCCTTCACCGAGAGCCTTTTTAGCGGCAAGCCCGCCCTCACCAAGCTCACCGGCCAGGGCCACGACGCCAAGGAAGCCTGGGCGACCTGGGCGTCCCCCGTGCCCATGGCCGAGGCCGAACTCAATTACACCACCGACTCGGGCGTCTGGGAGCACCGCTGGTGGATGTCCACAGGCGCCCGCCTCGACGAGGCGGGCAAGCGCGCCGTCGCCGAGATCCCCCCCGAGGCCACCGTCTTCTTCCTCAACCTCGTGGACAAGCGGGGCCTCCTCGCCAGCAGCGAGCACGTCGAGCGCGCCCCCCTCGCCGCCGCCCCCGCCGGCCGCCGGATCCTCATCGACGAGAACAACGAGGGCCGCGTGGCGGGATCCGTCCCCATCGGCGTCGTCGGCGCCGCGCCCGAGAAGGGCGCCACCATCGCCGTGAGCGAAGAGGCCGCCGCCGGCGGCAAGGCTTCCCTGAAATTCGCCGATGCCCCCGGGTTGGCCAAGGCTTGGGAACCGCTTCGCGAGTTCAAATTCTCCGGGGCCCGGGCCCTCACCAATGGGAAGGTCACCCTCTCCTTCGCCTTCATGAACCACGCCACCAAGCCCGCCCAATTCACCGTCGAACTCCGCGACAATAGCCAGAAACAATACCAGACCGGGCCCATCCTCGAGTTCCAAAAAGACGGCAAGGTCGTCGCCGGGGGCCTCGCGCTCCCGATGCTTAAAAATGGATCGTGGACGCGCGTGAAACTGACCTTCACCCCGGGCGCCCCGTCGAAGGACTGCGGCCTCGAACTCACCCCGGCCGGCGAGAAGACGCAGGTTTTCCGGCTCCCGCACAAAAACACCGGCTTCAGCGCCGTCCATTGGCTCGGGCTGATCCTCTACAACGATGCCGAAGCCATCTGCTATCTCGACGACCTGAAACTCGTCTCGGAAAGCGAATAACGGGGGCGACGCTCCCCGGGCGCCTCAGGTGCTGCGCAGGTAGCGCGTCTCGTCCATCCGGAACAGGAGTTCCTCGCCGGCGAGGTAGCGGTCGAGATTGGCCAGCGCGGTGCGGTGCATGGCCCGCAGGCGCGTCACGGGCTTCCCGTCGCTCGGCCATTCGCTGGAGATGCGGTGGCCCGTCCAGATGAGATTCTCGCAGCGCCGGATGGGATGCTCCGCGGGGATCTCGTCGTGGTTCACGACGTCGAGGCCCGCGCGCAGGCGGCCCCGGGATAGTTCCGCGAAGAGCGCCTCCTGGTCGATGATGAGGGGCCGGGCGGTATTGATCACCAGGGCGCCATCGGGCAAGCGCTCGAGGAGCGCCGCCGACACCGTGCCCACGGTCTCGGGGGTCTGCCCGGCGTGGATGGCGATGGCATCGGCGTTGGAGAAGAGATCTTCCAGGCTGCCTGAGCGCTCGCACCCGGGGGGGAGATCCTTGAGATAGGGGTCGAAGACCCGCACCGTCGGCCGAAACGGCGCGAGCAGTTCGAGGAAGCGCCGCCCGATCACCCCGAGGCCGTAGACGCCGAGGCGGAGTTCGCCGAGGGTGTAGAAGGAATAGCGCGGGTCCGCGGGACGCCGTCCCTCCCGCTGGTGCTGGATCTGGTGGTGGAGGTCCTTCAGCGCGGCCAGGAGCAGCGCGAGGGCCCCCTCCGCGACGGCATGGGCCGGCGTATCCCCCCAATTGGTCACGGCGATCCCGGCGCGCACGAGCTCGATGGGGATCGTTTTCTTGAGTTCCCCCGTGATCTGGCACACCCATTTGAGTCGGCCGGGATTGGCGGCCAGCGAAGCCGGCACGGGGGCGGATCCCCATCCCGAAAAGAGCACCTCGCACTCCCGGATGAGGCCCGCCCGCTCCGACTCGGGGAGCGCGGCGGCCCCCTCGACCACCCTCAGGTCTCCCCGGGAACGGAGCGCTTCGACCATGGGCCCGGGGAGGATCCGCTCGTTCACCTGCTTCTCCGGCAGGTAGAGGAAGGCCGGCCGCGTCATGGACGTTCCCACCAGGCGCGCAGCAGGTCGTGGTCTTCCCGGGCCTGGCGGAAGAGGCTCTCCGGATTTTCCCCGGGCTGGCCCGTGCCCTCGACGAACTCGATCGTCCAGGTGCCCCCAAAGCCGCGCGCCTTCATCGCCGCGAGCCGGCGGCGCACGCGCGCCTCGTCGAACTTCAGCGCGAGGACCCGGCCCTTGGCGTCGCGCGGTTGGACGTGGGCATGGTCGATGCGGGCTCCCAAGGCGTCGAACCAAGCCTCCAAGGCGCCTTCCTCGATGTTGAAGGGGTGGACGATGGACCCGATGCGCACCGCGCTGCCTTCCGTCGCCGCCTCGAGTTCATCGAGGAACCGCTTGGCCTCGGCGGGCGCCTCGAGGATCGTACCGGGGTGGCATTCGCAGAGGAAGCGGAATTCCCGGGGAAGGGCGCGGGCCATGGCGGCCGCATGGCGCAGGAACTCCCCGCGGCGCTCGGCTTCCTTGCCCACGTTCCACTTCAGGCCCCCGCTCCCGAAATCGGCGCAAGCCTTGAGCGCGCGGGATCTCGCGTCGGCCCCCGCGTCGGTGAAGTCGCAATAAGAATTGAAGATGCCCACGGGGATGGCGCCGAGCGCTTCGCGTTCGTCCGCCGGGACCGATTCGCTGTGGTTCTCCCAGAGTTCGATCCCGTCGAAGCCCGCCTCCCGGATGCGCGGCAGGTATTCGGAAACCCGGACACTCGGCACGCGGGTGCTCCAACGGTTTTTTTCGAGGGCGACGGTGGCGAGGAAGATTTCCAAGGGGGCTCCTGGGAGGATTCTAGCCTCAAAATCTCCTCGTCCCCCGGGGGAACCGTCCGCTCAGCGGTCCATCAAATCCAGGCGGGTCTGCCCCTCGGGGATGAGGGCGAAATAATCGAGCTCGCACGGGTTGCCCCGGTTGATGAAGGCGATGCGGTGCTTGCCCGCCCCCAATTTGAAGAGGAGCCCCGGCCGATCGGCGCGGGCCCCCAAGAGGGCGAAACTCCAATCGTCTGCGTGATTGGCGAAACCGTCGCTATCGGGAAAGGGCAGCGTCGCGGGAAGCGGTATGCGGTCGGCCTCGGCGAAGGGCACCTCCCCGTCGATCTCCACGGCGCGCAGCGCCGCGAGGGGGGTGCAGTACTTCGCCCCGATGAAGTACCAGCCTTCCTCCGCCACCGCCACTTCCTTCTCGAGGCGGGCGCCCAGGGCGTCCCACCCCGTGACCGCGTTCTTGGCGCCGACCTTATCGGTCGCCACCCGCATTCCCGATCCCGGGGGCAGCATGTCTTCCCCCTGGAGGACGATGGGCTCTCCCGGGGCGCCGGGAAGGCGGCCCTTCAAGTATTCGAGATAAGGAATCCGTGTGGTCGGGGGTTTGGCGACCTTGCGGGCGAAGGAGACCACGGTGCTGAGGCGAAGCGCCACGCCGGGTTCGGCGGCCTTCACGACCACCGCGAAGTGCTCCTTAAGGAGCGCGCTCGTCCATCGCACGCTGGAGACCGCGATGGGGCGATCCGCCTCCAGATCGAGCCGGTTGCTCCCCCAGGTCGCGGACCAGAGCTTGCCGCTGCCTGCGATGCGCGGGGCTTGGAGCGCCCCGGTCTGCCAGCGGAACCACTCGTCCCCGGCCCGCTTCCCCTCCAAGAGTTCGGCTTCGTCGACTACCGTAACGCGCCCCTCTGCCGTCCACGCGAGGCGCCGCTGCCACGATTTCACCTCGGGCTGGCAACCGCTCGCGTCGATGCGAAGGAGCCCGCCTGAGGCGTCCATGCGCTCGATGGAAAGAGTCGCGCGCACCCCCTGCTTGAGCCGCTTGGGTCCCGAGGGGGTCTGGATCACGCTATGGCTTTCGCTGCAGGCGAACCGCTCGTCTTCGCCAGGCGCGCCGCCCACCACCGCGCCCGCGTCGATGAGGACGGGCTCTTCGCCGTTCATCACCACCACCTGCCCCTGATCGTTGTGGGGGCGGGGTTCGGCGGGGCTGCCGCCCTTGGCCCAAAGGGCCATGGCGTTCCCGAGGTCCCAATCGCTGCGCCACACGGCCAATTGCGTTTTGGGGAAGAAGGCGGAGAGGGGAAGGGGCGCGCGCGACGGGGGAAGTTTCCGCGCCTCGACGCGATAGAGGATGGAGAACGGATCGGCCAGATCGAAGGTCGGATAGAACCGCTCCATCGCCCAAAGATCGCCGGGATCCCTCGAGAGGAGGGTCGCGAGCATCAGATGCCGCGCCGGGGTCGACGCCACCCAGGTCGTCCCGCAATCTCCGTGGTTCACCACGGTCATCCCCGGAAAGGTCTGCTGGTGGAACCAAAAGGCGTAGCGCTTCAGGAAGGGCGCGGTGCCCAGGCGGCGGTCGCCGGCGCGTTCCATCGCCCAAAGGGCTGGGAATACGTAGTCCATGGCCTGTCCCGCATACGCGTACCCCCCCGAAAAACTGCCGTCCTCTCCCTGGGCCGCCAGCCATTTGGCCAAGTTCTCCGCGCCGAGTTCGTAGGCCGCGCGGTTTTTTTCCTCTCCCAAGGCCAGGCATCCCAAGACCAGGGCGGCGCTGGGAAGGGCCCAAAGGGTCTCGCCATAGGCCTTGGCCCCCACGTACCGGGGGATTTTCTCCTTCCAGGCGCGGGCGATCCAATCGATTTCCTTCTGGAGGAGGGAACGGAGCTCGGCGCGGTTCTTGCCGTCGAGGCGCGCGCCCAGGATGTCGATGGCGAAGGCGAGGCTCCCCATGGCGAAACCTTCGGCGAGCGCGGGGCCGTCGTGCTCCCCCGTGAGTTTTGAATCCGGCGCGTCGAGGCTCCAGCCGGGCCTTTGGAGGGGCCACCACTGGGCGATCTCCGCGAGTTGGCGGCTAAGGTAATCCAAGGCCGCCTTGTCGCCGCTGCGGCGCACCACCAGGGCGGCCGGGATGAGTTGCCTTCCCAGCATCCCCCACACCGCCTGGTCATCCATGGCCAGGGCGAAACGTCGGGCGTTCGGTCCGCAGGCCCCCGCGCGGCGATCCAGGCGTCCCATCGGGATCTCCTCCAAAGTCTTGGGGCGGCGGATGAGATCCCCCGCCGCCCAGGCGGTCGCCTGCTTCTTCCAATCGGCGAAACGATTTCCAGCATCGGGGTCGGTGGCGGCTTCCTGGATCAGGGCGTCCCAGGGGAGGTTCGTCAGGGCGAGGCGGCCGCTCCACGGCTTGAGTTTGATCCCATCGATGCTGACGGGGGAACGTTCGGCGACAAGGGGGGCCGCGCAGAAGGCGGTGAGCAGAAGGATGGCGGGGAGACGCATATCGGGGAGCCTCGAAAATATTCCGGTCGAATAAAGAAGAAAGAGTCGGGGGGATGGCCGGGCCAGCCAGGTGCGCGCCGGCGCCCTATTTTGTCCTGAAAAAAGACGGCGGGGCGGTCCCCGAGGAGGCATCACAGGCCCTTGCGCGGGCGGACCGGTTGTGGGAAGGAATCAGGAATTCGAGTCGGGGTCGCGGTGGCCGTTGCCGTCGCCGAAGATCTTGAAGAACTCGACGGGGGAAGTGCCCAGGCCCTTGCACAATTTCAGGAGGGTCGAGATCTTGAAATCTTTTCGGCGGCCGCGCTCGATGCTCTGGAGCAGCGAACGCGCGATGTCGGCCTTCCAGGCGAGTTGTTCCTGGGTCAGACCCTTCTTCTTCCGCAGGGTAAATACAACGGCGCCAATTCGCATAATGGGTATAACACTTCAATTTTAGGATCGTTCCACGAACGGATCGACTCTCCGCGAAGGGCCCTCATTTGTAGGCATCCCGAAACTTGGGCGGGGAAGGACAACCCTTAGAAGTTACCGAATGCCATATTCGCCCCACGTCTTCCCCATCCCACCTGGATCTCAATCGGTCCCGGAACAAAAACTCCCCTTCTGTGTAAAGAAGCGGATCCATATTTTCTAAAAATGACGCAACCCGAATTCATTTTTCAGAGTTCGGTTAAGGGTCAGGACCACCGTTTCTTTGGACGGTCAAATGGGAGTCGCCCCAATGGCGTGACCCTCCACCGAAGTTCCATCCAACGCCATCGGCCTTTGAATGGCTTCCGCCCGGGCCTGTCGACTCCTACCCCACTGAGTGGGTCGATTCACGGACCACCAAGGTCACCGCGCTCTCCCAGGAGAACCGCTCGCCCTTCACGGCCAGGGCCGCGAGTTCCACGATGCGCCGGCCGTCGGCATCGAGGGGGAGGTCGATCACCGTGGCCGGGGGGTCGCTCCAAACCCCCGCGGCGGAATTGTCGACTCCGACCACGCTCAAATCCCCCGGGATCGATCGCCCTTGGGCGCGTAGTATGCGGAAGACCTGGGGGAGGTACTGGTCGGCGGCGGCGTAGAGGGCCGTCCACGCCCGCCCCTGGCGGCGCAATTCGCCGTCGCGGAAGGCCACCGTGTCGGCGGCGGTGGGAAACGCGACCGGCACTTCCCAATCCGGGTCGATGGCGAGCTTCTTTTCGGCCATCCACGCCCGCCAGGCTTCATGGCGCGCCGCCTGGGCGTGCTGCTCGGGGACCCACACGCAACCGATGCGCCGATGCCCGAGTTGGTGGAGGTGCTCGAGGGCCAAGCGCGTGACGCGGCCCTCGTCGTAGAGGAGCGAGGAGATACCCGAGACACGCTCCCGCTGGGCGGAAGAGCCGTAGAAGAGGAGCGGCACGCCCTTCTCCTTGAGCGCAACGGCCAGGGCATCGAGCACGGTGTAGTCGCGGAAGACCACCACCGCGGAGACCCCCGGCTGCCCGTAGGCGACCTCTTCGCAACGGGCCAGGAGCGATTCCCGGCTGGCCTCGAAGACCAATTCGAAGGGGAGGTCGGGGGCCGCGGCCCGGTCGAGGGCATTGAGGAAAAAAGCGATCTCGCCGCCCGAACCGGAGATCCAGCTTCGGTCGGTGGGCGCCATGCGGGGGATGAAGAGGAGGAGCCGGCGGCGCTTGCGGGGGGGCGCGACGAAGGTGCCCCGGCTCGGGATCCGGTAGACCAGGCCCTGGCGCTCCAGGTCGAGGAGAGCCCGCCTCACCGTCTGGAGGCTGACATCGTAGCGCGTTCGGATAATCGTTTCGGAGAGGAAGGGCGCATGGGGGGACGGCTTGGTGCGATCGAGTTCGGCCTCGAGTTCCCGGCCGAGCCAGGCGTGGCGCAATGAGGATGCGTCGGTGCCCGGTTGCCGTCCGGGGCGGCCTTGGGTCTTGCGCCGTTTCATGGGCGAGGGCTCCCGAAGCGAATCCGGCGGATTTTCCGATGCCCTCCCACGGGAACCTCTCTATTGAAGCGGTTGTTCTTACCGCTACCAAGCAGTATACCTCCGCGGATCCCGAGAATCAAGGCGGGTTTGCCGAGCTTCGACGCCCCACATGGGCGGCCCCGCGCCAATCATCCACCCCGATCCCCCCGAGACCTTCAGCGTAAAATATTGCGGCACATCGCCCCCGGACATACCCATGAAGCCTTCCACAGCGTTATTCGGCCTGATCCTCGCCAGCGCGGGGTTGTTCGCCGCGGGGGAGATGGCAGGAGCATCCATGGAAAAAGGAAAGGGCACCGGCGGCCTCGTGGTCGCCTACGATCCGAAAGTTCCCGAAGAACTACGCGTGCGCCGCGGCCTGCCCCATTTTTTCGCTAAAATGGAGGCCGGCGGCCCGGTGCGCATCGCCTACCTCGGCGGGAGCATCACCGCGGCCAACGGCTGGCGGCCCAAGACCCTCGCCTGGTTCAAGGCCCAATTCCCCAAGGCCGAGCCCGTCGAGATCAATGCGGCGATCTCGGGCACCGGTTCCGATTACGGCGCGTGCCGCCTGGCCGGCGACGTGCTCGAAAAGAATCCCGACCTCGTCTTCATGGAGCACCGGGTCAACGGCGGCGGCGGTTACGAGGCCAAATCCGCCGAAGGCATCATGCGCCAGATCTGGAAGAAGGATCCCCGCATCGATATCTGCCTCGTCTACACCATCCACCAGCCCATGCTGAAAGATTTCGCCGCGGGCAAGAGCCCCTGGTTCGGCGCCATCATGGAGAACCTCGCCAACGCCTACGGCATCCCCTCCATCGACTTCGGGGTCGAAATTTTTAAGCGCGAGCAGGCCGGCAGCCTGATCTTCAAATCCAACGTCGAGGTCGAGGGCAAGATCGTCTTCTCGAAAGATGGCACCCACCCGGGCGACGCCGGCCACGAGATCTACCGCGACATCCTCGCGCGCTCCTTCCTGGTGATGAAGGCCGAGGGGAAGCTCGCGCCCCACGCCCTGCCCGCCCCCCTCGAAGCGCGCGCCTGGGAATCCGCCATGCTCCTGCCCGCCTCCAACCTCGCCCATAGCGCCGGTTGGGCGCCCGTCGACAAAGAAAAAGACGCCATCTACCGGGAAGATTTCGGCCGCACCCACAGCATGCTGCGGGGCGCCTTGAAATGCGGGAAGGCCGGCGAGACCCTCACCGTGAAGTGGAACGGCCTGACGCTGGGCTTCAGCGACATCCCCCACGGCGAAGGCATGGAGGTCGAGGTCTCCATCGACGGCGGCGCGCCCATCGTGGTGAAGCGTCCCCAGACCGAAAAAATCCGGCGCTACGCGCGGTTTTTCTACCTGCCCGAGCAGGCCCCCGGCGAGCATACGGCGGTCTTGACGGTGAAGACCCTCCCCGAAGGGCTCTCCTACTATGCGGGTCAGGTGCTGGTGATCGGGCGCAGCGCGAAATAGGCCCCCCGCGGGGAAGGCGCGGGCAGCGGATCGCGACCGAAACCGCCTCGATCCAGACTCCTTGCGATCGGGAGTGTCCCGAGCATTGACGGCGCGGGCCTTCCAACATTAAATAGCTCTAGGCGTCGCTTTACGGGCCGCAAACCGCGACCCGACGCCGGGAGCCAGATATGGGTTTTGAAGTTGGCGGTGTCCTCTTCTACGGCGCGATCGGCCTGGGCCTGTTCATCATCCTCCTGAAGTCCTTCGTCGTGGTGGGCGGGCAGGAGATCGCGGTCTTGGAGCGCCGCTGGATCGGCAAGGGCATGCCCCGGGGGCGCGTGATGGCCATGGCCGGCGAAGTGGGCGTGCAAGCGAGCACCCTCGGGCCGGGGCTGCATTTCGTCATCCCCTTCATCTATAAATCGTGGAAGGTCGCCTTCACGAAGGTGAACGAAACCCAGATCGGCATCCTCGAGTCCATCGACGGCAACCCCATCCCTCCGGGCAAGATCTTCGCCGCCGTAGCCAAGGACCACGCCTCCTTCCAGAACGGCGAGGCGTTCCTGAAGAACGGGGGCGAGAAGGGCCCCCAGATCGAGATCCTCCCCCCCGGCAATTACCGCATCAACCCCGCGCTCTTCAAGGTGCGCATCGAACCCTGCATCGTCATCGATACGGGGAAGATCGGCGTGGTCACCGCCATGGACGGCCAGGCGATCGCCTCCGGGCGCCTGCTGGCCAAGAAGGCCGAGGGCCACGCCAATTTCGAGAACGGCGAGGCCTTCTTGCGCAACGGGGGGCAGAAGGGCCCCCAGATCGATATCCTGCTCCCCGGCACCTACCGCATCAATACCGATCTCTTTAAAGTCGAGGTGCGCGACGCGGTCATCATCCCCGCCGGCAAGGTCGGCCTGGTGACGGCCCGCGACGGGGAGCCCCTCCCCGAGACCGAGTACGTGGCCAAGACGGTGGCCAAGCACGCCGATTTCCAGAACGCCTCGGCCTTCCTCGCCTCCGGCGGCCAGCGCGGGCCCCAATTCGACGTGCTGAAGCCGGGCACCTACTACATCAACCCGATGATGTTCCAGGTCGAACTCGACGACGTGGCGGTGGTGGAGCGCGGCCAGGTCGCGGTCGTGGTCTCGAACGTGGGCGACGAGCCGGCCGACGTGAAGAAATTGGTGGACGAGACGGCCGCCCGCGAGAAGGTGCGCCCCTCGGGGGAAGTGCCCGAGTCGCCCGAGCGCCGCTTCTCCGTGGGCATCGAGCGCTACGTCGTGCCCAAGGGCTACCGGGGCATCCAGCAGGAGGTCGCCGGGCCGGGCATCTATTACCTCAACCGCCGCGCCTTCATCGTCTACATCATCGATACCACCAATATCACCATCGACTGGGACGGCGGCGAGGAGACCCGCTTCGACCCCCTCAAGGTCGTCTCCCGGGACGGCTTCGAGATCAGCGTCTCGGTGAAGGTGATCATCCGCGTGCGCCCCGACCAGGCCCCCTATATGGTGGCCAAAATCGGCAGCATCGACGGCCTCATCCAGCACGTCATCCACCCCATGATCGACTCCAGCTTCCGCAACCAGGCCTCCTCCACCTCCGCCATGAACTTCATGCAGGACCGCCAGGCGGAGCAGAAGAAGGCGGAGGAGCGCACCCGCGCGGAACTCGAGAAGTACCACGTCGAATGCGTCTCGGTCCTCATCTGCCAGATCAACCTGCCCCAGGAACTCATGGACACCCAGACCATGAAGATCATCGCCCAGCAGCAGCAGGCGATGTACCAGGAGCAGCAGAAGGCCGAGCAATCCCGCATCGCCACCGAGAAGACGCGGTCCGAGGCCGAGCAGCAGAAGAACCTGGTGGAGGCCGAGATCGGGGTGAAGATCGCCGACCAGAACAAGCAGAAGGTCATCCGCACGGCCGAGGGCGACGCCGAGGGCATCCGGCTGCGCGCCGAGGGCGAGGCGAAGGGCATCAAGGCCAAGGGCGACGCCGAGGGCTCCAAGATCCTCGCCATCGGCGAGGCGACGGCCAAGGCCTACGAACTCCAGAACAAGGCCGTCGGCGCCCAGGGCGTCACGGCCATCGAGATCGCCAAGCAGGTGGCCGCGGGCAAAGTGAAGGTCACCCCCGACTTCCTCGTGCAGGGCGGCGAGAACCTCGGCGGCCTCCTCTCGGCGTTCCTCACCGACAAGATCTCCGGCGTCAGGAAAGCGCCCGTAAAAGAGGGCGCGACCCCGGAGGCGGGGGCCTGAGCCCCGCCGACCACGACCCCATGGCCGAATCCCCGCCCAATCCCGTCCCCCTCGCTGAGCGCTACGATGCGGCGGCCCTCGCCCGCGCCGAGGAGCGCCGCAGCAAACTCGCCCATGGCCGGCTGAAGGTGGGCGCCGACTCCCACCCGCGCGTCAAACGCATCCTCGACCTCCTCTTCCACGCCCACCAGAACTATTATTTCGGCCTATGGGAAGCCTGCTGCGTCGTCAGCGGAGTGCTCTATGAGCAATCGCTCCTGCTCCTCCTCGAGGAGAAGATGGAAAAGGACGGGAGCCTCTCCGTACGCGATCCCCACGCGGCGGGGGGCGTGCGGTCCATCCGCGACGCGGAAGACCTCGCCCGGCTCAACCTTTTCCAATTGGGTTCCATGGCCAAGTTCCACCGGGTGCTCCCCTATCTCCACGAGGGCCTGGCTTCCGATCTCCGCCTCGCCCGCAATCACCTCATGCACGATCGCCTGCCGGCCTTCGCCCCCAAGGGCGGGGCTTGGGTGGCCTCCCTCCAGACCGAGATCCGCCGCGGCATCACCGCCACCCAGACGATCGAATTGCCCCAGGCCGAAGTCGCCGCCCGCATGGCCGAGACAGAATCCCCGGCCCTGTGGGCCTATTGGTTCCTGACGCGGGTGCGCACGCTCATGGGAACCTTGTTCGCCCCGCGGATCGAAGCGGTTTAAACGGCGCCCCCCAGGGGCCTCCTCTCCACCCGGGATCCGAGGTGGCCCCCCTCCGTACGGCACGATTCGAAATCGGCCCAGCGCCCGAGCCGTTGCCTTGACAGAGGTTTCGCAGTGACCTATAATTTCATATACAGTATTTTTTATTCCATATATGGAATCTAGCGAACCCTCCGATAAACTCCTCACGCTTCTGGAAGCCCTGGGCCTCCTGCCTGGCTCCGGGGCGACCCATGCCGAAATCAGGGAAAAAACCGGGCTCCCGGCCGCCACCCTCCTGCGCATGCTGCGGACCTTGGAACGCCGAGGCTACGTGCTGCGCGACGCCGGGAAGCGCTACCGGCCCCTCTTCCGCCTCGAGAAAGACCTCCCATGGGGCGAAGAGGTCATCGCGTTTCTGCGCGCCCAACTTACGGTCCTCGCCACGCGCACGGGCCAAGCCGCCGAGCTCCTCACCCGCCGCGGCACCGACCTCTACTGGTACGACAAACTCGAACCCGAGGACCAGGCGGTGCGCATCCTCGCCCAACCCGGGTTCCTGCGCACCCTCCAAGAACTCGACGCGCCCGCGCGGCTCATGCTCCGCCGCATGCCCCCCGAGGCCATCGAACGCACCCTCGACACGGCCCGTTTCCGGGGCATCCTCGCCATGAAAGATCCCCTCACCTGGGACCAGGCGCGCCGCCGCATCGAGGCCACCGACCCCGAGGCCGTGGTGTTCGACGAGCGAGGGAACGCCAACGGCATCCGCCGCTACGCCATCGCCGTCGCCCCCCGCGCGGGCGGGGCGACGTTCCTCTACGCCATCGCCGAGGCGGCCGTCCCCGCCAACGACTCGCCCTCCCACCGCAAGCACATCGTCGAAATCCTCGAACTGGCCCGCAAACGGGCCGAAGGAGCCCTCCCGTGAAGATCGTCTATATCGATATCGATACCCTGCGCCCCGACCATCTGGGCTGCTACGGCTACCACCGCAACACCTCGCCGCACATCGACGCCGTCGCGAAAGAGGCGGTGCGTTTCGACGCCTGCTTCGTCCCCGATGCGCCCTGCCTGCCCTCGCGCTCGGCGCTCCACCACGGGCGCTTCGGCATCCATAACGGGGCCCTCAACCACGGGGGCACCTTCGCCGATCCCTACCCCGAGGGCCCGGGGCGCGCCTTCGGGAATACCTACGCCTACAAGAAGTTCGTGCAGGTGCTCAAGCAGGCGGGCTCCTATAACGCCCTCGTGAGTTCCTTCGCCGGCCGCCACGATTCGTGGTGGTACCTCGCCGGCTTCCACGAGGTCTACGATTGCGGCAAGGGGGGCATGGAGATCCAGACCGAGGTCACCCCCACGGCCCTGGGCATGCTCGACCGCCTGAAAGGCAAGAAAGACTTCTACCTCCACTTCAATATCTGGGATCCCCACACCCCCTACCGCACCCCCGCTGACTACGGAAACCCGTTCACTGGCGATCCCGTGGCCCCCTGGATCACCCAAGACCGCATCGACCGCGACTACGGCAATTTCGGCCAGCATTGCGCCGCGAGCCGCCTCACCGATTGGCCCAGCGAAGACTATTACAAGAACTACCCGCGGGTAGTGCGGGAGATCAAGACCCTCGCGGATTACAAGCGCCATATCGACGGCTACGACACCGGCATCCGGTTCGCCGACGAGGCGGTGGGGAAAGTCGTCGCCCACCTGAAAAAACTGGGTATTTACGATGAGACGGCCATCATCATCTCCTCCGACCACGGCGAAAACCAGGGTGAACTGGGCATCTACGGCGACCACCAGACCGCCGACCTCATCACCAATCGGGTGCCCATGATCGTGAAATGGCCCGGTTTAAAACCCCGGGTCGACGCCGGGCTCCATTATCAATTCGACCTCACGGCCACCGTCGTCGAACTCCTGGGCATGCGGGTGCCCGAAAAGTGGGACGCCGTGGGTTTCAAGGACGCCTTCCTCGCCGGCCGGGAAGCGGGGCGGGAGTCGCTGGTCATTTCCAACTCGGCTTGGAGTTCCATGCGGGCGGTGATCTGGGGAGAAAACATCCTCATCAAGACCTACCGCGATCCCGTACGCGAGTTCCCCGAGCACCTGCTCTTCAACCGCAACACCGACCCCCACGAGCTCGCCGACCTGGCCCCGTCGATGCCCGAACGCGTCCACGAGGGCCTGGCGAGACTCCAGGGATGGGTCGATGAGCAGATCCTCAAATCGGACCGGAAGGAAGACCCCTTCATGCGGGTGATCGAGGAGGGCGGGGCCTACCACCTGCGCGGCCGCCTCGATCGCGTCGTGGAGCACTATGAGAAGTTGGGCCGGCCCGACCTGGTCGAGCGCATCAAAGCGCGCTATAAGCCCGGCAGCGGCTATTGGGCGGCGGATTGGCGGGAGACGGGGTTCCTCAACCGGCCGATGCAGGGGATGTGAGCTCGCGCTTAAAAAAACCAGCCGATGAGACCGCGACAACCGAAAGGATCTCCGATGGCACGCACCCTACCGCTCCTCGTCCTGTTATGCAGCGCGCCCGCCGTATCCCTCCCGCCCCCGGCGATCCGAGGCCTCGATTACCGCCTCGTCTTCGCCGATGAGTTCGAGGGCCCCGCAGGCGGCTCGTTTGATACCAATGCGTGGTCCTCTTGGGCGCCGGGGCCGCGCCGAGACGCCGTGAATCAAGCGGACGCCGCGGCCCTCGACGGGAACGGGAACCTCGCCATCACGACGCGGCGGGAGGGGGACTGCTATGTCACGGGCGGGGTGAGCTCCGCCGGGAGGAAAGGTTTCATCCGCGGGTACTTCGAGTGCCGCGCGCGCCCCCAAACCCAGCCCGGCCATTGGTCCGCCTTCTGGATGATGCCGCATCGCATGGACAAGGCCCTCCCGCCGCAAACGGGCGGGGTCGAGTTGGATATTTTCGAGTACCTGCGCAACGGCAAATTGGACCGAGTCGCCAACCACACGCTCCACTGGGGCGGCTACGGGAGCGGGCACCAATCCACTAACGTCCATACCGTCGTCGCCGGTATCGACTCGGGCTGGCATACCTTCGCGATGCTCTGGACCCGGGAGGGGTACCGCTTCTTCGTGGACGAGCAGGAGACCGGGCGGCTGGAAGGTCCCGTCTCCGAAGTCCGCTCCCACCTCATCTTTTCGTTGGAGGTCGGCAAATGGGGCGGAGACATCGCGACCGCCGCCCTGCCCGACTCCTTCCTCATCGATTGGGTGCGCGTTTGGCAATCGCCGCAGGACCAGGCCTTCTGACGCGGCGCCGATGGCCGCGCGTGGGAGCGGTCGCGGCGCGGGCGGGGCTCAGCGGACCGGAGCGCTCCCCCGCGCCCAATGCTGCATGATGAGGTGCGATTCGAACACGACGATCCCCTCGATCTTCTCGATGGAATCCGTGAAGATCCCGAAGATCTCCTCGCTGGTGCGCCCCTCGAGGCGCACCGCGAGGTCGTACTTGCCGGTGATGGAGTAGACGTCGGAGACCTGGGGGATCGCCCGCAGCGCCTCGGTCACCGATTCCGTGGCGCCCACGCGCACGACCATAAAACTCAGGATGCTCACCATGGCGGGCTCCTCATTTCTCCCACTCGGCCGTCACGAAATGGGAGCGGAGTTCGAGGATGCCGGGGATGGCCTCGACCCGCTTCACGAGCACCTCGTTGAGATCCTCGGGCGTGGGCGCCTCGAACTCGACGATGATGTCGTATTCCCCCGTGATCGAGAGCACGCGCACGGCCTCGGGCAGGGCCCGGAGCGCGGCGACGGCGCCCGCGGTCGCCCCGCTTTCGACCTTCAAGAAACTCGCGATGCGAACGGGCATGCCATCCTCCTCAGTGGCCGGGTTCGCCCCGCGCCGGGCGCTCCGAGTCCGCGGCGAAACGCCTTTCTGCGCGTCGGGCACGACTCGGTCGAATTCGATTCGGGTCAACAGGAGCGTCCGCTGGGCCGCGAGGCCGGGGGACCGCGCGATCTCCTGGATCGCCCCGCCCCACTCGCGGGAGGAGGCGCACAGCGTCTCGACCATGAGGTCGTGCTCGCCCAAGAGGCTCGCCACCCGGCGAACCGGCCCGAGGGCGTAGAGGTGCTCCATCAGCGCCCGCCCGCGATCGTAGCGGGCGTCGATGAGGGCCACGCCCGAAACCTGCGATTCGGTTTCGCTGAGGTAGCGGGTGAGGATCGAGATGGCCATGAGGGCCATGGCGACGAGAAGCCAGGGCAGGGGGAACGCCTCGTGGAGGACGAGGAGCCCGAGGACCATGTTGAGCATCGGTTCGGTGGTCGCCAGCACCCCCGCCCACAGGTCGAAGGAGGATTGCTTGGGCCATGAGGTGGCCAACGCGTAGAACCAGAGGGTCGGGAGGATGGTGCAGAGCACGATCAGCACCACGCCGCTGCCCGACACCCCCAGGCGCCACCACTGGGGCCACTCCCGCAAGAAGCGGGCCGCCTCGGCGGTGAGGTCGGGCCGCAGCCCCGCCGCCTTCAGGGCCCAGACGATCGGCGGCAGCGTGAGCGCGGCCACGAGGAAAATGACGGCGATCTTGAAGACGGTGCGCACGAGCACCCAGCGCGGCGCGTCGCGCAGGAACCGGTATTCCTCCGGGGCCATCCGATCGGCGGCGCTGGTGACGAAGAAGAAACCGTAGACCGCGCCGAAGACGAGGAGCACCAGGAGGTTCCCGGGCCCGAAGGAGCCCCCCGGCGCGGTGGTCGGACTCATCGCCCCGAGGATGATCGTGGCGAGGAAGAGGGTCCCCAGGTAGAGGACTTTGAACCGCGACATGTCCTCCTTCCCCGCGCCCCAATTGACCACCGCCGCGATGAGGAGGGCCAGCACGAAGCCGATCGAGGTGGCGATGGCCCCGAGGGTCTTGAGGCACCAGAAGAACAGCACGATCTGGGCGTTGAACCCGACGACGGCGACGAGGAGGAGGTAGACCCATTGGGGCAGGCCGAAGAAATCGTCGTTTCTCGCCGCCAGATACCGCGCGAGGGTCCCCCCGGTGATGGGCGCCTTGGCGCAGCGGTTGACCCAGACGATGAGGAAGGCCGTGGCGGCCAAGAGCGCGAGGGCGGAGTAGACGAAGCGCGCATAGACGATGAGGAAGGAGGAATAGGCGCCGAAGAGTTCGGCCGCCGGCCAGGGGATGAGGCCCCAGAGCAGATTGACCACCAGCAGCGCGAGCAATTTTTGGGTCATGGCGGGGGCGCGTCGGGCGGCCCGTGGAGTGTCGCATGGCGGATGGGCATTGATAAAGACGCGGCGGAGGGGTATGCTTGGGCGACGCGTAGACGACCCGCGGAACCGCCGTTGCTCCCCGATCCCATCCCCATCGAGTCCTTCGACTTAGGCCGCCTCCCGAAGGAATCCTTTATCCTCGGCTTCCGCGACGATCGTCTCCTCCACACCCTCCCCGATCTCTTCGCCGAACTCCTCGTCAACGAGATCTATCCCCTCACCCAGGGCATCCCCTTCTGCCAAGGCGAGATCCAGCACATGGTCGAGATTTTCAGGAAGGAGCGGGGAACGCGCGCCTTCGCCGAATGCGGGGCGTGCCGGCTCGCGCCCTGGTGCGCCTACCGGGGCGAGGGGTTCACGCCCCGGCCGATCGAGCGCGTGGAACCCGAACTGCAAGCATGGTTGGACGATGAAAATCGCATTGCTCAGCTTTAGCGTCCAGGAAGACTCCTTCCCGCTCGGCCTCGCCTCCCTCAAGGGATACGCCCAAAGCCGGCTCGACGTCCAGATCGAGTGCAAGGAATTCCCGTACGGGAGCCGCTTCAGCCATAACACCAACCTGAGCGTCGAACAGAAGGCCATCTCCTGGATCCTCCTCAAGGAACCGGATCTCGTCGGGTTCGCCGGCTATATCTGGAGCATCCAGATCATCCGCAACGTGGCCCGCGCGATCCGGGCCCTGAGACCGGGGATCCGCCTGGTGCTCGGCGGCCCCGAAGCGGACGAGCGGGCCATCTCGGCCTTCGATTTCGTCATCCAGGGGGAAGGCGAGGCCGCGTTCGCCGAACTCCTCGAGCATCTCCTGGGACGACGCGCCTCCTCCGAGGTGCGAAACCTGATTTGGCTGGAGAACGGGGCCGTGCGCCGTAACCCCGAGCGCCCCATCGAAGATCTCGACGCCCTGCCCGTCCCCTACCGCCAGGGGGGGAAGAAGCGCTATGCCGTCGTCAAATTGGAGACGGCCCGGGGCTGCCCCTTTCCTTGCGCGTATTGCTACTATGCGCAAGTCCCCACCCGATGCGTCTCCCTGCCCGTTTTGGAGGATCAGATCGCCTACCTGTTCGAGCATTTCACCTTCCCGAACCTGACCCTCCTCGACGCCAATTTCAACCTCGACAAGGGGCGCATGCGCGCGATCTTGGGCATGATCGAGCGCCACCGTCGGGGCCCGCTTCGCGTGTCCATGGAACTCAAGCCCGAGTTTATCGATCGGGAAACCGTCGCCATCCTGGAATCCTTCTCTTTCACCGTGTGGGCCGAATTGGGGCTCCAATCCACCGATGGGGAGGTCCTGCGCCGCTGCGGCCGGCCCTGGGACGCGGAAAAGACCAAGGAGGGGCTGCGCCTACTCGACGGGTCGTCGATCCGCTACAAGATCGACCTCATGGTCGGGCTCCCGGGCGACACTTTTTTCAAGTTCCTCAACTCGGCCTCCTTCGTCCTCACCCATGCGCGCAAGCAGAAGGCGATCGTCGCGCACCACGCCATGGTCCTCAACCGCACGGCCCTCGACGTCGGCGACCCCGTGCGCATGGAT
Organism: Spirochaetota bacterium; assembly: GCA_017302015.1. Classification (GTDB taxonomy): domain Bacteria; phylum Spirochaetota; class UBA12135; order COTS27; family JAFLEE01; genus JAFLEE01. Next base: position 6,106 of record JAFLEE010000006.1, on the reverse strand, counting down.
CCCAAGGCCAGTAGCCAGGTCATCCGCACGGATACCCAGAACACCCTCGACCTCTACAAATTGAAACTCTTCGTCCGCCGCTTCAACGCGTCGATCGCGCGAACCTCCCGCGAGCGCGCGGGCGCCCCCGCCGCGGATCCGGCCCGAACGTCCCCGCTTTGAATAACCCCCCTGCCCATCGCCCCAGGAGCCCCGATGAAATTCCAGATCACCCCGAATGAAACCCACCGCGCGCAGGCCGAGGCCATGGGGGTCCACGCGCTCCTCGATCAGGTCTGCTGCCCCAATTTCGCCGGGGACGCGGTGCCGGAGCGGGAATACGGGGCGGCCTTCTTCCACCCCGCTCCCGGAGAGAACCTCCGCCGCCGCATCGAGGCGTTCCGGAAAGCCTGCCGGATCCCCCCCCTCGTCACGACCGACATGGAAGCCGGCCCGGGGAACATGATCACCGACGGCACCCGCTTCCCCTCCATGCTCGCCTGCGGGCGCGTGGGCGACGAGGATTTGGCGTGGAAGATGGGGAAGGCCGCCGCCCTCGAAGGCCGGGAGGTCGGCTTCAATTGGTCCCTGGCCCCCTGCGCCGACCTCCTCGGCGAGATCGAGGATCCCATCGTCAGTTACCGCTCCGCCGGGAGCGACCCGGAGAAGGTCATCGCCATCACCTCCGCCTATGTGCGCGGCATGCAGGAGCACGGCATGGCGGCCACCGCCAAGCATTTTCCGGGGGACGGCTTCAGCCTCTTCGACCAGCACCTCACCACCTCCATCAACCCCTTGGGCCGCGAGGCGTGGCGGCTGGGATCGGGCCGGGTCTTCCGGCGCCTCATCGAGGCGGGGGTGATGGCGATCATGCCGGGGCACATCGCGCTGCCCGCCTTCGACGACGCCGACGCCCGCGGCCTCTTCCCGCCGGCGACCCTCTCCCGCAAACTCATGATCGACCTCCTGCGCGGGGAATTGGGCTTCGGGGGCCTCGTCGTCTCCGACGCCATCAATATGGGCGGCGTGGTGAATTACCTCAATTATTGGGACGCCTGCGCCGCCTTCTTCGAGCGCGGGGGCGATTGCCTCCTCTTCCCCAAGATGGACGGGCGCTTCTACGACGAGATGGAGCGGCGCCTGGAGAGCGGCCTCCTCACACTCCCCACCCTGCGCCATCGGGCCGCGCGCATCCTCGCCCTGAAATCCCAGATGGGCTTGGGCGGCGGGACCGGGGCGCCCCCCGATGCGGCCGACCGCGGGGCCCACGCCGCCTGGGCCAAGGAGATGGCCGTGCGGGCCGTCGAGGTGGTGCGCGACCGCCCCGCCACCCTCCCCCTCGGGATCCCCCCCGGTTCGAAGATCCTCCACCTCGTCCTCACCAACGACCTCGCGGCCAACCAGAAGATCCTCTCCCGCTTCACCGAACTCCTGCGGGCGCGCCATGGGGGCGTGGAGGAACTCATCGATCCCGGCCCCGACCGGCTCTTCGCGGAGGTCGGGGAGGGCCGCTGGGACGCCATCATCTGCTCCATCGGCAACGGGGCCTCCTACGGCGTCAACGTCATCCGCCTCCACGGGGCGGTGGCGCGCAATATGATGCAGGGCTGGATGCGCCTCGGCACGCCGGTGGTCTTCATCAGCCATTTCCACCCCTACGTCCACGCCGAATACGAGGCCGCGATGGATACGGTGATCAATACCTATCGGAGCACGGAGCCTTCCCTCGAACGGGTCATCGAACTCCTCTTCGGGAAGCCCGTCGGCTGAGGCGCGCCCGATGCGTTCCCGCCCTAAAGCGCAAAGGGCGGGGCCAAAACGCCAAAGACGCCCCTCGGCAAACGGGACCATAATGGAAGCAGGGGATCCTGGCCGAAGGGTATGATGCCCCGTCGAGACCCCCCGCCGCTTATGTCCCCCCGCGACCCCTGGAGGTTCCATGCGCATCATGTTCCTGTCCATCCTGACGGCCCTCGTCGCGTTCTCCCAGGTGGTCGTCTACCGGACGCGGCCCGCCGCGGCCGCCGGGGGCATCCCGGTCCTCTATTGGGCCACCGACAATAATAATACCCGCCAGCGCACCGTCGACCTCTACCGGGCCTGGCTCAAGAAGAACGGCTACCCCGACATGGACGTGAAGGTCGACAACATCAACGGCACCCTCCAGAAGCTCGTCATCCAGGGGGTCGCCGGCGTCGGCCCCGACATCATCAACGCCTTCGCCTGGGACCTCAAATTCCTCAACCAAACCGGCATGATCGCCGACCTCGGGCCCGTGTTCGCCGGCCTCCCCGTTCCCGCGGAGAACCACGACCCCATGGTCTCCAACGACCTCTGGGAAGGCTCGGCGCGCCTCGGGTTCTCCCAGAACGCGGGCACCTCGTACTATTTCGTCAACCGCACCTGGCTGCGGTCCATCGGCATGGCCATGCCCCCCGAATCGTGGACGCCCGACCAGTTCGAGGCCTACGGCCGCGAATACGTGGCGAAGGCCAATCGGGGGCGCAAAGAGAAGGTCCGCTCCTTCCTGATCAACACCGTCGACCGCGAAACCCTGCGGCGTTCCGCGGGCATCAGCATCTTCAATGAGACCCTCACCGCCTGCACCCTGAACCGGCCGGAGTACGTCGCCCTCTACAAGCGCATCTACCGCTGGATGTACGACGAGAAGTTCATCCCCACCGCCGCCGAATCCGCCTCGTTCTCGGTGGAGGCGGGCAAGGGCGGGGGGAATTACACCCAGCTCTTCCACCGCGGCTATTTCGCCATGCAGTGGAGCGGCCTGCCCATCCTCATCATGCTGCGGGATATCCAGCCCCCCGTCGACCTGGGCATCGCCGAATGCCCCAACCTCGGCTACCGCAATTCGGTCTCGCGCACCTACGCCGCCGCCCTCTACTCCGGCAGCCGCAACCAAAAACTCGCCCGCTATTTCCTCCTCTACCTCACCAGCGAGCCGCATAACCTGCAGATCGCCGACAACGGCGACCAGATGCCCCCCATCCCCGCCTTCCGGGAACGCGACGCGTTCCTGAAGCCCGCCGCCTGGCCCAACGAATGGGACGCCCACCGCCAGTACAAAGACAAGGCGAAGGAACTCGGCATCCCCAGCGAGTACAGCCCCTGGGTCGCCTATGCGCCGACCCAAAAAGAGGAGTACAAGGCCTGGGATACCTTCATCTCACGCGTGGCCACCGCCGAAGCCGCCTGCGCCCAGGCCGAGGAGCGCATCAACGACCTCATCGCCCGGGCCTGCCAACGCAGCGCCGAATTGCGCGCGCGCCGCGCCAAGGCGCTCGAAGTACAGGCGCGCATCGACCAGTTCAAGAAGGAGGGGAAGAAGATCCCCCTAAACCTCGTCCAGAACCCCTTCCTCTACCGCTACTATAAAGACACCGGCGCCGGCATCTGACCCGAGGAGACCCCGAGATGAAAAACGCGTTCCTCGCCCTCTTGGCGATCCTCGTCATCTTCTCCCAGTTCATGGTCTACCAGCGCACCTCCGGCGCGGCCGGCGGCCTTCCCGTGCTCTACTGGGCCACCGACAATAACATCACCCGCCAGGTCACCGTCGACAAGTACCGGGTGTGGCTGAAGAAGAACGGCTACCCCGACATGGACGTGAAGGTCGACAACATCAACGGCTCCCTCCAGAAGCTCGTCATCCAGGGCGCCGCGGGCGTCGGCCCCGATATCATGAACCTCTTCGGCTGGGATCTCCACTACCTCAACCAGATCGGGATGGTCCAGCCCCTCGACGATCTCATGGCCGACCTCAAGGTGCCCCCCGAAAACCACGACCCCACGGTCAGCAACGAACTCTTCGCCGCCGGGAAGCGCATGGGCTTCTCCCAGAACGCCGGGACGAGCTATTATTTCGTCAACCTCACCTGGCTCCGCAAGATCGGCATGCCCCCGCCCCCCGAGCGCTGGACGGTCGAGGCGTTCGAGGCCTACGGGCGCGCCTATGTCGAGAAGGCCAACCGCGACCGCAAGGTCTCCCAGCGGAGTTTCTTCATCAACTACGTCGACCGGGAAACCTTCCGTCGGTCCTACGGAGTGAGCTATTTCAACGAAACCCTCACCGCCTGCGCCCTCAACCGCCCGGAGCACGTCGCCCTCCTCAAGAAGATCTTCGATTGGACCTACACCGAGCATTTCCTCGCCACCCGGGCCGAGGCGGAATCCATCAGCGTGGAATCGGGCAAGGGCGGAGGCAATTGGACCTCCCTGTTCCACAACGGCACCCAGGCCCTGGTCTGGAGCGGACTGCCCATCCTCATCTCGCTCCGGGAGTGCGCGGGGCCGGTGGACCTCGGCATCGCGGAGTGCCCCAGCGGCGGCTACCGCAATTCCGTCTCCCGCACCTACGCCACCGCCCTCTATAGCGGCAGCGCCAACCACAAACTCGCCCGTTACTTCCTCCTCTACCTCACCAGCGAGCCGCACAACCTCGAGATCGCCGAGAACGGCGACCAGATGCCGCCCATCCCCTCGTTCCGCGAACGCGACGCCTTCAGGAAGCCCCCGGCCTGGCCCAACGAGTGGAACGCCCACCGCGTCTACAAGGAAAAATCCAGCGAATTGGGCACGCCCAGCGAGTACTCGCCCTTCGTCGCCTATAACCCGTACCAGAAGGTGGAGCGCAACGCCGTCGACGCCTATTTCTCCAAGGTCACCTCCGCGGAGGAGGCCTGCCAAACGATGGAGGAGCAGATCAACGCCCTCATCCAGGCCAACGTGGCGCGCAGCCCGGAAAACCGCGCGCGCTACGACCGGGCCCGCGCCGTGCAAGCCCGCATCGATGCCGCCAAGCGGGAAGGGAAGAAGATCCCCCTGGACCTGGTGGAAAACCCCTTCCTGCGGCGCTATTACCGGGAGACCGGGAAAGGCCTCTAGGGGACCCCGGCCCGGTTCACCCCCCCGGGGCCGGATGGTAAGATTCGGCCTCGGAGCCACCCATGTCCCAAGCCCGTCTCACCATCCGCGAGTTCAAGCCCGAAGATCGCGAAGAAGTCTACGGCCTCATCCTTTCGATCCTGACCACCGAGTTCAAGGATCTCCCCCCCGAGCATTACCTCGCCGACCTGCGCGACATCGAGAGCATCTACGCCGGGGCTCGCAACGAGTTCTTCGTCGCCGAGATGGACGGGAAGATCGTGGGCACCGCCGCCGTGAAGGAAGAAGACGGGAAGACGGCCCTCATGCGCCGGCTTTTCGTGCACCCCCATATGCGGGGCAAAAAGGTGGGGCGCAAGCTCGTGGAGAAGATCTACGCCTTCTGCAAGGAAAAGGGCTACCACAAGGTGATCTTCACCGGCAACCACCGCATGCAGAACGCCAAGGCCATCCTCCTCAAACTCAGCTTCAAGGAAGAGGAGGACGTCCTCCTCGCCGGGGTGGAGATCTTCCGCCTCGCGCACAAACTCTGACCGTGGCCGGGGGAACGGATTTGGAGGCGCGCCTGGGCGTGCGCTTCGCCGACCCCCACCTCCTCGAATCCGCCCTCACGCACCCGAGCCTCGCCAACGAGAGCAAGGCCGCCGGCCCCGGCAACCAACGCCTCGAGTTCCTGGGCGACAGCGTGCTGGCCCTCTCCGTCAGCGACCACCTCTACCGCCTCTTTCCCGATGTCACCGAAGGGCGCCTGTCTTCGCTGCGGGCCAAGACCGTCTCCGGGCCCACCCTGATGTCCGTCGCCGCCGAACTCGGCCTCGAAACCCGGGTGCGCGTGGGCCGCGGCCATATGGGCCCCGTGACCCCCAGGGTCCTGGAAGACGCCCTCGAGGCCATCGTCGGCGCGGTCTACCTCGACCAGGGCTTCGAGGCCGCCCACGGCCTCGTGGGGCGGCTCTTCACCCCCGTGATCGAGGCCCTGGCCCGGGAAGAGCGTGCGGGAAGCGCCAAGAGCGCCCTCCAGGAAAGCCACCTGAAGCGGGGCATCGCCCTCCCGGAATACCGGGTCGACGCCGTCGAGGGCCCCGGGCATAAGAGCGTCTTCCGCGTCTCGGTCTGGGCCGGGGAAACCCGCCTGGGCGACGGTCGCGGCAGTTCCAAGAAGGCGGCGGAGGAGGAAGCGGCCAAGAACGCCCTCCTGACCCCGCCCCCCGCGCCATCGGACAATCAA
>JAFLEE010000059.1 GCA_017302015.1 Spirochaetota bacterium | reverse complement strand
AGAAAGGGTTGCCCGCAGGGCAGATCCAGGCTAAAAACACCCAAAAGAAGACCTACCGCTTGACCGGAATTTAGGTGAGGCAATGGGGGTGGGTTTCGTCCGGATTTTTAGGTGAGGCAACTAGATTTCGTTTTATTCGGCCCGCGATTCCAGGGGTCGGATAGAAGACCCAGCCACCCCCGTTTTCCCGAGGGATGGAAAATACCGTGCACCCCCACCTCATGCCCATCGGCATGGGAGACATACCTTAGGTCGATCACCGTCTGCTGCGACCATGCCCGACGAACGCGGCCATCGCGCTCGTCGGGCGCTCGATCCATTCCCTGATGCGCGCCATCAGGTCGGGTTTCGAAGCAGCCCCCCAGCGGCATGACAAAATTGAAGCGAGAGATCTCGATGCCGCACCCCCCTTCCTTGCCTGAAATCCTCCGAGGAACGCGGCGCCGGGGCTCCGGGCCGCCCATTATTTTTCTCCACAACGGGTTCTATGCTTCCCGCACCTGGGACACGGTCCTCCCGTTTTTCGAGGATCGATTCACGTGCGTCACCTGGGACCGCGACGGCTACGGCCTGCGGGCCCATGTCGACGAGATCCCGCCCCGGGCCTCCGTCGAAGATGGCGTGGCGGAATTGGAAATCCTCGTGGCGCACCTGGATGACATCCCCGTCCACCTCGTCGGCCATTGCATGGGCGGCGCCATCGCGCTCCAATTCGCCGCACGCCATCCCGACCGGGTCGGCCGGCTCGTGCTCGAGGCGACGGGCTTCTACACCGATGAGAATGTCCTGATGAAGATCGACCTCATGCGCATGCCGTGGGAGGCCCTCTCCCCGGGTTTCCGGGCGCGCATGGAACAGATGCACGGAACGGCCGGAGCCCCGGTGACCTGGGCCCATATCGTCGGCCACCGGGAATCCTACATCATGGACGACGCCTACGACATCCGAGCCATGCTCCCATCCGTGGCCGTGCCCTGCCTCCTCCTCGCGGGAGGGCGCGATTTCTATTTTTCACCCGAGCATGCGCGCGCGGGCGCCGAGGGCATCCCGGGGGCCGAGTTCTGCTTCCTCGAGAAGGCCGTCCACGATATCCACGAGGAGCACCCGAGGGATTTCATCCAACGCGTCCTCCCGTTCCTCGATGCCTGATAAAATTCTGGTTGCAATAACCGCTCAAAATGGTCCCGGGAATGGAACCACCTTTTTTCTCATAAATAAACTATAATACTCGAATCGGCTATCTCTTTCCCAGGAGCCCCGCGTGGCACGCACCAAATCCATCCGCCTGAAGAAATCCCGCAACGAACTCCAAAAACTGCTGAAACTTTCCCGCCGCCTGGCCAAGAGCCTGGCCAAAAGCCTGCGGTCCCTCGACCAAGACGAGAGGAACGCCGTCGAACTGAGCGCGGCATCCCAAGCGGCCCTGGCGGCGCGGCTCAAGAATAAAACCAAGAAAAGCCTTAAACTCGCCAAGGCCAAACTCCTCAAAAAACTGAAGAAGGCCGCGAAAAAGCAGGCGGCCCTCGCCGCGCGCAAAGGCCGCCGCTCGAAGACCGCGGGGAAAAAAACCCTCGCCGGCAAAGGCGCCGCCCGGGGGCGCCGTTCCACCTGGACCGCGGCCCACGTCGCACTCCTGCGGAAGCTGCTCGTCTCCGGCAAAACCGTCGCCCAGGTCGCCGCCAAGCTCAAACGCCAACCCGGCGCCATCCGCCAGCGCCTCGTCCAAGAGGGGATCAGCCTTCGCGCCCTCAAGAAATCTTCCGACCGAAAACTCCCGAAAACCGCCAAGACCAAGAAGGCCCCCAAACGCGGTCGGCCTTCAAAACCCCGGAAAATCCGCAGATCTTCCCTGAAAATCGCGGCGAAAGGGCCGACGCCGCCCCGCGGGGATCGCCCCGCCCCCGTCGCTAAAGTCGACGTGGCCAAAGACGTCTTTTTCGTCAGCCCCGAAAAAACCAAGAAGGCCTGACCCCGGCCGCCCGATCCAACCTATTGAAAAAGCCGGTTTGATACTAAAATAACCGAAATCCAGGGCTTGTTCGATCACATCCTTCCTGGAAAAAGGACTCCTGAATATGGCTACCAAAGGCTCCAAATCCGTCAAGGCCCGCACCATGAGCGAAGTGCTCTCGACCATCGCCGATGAAACCGAGCTGAGCCGCAAGCAGGTCAGCAGCGTGGTCACCGCGCTGACCACCCTCATGAAGAAAGATCTCTCCAAGATCGGCGCCTTCGGCCTCACCGGGGTCTTCAAAGCCATCGTCATCCACAAGCCCGCCACCAAGGCGCGCAAGGGCATCAACCCCTTCACCAAAGAAGAAGTGATGTTCAAGGCCAAGCCGGCCCGCAACGTCGTGAAGATCCGGGCCCTCAAGGCCCTGAAAGACGCCGTCTAATCCCTGCGCCCGCCGCGCCGGGCCTTCGGATCGTGTGATTGGCTCGATGGTCGGGCCAGCCCTGCGTTAGAATGATCGCGGGGCGCCGTCGCCGGGCGAGTTCCCGGCTGCGGCGCCCCGCTTTTTTTTTCGCGTTAACCCGCCCGCGGCAATTGGCGCTTCCGCCAGAGCAGGTAGACCGACGGATAGACGAGCAGTTCCATCAGGAACGAGATGAAGATCCCGCCGACCAGCGGCGCGGCGATGCGCTGCATCACGTCGGCGCCGATCTCGGAGGCCTGGGAGAGCATGATGGGCAGGAGCCCCACGAACATGACCACCACGGTCATCATCTTGGGGCGCAGCCGCTTCACCGCCCCGTCGTGGATGGCCTCTTTGAGGTCCGCCACGGTGTTCATGCGGCCCGCCGCCTTGCGCTCGTCGTGGGCGAGGTCGAGGTAGAGCAGCATGAAGACCCCGGTCTCCGCGTCCACCCCGAGGAGCGCGATCATGCCGCACCACACGGCCGTACTCACGTTGTAGTCGAGCAGGAAGAGGATCCAGATCACCCCGATGAGGGAGAACGGCACCGCCAGGAGCACGATGGCGGTCTTCGCCATCGAGCGCGTATTGAAATAGAGGAGCAGGGCGATGACGAAGAGGGTGAGCGGGACGATCCAGAGCATGCGCGCCTTCATCCGCTCCATGAGCTCGTACTGGCCGCTGAAACCGATGCTGTAGCCGTCTGGCATGGAAACTTTTGCCTTCACGATCTTCTTGAGTTCCGTGACATAGGAGCCCAGGTCGCGGTTGGCGACATCCACGAAGACGTAACTGGCGAGGCGGCCGTTCTCGTCGCGGATCATGCCCGGCCCCGTGGCGAGGCGCACCTGGGCCACCTGCTCCAGGGCGACGGAGGCCTTATTGTCCATCGTGCGGATGCGCAGCCCCTGGAGTTTCTCCACGGAGTCCCGGAGTTCCCGGGGCAGGCGGATCTGGACGGGGTAGCGCTCGCGGCCCTCGATGGTCTGGGTGACGTTCTCCCCGCCCACCGCCGTGGCGATGGTCATCTGCAGGTCGGCCAGCGACAGGCCCCAACGCGCGAGTTCGTCGCGCCGCGGGGTGATCTCGACGAAATAGCCGCCGCCGGCGCGCTCCGCGAAGACGCTGCGCGTCCCTGGGAGCGGGGCGACGTGCTTCTCGATCTCCATGCCGATGCGCTCCAATTCCGCCAGATCGTCGCCGTAGAGTTTGATGCCGATGGGGGTGCGCACACCGGTGGTCAGCATGTCGATGCGGCCCTTGATGGGAAGGGTCCAGGCGTTCACTTGGCCCGGGAGTTTCAGCGCGAGGTCCATCTCGGCGATGAGGTCCTTCAGGCTGATCCGGTCGGGCCAAAAAATGCGCAACGGGCCCTTCAAGGCCTCCGGCAGCCAGGAGTACCACCGCCGGCGCTCCCGCCATTCATGCTGTGGCTTCAGCACGAGGGTCGTCTCCATCATGCTAAACGGCGCCGGGTCGGTCGCGGTCTCGGCGCGGCCCGCCTTGCCGAAGATCGTTTCCACTTCGGGGAACTTCGCCAAGAGGCGGTTCTGGATCTGGAGGAGGCGGCTGGCCTCGGTGACGGAGATGCCCGGGAGCGTCGTGGGCATGTAGAGGATCGAGCCCTCGTTGAGCGGCGGCATGAACTCGCTGCCGATGAAGAACGTCAGGGGCAGCGACGCGAAGAAGAGGAGGGCGGCCCCGGCGATCACGCGCTTGGGGTGGCGCAGGACGGCGCGCACGACGGGGTCGTAGACGCGGGAAAGCGCGCGGGAGATGGGGTGGTTCTCTTCCCCGTGGATCTTCCCCACGAAGATCCGGTTCGCCCAGAGGTTGAGGAGGCGCCCCTTTAAGTGGAGCGGCTTCACGCGGATGAGGAGCACCTGCACCGCCGGGGCCAGGGTGATGGCGAGGAGGGCCCCGAAGAACATGGCGTAGTTCTTCGTAAAGGCCAGTGGCCGGAAGAGCCGGCCTTCCATGCCTTCGAGCGTGAAGATGGGCATGAACGACACGGCGATGACGATGAGCGAGAAGAAGGCCGGCCGGCCCACCTCCTGGGCGGCGCGGATGAGGACGTCGCGGTAGTCCCCCTTCTGGCCGCCCAGGTCCCAGGCGTGGAGTTTCTTGTGGCCGTTCTCCACCATGACGATCGAGGCGTCCACCATGGCGCCGATGGCGATGGCGATGCCGCCGAGGGACATGATGTTCGACGAGAGCCCCATCGCCTGCATGGGGATGAAGGAGAGCAGCACGGCGATGGGCAGGGTGATGATGGGCACCAGGGCCGAGGGCACATGGAGCAGAAAGATGAGGATCACGAGGGCCACCACCACGAGTTCCTCGATGAGCTTGGTGCGCAGGGTGCGGATGGAATCCCGGATGAGCTCGCTGCGGTCGTAGGTGGGGACGAATTTCACCCCCTCGGGGAGCTTCAGTTCCTTCACCTTCTCCTTCACCCGCTCGATGACGGCCATGGCGTTCTCGCCCTGCCGCATGACGACGATGCCGCCGGCCACCTCGCCCCGGCCGCCGAACTCCGCAACGCCGCGGCGCAGGTCGGGCCCCAGGCCCACCTTGGCCACGTCGCGCAGGCGGATGGGAACCCCGCGCACCACGCGCAGCACCACCGATTCCAGGTCTTCCGGGGATTTGAGGTAGCCCCGCACGGTCACCATGGCTTCACGACCCTGCAGGTCGAGGAGCCGTGCGCCCATCTCGTTATTGGCCGATTGCACGGCCTTCACCAGGTCGGCGATGGAGAGTTGGTAGGCTTCCAGGGCCATCGGGTCGGGGGTGATCTGGTACTGGCGTACGGACCCGCCGACGCTGGCGACTTCGGCCACCCCCTTCACCGATTGCAGGGCGAAACGCAGTTTCCAGTCCTGGAAACTCCGCAGTTCGTCGAGCGTGTGCTTCCCCGATTCGTCGACGAGGGCGTACTCGTAGATCCAGCCGATCCCGGTGGCGTCGGGGCCCAGTTCCACCTTCGCCCCGGCGGGCATGGAGCCGGAGACTTTGGAGAGGTATTCCAGCACCCGCGAGCGCGCCCAGTACAGGTCGGTGCCGTCCTCGAAGATGACATAGACGTAGGAATAGCCGTAGTCCGAGAATCCCCGGATATCCTTCACCTTCGGCGCGCCGAGGAGCGAAGAGATGATGGGGAAGGTGACCTGGTCTTCGATCACCTGGGGCGGGCGGTCCCATTTCGAATAGACGATCACTTGGGTGTCGCCCAGATCGGGCAGCGCATCCAGGGGGATATGGGCGAGGCTCCAGCCGGCCCATAGGATGGCCGCCCCCGCCGCGATGAAGACGAAGATCTGGTTGCGGGCGCACCAGGCGATGATTTTCTCAATCATGTTTGTGCCCGCCCGGGGCGGCCCCGTTCGATCCGCTTCCGGCGCCCTCCTGGCGCGCGGATCGATCCCGGCCGTCCATGGCCTCTTGCGATCCGCCGATTGCGCCCTCCTGGCGCGCGGATCGACCCCGGCCATCCATGGCCTCTTGCGATCCGCCGATTGCGCCCTCCTGGCGCGCGGATCGACCCCGGCCATCCATGGCCTCGATCGCAGCCTGCAATTGGCTTTCGGAGTCGATGAGGAAATTGGCCTTCACGACGACCGACTCGGCTTCGCGCACGCCGCTGAGCACCTCGAAATAGCCCTCGCCACGGCGCCCCACGACGAGTTCGCGGGGTTCGAAGGTGCCGTCGGGGCCGGAAACGAAGGCCAAGACCCGGATTCCGCTGTCGAGGACGGCGGAATCCGGGATGGCGAGGACCTCGCCCAGGGGCACCGAGATGAGCACCTGCACGTAACTATCGTGGATCATGGTGGCCCCGGGATGCTCCGCGAGAATGCGCGCCGTGACGCTGCGCGTCTCCGGGTTCACCCGGGTATCCATCGACTGGATCGTGCCGGCGAAGGCCTGGCCGGGCCGGGAGGGCTCTTGGATGCGCACGACCTGGCCGGGGTGGACATAGGGCAGGTCGTTCTCGTAGATTTGGGCGTAGATCCAGGCGCGCATGCCGTGGCCGACGATGAGGGATTCGTCGCTGACCCCGGCGCGTTCCAGGGCCGAAAGTTGTCCCTCGCTATAACCGAGGATGACGAGCTTCTTTCGCGCCGCGCTCAAGAGGCCCTCGGCCGCCCCCGGGTTCGCGCCGTTCTTCTTCGCGTCCTGGAGATAATGCCACGCCGAGAGGTACTCCTGCTGGGCCCCGTAGAGGTCGGTGTCGTGGCTGATATTGCCGTAGCTGCGGAGGGTGCGCGTGAGCGCCCGGCGCGCGACGCGCTCGGTGCGCACCCCGATCGTCTGGCGGCGCGCCGCATCGAGCGTCACCACGGCGTGGCCTTCGACCCCGCTCCCCGCGGATTTCGGGGGGGCCTTCTCGACCTTGACCAGGTCCATCTGGCAGATGGGGCAAGTGCCCTTCTTGTCGGAGCTGATCTGCGGGTGCATGGGGCACTGGTAGAGCGCCTTCGCCGGGGCCTCTTTTTTCTCCACCTTCACGAGGTCCATCCCGCAGATGTTGCAGGATCCTTTGCGGTCGGAAACGATCTGGGGATGCATGGGGCATTGCCACAATTCCGCACCGCCTTGGGAATGGCGATGGCAGGCCGCGGGGAGGAGAATGAAGGCGAAGAGGATAAGGGAAGCGATCTTGTACATGCGGTATCCTTAGAGGGGGCGGCGTTCCATTGAAGGTACGGCGCCGATTAGGGCAATTCGGCCAGGGGACGGACCCCGGTATAGTAGCGGAGTTCCTCGGCTTGCTCCCCGAAGACCCGCCGCGTGCGCGCGACCTCCAGGGAAGTGTCGGAGACCGACTTCAGCGCCTCGAGGAGTTCGGTGAAGCCGATGCGGTCCACCTGGTACTCCTTGAGGGCCACCTCGACCACCTGGGCGGCCTGGGGAGAGGCGGTCTGCTCCAGGATCTCCAGGGCGCGGTTGGCGGCGGTGAACGCGGCGTGCTTCATGCGCACGGCCTCCAACACCATGGCCCGGGTGTCGCGGCTTCGCGCCTTCTCCGCCTCGAGCATAGAAGATGCCGCGGCGGCATTGGGCGCCTGGCGGAAGGCGAACCAGATGGGCAGGCTCACCCCGATCCCCGCGGTCGCGCTCAAATCCCCCGCTTCCGTCTGGGTAATCGTGCCGCGCAGCGAAAGATCCGGGGCCCATTCCCATCCCATGAGATTCTTCTCCGCCTTCATCCGGGATTCCATGGCCTGCTGCATGCGCAGTTCGGGGAAGCTCGCCTCGGCCTTGGCCACGAGTTCCTCGAGGGCGGGAATAGTCGCCAGGGGCCTCGCGGTAAAGCGCAGCGCCGGGGCCGTGGCGGATTCGTTTGACGGCGACAGTCGCCGTAGCGTCGCCGCGAGTTCCGCGCGCTCCCCTTCCTGCATGGCGAGTTCCGCCCGCGCCATGGCGACCATCAATTTGGTGCGCCCCCATTCGGATTGGGTCGCCTTGCCGACGCCGTAGCGGGCGGTGACCACGCTCTCGACGAGGCCGTACTGGGCCAGGCGCTCGCGGCCGATCTCGAGGGCGCGGTCATAATAGGCTAGGCCGAGGAGCGTGCGCACCGCCTCCCGGTGGACGAGGCGCTTCCTGAGTTCCAGGGTCCACCGCGCCGCCTCCGCTGCCCTGGATTGCCTCGCGGCGGCCATGGCGAGGCGCGCCGGAAACGGGAAGTTTTCCGTGACGGAGTACTGGGTCTCGCGCATGCCAGCGGAGGCGCCTGCGAGGGGGAGCTTCATGAACTCGGCCATCACCATGGGGTCGGCGGGCACGGCCTGCGGCGCCACCTTTAGCGTTTCGGCTCGAAACGCGCGCTCCGCCGCCTGGACCGCGGGGTGCCCGGCGACGGCCCCGTCCACGAAGGTCTGCCAAGGCTGATTGGTTTGGGCGGCCATCCACGGGGATATGCCCACGAGAAAAAGATAGAAATAAATGGAGCGGGGAAGCATGGTCTCCTCCTGGATTCGGGGCTCGGCCCGTCCGCCTTTGGCGAAGGGCTATAAAAAGGGGCCCGCTCAGGTCAGGAGAACGACGGAAGCGAGCCAAACCAGGGTGCCTGGGGGCCGCGTTTTTTGGATCAGGTCTCGCGAAAAAAAACTGCGAAGTTCGGGATGGGAAGGGGCCGCCCATTGGACAAGGGGCTGCGCCAGGGGTTCGACTTCGGCGCCGACGGCGATTTCAGGGGCGGAAAGCGCAGAGCCCGCAGCCAAGTGGCAGGGAATTTGTTGGATGCCGTTTTTCGCGGCTTCCACGGGGCACTGGCAGGTAGCGCCGCAGCAGGTCTTGGTCTTTTCAGACTTGCAGGACGGGGCCGGCGCCACGGAGACGGCCGCAACGACCAGCGCCGCCAAAAGGAGGGGAATACGGACCAAGGACATTTGCTTCAAGTTTAGCCGGGAGCGCGTATACTGTCAAATGGCCGCTAAAAAGGCCGGCTTCAGGCGAACGAGCGAAGAGCGCTCACGAGAACCTCGCCAAAGACATCGTTCGGGAAGTCTAAGACCGCCCAGGATCGCCTCCGGGCGTCGCGATGCTCAGGCGCCCGCGAGGAGCGCCCGCGCCCGATCCACTTGCTTCGGGAATAGGTCGCCGGGTACGGCCGAGCCGCCCTTAGCCTTAAAGACCAGGTAGCGGGCGCATTGGCCGTTCTCGGTCTTGCAATATTGCGTCTTCATCATCTCGGCGGTCGCCGGACGCTGCGCCATCTTATCGTTGAAAAAAATGCATTTTGGAAGGCATTCGCAATCGGCCATGGGGTTCTCCCGCGCCGCCCAGCGGCGCTTTATGTATTCTAGTGTATGTATGCCTTCCATGGAACCGTCGTGCGATCGCCCGATCTCCATCTCAGGGAATTCCTATCATCCCCCATCGCTGGACGATTCAGCCCGAACGGCCCTCCCGGAAGCATCGGTCGCCCCGGGGGGAGGCCATCCTTCTCAGCCTTTCTTGGCCGTGGAGACCCCGATGCCCCGGTAGATCGGGCATTTTCCGGCGAGGCCCGTGACGAGGAGCACCACCCCGACGATGCCCAGGGTGACGCTGAGCCACAGGGGCGTCACGCCCAGAACATGGAGCACGATGGCCGTCGGCAGGACGAGTACGCGGATGAGGCGATCGGCCCAACCGACATTTTTGCCGTAGGAAAACGTGGCGATTTCGCTTAAGAGACTCATGGTTCCTCCTTGGAACGGATGCATTTACCGATTGAGTGGATGGGGCTTATCTCACGCCTCGCCGGCCTTGCGGCAAACCATGGCGACGATTTCGCTCGTCCCCCGGTGGTAGCGGCCCTCATCGAGGTCCGCCACGCGCTCTTCCAGGAGTTCCATCTCCATCCCCCGGAAGTCTTCCCGCAAGAGGTCCGCGGTGTAGAGGAGTTCGGCCTGCCCGGGGCCGCCGGTGCCGCGGCCGAGTTGCCTCGTGTGGTAGGCGCAGAGGATGACCCGACCGCCGGGTTTGAGGGCGTCGATGAGTTTGCGGTGGAAGGACTTTCGCAAAGGGGGAGGCAAATGGACGAAGATGAGGCCGATGGCGTCGTAGGGAGCCGCGCTCCCCGGCGAGTAATCCGCCAGATCCGCCACTTCATAATGGAGGCTCAGGCCGAGTTTTTCGGCTTGGGCCAGGGCCTTCTTGCGGGCGACGTCGCTGAAATCCAGGGCGTCCACGGCCCAACCCCGGGAGGCGGCGAAAAGGGCGTTTCGCCCCTCCCCTTCCGCCGGGAGCAGCAATTTTCCCGCGGGAAGCTTCTCGAGTTCGCCGCGGAAGAACGCATTGGGGGCTTCCCCGTAGGCGAAGCCCTCCTCGGCGTAGCGCTGGTCCCACATCCCTCGGGGGTTGGTCATGGCATCTCCTGACCGGGAAACGTCAACCGACGTTCGTCCAGGGGCCGGCGTTCATCACATCGCTGAGCCCCTTGGATTTGAGGATGTTCATGGCGCTGGAGGAACGCCCGCCCGAGGCGCAGCAGACGATGACCGTCTTCTTCCATTTGATGATCTCGTCGGCGCGCCCTTGGATCTGGTCCACGGGGATATTCTTCGAACCCTGGTAGTGTCCGCCCGCGAACTCGCCGGGGCTGCGGACATCGACGACGACGGCGCCCTTGGCGAGGGCTTCCTTGATGGCCTTGCTGTCGGCGAAGCCCATCATTTTATTGAGCATTCCAAACATGTGATTCTCCTTGGTGTCTTTCCGATGGATCGATGTTCGTAGGGATTCAGGCCGCGGCCTGCTCCATGGGCGCCGATGGGAGGCCGAGGGCTTTCCATTGGTCGAAGCCGCCCGCCAGATTGCGCACGGAGGCGAATCCGTTTTGGGCCAGGATCCTCCCGGCGAGGTAGCCGCGCAGCCCCTTGGCGCAATAGACGATGGTCTCTTTCGAGGGATCGAGGCGGGTGAGAGTCTGTCGCAGGGCATCCAGTTCCAGGCAGATCGCCCCTTGGATCACCCCGGATTTGGCGACCTCTGCCTTCCCGCGCACATCCAAGAGCACCGCGTTCCCCAAGCCCGATGCCAGGCGCTGGGAGAGTTCCAGGGGGAGGATGGGCGCGACCAATCCCCGCCGGTCGTTGACGGCCGAGTAGGCCGCCACGATGACGGGGTCCTTCGCAGGCGAAAAAGGCGGGGCGTAGGCGAGGTCGAGATCCCCCAATTGCTCCACGGTGAGCCCCGCGTAGACGGCGGTGGCGAGCACGTCGATTCGCTTGTCGGCGCCGGCTTCGCCCGCGAGTTCGGCGCCGAGGAGGCGGCCGTCGGCCGGGTTCCAGGTCAGGCTCACCGAAAGCGGCTTCGAATCGGGATAATAGGAGGGGGTGGCCCCCGCGGAGATCCAAGTCTGCTTCGCGGCGAGTCCGAGGGCGGCCGCGCGTTTGGCGTTGATCCCGGTGCGCGCCAGGGTGGTCTTGAAGATCTTTACGATGGCGGTGCCGTAGGCCCCGCCGTAGCGCGCATCCCCGCCCGCGGCGTTCTCGCCCGCCACCCGGCCGGCCTTATTCGAATGGGTGCCGAGGGGGAACCAATCGGCCGCCCCGGTCTGGCGGTTCGTGACGGCCGCGCAATCGCCCGCGGCATAGATGCCGGGGAGGCTCGTCTCCATGCGCTCGTTGACCACGAGGGCCCCGTTGCCCAGGGCCTTGGCCCCGTGCTGGGTGAGGAGCGCGGTGTGGGGCCGGATGCCCACGCTGAGGATGAGGTAATCGGTATCGAGGCGCGAACCATCGGGAAGCACGACGGCGCGGATGCGTTCGCCATCGCGATGGACCTGCTTCACCATCACGCCGGTCTTCACTTCCACCCCGCCGGCTTCCAGGGCCTTCTGGGCGAGGATTCCGAAATCGGCGTCCCAGGGCGGGAGCGCCTGGCCGCTGCCTTCCAGGACCGTCACGCGCTTCCCGGCGTGGCGAAGGTTCTCGGCCACCTCGACCCCGATGAGGCCGGCGCCGAGCACCGTCACGTGGGAGGCGGAGGCGAGCCCCTTCTCCTTCTCCATCATCCGGTCGAAATCCGCCAGCGTGCGAACCGAGGAGGCGTTCACGGCCCCCTCGAGCCCTTCGATACGGGGCACGATGCTGGTGGCGCCCGCGGCGTAGACGAGGACATCGTAGGGATAGCTTCCCTTGGCGGTGCGCACCGTTTTCCCGGCGGGATCGATGGCTTCCACGGCCTCGCCGAGGTGCATTTGGATGCGGAACCGCTTCTCCAGGAGTTCCGGCTTCACCACGAGGAGCTTGTCGCGGCTAGGGATGACGCCGGAGAGGGCGTAGGGGATCCCGCAGGTGGCGTAGGAAATATGGTCGCTGGATTCGAAGAGGAGGATCTCGGCCCGCTCGTCCAGGCGCCGCGCGCGGGCGGCCGCGGAGGGGCCCGCGGAGAGCCCGCCGACGATGATGATTTTCTTTCCGGGTTCCATGGCGGTTTCCTATTTGGCGAGGCTCAGGAGGAGCCCCATGGCCGCTCCGTATCCGGTGGACGTCCACCAGCGCGAGGTGATGGGGCAGGTGCCCGTGGAGCAACCGACGAGGCGGTACCAGCCGTAGCCGGCCGCCGCGCCGAGGACGACCCCGATGAGGATTTTCGCGATGAGGGGCATGGGTCAACCCGCCGTGGAGGCGGAGGACTTGGCGAGTTGGCGCTCGATCTCGGGCTTATTGAACCCCACGAGCACCTTGCCGCCCATGTCGATGACGGGCACGCCCATCTGGTGGGACTTGCGCACCATCTCTTCGTACTTGGCGGGATCGCGGTCGACGCCGTAGTCGGTGAACTTCACCCCGCGCTCCCGGAAATAATTCTTGGCCACGGTGCACCAGGGGCAGGAGGATGTGCTGTAGATCTTGATGGTCATGGGGAACTCCTTTTTTTATCTCTCGAGACCTCGGAGCGGGAGCCTGCTTCGCTCCTTCACCGAGGCTTCTTTTTTCTTTTTCCGTTGCGATATACATTCATATTCCGTGCCAAACTGAGTCGGACCCCACCGAAATGCTCTCCACACGCGATGACATTAAAAAATCCAGGAAAAACCCTCGAATTTTAAGCGGGTGACTTTCCGGCTCGGATTTCCCGTGGCCGATTCCCCAGAGGTGCACGGTGGAATCCCAAAATATTCCCCAGCCACTTACATTAACATATATTAACCGATTAACTATGAAGTTAACAGGTTAATTCCCAATCTATGCTTTCGTTAACTAGCTCTGCACGGTCCGGGAAGCACCCCTTGGCGAAATCCGGTTGTAGAGATGACGACGCGAAAAATGGATTGTCGTTTCGTGGCCCCTCCATGACATCATTGGGCGATGAGCGACATCCCTTCCCTCCTCGCCCAAACGGCGTACAAAGTCGAACGACCCTCCGCATTCAAATGCGCCCCGGACTTCTCCGTCCAGGGTCGGGTTTTCCAGGACTACGATTTTTGGTATGTGGGGAGGGGACGGGGCAAAATTGGGATCAACGGCGTCGTCCATGAGGCCCGCGCCGACCGGCTCTTTCTGTTCCAACCGGGCGACCGGGTCGACATCCGCCCGCACGGCCGAGCCCTCCTTTCCGGGTGGCTCTGCCATTTCAGCCCCCTCGGGGAGCCGCCCCGCTTCGTCCAGCGCCTGGTCCTTTCCCCGATCACGGACTTCGCCCACGGCCGTTTGAGGCCGATCTTCGCCGAGGCGGCGG
This sequence comes from Spirochaetota bacterium, assembly GCA_017302015.1. GTDB lineage: Bacteria > Spirochaetota > UBA12135 > COTS27 > JAFLEE01 > JAFLEE01. The sequence goes on along the minus strand of JAFLEE010000059.1, from coordinate 21,564 downwards.
AGAAGGCGGACGATCCCCTCGAGCGGACGCTCTTCGTGCTTCGAGCGCTCCGGGAACTCCACCGGGCGGGCTCCCTCCGGATGAACGCCGCGTCCCCCATGGAGGATGAACGACTGGCCGCTATGGCCCGCTACGTAAAAACCCACCTTGCGTCCCCGCTTCGCGTGGGCGACCTGGCCCAACTCGTCGGGATGGACCGAAGCAGCGTCACCCGCCTCTTCGCCAGGCAATGGCGCACGACGCCCCATGCCTGGGTGCGCGAGCGGCGCCTGGCCGAGGCGAAGCGCCTGCTCGCCACGTCTCTCCCCATCCACGAGATCGCTTCGCGCACGGGCTTCCCCGATAGCCCGACCTTCATCAAGGCCTTCCGCAGGGCGACGCGCCTGACCCCGGGGATGTGGAGACGCGAGGGGGAAGGCTTCCCCCTCTGATCGCAAGTCCGCCGCCCATCGCCTAAAAAAATCCCCAATGGGGCCCGAAAAGAGCCGCGAAAGGGCGGTCCGGGAAAAAGGCCTTACGCCATCGTCGCCGCGCGTTCCCGGCTGACCGACCAGGCCAGCGGTTTTCCGGCGAGCAGGCGCTCGAGCTCATCCGCCATATAATGGCCCATGCGCGCGCATTCCCGGTCCGCGCTCCCCGCGATATGGGGGGTCAGCACCACGTTGGGGAGGGTCCACAGGGGCGAATCCGCAATGGGGGGCTCGGGCCAGGTCACATCGAGCACGGCCATGAGATCTTTACGGCGCTCGAGTACGGAAACCATCCCCACCTCGTCCACCACGGCGCCCCGGGCGGTATTGATGAAGGTGGCGTTCGGCTTCATCAGGTCGAAGTGCCGCGCGCCGACCATCCCCACGGTCTCGGGGAGCCAAGGGGTATGGAGCGACACCACGTCGCTCTCGCGGAAGAGGGTGTCGAGGTCGACGAGGCGCATCCCGAGATCATTGGCATCGGATGCCTTCAGGAAGGGATCATAGACCGCGATCTCCACGGCGAGTTGCTTCACCCACTCGGCGACCTTGCGCGCGATCATGCCGAAGGAGACGAGGCCCACCGTGGCGCCGAAGGCCCCCGTCGGCGCGAACTTGGGAAGGTGGCGCCCGTCCCGGCGGACGGCGTTCGTGTAATGCCAGCCGTGCTTGAGGGCGAAGATGATCTGGCTGAAGGCGAACTCGGCCACGGGCACCGCGTTGGCGCCCCAGGCGCTCATGATCGGGATGCCCCGCTCCCAGAACGCGTCGGTGACCGTGCCGCGGATGGACCCCGCTCCGTAGAAGACCGCCTTTAAGTTCGGAAGTGCGGCCAGGAACGCCGCGTCGCATTTCGGCGCGCCCCAGCCGGTGAAAAGGAACTCGGCGCCCGAGAGCGTTCCCGCTCCGGCTCGGGCGGCTTCCGCGGTCATGGGAGGAGCGACCCATTCCACGTGGGCTTCGAGGCGCCGCATGACGGGTTCGGTATAGATGATGCGGCGGGAATCTTCCGAAAGGACGAGGGCGGCCGGATGCTTCATGGGGCATCGTAGCATCGCCCCAAAAGGGCTCCTTGCCGATTGGGAAGGGATTTTAGGGGATTTAGGAAGGGGGGAGCGGGGATGAAAGCATTTTCTATGGAGAACGACGATTTTGGGTAGGAAGGGGGATGGGGATTCGGGGACCGCCGCTTTGGGGAGTACGGCTTTTTGTCGGGTGGGGATGGTGGTGAATGGGGGTGGTGGGTTTGGGCGAGGCCGGGTGGGGGTGGGTAATTCGCACAGAATTAAGACAATCCTCTTAATTCTGTGCGAATTAAAGATTTCAAACCCTTTTAACCCTCACCCCCCATACACCCTGACCCCCCGCAGCACCGCCGGCGCCTGCGCCCCCAAAATCTTCACCCGCACCTGCCGACCGCGGGCTTGATTAAACTTCACGATGCGCTGGGCCCCGATGGTCGTGCCCCGAAACACTTCGGTCCAGGTATTCCACATGCGCATCTCCACGGAGAAGGCCTCGACTCTTTGGCCGAATTGGATGGCCTCCTCCAGGCGGATCCCCGCCAGGCGTTCTTCGGTCCCGAAATCGATGGTGAGGACGGCGCTCGTTTCGCCCGCGGCCCAATAGGTCTCGGGGTTCCCGTCCACCGCATGGGCCGGCGAACCGAAGGCGGTGCTCGTGGCCTCGACCGGCTTTCCCCGGGCGAGATCGACGGCCGTGAAGGCGTCCACCAGATGCTTGAAGCGATTGAGCGAAACGAGATCTTCGCTGGGGATGAGGCCGCGGCGATCGGGAGCCAGATTCAGGAGCATACCGGCATTCTGGCCCACGCTCGACAACCAGATATTGAAGAGTTCCTCGCCCGTCCGGGGGCGCTCATGGGGGTGGAAGAACCAGCCGGGGCGGATGCTCACGTCCACTTCCACCGGCCGCCACACCGTGCCGTCGGCCTCTCCCAGGGGCAGGCGCGAATGGTCGTCGACCTTCCCCGGAAAGGCGCCCGCCGGATTGACCTTGCACCACGAGGTGAACCCCGAGAAGCCGCTTTCGTTGCCGCACCAGCGCAGGCCGGGGCCGCCGTCGCTGAACAGGAGCGCTCCCGGCTGAAGTCGCCGGCACTCGGCCCAGAGTTCCTCGAAGTGGTAATAGACTTGGGCGTCGATGGAGCGCTTCTCCCGGGCGCCGCCATAATAGCCGTCGCCCCCGTTGGCGCCGTCGAACCACAGTTCGCAAAGCGGTCCGTAATTCGTCAGCAGTTCCTTCCATTGGGCGTGGTAGGTCTCGACGTAGCCCGACCGGCCGTACTCGGCGTGGTTGCGGTCCCAGGGCGAGCAATAGAGGCCGAAATCGATGCCGCCCGCGCGGCACGCCTCGGCGAGTTCGCGCACCAGGTCTCCCTTGCCGCCGCGGAAGGGCGAGCGCGAGATATTGTGCGGGGTGGTGGCCGTCGGCCACAGGCAAAATCCGTCGTGGTGCTTGGCGGTGAGGATGAGGGCGGTAAGCCCCCCCGCCTTGGCGGCCTCGACCCATTGGCCGCAATCGAGCGCCGTGGGGTTGAACCCCGCGGGATCCTCGTCGCCGAAGCCCCATTCCTTGTCGGTGAAGGTGTTCTGGGTGAAATGGACGAACCCGTAGCGCTCTCTCCGATGCCACACCAGGTGGTTCGGGGTGGGGATGGCGCCGTGGGGATTGGGATGGGTCATGGCTTTTTCGCTCCTCGGATTTAATTTACATGATATTTTAAGCGGATTCTATGGCAAAACTGTTCCAAGATGTGTCTTTTCCGATCCAGGGGGCCGGCGAAACGGCCCGGGTGAGCGACCGCCTGCCGCTGCGGCTCTTTTCGCTCAGCGGTTGCACCATCGATGCCTCCTGGGGCCAGGGCGGCCAGACCGATATGGTCTCCCCGTTTTGGAGGCTCTACCTCAATCTCGACGACGGGGCCGAGGTGCGCGCGGCCGCCCGCGTGTTTCCGCTGCGCGCCGGGCATCTCTATGTCATCCCCGCATGGCTGCCCTGGCGGGCCCATTGCCCGACGACCGTGCGCCACGGCAACGCGCTCCTCGACCTCCCCTCCATCGGCCGTGAGCGGGCCCGATCGTGCCTCCCCCTTCCCCTCGAATTGGCGGGGCCGAAAGATCCGTTGGGGATGGACATGCTGGGGCTCATCCTGGAACTCACCCGCTCGTCCCTCGCCACCGAGGCGCAGGAAGCCCGCGGCCATGCCCTGGTCTGGTCGGCGATCGCCCGGATGTTCTCCCTTGCCGACGGCGCGGCAGGCGACCGGGCGGGCCCCGGTTCCCCCTTGTCATCCCGCGGCGATCTCGCCTTCCGAAAAATCCTCGATTGGGCCGAAGAGCACCTCCACGAGCCATTGGACCGCGCCGCCCTTTCCCGGTTCGCCGAAGTCAGCGAGGCCGAAATGGCGCGCCGCTTCCTCAGGAACCTGGGCACCTCCCCCGCGCGTTGGGTGCGGGAGCGGCGCGTCTCCCTCGCCGCGGAACTCCTGCGCGCCACCGATGAACCGCTGGAATCCATCGCGGAGCGCTGCGGCCTGGGGGACCGGGCTCATTTCACAAAGGTCTTCGCCAAATGGTGCGGCTGCGGCCCGGCGACCTGGCGCCGCAATCAGCGGGCCTGAACCGAGGGGCGCCGCGCTCGTCGCCGCCGCTCGTTCAATCGATCTTGAGCGCCCGCATGATCTTGTCGAGTTTCCGGTGGATGGATTCGAGGGATTCGGCCGTGGACGCGGAAGCGGACCCCTCGAACCGCGGCGTCTGCCGTTCGCCGCGCTCCGGCCGCTCGGACCCGAAACCCGCGGGCGATCCGAAGGAATCTTTCTTGCCCAGGCAAGCCTTGCACAGCACGGGGCGCTTGCCCGTGGGCTTGAAGGGGACGATGGCCTCTTGCCCGCACTGGGTGCACGTGGTCTTGAATAGTCCCGGCCGGGTTTCGATGGCCTGGGAGGAGACCCCGCCCTCGAACGGCTGGGTGAAGCGGCCGGGGCGATCCCCGAAAGACCCGCTTTTCTTGAAGTCTTTTTTCCCGAACTTACCGGCTTTGTGGAAGGTTTTCATGGGGAGGCGGCCTCGGGGATCGAATGCGGGCGGGATGGAAAGGGCGTGGGGAGGGCTAGTATACTCCCTGCGGGCCACGGACTCAAGGCCTCGCGCGGCGCGGCGAACTCCCTCGAATCGATGCGCGCCGCCAAGCCTAACGGCCCCGCGCGAGTTGGCTCGGCGCGAGCCCCACGACCTGCTTGAACTTCCGGCTGAAATGGAACGGGTTGGCGAACCCCGCCCGTTCGGCGACTTCGCGCACACTCTTCCCCTTCTCGAGTTCACGGGCCGCGCGCTCCAGCTTCGCCTTGAAATAGAGATCCATCACCGTGAAGCCGGTGAGGCGGCGGATCTTGTGGGAAAGGTAATCCTTTTCGAGGAGGAAGAGTTTCCCGATCTCCTCCCGGGTGTGGAGCCGACCTGGTTCCCGGTCGATCATGCCCCCGATCCGCTCGAGGATCTTGAGGGAGAGTCCACCCGGGCGGGTCGGGGCCTCCCGCGGGCTTCCCTTGGCAGCGGTCCGCGCCGAGAGTTTGAGGAATAGATCCAATATTTCGAGGGCCAACTTCTCATCCCCGTGGGCTCGGATGGGGCGCTTCGTGCGGGAGGCCGAATCCGACCCTTTCCGCCAGGCCTTTCTTTCCGGTGGCCGAAGTTGCAGCACGCCTCGCCCCGCGATTTCCGTGAATAGATCCCCGTCCCCCTCGAAAACGAGGTTGGCGTAGCGCGCGGGCGACCGCTCGGCCCAGATCAGGTGGAAGATCCCCTTGGGGATGAGGAGGAACGATCCCGGGGCGAGGCGCACGCTCTCGCGCTGGATCTGGATCCCCACCACGCCTTCGACCCCGATGAGCGCTTCGTACCACAGGGTGTGCTCGTGGCCCTCGAAGGCGAAACTGGAATCGATGGCAATGGTCCGGCAGCGGGGATTCTTGATGAACACGCGGACATTTTACCAAGCTTCGCCGGCATTCCGCGGGAGCGCAGGCCGGGATATGCAAAAGTCAGTCCGGGGCATTTCAAGGCGGCCCGCGGTCGCCTAAGCTCATCACATCGAGAGAATCGAGGGAGGCATCCATGGGATTCAAACTCGCCCTTTGCGGCGTCGGCAGTTTCGGCCGCGTCTTCATCCCGCTCTTCAAGGCCCATCCGGGGGTGGACGAGGTGGCCCTCTGCGACCTCCTCCCCGACCGCCTGGCCCGGGAAGCGGAGCTCCACGGCGTGCGCCGGACCTTCGCCAGTTTCCAGGAGGCACTGCGGAGCGATGTGGATGCGGTCGCCATCTTTTCCCAAAGGCACCTCCACGCGGCGCACACCCTCGAGGCCCTGGCCGCGGGGAAACATGTCTATTGCGCCGTGCCCATGGCCCATACTCTAGAGGACATCGAGCGCATCCTCGAGGCCGTGCGCCGTAGCGGCAAGATCTATATGACGGGCGAGACCAGTTATTATTACGCCAGCACCGTCTTCTGCCGCAAGAAATTCCGCGAAGGCGCCTTCGGTCCCATCGTCCATGGGGAGGCGGCCTACCTCCACGACATGACCCACGGGTTCTACGACGCCTTCAAAAACTCGGGGGGCGCGGATTGGAAACGGGTGGCCGGTTTTCCGCCCATGTTCTACGGCACCCACTCCCTCTCCATGATCGCCTCGGTGACCGGGGCCCGCGCCACGCACATCGCCTGCCTCGGCTACCGGGACCGCCATGAAGACGACGTGTTCCGCGCCGGGGCCAACCTCTGGGACAACCCCTTCAGCAATGAAACGGCCCTCGCCCGCTTCAGCGACGGCTCCACGGCCCAACTCAAGGAGCACCGGCGCGTCGGGTGGAAAGCGGGCAATAGCGTGGCGATGAGCCTCTTCGGCGAGCGCGCCTCGTTCTCCAACCAGGGCCTGGCCCAAACGTGGGTCACCCTGGAGGGGAAGAACCTCGACGTCTCCAAGGATCTCCTCTGCTCGAAGGGGGAAGCGGTCTCCGCGGCGACGGGCCTCCACGAAGAACTAAGGCGCGATTTCTACGCCGGCTACGCCCCCGTCCACGACCGCGCGCGCATCCCGAGGGAGATCGCGGGCCTGCACAACGGGCACGACGGTTCCCACCATTTTTTGGTGGATGATTTCGTGCGGGCGGTGAGCCAGGACGCCCTGCCCCCCAACCACGCTTGGGCGGCCGCGCGCTATGCGGCCCCCGGCATCGTCGCCCATGAATCCGCCCTGCGCGACGGAGCCATGCTCCCCATTCCCGACTTCGGTGAACCCGAGGCGGAGGCCAAACGCTTGGAAATCTAAGGGCGTCCCGGACCAGCGGCGATCCATCCGATTGAACCGCCCGGAAGGGCATCCAATCGGCGCCGCCCGACCTGCACCGCCCGCACCTAGCCGAGCGCCGCCAAATTCTTTTGCCAACGGCCGAGGGCGTCCACCACCTCTTTGGGGATGAGCCCATGGCGATCCGGCCCCACGTCGAGGAGGAGATTGCACCCGCGTGCTTTCGCCAGGAGCGCGAGGGCCAAGAGTTCTCCGTCGGATTTGGGGCGGTCTCCCTCCTGGTAGAACCAGCGCTTGCACACCGTATCGCAGACCTCCCCGGGGAGGTAGTATTTCTTCCCCAACACCTCCCGCCACGGCTGGTGCCCGTGGTGGGCATCGCTGCTGGCGCTGGTGGGGGGCATGCGCGTCTCGATGGCGATGAGATCGGTGGGCCAATTGCCGACCTTGGGCTGGTCGACGCCGTCGCCGATGCCCGTGTTCATCATGATGACCGATTCGGGCCCCAGGGCCGCCAGCCGGTCGTAGAGTTGGCGGCGGAACGCGTGGGAGAGGGCGTTGGGGATGTCGATCCACCACTCGAAGGGCGCCCCGTAGCGCGCCACGAGTTCCTCGCACTGGGCCCATTGGAAATCCTCGTAGGCGCGGGTGGCGTACATCCAGTTCCAATTCCCCTGGCTTCCATCGGCGGCGAATTGGGGGGTGACGGAGCCGAAGCGGTTATGGTTATCCCAACTGCAATAGTAGAAGCCCGGCTTCACCCCGGTGCGCGCGCAGGCCTTCACGTATCGCTCGACCACGTCGGTGGGATTCCCCGAAGTGCCCACGTGGTAATCGTTGTGCTTCGTGGGCCAAAGGCAATGGCCCGAGACGTGCTTCGTGGTGAGCACCGCATAGCGGAATCCTGCGTCCCGGGCCACGTTCACCCACTGGTCCACGTCCAGGCGATCGGGGGCATAGACCGAAGAGGGCTGGTCGCCCTTGCTGAACTCGTCCCCATCGAAGGTCGCCATGCCGAAATGGATGAAGAGGCCGAGTCCCTGCGCTTCCCATTGCCGCAGGGCGGGGAGGGAGAGGCGTTGGGCGCCGGGTTCGTTTGCTTCCATGGGGATCCTCTGGGAGTCTCGGCCAGCGGGCGGCCGCGAATCCATGCCCAAAGCATAGTCTTTCGCCGGGTCGCGGGCCATGGATATTTCTTGCCACCCACGGGCACTTTCTCAGCGGCCCCTTTTACCAGCGGTGCCACAGCGCCCCAAGGGCCCACCCCGGTCCAAACGCGCGGGGAAACCGGAGCGCGATGGATCGCGATCCGCTCCCACCCCGAACCCTCGTGAGGCGATAATGGGTCATGGACAGCCAGAACCCGGTCCCGGACTTTTCCCGGCGTCAGTTCCTCTCCACCGCCGCCCTCGGGGCCCTGTCTTTGCCGCTGCTCGGGCAAAGGCCCCCGGGCCGTAGGCCCAATATCCTCTTCATCCCGGTGGACGACCTGAAGCCACTCCTGGGCTGCTACGGAAACCCCGAGATCCTGACGCCGAACTTGGACGCCTTGGCGGCCCGGGGAGCGGTCTTCCTCAATAACCATTGCCAACAGGCGGTGTGCGGCCCTACCCGGGCCAGCCTCATGACGGGGCTGTACCCCGATTCCACCGGCGTGTGGGATCTCCAAACCCGCATGAGGGACGTCCATCCCGACGTCCTGAGCCTCCCCCAGTACCTCAGGCAGAACGGCTACGAAACCACAGGCATCGGCAAGACCTACGACTATCGTTGCGTCGACAAGCTTCTCGACGAGCCCTCCTGGTCCATCCCTTATGTCGCCTACGCGAAACCGATGGGCGAGTCCTTCGGCCCATACCACCGACCCCTCACCCAAAAAGGAAGGGGCAGCAAGGCCCAGACCTCGGTGGGCCCCGCCACCGAATGCCTCGACTTGCCCGATGACCGCTATGGCGACCATGCCGTGACCGAGGAGGGGATGAAACTCCTCGAGCGGGTGGGCAAGGGCGAGAAGCCCTTCTTTCTCGCCGTCGGATATGCCAGGCCCCACCTGCCTTTCGTGGCTCCGAAGAAATATTGGGACCTCTACGACCGGTCCAAGATCCCATTGGCGGAATTCCGGGATAAGCCGCGAGGGATGCCGGCCCTCGCCTACCAGGATTCCGGGGAATTGCGTTCGGGCTACACCGACATCCCCGAGGTGGGGCCCCTCGACGAGGCCATGCAGCGGGAACTGATCCATGGCTACATGGCCTGCGTTTCGTTCGTCGACGCCCAAATCGGCCGCCTGCTCGGAAAATTGGAGGAACTCGGCCTGAGGGAGAATACGGTGGTGGTTCTCTGGGGCGACCATGGTTGGCACCTCGGCGACCACGGCATGTGGTGCAAGCACACCAATTTCGAGCATGCCACGCGCGCGCCGCTTTTGATGGCGGGCCCCGGCATCCCCAAGGGCTACACCAGCCAGTCGGCCACGGGTTTCATCGACATCTTCCCAACGCTCTGCTCGCTCACCGGTCTCGCGGCCCCCTCCGCGCTCCAGGGGCGTAGCCTGGCCCCCCTCCTTTCCGGCCGCCAAGGCGACGTCCATGGCGCCATCCTTTCCCAATACCCCCGCTCCCTCGATGGGAATCCGGTCATGGGCTACGCCTTGCGGGATCGCCGTTTCCGCCTGGTCCGGTGGATGCAGATGAATTACCGGAAAGGCGAACGCCGGGGCGTACTCGTGGCACGGGAGTTCTACGATTACGAAAAAGATCCCCTGGAGAAGGTGAACGCCATCGACAATCCGGCCTATGCCGGCGAGATCGCCCGGCTCGAGGGGTTGTTCGCCGAGCAGGGAGTCGCCCAGATCGATCCAGAGAAGGCCGCGGCGCTCCGAACGGCGGCCGCCCTGGCGGCGCTCACCGGCTTTTCGCCCCCCGCCTATAATGGCGTAAAGGACGGCCTCGAGGCCGTTCCATTCGAGGAAACCGGGAAGCCCTTTCAATACGGCGTGAAGGTGGGGGTGCCGGTCGCCTCTCCCGAAAACCCCAGTAAGATGGCCTTCAAATTGCCGGTGGCGGTGGCCCTCAAGGCCGGATCCACGCTGGAGGCGAAGTTTTGGGTGAGCGCGGAGCGGGGCGAGGGATGGCTTAAGGCGATCTTCCAGAGCATGAGGCCCTCGATCAAGGCCCTCGCTTCGGTCGATGTCCCGGTTGGCACGTCCTGGCAGGAAGTCGTCCTCACGGTGGCCGTGAAGGAAGATCTGGCCATCGGCGATGCCGTACTTACTTGCCATCTCGGAAAGATCAAACAAGTGCTGCGCTTCGGCGGCTGGCGGCTGCAGGTGAAATGAAAGAGCGCGCCCACCCCCCGGCGGCCAGCGCCCGCGCATGGCCCGTTGCCAACCCCGAGAGAACGTCGTACATTCCCCATGCGGCCTATCAGAAGCGCTCCGTGGTTCCTTGCTTCTCCGTGTTTTCCCCATGACCTGCCCCATGAATGAAATTGCCCCCCATTCCCCCGGTCGGTCGGGCAGATCCGTCCCCATCATCCTCGACACCGACCTCGATACCGATTGCGACGACGCGGGCGCTTTGGCGGTGCTCCACCACTTAGCCGATGCGGGGCGCGCGCGCATCCTGGGCGTGGTATGCGATGCGCCGGCGCCCCATGCCGGGGCCGCCGCCGCGGCCCTCAACGCCCATTTTGGCCGGCCGAAACTTCCAGTCGCCCAATGCGACCCTTCCCGGGCGGCGCCCCTCGTGGATTACCTGGCCCACCGCTCGCGCTGCCGCCCCGAGCAACTCTACGGGGATTTTCTCGGGAAAGCCTTCGCCGAAAAAAATCCATTCGTTCCCGAAGACCCGGTGGCCCTCTACCGCAGGCTCCTCGCCCGGGAAGAAGACGGGGGCGTCACGATCTGCGCCATCGGCCTCCTGGGCCCATTGGCCGCGCTCCTCGAATCGCCGCCCGACGCCCATAGCCCCCTCTCCGGCCGGGAACTCGTCTCCCGCAAGGTCCGCTGCCTCGTCTCCATGGCCATCGCCGAGACACCCCGCGGCCGGGACCGGTTCAATTGGTGGATGGATCGCCCCTCCGCCGACCGGGTCCTCCACCGATGGCCGACGCCGATCTTCATCCAACCCCATGGCGAACAAATCCCCACCGGGGCCGATTTTCAAACCACGCTCCCGGCGGAAGACCCCCTGCGCATCGCCTTCGAGCGTTTCCTCGGCGGCGGCGGACGCTCCCGGCCGAGCTGGGATCAACTCACCGTGCTCTGGGCGGCCTTGGGGGAGGCCAGCGGGCTACGGGTCGATTTCGAGGGCGGGCTTCGCTACCACGCCGAGACCGGCGAGCACGAATGGCTCGAGGCCCCGATCGCCGCACCCCGCATGCACCTCGGCCTGCGCGATTCCCCCCGGGCGCTGACGCGCCTCGTCGAATCCTATATGCTCGGGGTTTCCGTCACGTAAAAAAAAGCCCTCCCGCCCGCCCCATGGCGGCCGGGAGGGCCCGCGGCGCGGCGCCTTAGTTGAAGCCGAGCGACTTCACCTTCTTGAACGAAATGGCGATGGAGGCGAGCGGATCGGTTGACACGTCCTGCTCCACGACCACGTAGCGCGCGGATGATTCGGAGGCGGCCTTGGCGATCTCCGTCCAGTCGAGGCTGCCTTCGCCGACTTCGCACAGCGTGAGTTGGTCGGCCTTGATCGTGAAATCCTTGAAGTGGATGGTGAAGAGGCGGTCCTTGTAGCGGCGGATCCAGGCGGCCGGATTGCCGCCGCCGGCCTGCACCCAGGCCACATCGAATTGGGGCGAGAGGCCCGGCAGCCCCTCGAAGAGGTGCTCGAGCATGTTCTTGCCGCCGAATTTCTCGAACTCGAACTTATGGTTGTGGTAGGAGAGGGTGAAGCCGTTCTGCTTGTAGGTCGCCAGGGCCTCGCCGAGTTCCACCACCAGCTTCTTCATGCCGGCCTCGTTGCGGTAATCGCCGGGCATGGCGCCCAGGCCCGAGGCCATGCACCCGAAGACCTTCATGGCCGCGAGCGTCTCGGCCATTCCTTCGCGCACCTGGGGCAGGCCGATGTGCATGGAGATGACCTTGAGGCCGTGGCGGGACAGGAGGGCCTTCGCCTCGGCGGGGGTCAGGCCCCAGGTGCCGGCGAGTTCCACGTTCTTGTAGCCGATGCGGGCGATCTCGGCGAGGGTCTTCTCGCGGTCTTCGGGGGTCTTCATCACCTCACGCATGGTGTACATCTGGAGGGCGATTTCCGGCTTGCTCATGGCAGGTCCTTGGGTGGGGTCATGCACTATAGTGCATGCCAGTGGAAGTGTACCCCTCCTGCCGAAAATTTCAAGGGTCCCCCGGGGAGGGCTTGCTTTTTCGCCGGGAGCCCCTTCGGCCTATCCCCGGCCTCCCGGCGCCAACGCCATCGGCGTGACCACCACGCGGCGTGCTCCATCCCCCCCGAGGCGCTCTAAAAGGCGCGCGGCGGCCGCCCGCGCCTGGACCGCGGCCATGGAGTCGATGCACTGGATGGCCTCCCGGGAGCGCAGCGCTCCTGGATCCGTGCCGAACGCCACCAAGTGCAACTCGCCGGGGATGCGCGCCCCGCGTTCGTGGAAGAAATCATGGGCCGCTTGGGCGGTCATATCGGCGGAAGCCACGATCCCCGTGGGAAAGGGCACGCCCGGGCGGTAATGGCGGGCGAGGCTCGCCCGGGCGGTCTCCCCGTCGTAATCGCCCACCAGGGTCGTGAGGTCACCCGTCGGCACGCCTTGGCGCCGGGCTTCCTCGCGGAAACCCGCTTCGCGCTCGTCGGCCCCCCAAAGGCCCACGACCGCCCGCACATGGAGGAGCTTCCGTGCGCCCCGGGCGACGAGATATTCCAGGGCGAGCTTCATGCCGAGGCGGTGGTCTTGCACGATGAAGTCGGCGTCGAGGCCCGCCTCCCGGTGGTCCACCACGAGGAGCGGGATCCCCGCGGCGGCGATGCGTTTAAGCAGGGGAAGGTTCGCGGCGGATTTCTTGTCCCAGATATGGAGGATGGCCTCCACGCCCCGGGCGAGGTGGGCCTCGAGGCCCGCCCTTTCCACCTCCGGGGAGAGTTCGCTATTGTGGACGATGAGGTCCAACCCCTGGGGCCTCAGCGCCCCTTCGAGCGCGTGGAGGAAACTCGCGTACTGGGCCTGGAACATGTTCGGGGTCAGCACCCCGATGAGGCGGCTCCTCGACGCGGCGCCCTTTCCGGTGACGCGGGTTCCCGCCCTTCGGCGGCTCTCGATGAGCCCCTCCGCCTTGAGTTCGGCGAGCGCCCGGCGCACGGTCACCCGGCTCACACCGTAGGCCTTCTCCAAGGCGGCCTCGTTGGGAAGATACTCGCCCTTGGCCCGTTTCCCGCTGCGGATCTCCGCCCGCAGGGCCTGGGCCAATTGGTGGAAGAGCGGCGCCCCGGGGACGAGTTCCATCCGCCCGCCGGCATTCGGCTCCTGCGCCGCGGAGGGGGCCTTCCCCAGGCGCGGACGCGGACGCTTTTTCGGCGGGGCCATCCTTATTCGAGGGTCAAGGCGAAGAGCGCGAGGCCGAGTTCGCTGGAGTTCCCCGGGACCAATTCCACGGCCTGGATACGCCGCTCGGGCTGGGGGTTCTTCCAGGTGAACGAGCCGATATTCACGAATTGCCGGTCGCCCACCGTACCGAAGAGGACGGGATCGGCTTCCCGGCCGATGGCCGGGTCGTCGATGCCGCTGACCTGCTGGCGGTACTGGAGCGGCAGGATCGCGCTCCCGCCGTCTTCGTAGCGCACTACGTAGGTGCCCGGGATTTGGCTGGCGTAGCGCTTGGCCGTATCCCCCATATTGAGCGATTCCGGGATGAATTGCATATTGGCGGCGTGGAGGAAGGTGAGCACGGAGGCCGCCTGGTTCACCGGAATACGCACGCTCGCCACGCGGGCCCTGGTCACGGCCGTGGCGCCGACTTCCCGGAGTTCCACGTCGTCGAACCAGACGGTGCCCTCCCCTTCCGGGGAAAGGCAGACGCGCAGGAACGCGTTGGTCTTGGCGACCGGGAACTCCCTGACGGCCCACTCCGAGGAGGCGCCGGCGTCGAGTTGGACCATGCCGTTCGCATCCCATTTTCGGTCGCTCTCGCCCCCGTACATCCAGACCCGGCCCTTGGCGGCCCCGGTCGTTTTCAATTTAACCAAGAGGACGTACTGCTTCCCCGCGACGAGCGGGATGTCCTGGGCCACGCGGATGAAGGCGCCCTTCTTGAGCCGCTCGGCCCGCAGGGCACCGTCTTCTGCCTTGAACGAGGCCTCTTCGGCGCTCCCGTTCATGGCCCAGCCCGCCAGGCCGAGGGAGAAATCGCCGTTCTTGATCTCGCCGGGGCCGCCGCGGCCCATGGCGTAGACCGCCGCGGTCTTGCCGTTCTTCGTGAAGACGCGGAAATCCGCCCCCCGCCAATTCGACGCGGGGGTCCGGATGAAATCCAATCCGAATCCCTTGGGGAATCCGAGCCCTTCGGCGAGTTCCTCTCCGGCGACCACCGGCTCGGGCGTGGCCAAATAGCGCGGGGACCGCGCCGGCATGCCGGCGTTGGTGCGGAAGCAGGCGGTCTTGAACAGCGCGTCGGGCACGAAGTCTAGGTGCGAGAGTTCGGTGTCTTCCGGGGACCAGGCCAGATGGGCGCAGAGCGCGACGGCCCGGGAGAGTTCGGGGGTCATCTTATGGACCTCGGTGGCGCTCCACGAGGTCTGGCAGACGCCGAAGCCCTTCTTCTCGTAGACGGTCTTCACCCAGCGCGCGACGTTGAAGGGCTTGTACCAGGGGCAGCCGAGGGTTCGGAATCCGGCGTTCATGAACATGTCGTAGGAGGGGAAATCGGCGAGGGAATCGTACTTCCCCTCGTACTTCCAATCCATCATGATCCAATCCTTGGGCAATTTGGCCAGCATCGCGGGCCCCGTGATGTCGATATGGTTCCCGTTCTGCCCCGGGTCGAACTCGTCCCCCCAGAGGTAGCAGTCCACCTTCTTGCGGCGCAGGAGCCCGTCTTGGGCCTTGAGCGACGCGATCACCCAATCGCTGTTCTTCCACTTCTTCTCCTGGGCGAGCTTGGAGGCGACGAGGGGCCCGAAATGGATCTCGTCGAAGGCGATATTGAAGCCCTTCGGCTTCAGCACGTCGATCATCTCCTCCTGGAGGGCGAGCATGAGCTTCACGGCCTCGGGGTTGGCGACGTCCAGGTTGCGGTAATAGGGCTGCCCGTGGTTGTCCGAGTGGTCGGCCGCGTCGATCCACCGGTATTCGGGCTTATAGGAGATGTATTGGATGCGGCCCCAGGAAGCGAGGTAGGGGATCGGCTCGAGCCCCCGATCGCGGGCGTATTGGAAGACCTCGACCCATTCCTGCTGGGTGCGCCCGGCCTCCCCGATATCGGCGGTCTTATACGGGAAGGGGGGCGCCGCCGCGCCGAAATTGTCGAGGGCGATGAAGATCTTGTTGTAGCGCAAGAGCCACGCGCAATCGATGATGGCCCGCATGGTTTCGGGGGTCTTCCCGATATGCACGAGCCACGAGCGGAAAGCGATGCGCGGTGCGTCCTGCATCAATAGGTTCGGCAGCGAGCGGTCGCCGCGGTCCTTCGCCTGGCGCGCCAGGAGCACGAGGGTCGCGGCCCCGCGGGCCAACCCGTCGGCATGGCGCGCGGCGAGGGTCAGGCGCTGCGGGGCGATCTCGAGGCGGAAGGCCTCGGGGCTGTCGAGGAGTTTCCGCTCCGCGGCGCTGAGGGAGGCGTCGGGAAAGGGTTGCTCGGCCTTTTCGAGGATGAGTTCGGCCGCGGGGCCGCTGCCCTGGGCGAGGTTGGCCGCGAGGAAGGCCTTCACATCGGCGGCGAGGCCCGCGCCCTTCTCAACGACCCTCACGCTGGCGGGGAGCGCGACTCGGCCCCCGCGCAGGCGCAAGTTCACCGGCTTGCCGCTCGTCATGAGCTCGGGCTCCGTCAGCCTCGTGGTGAAGGGGAAGTTCGCCGCTTCCGTGACCTCGCTTCGCCCGCCCGGGAGTTTGAGCACCACCGGTTGGTAATCCTTCGGATTGTGGAACGTGGCGCCCGCCAGCGGCGTCCAGGTCGTATATTCCTCGGCGCCCCGGGGGCGGTGGCGGCCCACGTTCATGTAGACCGTCGTGTCCCCGGCGCCCGAGGCCCCGAGGAAATCGCTCAGGCGGATGCGCGCCTCCACCGTCCACTCCCCCTTGCCGACGGCGCCCTTGGCTTCCCAATCGCCGCGGTAGGCGGCGGCGGTCATGACGGGGAACCAGCTGCTGCGCGCCCCGCCGACGTCCTTCTTGAGCCAATAGAACTTCCCCGCCGCGTTCATGAGGAGGTGGGAATAGGACATGCGATCGAGGGAGAGGAAGACCTCCAGGCAATCATCCGCGTAGATCTCGTGGCAATTGCTCGGTGCGGAGAGTTTGAGCCCCGCCGTGTCCTCTTCCCGGGCGCGGCAGCCGAGGTAGAGCATGCCATCGCGCAACGCGAGGAAGGCCTCGGTCTGCTGGGCCGCTTCGGTGCCGGGCTTGCCGAGCACGCGAAAGGATCCTAGCCGCGTCGCCGTCTTCCAGATCGGATCGTCCAATTTCCCGTCGAGGACGACCGCGGCGGTCGAGGGCTCCACCACGGGCGCCCTCGTCGACCCGATGGGCCCGAAACTCACCTCCCGGAACACCGCGCCCGCGTTGGATCCCCCGAAGCCCAGGCACATGCGCAGTTTGACCTTGTCGGCGGGCACGTTCACGATGAAGCGCACCCCCGCGTGGCTCCCCGCGCCCTTGCGCTCGCCGTACATCGTCGCCTTTTCGTCCCATTTGCCATCGGCGCCGGCGACGTAGAAGAAGGCATTGGCGTAGCCCGTGCCTTCGACGGCCACCGAATAGGTGAAGAGATACCGGGTGGAGGGTTCCACGGGGATGTCCCGGTAGGCCCGCATGAAATAGCCCTTGCCCCCCAGGGCCCCCCGTTTCATCCGCACCCCGGAAGCATCCGCGGTGATGGAGCCATCTTCTTTATTGTCGACTTGGAGCGTGGTCCAATCGGCCGGCGCGATCTCCGCGGGCCCCGCGCAAAAACCGGGGAGGGCCGAAGCGGCGAAGGCGAGCAGCACCGCGATGAGGGGAAGGGGACGCATCAGGGCTCCTTTGCGGACTTTCAGGGCGGCTTCCTGCCTGCGTCCGCCGGGAGCCTTCCTGGCCCCCAGTATTTTTATTGTATTCTATATGTATCTAATGCTGTTTATTATAATACAATTATTTCCAACCGGGGAGCGTGGCCCAAAAAAAATGACGCTCCCCGCCCTTTGACGAGTTACACGGGGAAACCTGTCAGTGACGCGCGCCTAGGCCGCGCATCCATTCGCCGGCTTGGGAACCCTAGGAACGTTCGCGACCGCACCCGGCGCGGGAAACCGTTTAAGGCGGAGGATTCGGGGGTCTGACCGGGGAAAAGACGATGCGGGCCAGCATGCCCGCTTCCCGGCGCTCCAAGTCGAAGCGGATGCCGAGTTGGGTCTGCTGCTGGCGAACGGTGGCGAGGAAGACCCCGTGGCCGGGGCCCTTGCGGCTGGCGCCGTTTTGGATTTCGCCCGGATGGAAGCCGCCCGCGTTGTCTTCGATGCGCAGTTCCCTGCCTTCGTAACTCACCGCGATACGCAGGCCGCGCCAGGAGGCGTTCTTCTCGTGCCAGGCCTCCCAGGCGTTGCGGGCCAGGTTATAGACGAGGGATTCGAAAACTTGCGGATGGTAGACGAGCGTGGCCTTGGGCTCCACCTTGATTTCGAAGGCGCCCAGTCCCGGCGGCGAGGCCTGGAACATGCGCCGCAGGATGGAGGCGACGGGGAGTTCCGCCCGCTCCTCCCGATCGTGGTTTTCGAGGACCGAGAGGACTTGATGCTTCATGCGCCGCATGCGCTCGCCGACCTCGGCCGGGCATTCGCCGCGCTCCACCGCGGCATCGACGAAACTCGTCGCCTGGAGGATATTGCGCGCATCGTGGAGCAGGAGGGCCCCGGAGGTCCGGCTCCAGCGGCGGAAATCCTCCACCTGCAGGGAGCGGCGCTCCAGTTCGGCCAAGACCTCGGCCCGCCGTTCCTTTTCCATGCCCCAGACCACCCACCAAAGGTGTAGCATGGCGGGGATCAAGCCCGCGAGGAATGTCACGGGGTCGGGAGGTTTCCCCCCGCTCCACCATTGCCCCGTGCGATGGAGAAACGGCATGAGGACGAACACCAGGAGGAGCAGGTGGGCGGGACGATTCTCCAGGTAGAATAAGTTTAAAATGAACCAGCACAAGCCGGTGAGGTAGACGGTGCCATAGACCGGCAGCAGATCGGGCAAGCCCACGAAGAAGTGGAGGCTCACGAAGAGCACATCGAAGACGAGCTTCCCCAACATCGCCGCCACCACGGTCGACCGAAAAGCGAGGAGCAGGATGAAAAACGCCGTCACCGGCAATTGGGCCAGTAGCCAAGGAAAACCATATTGGCGCCAAGCGAGGAGCGTGATCACCAGGGCGAACACCGACAGCAGCGCCATCGCCAGACGGATTCGGTCAAAGGCCTTGGTGTTTTGCTGCCAATTCATGGGTGCTAGGGGCCGGAACTCCAACCCAGGTTTATAAGTATATGTCAAAGCCAGTTGACACGTGCAAAATTTATTTACGACTTTATCAAAAAAAAAGTTCTTCGTAGGCCGGAAATACGCCAAAATAAACTCTCGGACATAGCGCGGGGGCTTCCCTCCGCGATGGGGGGAGTCCACCAAAAGGGGACACCCAGGGGCGAAAGCCCCCCCCCCGGCCCTGGATTATCGGGTCATGGAATAGAGAATGACGTTCACGCCGAATTGAAGGGCGAGGAGGCGCACTGCCTCGGGGTCTTTGTGGACCTGCCAGGGCGCCCATCCATCCCCGATATCGGTGTTCACGGTATAGAGCACCATGAGCCGGTCCCCGTTCCAGATCCCCAGGGTCCGAGGGGGGCCCCCGTCATGCTCGTGGATCTTGGGGGTGCCTTGGGGGAATTCGAAGTATTGGCGGTAGAGCGGGTGGTTCGACGGCAGGGGAGCGAGTTCCTTCTCCGGGAAGACCCGCTTGATCTCCCGGCGGAAAGCGACGTCCATGCCGTAATCGTCGTCGGCGTAGAGGAAGCCCCCGGCCAATAGCCATTCGCGGAGGTAGCGGACTTCGCTTTCGGTGAAGCGGATCTCGCCGTGGCCCTTCACGAGGAGGAAGCGACAGCGAAGCAACGCCGCGTCATCGGCCTCGATGACATCGGGGGTGGGCTGGGGCCTCAGGCGAGTATTCGTGCGCAAGAACTCCATGAGGTTCGGCACCCCCACCTTGCCCTCGTACCAATCGCCGCCGCCCTTGTACTTGAGGACGGTGAAGCGGAAGTCCCAATCCCCCGCCGCGGCTTCGGGCGCGGGCTT
Organism: Spirochaetota bacterium; assembly: GCA_017302015.1. Classification (GTDB taxonomy): domain Bacteria; phylum Spirochaetota; class UBA12135; order COTS27; family JAFLEE01; genus JAFLEE01. The sequence continues at coordinate 2,294 of JAFLEE010000059.1, read as the reverse complement.
GGCTTGCGCCCCGAGTTCGGCGAAGAGGACGAGTAGGCACCCGAGCAGGGTGGGGAAGCGCCCCTTCATGGCGATTCCCGGCGCCCCGCGCGACGCGCCCAAGTGAAGGCGAGGAAGAGGACGAGGACGACCGGCAAGAGCCATAAGCCGGCGAGGGGAAGGCGTCGCTCCACGGTCTTGTCCGCCACGGGATGGTTGAAGCGTTCCAATCGCCGCAGCACCTCGGCGGCGTCGGCCATGGCCGGCAGGACCGCGGGGCTCCCACCGCGCTCCGCGAGGGGAATCCGCAGCGCCAAGAGCCAAGGCGCCCCCGCGGGCCCCTGCGTCTTGACGAAGCCGCACTGGCGCCCCATGAACGGGATGATTTCTTCCTTCGGATCTTTCTGGCCCGCCGGCGGCCATAGGCGCTCTCCCAGGTCGGGGGAAGGATTCTCCGGCCATGCCGTCGCGGAACCGAGGCGACGGGCGGTGAGGGCCAAGGACCTTGCGAAGCGGCGGCCCGCGTCCGCGCTCGAACGGGGCAGGGGGTGCATGCCCACGAAGGTGAACTTATCCCTCTGGAAAAATGCGCTCTGGCCCGCCGCGCGCAGCCAGGTGCGATCGCCCGCCCGCACGGGGGCCTCCACCAAGACCTTCGGGGGAACCGCGCCCCGCCAGGTCTCGCCATCGACGGCTTCGTCGCCCGTGAGGTCCATCGGCGTGCCGCGCCACTCGGCCTTCTCGGACCATTGGGCCCCCGACACCGGCCTCGCCGCCGCGTTTCCGAGGACGGTCCTCGCCGCCTCCGCGTCCCCCATGGGGAACCAGGCCCACGGCTTTCCCCGGGCGGCCGCGGCGCGCACCACGCTCGCCGGCGGACCGAAGAGCAGGAGCAGGGCGTCCTCCCGCAGGGGGAGCGCGGCGAAGCGGTCGGCCTGGACCTTCCCATCGCCCGGCCGAAGGAGCGCGTGGCGCTTCAGGTCGACGGCGCCCCAGGTCGCCAGGTCGTCCATGAAATCCTGGGCGAGGTAATCGGGGGAGAAGATGACCCCGTCCACCGCCAGGCGCCGGCTCTCCACCGCGAAGACCCGGAAGTCTGAAAGATTCTCGGCGTTCTCCCCGGGGGATGTGGCCGCGGGGGGCGCCGGCCGGCCCTCCAAGACCGCCTCCATCCACCAGAGTCCAGGCTGATCCGGCACGAAGGGGATGCCGCGGCTCTCCATCAACGAGGGGTTCTCGAAACCGAGGCGCAAAGTTCCACCCTGCTTGGCGCCGGCGGCGTTGGGATGGGTTCCATCGAACCTCCCCCAGCGGACCTTCACGGCCGCCTGGGGAGGGCCCTCCCGCCAGACCAATTTGAGCATCACGAGATTCGTCTCCCCCGCGAGGAGGGGAAGCCCGCGGCCCGGATCCCCGAGCTCCACTGTCCTGGGGCAGGGCGTGGCGGGGAGGGCCGCGAAGAAGAGCCGCCCCTCGGGGGCCGTGAACTCGGGCAGATCCTTCCAAAGGAAGTCGGAGAGCACCACGTGCACGGTCTGGGGATTGGCCAGGCGGATGAGCCGTTCCACGGCCCAGGCTTCGGAACTTCCCGCGCGAAGGAGTTCGCCCAGCCTCCCGACGTCGTCCAACGCCACCCCGGGATCCGGCGAAAAAGGGATGACGGAAACGTCCAGGTGCTTCAGGGCCCGGGCCCCCCGGATGAACGACTCGAGGGCCTTGGTATGGGGTCGCATGGACAGCGACGCATCCATCCAAACCACCAGCTTGGTCCGGGATTCCAGGGAACTTCTCACCCGGCGCACCGGATCTAAATAGAGGAAGGCCAAGGCGAGAACGAGGAGGATGGAGGAAACGGCGAGGAGGGCGCGTGGGGGGCTGGCAATGCGCACGGACTTCAACTATAGGATGAATCGAGACTGGGTTGAAATAGTGGAATTCTGTTGACCAGAGTAGACCCAATTCCCGTCAAATTTGCGCCCGTTTTCCCCCCGCCTTACAATGCAGGCACAGGTTTCAAACCGGGGGACCCATGGCCGTCGCCGTTCTCATGCCCAAACAGGGAAATACCGTCGAAGAGTGCATCCTCGTCGGTTGGAAGAAAAAGAAAGGCGACGCGGTCAAGACCGGCGATATCCTCGCCAGCATCGAGACCGACAAGGCCACCTTCGATATCGAGGCCACCGCCGATGGGGAACTCCTCGAGACCTTCTTCCCCGAGGGCGCCCTCGTGCCCGTACTCGTGAATATCGCCGTCATCGGGTCCAAGGGCGAAGACACCGCCCCCTTCAAGCCCCAGGCCCCCGCCAAAACCGAAG
>JAFLEE010000058.1 GCA_017302015.1 Spirochaetota bacterium | reverse complement strand
ATCTCTCATCCATGCCCCCCTCCCGCCATCTTCCTCCTCCTAATGCTCCTTCTCCCCGCCGTCGCCCAAGATCTCTCCCGGTCCACCGAAGGCAAGGCCTACCAGGACAAGCTCAAGATCATCGGGATCGTCCAGGATTCCACCTTCAGCCTTTCCCTCGTGCCCGGTTATTCGATGTACTTCTACCGGGCAGCCGAATCCAATTCTTCCATCGGGGCCAATGTGAGCTTCACCAAGCCGCTTGCCAGTCTTGCCCTGGAAGCCCAGGTGCGGATGTCCCGGTCCCACCAAGTCTACCAGGGCCTGTTCCTCGCCGTGCTCCCCGCCTCGCCGGCGACCCAGCCGCAAGCGTTCGACCTGACCAATGGCCTCTGGAGATCCGACTGGTCCGGCATCCTTCTCGAGGCCGTCTACGAGATCACCTGGAAGCGCTTCTTCATGAAATACGGCCCGAGCACGGGGTGGACTTGGCAAAGCCTCGAATTCTCGTTCGGCCCCGTTTTAATGCACCATCTCATCACCCAACGGTGGTCCGCAACGTCCTTTTCCGGTCTTCCCCTCCTCGCCGCCACCAACGCCATCCAATCGCTCTCCAGCCCGAAAATCGGCGCCATGATCCAAGCGGGGGCCCGTTTCTCCTTTGGAGGGAGCCCCTGGCATTGGGGGCTCAGTTTGCGGCTTACCGACCTCTTCGCCCCCCCCGCCCCGGAGACCCCCGAGCAATGGCGGATCGCCGCGGAACCCGCCTGGCACCAAGTGATCTTCAGCCTGCATTTCTATGTGGGCGTCTTGGTGGGCGCCCGTCGTTCAACTTTCGACTCCAGTCAACCGACCCTGTAGATGATCCCCCGAGGAATCCATGAAAACGATGCGCCCCCTCCTCCTGGCCTCCCTCGTGTTTTCCGTGGCTTTCGCCGCCCCCGCCCGGAAATCGGAGAACTACACCAACCTCTTCGCCGATGATAGCCAGCGCCTGACGCAGGAGATCAAGAAGCGCTCCAGCACTTCGGTCCTCGAATCCGGCACCAAGATCGGGGCGAAACTCGGCTTCACCTATGTTTTCGGCGAGAACCCCACCCTCCAGGCTTCGGCTTATGCCGATATTCCCATCGCCAGGAAGTTCAGCGTTGCCCTAGAAATCGGCCCGGTCACCGCCTTTCCCACCAACTGGACCTCCGCGACCTTGACCAATACCCTCGGCACCAATATCATCTACGGATACGGCACCATGGACTACCTCATGGTGACCGGGACCTTTAAATTCTTCATCGAGTCATTTTGGGTCGCCCCGGGGCTTAGCTTCTACCATTTTCTGAGGGGAAGCCTGGTGGTTCCTTCCACCTCCGCCTTGACTTCCTACAAGGACGACTATTACACCATCAAGAACGTGCCCGACGACCTCTACGGGGTCATTTCCCTGGGTTATATGGCGGAGATCCGGGAGAACGTCTTTCTCATGCCCGAATTGATCGGGTCCCTTAGGCTGTCCCAACTTACGACGGCGCCGGTTCGTGCCATGGTAAACGTGAATTTTGGCCTTGGATTCCGCCTTTAGAGTCCTTTGCTTGCTGATCCGGTCGATTTCTGTCCGTTTTTAATGGGCGGTTCTTGTTTTTTTTGTATTCGCGGTCCATTTACTTTCATTGATGATCCTCAATTTACAGGGTGTCCATAATTTCATCCCGATCCCTTTTGATTGGGTCAATTTGACACACTAATTTTCAATCCAAGCTGACGTTATTAGGACTATTTTAGGATTAGATACGTTCTAATCCCGCACTGCCACCGTTAATTTGGCATGACTCTTGCTTTATATTTAGCGTCTAAGAGCCCCTCTGGCGGGCCGACAGGGAGACCCAATGTCATATGTCGATAAGACGCTTCTCTTTTACCTCAACCAGATCAATAAAATTCCCCTCCTTACCCGCGAACAGGAATACGAACTCGCCTGCAAGGCCCGCAGCGGAAACGCCCAGGCGAAGCAGAAACTGGTGTCTTCGAACCTCCGCTTCGTCGTGCAGATGGCCAAACGCTACGCCGGGAGCAATCTGAGCCTGATGGACCTGGTGAGCGAGGGCAATATCGGCCTGCTGCGCGCGGTGGAGACCTTCGATCCCGACAAGGGGTTCCACTTCATCAGTTACGCGGTCCATTGGATCAAGCAATCGATCATCAAGGCGATCTCCGAGAAGTCCAAGCTCGTGCGCATCCCCCTCAACCTCAATAATTCCCTCAGCCATATCGAAAAAAGCCTGCGGGAACGCCACCACGGCGAACTCACCGACCGCGCGGTGGAAGACGTCAGCCGCGAGATGAAGATGGAGAAGGGCGACCTGCTCAACCTCATCGAAGTCACGCGCCCCGCCTCCTCCCTCGACAAGATCTTCGACGACGAGAACGGCGGGCGCCCGCTGCGCGATGTGGTCGAGGACCAGAGCCAGCCCTCCCCCCCCTCCGTGGCCGAGTTCAACGCCCTGCAGGGGCATATCCGCGAGGTCCTCTCCACCCTCCCCGACAGCGAGGCCGAGATCCTGGTGCTGCGCTTCGGGCTCGACGGCAGCGCGCCGATGACGCTCCTCGAGATCGGCAAACGCAAGGGCCTCACCAAGGAGCGCATCCGGCAGATCGAAAAGAAGGCCCTCCAGGCCCTGAAGGCCCCCCAGCGCAGCCAACGCCTCATGGACTTCGTGGCCTAAGGCTTCCGTCCCCCGCTTCAATAAAAAACCCGGCCGCGCGGCCGGGTTTTTTATTGGGATCGGCCCCGCAGGACCGGGGGATTCTCAGCGGTTGGTCGATGAAGCCGCGGCGGGGGTGGATCCCGGGGCCACGTAATTCTTGCCGAGTTTCTCGACGAAGGGCTTGTAGACGTTGATGTATTGGTTGCCCTCGAGGTCCATGATGGGGTAGTACTGCCGGGTGACTTCCATGAGTTTGGCTTCCTTGAGCTTCTCGTTGCCGGCATTCTTCATTTCGGTATAGCGCCAGAGGTAGTAGAGTTCCTTGCGCAGGTAGGCCAAGGCCGTGGCGCGGTCGCCGTTGGCCGTGTCGGCGTAGACTTGGTGCGAGGCGCTCACGAGGTAAGTGTAGACCTCGGCGAGTTCGTCGTTATTGGCCATGTCCTTCACCCCGTGGGCGACCTGATCGATGATGGACTCGAGTTTGTCGACCGCCGTGCGCACGGCCATGGGCGACCCGTCGAGGAACATCATCACCCCGGAGAGGCGCTTGAGGCGGAATTCGGTCTTATTGACGTCGCTTTCGGGCACCCCGGCGAGGATCAGGTTCGATTTGATGACGCTGAAGCGGTCCCAGGCGCGCTCGGACTCGCCGATGGACTGGCGCAGGTAGTCGTTCTTGCGCATCGTGCGCGTGGCGCTGTCGTAGTAGTAGGTCGTGTTGGAGAACGCCATGGGCTGGGTGTAGCGCCGCACGTGGAAATCGATGACCGAGCGCTCGTTGGTGAGGACCATGAACAGGAAGCGCATGTTCTCGTTCTCGACGTTCGAGATGATGGCCTTGATGACCTCGTAATCGCGCTTCTCGACTTCTGGGTCGGCCTCGCGGAAGAGCCGGGGCGTCTCGGCGAAATCGGAGAAGTAGCGGAAGAGCGAATTGCTCCCCGAATTGGACTGGGCCGGCAGGGCGATCGTGAGAGCGGCCGTGACGACGAGCATGGCGGAGAGTCGGCGCATAGAATCCCTTCCTGGTTTCATGGTGTTTCTAGATCCAAAAGCAGTCTGAGCCATTTGTTTCGCGCGGTGATGCCGGGGCTCGCGGCGCCCGCCTGGGCCCTTTGAAGCGCGGCCAAGAGACGCTGGTACCGTTCGAACGGCACCCCTTGCGCCCGGCGAAGGGACTGTCCAAGGGCGACGAGGGCGCTTTCGATCCCCCCGCCTTCGCCCTGTAGCCGCTTCACCAACGCCCCTAGATTGTATCCTCGCTCCCCCCCCATTTCAACCGGGAGTTTTTCGAGGATTCCCAGGGTTTCGGGGTCCAGGCCCGGGGCCCGGCGAAGGGCCTCCATCTCGTCGAGGCGGCCCGCCTCTACCCGGAAACGATGCCGCAGGATCTCCCGCCCCAATTCCGGGCCCAGGGGGTTGAACCGGAGGGGAAAGGAACGGCTTAACAGGGGGTCGATGACGTCGGGGGGAATCTGGTTGAGCGGGCCGGTGATCAGGATGAAATGGGTCCGCGGCGGCGGTTCCTCGAGGGTTTTGAGCAGGGAGGGGACGGTGGAGGCGCTCAGGCGTTGGATATTTTGGAGGATCACCAGGCGCCGGGAGCCGGCGTCGAGCTGGGTGCGCTCCATGAGCGCCAGGAGGTTCTCCCGGGCGATCACCGAGCGGTCGAGGCTATTTTGGACTTTCCGGGCCTGTTCGAGGAAATCGGACCAAAAGGGGGCTTCATCGGGGAGGGGCTCGGGATTGAGGAGGCGGGTTTCCATCTGTCGTAGCCCATCGACCGCCGCTTCCAGTTCGGCGGCTTTGACCACGAGGCCCTCGGGGAAGGATTTCTTCTCGGCGGCGAGGGTGGCGAGATAGCGGTCCCGTTGGCGGGAAAGCAGGTTCCCGATCTCGCCGAGCAGGAGATAGCGGAGGCGATTGGGCTGCTCACCGGCGCCCCTGCGGATGAGCAGGCTGAGGAACTCGATATTATGAAGGCGATCATCATTGGCCAGGATGAGCACGCCCGGGTGGCGGAAGCGCTGGACCTCGAGGCAGGGTTTGCACCGGTCGCAATAGCCGTTCTGGGTCTCCTGGCAGAAAAGCGCCTTGGCCAGGTTTTGGGCGGTCTCGAATTTGCCCACGCCGTCGGCGCCGTGGAACAGGAGCACCGATGGCAGGCGATCCCGCACCAGGGCGTTGTGGATGACCCGCAGCGCCACCTTCTGCCCGAGGACCTTACCCACGGCGGCCCCCGAGGGCGTGCTGGGCCACCGAGGCGGGCGGCGCCGCCCCGGTCATGCAAAAGGATGTGAGGATGCCGGTCACCAAGTCTATTTTGCCCTCAAACGGCAGGTTCTCCGAATCTTCCTTCGATTGGTTGGCGAGGTCGACGAGCAGCAGCCGCGGCCGATCCGGGAGGATGCGCATGCGGCCGGCCCCCTGGCGCAGCAGCGCGGGGATCTGTTCGGAGCGGATGCGGCTTTCGGGGGAGAACTCGATCTCGAGGCGGCCGGGCTTCTCGAGCACCGAGACCACCCGCATTTCCGTGGCCATCACCCGCAGCCGGGAGAGGGCCACCAATTTCGAGATGAGGGCGGGCATCTTCCCGTAGCGGTCCTCGATGGCGGCCACCACGTCGGCGATCTCGCCTTCGCTGCGGATGCCGCCGATCTGCTTGTAGACCTCGATCTTGTTGCGGGGGTCGGGGATGTACTCGTCGGGGATATAGCCGTGGTACTTCAGGTCGATCACCGCGTCGGGCGCGCGCACCACGCCGTCGGCCAGGAGTTCGTGGACGGCCTCATCGAGGAGTTGGCAATAGAGTTCGAAGCCGACGGCCATCACGTCGCCGCTCTGCTCCGCCCCGAGCACATTGCCGGCGCCGCGGAGTTCCAGGTCGCGCATGGCGATCTTGATGCCCGAGCCGAGTTCGACGAACTCGCTCACCGCGGCGAGGCGCTTCTGGGCCTGCTCGGTGAGCGAGCGGTCCTTCCGGTAGAAGAAATAGGCCCAGGCCTGGCGGGCGGAGCGCCCCACCCTCCCCCGCAGCTGGTAGAGTTGGGAGAGCCCGAAGTCCTCCACGTGGTTGATGAAGAGGGTGTTGGCGTTGTGGATGTCGAGCCCGCTGTCGATGATGGTGGTGCACAGGAGGAGATCGGCCTCGTGGCGGATGAAGCGGTCCATCACCTCCTCGAGCACGTGCTCCTCCATCTGGCCGTGGCCGACGACGATGCGCAGGGAGGGCATGAGGTCCTGCAGCCAGGCGGCCACCGAGGCGATGCTCTGGACTCGGTTGTGCACGAAATACACCTGCCCCCCGCGGCCGATCTCGCGCTCGAGGGCGTGGAGGAGGATCTCCTCGTTGAGTTCGGTGACGTAGGTCTCCACCGGGTGGCGGTCGGCGGGGGGGGTATTGATCACGCTGATGTCGCGGACCTGGATCATGCTCATGTGGAGCGTGCGGGGGATGGGCGTCGCCGAGAGGGTCAGGGTATCGACCATGGCGGCCCGTTCGCGGATGCGCTCCTTGTGCTTCACGCCGAATTTCTGCTCCTCGTCGACCACCAGCAGGCCCAGGTCGCGGAAGGCGACGTCCTTGGAGAGGAGGCGGTGGGTGCCGATGAGCACGTCGACCTTCCCCGCCGCCGTATCCTTGAGGATCCGGCGGACCTCGGTGGGGGTGTGGAAGCGGTTCACGGCCTCGATGCGCACCGGGTATTGCCGGAAGCGTTCCCGGAAGTTCTGGAGGTGCTGCTCGGAGAGGATCGTCGTGGGCACGAGCACGGCGGTCTGCCGGGAGCCCAGGGCCGCCTTGAAGACGGCGCGCATGGCCACCTCGGTCTTGCCGAAGCCCACGTCGCCGCAGACGAGGCGGTCCATCGGCCGGGTGGATTCCATGTCGCGCTTGATGGCCTCGATGGCGCGGAGTTGGTCGGGGGTCTCCTCGAACTCGAAGGCGCTCTCGAACTCGTACTGCCAGGGGGTGTCCGGCGGGAACGGGGTCTTGGTCGCCGAGCGCCGCTGGGAATAAAGGTGGATGAGGCTTCGGGCGATGTCGGCCACGGCCTTCTTCACCCGCGCCTTCACCTTGTCCCAGGCCTTGCCGCCCAGGGTGTCGATTGCGGCCTTCCCCTGGGCCCCGACGTATTTCTGGATGAGGTTCACCTGCTCGACGGGGAGATAGAGCGCCGCGTTCTCCTGGTACTCGATCTTGAGGTAGTCCTTCTCTTTGCCGTCGATGGCCCGGCGGTGGAGGCCCCGGTAGAGGCCGATGCCGTGGTTGAGGTGCACCACGGGGTCGCCGACCTTCAGGTCGAGGTAACTTTCCAGGATGCGGGTCGGGTCGTCCTTCAGGAAATTCCGGTGGGTACGCCGCTTGCGGCCGAAGAGTTCGTGGTCCATGACCACGGCGAGTTTGGCCTCGGCCAGCACGAACCCGTTTTGGAGGGGAACCTCGAGGATGGCGAGCCCCGCGCTGGCGACGTCCAACGCCTCGGCCTTTTCCCGCGGCATGCGCCGGGGTTTCAGGTCGGCGAAAAGGCCCGCGAGGCGGTCCGCCTGCTCGGGATAGGCCGTCAGCAGGAAGATCCGCCATCCCCCGGCGATCCGGGAAGCGCTTTCCTCCTGGAATTCCTTGATCTGGGCTCGGTAATTGGCGGGCTCGGGAAGGGTAAACGAGGCCCCTTCCCCGCCCTCTTCAGTGCGCACGGGATAAATCGGGATGCGGGCGCGCTGGGGCGGAAAATCCTTCCACTCGGCGAAGAGGGCCGCGGGTTCGACGATCGCGCGGCGGCGGTGGGTGAGGCGGCGCCTCGCTTCCTCGACTTCGCGGTGGTGGATCTCACAGGTCTTCGAGAGCAATTCCGGGTTGACGGGGAACACCTCGGCTTCCGGCGGGATCCACGACCAGAGCGGGGCGATCTTCTCGAAGAGGAACGGGAGATAATTTTGGATGCCGCCGAAATGGGTGCTATCGCGGAGTTTTCCGGCGACGAGGCCCGGGTCGTCGAGGTCTTTGCGTTCGCCGAGGGCCTTCTCGAGCCCCGGCACCTCGTCGAGTCCCAGATGCCATTCGCTCAGGGGAAGGACTTTCACGAGGGGCGTTTTCGCGATGGTGCGCTGGGTTTCCCCGTCGAAAAAACGGAGGTCTTCCACCGCCTGGTCGAAGAAGGAGAGGCGCACGGGATGGGGATGGGCCGGGCTCCAGAAATCGATGAGTTCGCCGCGGATGGCGTACTCGCCGACCTCCTCCACCTCGGAGACTTGGGTGTAATGGAGTTCGGCGAGAACGTGGAGGATGTCCCGGTATCCGGGGGCGCTCGTCGCCGTCCACGCCTCCCGGAACCGGGCGAACCGTTCGGCCGTGACGGTGCGTCGAAGGAGCGCGCGCAGCGAAACGGCGAGGAGGATCTTCTCGCCGCCGGCGAGGCGTTCTAGGGCGGTCACCCGCCTTTTCTGGATGGGCCCCGCGGGGGCCAGGTCTTCATAAGGAAAGATCCCCGTGTCGGGAAAGTGGACGGCGGGGAGCCCGAGATGGAGGCTCTCCAAATCTTGGACGAAATGCTCGGCTTCCCGTTCCGAGGGAAATATCCAGAATTGGCCCAATCCCTTTTTCTCGAATCGGGCCGCCGCCACGAGGGCCAAGGCGCTCCCTGAAAGCCCGCTGAGCCACTGCGCCCCAAGGGAAAACTCGAAGTCAGGCCGTGCGCTCAAATGGCGCAGAATTTCCCGGGAAAATCGGGCCTGGGGCGGGGAAACGGGGCGCACGTCCATGCTAGAATCGCTCGAATCACGGGGATTTTTGCATCCCGCGCGGGTTCCCGCCAATCAGACCCATGTTGCCTATCCAGACCGACCAAAACCCGAGCGAACTCGAGGCCCTCCTAAAACGCCTCTGCTTCCCCGCCAGCGCCGAACCCGGCGATCGCGATGCGAAGGTGCGCACCCTGCTCTCCGATGTGCGCCGGGGGGGCGACCGGGCCATTCGCGACCTCACCCTGCGTTTCGACAACGTCGAGATGGAGGCCTCCGAACTCCGGGTCCGTGAGGACGAGATCGAAGGGGCGGAAGGGGCCGTCGATCCCCGCTTCAAGGAAGCGGTGAAGCGGGCCATCCATAATCTGAGGGCCTTCCACGAGAAACTCAAGACCCCCGGCGTTTCCCATCCCGGCGAGAACGGCGAGGTGCTCGAATCCAAGATCCTGCCGATCGAAAAGGCCGGGCTCTATATCCCGGGCGGTACGGGGGGCACCACGCCCCTGGTGAGCACCCTCCTCATGAACGCCATCCCCGCCCAGGTCGCGGGGGTCCCCCGGGTGATCGCGGCCACCCCGCCGCGGCGCGACAAAACCATCCACCCCGCCCTCCTCTACGCGTTCAAGGAACTCGGCCTGCGCGAGGTCTACCGAATCGGCGGCACCCAAGCCATCGCCGCCATGGCCTACGGCACGGAGACCATCCCCGCCGTCGATATCATTTGCGGCCCGGGGAACGCCTGGGTGACCGAGGCCAAACGCCAGGTGTACGGCCAGGTGAAGATCGATGGCATCTTCGGGCATTCCGAAATCGTCGTGATCGCCGACGACGGCGCGAACCCGCGCTGGGTCGCCTCCGACCTCATGAGCCAGGCCGAGCACAACGGGGGCGAGATGTCCCTCCTCCTCACCACGAGCGCCTCCTTCGCGGCGAAAGTCGACGCGGCCCTGGAAGGCCTCGTCGCCAAGGCCGCGCGGCAAGATGAGATCCGTGCTTCATTCCGCCTGCGGGGGGCCATCGTGGTCGTCGCCGACCTCGATGCGGCGGTCGCCATCGCCAATCGGGTGGCCCCCGAGCACCTCGAACTCCATACCCGCGAAGACGAACGGCTCCTCCCCCGCATCACCGCGGCCGGGGCCGTGTTCATGGGGCCCTGGGCCACCGAACCCATCGGCGATTATATCTGCGGGACCAACCACGTCCTGCCCACCGGCGGTTCGGCGCGCTTCTCTTCCCCCCTCGGGGTCGATACCTTCCTGCGCCGCATGAACGTCATCCGCTACACCGAGAAGGCGTTCCGCGCCGATGCGCCCCACGCCATCACCCTCGCCGAAGCCGAAGGTTTCGACGCCCACAAGGGCGCCCTGGAGAGACGCTTTGACCTTTGAACGGTACCTGGGGGCCAAGCAGCGCCTCATCGAAGGCCGCCTGAGGGGCCATCTTTCGAAGGTCCCCGCTCCCGCGCGCCTGCGCCAGGCCATGGAGTATTCCCTCTTGGCGGGGGGTAAGCGCCTTCGGCCGGCCCTCGTGCTCATGGTCGACGATGTGCTCCAGGGCCGGGTCGGTTCCCGCCATGGCGCGGATGTCTGGAAGGCGGCCTTGGCCTTGGAATGCGTGCACACCTATTCCCTCATCCACGATGACCTGCCGGCCATGGACGACGACGTGCTGCGGCGCGGGAAGCCCACCTGCCACGTGAAGTTCGACGAGGCGACCGCGATCCTGGCGGGCGACGGGCTTTTGACCCGGGCCTTCGAACTTTTGGCGGGCGCCGACAGCCCCCATGCGGCCCGGGCGCTTTCCGCCCTCGCCCAGTGTGCGGGCGCCGAGGGGATGGTCGGCGGCCAACAACTCGACATGCACTTCGAGAACCGAAGGGCCTCCCGGGCCGACCTCGAAAAGATCCACCGCCTCAAGACCGGGGCCCTCATCCGCGCCAGCGTTCTCCTCCCAGTGATCCTCGCTGGAAAGGGGGCCCTCGAGAAGCCCCTTACGCGCTATGCCGAGAAGATCGGCCTAGCCTTCCAGATCGCCGATGATATCCTGGATGCCACCGCGACCACCGCCCAATTGGGGAAATCCGCGGGCGCCGACGCGAAGAACAAGAAGACCACCTACGTCAGCCTCCTCGGGTTGCCGGGGGCCAAGGTCGAAGCGCGCCGGGCCGTGGACGGGGCCATCGACGCCCTGGGAAAAGTGCCGGGCCCCACCGGTATGCTGGCGGAACTCGCCCGCTATTTCATCACGCGCCTTTCGTGACCGGTTCGAAGAGGTCTCCCTCCGCGGGAACCCTCACCCAGGCGCTATCGCCCCGCTTAAGCCCCCCTGCGCTCGCCACGGGAATGCGCCCCTTCAGGTAACGATCGGTGGTGCCCTCCGCGAAGCCGCCTATGGGCTCGGTCTCGAGCACGAAACGTTGTACTTGGCCCACGGTGGAACGAAGGTAGGCTTCTTCCCATCGGGCCGCGGCCGCCTTGAGCCGATCGCCGCGGGCCGTGAGGAGCTTCGCGTCGAGGCGGCCCGGCATGGCCTGGGCCGCGGTCTTCGGCCGGGGCGAGAACGGGAAGACGTGGACCTTGGAGAAGCCGCAGGCGGCGTAGAAGGCGAGGCTCTCTTCGAACTCCGCCTCCGTTTCGCCCGGGAAGCCGACGATGACATCGGTGCTTACGGAGAGGTCGGGCTTGCGCTCGCGCATCGCCGCGAGGAAATCGCGGTAGGCGGCGGTGGTGTAGCGGCGGTTCATGCGCGCCAGCAGGCTATCGCTTCCCCCTTGCAGGGGGAAATGGAGGTGGGGGACGAGGCGTGGATGGTCGAAATGCCGCGACACGCTTTTTTCGAAGCTTCGCGGTTCGAGGGAAGAGAGGCGGATATACATCGGGCCGGAGGCCTCGAGGATCCATCCCAAGAGGTCTTCGAGGCCGCTCCCGTTCTCGCGCCAGAGACCGAGATTGATCCCGGTCAGCACGCATTCGGTCACGCCCGATCCGGAGAGTTCGCGCACGCGGGAGAGTAGGTCGCGGCTGGGGACGCTCTTCGGGAGGCCCCGGGCGTGGGGGATGCGGCAATAGGCGCAGAAGGCGTTGCAGCCGTCTTGGATCTTGAGGATCACCCGGGCATGGGAGGAACCCTCCGTGGCCTCGCGATCCCACGGATGGGGGGACGGTTCGTGGAGGGCTTCGTCACCCGGGTAATCGTGGACCTTCTCGACGGCGCCGAAGGAGGCCCGGATGAGCGCCGCCGCGTTCGCCTTTTCGCTCTGGGGAATGATGGCCGCGACCCCGGGGATCGAAAGGGCCGCTTCCCGCTCCAACTCGCTGAAGCAGCCCGTGACGAAGACGCGTTTGGCCCGGGCGGCGGTGCGGCGGATGGCGTAGAGGGATTTTGAATCGGCCCTTTGGGTGACGGTGCAGGTGTTCACCACGGCCACGTCCGCCCCCTCGAGGGGGCCGGCGGCCCAGCCGCAGCGCAGGAGATCCCGGGAGAGGGTCTCCATCTCGGCCGCGTTCACCTTGCAGCCCAGGTGGACGAGGTGGAAGGTCACAGCCGCGTGCGGAAATCGAACCAGGCTTCCTGGTACTTCTTCTGGTAATAGCGCTTGACGCTATAGCGCCAGCGGATGGCGAACAGGTCGGAGCCCATGCGGAAGGGGACGGACGGGCCGACCGTGGAGGAGCCCTGGAAGTCGATGAAGACGGGCGCCTCGACGACCCGGAAGCCGTGCTTCTGGGCGAGGAAGCAGAGTTCGATGTCGAACCCGAAGCGCTTGATGGTGAGGGAAGGCAGGATGACTTCGAGCACCTCGCGCTTCATGAGTTTCAGCCCCGATTGGGTGTCGCGCAGGTTGATGCCGAGGACGAGCTTGGAGAGGATCTGGTAGCCGCGCGAGAGGATCTTGCGCGAGAGCGGGTATTCGATCTTGGAAAAGGGGTGGCGCTTGCTGCCGACGACGATGTCGGCGGTGGCCAGGTAGGGGAAGAGGTTGGCGATCTGGTCGGGGTTGAAATCGCCGTCGGCGTCGAGGAAGGTGATGACATTCCCCCGGGCCGCCCGCACGCCCTCGAGGAGCGCATGGCCCTTGCCCGCGTTCTTCGGGTAGCCGATGACGCGCACGCCCTTCACCTTGCGGGCCTCCCGCAGGCTGTGGTCGACGTAGCCGTCGATGACCGCCACGATTTCGACGCGGTCGATGGTGGCCGGGGCCAGGCGCTTCACCGAAACCAGGAATTTCTCCAGGTTCTTGCGGATGAAGGCGTCAGCCTTGTAGACCGGTACGATGACGCTGAGGAAGATTCCGTGTGCCAAGGGACTAGATTCTATAATGGAGACCCCTCCCCCCGTGAAAAAGCCCCTCCCGTCCATCCTGCCCACCACCCTCTGGGATTTTCCCTCCCAGCATTACGGCGACCGCATGCAAGGCGACCAGGCCTACGTGGGCGCCACGCCCTCCTACATCGTCTGGAACCTGCTCAGCCGCTACACGAAGCCCGGGGCGACGGTCGTCGACCCGTTTTGCGGTTCCGGGACCACCTTGGACGTCGCGAAAGACCTGGGGCGCGACGGGGTCGGTTTCGACTTGGCGCCTTCCCGCCCCGATATCCGCCAGGCCGACGCCCGAAAAATACCCCTGCCCGACCGGAGCGCCGATTTCGTCTTCATGGACCCCCCCTACGGCGACCATATCCGCTATAGCGACCATCCCGACTGCATCGGGAAACTCTCGTCCCTGGAGACGGGTTTTTTCCAGGCGATGGATAAGGCCTTCTCCGAGGGCACCCGCCTGCTGCGGCCGGGGGCCCATTTGGCCGTCTATGTCTGCGACTTTTTCAACGTCAGAAAGGGGTTTTCCCCGGTCGGGTTCCGGCTATTTTCGCTCCTCGAAAAGCGCCTGGAGGCCGTGGAGATCGTCTCCGTGGTGCGCCACAATAAAGACCTCCTGAAGGGCAATTACCGCAAGGCCGCGGTGGAGCAGAACTTCTACCTGCGGGGCTTTAATTACCTTTTGATCATGAAGCGACCGAGGCTATAATTGGGGCAATGACCACGCAAGAACTCGAACGCCTCGGCGAAGGGCTGGGGCGCCGGTTGGAGAAGGAACTCGGTTCCCTCCTCCTCCAGGCTTTTTTCCACGGGGGTTGCGTGGAAGGCGCGTCGTCCCCCTCGATGGGCGCCCGGTTCTCGCTTCTTTTGGAGCGCGTCGATGCGACGCTGCTCTCCACGCGCCTCCACCCGGTGCTGCGGCGTTTCGAGGGTCGGAGGCTGGCCCTCGGTTTCGTCTTTACGCCGGAATACATCGAGAACGCCCGGGATGTCTTCCCCATCGAGTTCCTCGATTTTCAGGCGCGCCACCTTAATTTCGCAGGTGGGGAACATCTGGCGTCCCTCACCATCGCCGATGCCGACTTGAGGGCCCAGGCCGAGCGGGAACTCCGCGGCCTCATCCTCCATCTCCGTTCCGCCCTCGCGCGCCTGCCTTGGAAGGAAAAACCGGTGTCGCGGCTCCTCGATGAATCGGCGTGGACGCTCGTCCCCATCTTCCGCGCCCTCCTGCGTTTGAAGGGCGGGGAAGTCCGCCTCAGCCAGGGGGCCCTCATCGCGGGGGCCGCCGCCGCTTGGAAGATCGAAACCCTCTCCGCGGCGTTCCTGCCCGGCGCGATGCCTTGGAGCGCCCGTCCCGAAGCCTGCCTCCGTTCCCTCGAAGCGCTCCTGACGGCCGTGGACGATTCGGGGCCACGGGGATGATCCTCCTCGGCCTCCTCGCCGCGACCCTTTCCATCGCCTGGACCTTCCTGATCTGCATCCTCTCGGCCATCATCATGCCCTTTTTCCCGTATAGCCGCGCGGCGACGCGGCTGCTTCAAATCTGGTGTCGGGGCCTCCTCACCCTCGTCGGGGCGAGGCTCGAGGTCCGTGGCCTCGAGCGCATCGGTCCCGGGGGGCATTTCCTCCTCATCTCGAACCATCAGAGTCTCTTCGATATCCCGGCGCTCATCGCCGCCTACCCGGGGCCCTTCCGCATGGTGGCGAAGAAGGAACTCTTTCGGATCCCGATCTTCGGATGGTGCATGACCGCGGCCCGGTTCATCCCCATCGACCGCAAGAACCGCCACCGGGCGGCCGAGAGCTTGCGCAAGGCCGCCGAGCGGATCCGCTCGGGGGTTTCCGTGCTTTTGTTCCCCGAGGGCACCCGCTCCCCCGATGGGTCGCTTCTTCCCTACAAGCGCGGTCCCTTCGCGCTGGCCCTTGAGTCGGGGGTGCCCATCCTCCCGGTCGTCGTCAGCGGCACGATCCAAATCCTCCACCGGCGCAGTTTCCTGCATTTCGGATTCGGGAAGAAAGTCGTCGTCGTTTTTGGAGCCCCCATCCCCGTGGCCGGGCGGACCGCCGACGATCGTGGGCGGCTCATGGGCGAGGTCGAATCGAGCACCCACAGCCTGTTCGAAGAGGTCCGAGCGTTTTCGATGTTGGAGGAATCCCCATGAAGCCCTTCCTTCTGGCCTGTTTCCTTTCCGCGGTTTCCCTGATGGCCGCGGATTGGCCGCTCTACCGCGGGAACATGTACTTCACCGGAAATAACGACGATGCGGTTCCCTCCACGAACCGCGCCTATTTTTCCCTCAAGGCCGATTCGGCCATCCACACCCCCATCGCGGTGGACGGGTTCATGTACTTCACCACCCTGCGGGGTTTTCTCTACCGCGTGGACGAAGAGACCGGCGACTTGCGCATGAAGCGGCGCATCGAATCCAATGTGACGAGGCCCATTCTCCTCGTTGGGGAACGGCTCCTCACGGGAGAAGCTCGGCGGGTCGTCTGCCACGATCGCCGCCGGGGAACCTTGCTGTGGGCGAGCGCCGAGGTCCCCGAGGGTCTCGAGGGTTTCCTCGCGGCCGACGGGACGATGCTGCTCGTCGGCACGCCGAACCGGCTCCTCTTCCTCAATCTCAAGGATGGGCGCCCCCAACGGCCCCCCATCGATTTGCGGCCCGGGGCGCCCTTCCCCATCCCCTATGGAGACGGCATCTACCTCGTCTCGCGCCAAGGCGAGGAAGCGACGCTCCGCGCGCTAGATCTCGCCCAGGCCCAATACCGTTGGAACCAAGCCCTCCCGAAGGGGTCCCCCGTCACCGCCCCCCTCATCTTCCGGGACCGGATCTTTCTCGCCTGCGGGGACCGCTTCGCGGCCTTCGCCCTTTCCAACGGTTCCCCCGTTTTCAATGAGCCCCTAGGGGCGGCGGCCGCGGACCAACCCGTGGTCTACGGCGATGGAGCGGTGGTCCTCCTGCTCCAAGACGGGTCGCTCGCCACGTTCGACGGCAAGACCGGGAAGCGGCTTCGGTCGATCCCCGCCAAGGCGGTTCCCGCCTCCGGCCTCGCGGTCATCCGGGAGAGCGCCTATATCGTCCAACCGGGGAAGGAAGAGGGCGGGAAGGCGCGCTACCAATTGACGGGGATCGACCTCGGTTCGGGACGCTCGGTCTTCGAGTGGAGCAGTCCCGGCGAAGAACCGCCCCGTGGCGTCATCGCATCCTCGGGGCGGCTCCTGGTGGCCACGGGGGATACGCTCTATTCCGTCGGCCAGGACGGCAATGCCTGGTTCGGCGCGCCGCGCAGCCTCGAGTTCACCCGCGATCCCCCGGTGCGCACGCTCGTTTCGACGAACATTACCCAGCGGGTCACCAATGTCGTCATCCGCGCCCACACCGTCACCAATCGTCCCGCCAAGAACCAGCCGAAGGAGATCGCCTATAACTTCTACGGCAGCACCTGGGACGAGGCCAAGATCCAGAAGGTTCCGGCGCGGACCAACGTGGTGACCAATTGGCTGACGAACCTCGAGCGGCGCAGCGAGGCCCTCGAGATCGTCCTCTTCCCGCCCCGCCCCAAGCCCGAGGTGCCCAGCCTCGTGCTCTCGCTCCAACTCAAGGACCATCGCAGCAACGAGCTCCTCGGCCGCGTCGAGCTCATCTCCCGCGAGAACCGGCGGATCATCGACCGCAAACTCATCGAGAGCAACCAGGATCTCGCCTCGATCTCCATTCCCCGGCCCGGGGAGACCGAAATCCTGGCCTCGGCCGAGGGGCATATGGACAATAAAGTCGTCCTCACCCCGGCGGACAAGGGGACCAACCAATTGCAGCGGGTGCTCTATCTCACGCGCATCGAGACCGGGAAGTCCATCGTGGTGGAGAACATCCACTTCGAGGTGGAGAAGGCGACGCTCTTGGCCGAATCCGCGGCGATCCTCGACCGGGTGCGGGATACCCTCATGGCCAACCCGAAACTCGTCGTGGAGGTCCGCGGCTTCACCGATTCCCAGGGCGCCGAGGAGTACAACCGCGCCCTTTCGCTGAGGCGGGCCCAATCGGTCCGGGAGTACCTCATCAAAAAAGGGCTTCCCCAGGAGCGCCTGACGGCCAAGGGGCTCGGACCGCTGAATCCGATCGCCGACAACCGCACCGAAGCCGGGCGCGCCAAGAACCGGCGCACCGAGTTCTACATCCTCAGTTATTAGGCCCTAGTCGTCGGATTTTTCGCGGGTCGATTTTAGGCGCTTATTGAGCGCCTGGCGCGAGATCCCCAGGAGTTTCGCGGCCTCGGTCTGCTTGCTCCCGGTGCGCGCCATGGCCTCGCGGATGAGGATGTTCATGGCCTGCTTGAAGGTGGGGAACCCGCCGGCGCCCTTCAGCAGGAAATCAGCCTGGCCGGAGGGGCTCAAACTCTGGGTCAGGCGGCTTTTGGAGAGGATCTTGCGGATGCGCTCGCCGTGGATGCGGGCGCCCTTCTCCTGGGAGAGGGCCTGGAGCAGGATATTCTGGAGTTCGCGGACGTTCCCCTCGAAATGGGACTCATGGAGGGCGTCGATGCCGTCTTGGTCCAGCACCGGGCGGCGGATGCGTTGGAGCGTCTCGGCCGCCTCGGAGAGGAAATGGTTGACGAGGACGGGGATGTCTTCCCGCCGCTGGCGCAGGGGCGGGACCTCGACGGTCTGGGCTTGGAGGCGGTAGAAGAGGTCTTTTCGGAATTGGCCGCGATCGACGAGACGGCCCAGGTCGAATCGCGTGGTGGCCACGATGCGCACGTCGAAATGCCCGGCGAGGTTCACGGGTTCTTCCGGGGCCAGGCGGGCCCATTTGCGCTTCTCGAAAAGTTGGAGCAGGCGCGCCTGGGTGTCGGCGTCGGCCTCGCCGATCTCCTGGATGACGAGCGTGCCGCCCCGCGCCCGGGCGAGCATGGATTGGGCTTCGATGAAGTCGGTGGACGGGTTCGGGGGGGTGAAACCGAAGACAAGGGGGAGGAAGATGTCGGCGTTGAGCCCCGAGGCCGTGATGTTCACGAGTTCGCCGCGCCGGCCGCTGACCTTATGGAGGGCCTTGGCCAGCAGGTCCTTGCCCGTTCCGATCTCGCCGGAGATGAGCACCGGGAGGGAATTGGCCGCGATGGTCTCGAGGTAGGCCATGACGAGGACCATCTGGCGGTCCATGGTCACGATTTCGGTGAAGAACTCGGGGTGCTCCAATTGGTCGCGCAGCATGCGGTGCTTGAGATCGACGTTCTCGCGGCGCAATTGGGTGAGTTCGAGGGCCCGGTAGAGGGTCGTGGAGAGCCGGTTGATCTGGATGGGCTTGACGATGTAATCGTAGGCCCCGTGGCGCATGCAGGAAACGATGGTATTGGGGTTATTGTCCCCGGTGATCACGATCACCAAGACCTGAGGCTTCTCCCGGGCGAGGCTCTCGAGGATGTCTTCCCCGCGGATATTGAAGGGGAGACCCAAATCGAGCAGCACGATATCGGGCTGGTGCTCTTCGATGAAGGAGAAGACTTGCCTCGGGTCGGTGCAGGTCACTGTATGGTTGACGCCCGTTTCCCGCAACATATCCAAAAGGATCTTCTGGGCATCCAAGTCATCTTCGATGACAAGGATGGGCTTGTCGGGATAGTTCCCTTCGGGGGCTTCTTTTGACTGGGGAGCGCTATTTTCTGTACCCATTTGGTGTCAATCCTTGTCACCAGTATAGTAATTCCCGGGATATTTGTCAAAAACCATTGCTCCGGTTTTGTTATATAATGGGCCATGTTTTTTGACGGGAAATTATCACCCGACGACCAGGGGATGGTCGCCGTCGGGGGGCGTCTCGGCACCGAAATCATCCTCGAAGCCTATGGGAAAGGCGTCTTTCCCTGGATGAAAAGCCCGGAAATCCTTTGGTATTCGCCCAATCCGCGCATGCTGCTCTTCCCGGGCGAATTCAAGCTTTCAACGAGCCTTGCCCGGTTGACACGCCGCCACGGGTTTCGCCTCGCCATGGATACGGCCTTCGAATCGGTGATGAAAGCCTGTTCCGGCGCCCCCCGTCCCGGTCAAAAGGGAACCTGGATTGACAATGAATTCATCGAAGCCTACGGTGAACTCCACCGCCTGGGGTACGGGCATAGCCTTGAGGTCTGGCAGGAAGACGAGCTCGTGGGCGGGCTCTATGGCCTGAGCCTGGGCCGGGCGTTCTTCGGCGAATCGATGTTCCATCGCGCCCGGGACGCCTCGAAACTCGCGCTTTGGGCGCTGACGCGGTGGGCCCTTTCCCACGGCTTTTCCTTCATCGATTGCCAGGCCTATACCCCCCATTTGGCGTCGTTGGGCGCGAAGGAGATTCCCCGGGAGCAATTCCTGGAACTCCTGCGGCAAGCGCTCGAGGCCCCCACCCTGAAGGGGCGTTGGGATCTTGATTTAAAGGCCCCATCGTGAAGTGGCCTAGCCTCATCGGCGGCACCCTGGTGAAACGCTATAAGCGTTTCTTGGCCGATGTGCGCTTGGATGACGGGCGCGTGGTCACCGCCCATTGCCCGAATTCCGGCAGTATGCGCCAGTGCCAGGAGCCGGGCGCCCCCGTTCGGCTTTCCATTTCCCAGAATGCGAAACGCAAATTACCCTTTACCTGGGAACTCATCCACCATGGGAATACCTGGATCGTCGTGAACACGGGCCGCGCCAATCAGCTCGCCCGGGAAACCCTAGAACTCGGGGCGTTCCCGCCGCTTGCCGGTCTCCATGGGATCAAGGCGGAGGTTCCCTATGGGGAAAGCCGGGCCGATTTCATGGCGATGGACGCCGCGGGACGGCGCACCTGGATCGAAGTCAAAAGCGTCTCACTCCTCGACGACGGGGGGCATTATTCATTTCCTGATGCCGTCACGCTTCGCGGGCAGAAGCATCTCGAGGAACTCATGCGGGTCGTGCGCGAAGGGGACCGGGGCGTGCTCTGGTTCCTCCTCATGCGCGGGGATGGGCGCGGCTTCCGGCCCGCGGATTCCATCGACCCGGAGTATTCGCGCCTGTGCGCCCAAGCCCTTGAGCGCGGGGTCGAAATCCACGTGGGCCATTGCCGTATCGATGAAAAAGAAATCGTCGTCGACGGGGTTGAAAAGCCCGTGATCATTCCGTGAGGAACCCCGGGTACGCCATGAACGCCTACTTGAAATGCCCCCTCTTCGCCGGCCATCCCATCGCCCACGGGTTCGGCCTTCGAACGCCCCTTTCGCAGCCCGAGGGATTCGATTTCCTCACCGGCCCGGTTGTCGCGGTGAAACAGGTGCATGGACGTGAAATTGTGACGGTTATTTCCCCCCCCCCTACCCGCGACCCCATATTCTGGCTCGGCGATGCGGATGCCCTCGTGACCGCGGTTCCCGGGGTCGCTCTCGGGGTGCGAACCGCCGATTGCGCCCCCATCCTGCTTTTTGATCCGGTCGCCCGGGTGGTCGCAGCGGTCCATGCCGGATGGCGCGGCGCGGCCCAAGAGATTGTGCGCCATACGGTCGTGCGGATGGAGCGTGAATGGGGCAGCCGCCCCATCGATTTGCGGGCGGCCATCGGCCCCTGCATCTCCCCTGCCCGCTTCGAGGTAGGAGCGGAGGTCAGAACGGCCTTCGCCGGCTACCCCGAGCGCCTGTGCCCCTCCCCAGCCAAAGACGGCCAGGAAAAATGGCTCCTGGACCTTCCCGGCGTGCTCCTGGACCAATTCAGGGCCCTCGGGGTGCCGGGGAACCAAGTGGAATGGATCGGGGCCTGCACCGTGGGCGACGCGGACCGTTTTTCATCCTACCGCCGGGAGCGCGAGGCCTCCACCCGACAATGGAATATCATCCAACTACGAGCCATGAGGTCGGTTTGACCATGGCGGCCAAGACAAATATAATGAAGGTAAACGATGGCCCCCGATGAGCAAAAACCCGGCGATGAACAGGGCCAGACGAGGATCTTGGATCGGCAGGAGACCCGCGCCGAGAAACCGCGGATGTTCCGGGTCATCCTCCACAACGACGATTACACCACCATGGAGTTCGTGGTGGAGGTGCTCGTGGAGATCTTCCGGAAATCCGCCCAGCAGGCGGTGGAACTCATGCTGCTTGTGCATACCGTCGGGAAGGCAGTCGTCGGCGTCTATACCCACGAGATCGCCGAAACGCGCTGCGCCGAGACCGAGCGCCTGGCCCGCGACCGGGGCTTCCCGCTGAAGGCCACCTTCGAACCCGAATCCCTATGATGACCCGAGAAGTGAAACTCGTCCTCGAGATGGCCAACCGCGAGGCGCTCCAGCGGCGCCACGAGTATGTGACCCTCGAGCATCTCCTCCTGGCCGCCTGCTATAACGACCAGGGGCGGCGCATCCTCGAGGCCTGCGGCGGGAAGATCCCCGCCATGGTCGAGGAACTCGATGCGTTCATGGGCAAGAACCTCGAACGCCTGCCCCGGGGGGTCTCCCTCGCCCCGCGCCAGTCCACCGCCCTCGAGCGGGTGCTGGCCCGGGCCGTCCAACAGAAATTGCGCTCCAGCGGAAATGAAGCCGACGTCGGCGATGTCCTCGTCTCGATCATGGAGGAGCCCGATAGCTTCTCCCACTTCCTGCTGGCGCAGGAGAACATCTCCCGCATCGATCTCCTGCACTTCATCTCCCACGGGGTCGTGAAGGAGAACGCGGGGGGCGGCAAGGCGAACGAAGAAGGCGCCAAGCAGGCTCCCCTCGAGAAGTACACCACCGCCCTGGTGAAGAAGGCGTCCCAGGGCCTCATCGACCCACTCGTCGGGCGCGCGGTCGAACTCGAGCGGATCATCCAGATCTTAAGCCGCCGCCAGAAGAATAACCCGATCCTCGTCGGCGACCCGGGTGTCGGAAAGACGGCCATCATCGAGGGGCTCGCCCTCGAGATCTTCCGGGGAAAGGTCCACCCGTCCCTGGCCTCCAGCGAGATCTTCGCCCTCGACCTCGGTTCGCTCCTTGCCGGAACCCGATACCGGGGCGATTTCGAGGAGCGCCTAAAGGGCGTCTTCAAGGGCCTCGAGGAGACCCCCAACGCCATCCTCTTCATCGACGAGATCCATACGATCGTGCGCGCCGGGGCGGTGGAGGGGGGTTCCTTCGACGCCTCCAATATGATGAAACCGCTCCTCCAAAGCCGGGCGCTTCGCTGCATCGGGTCCACCACCTTCCTCGAGTACAAGAACCATTTCGAAAAAGACCACGCCCTGAGCCGAAGGTTCCAGAAGATCGAGGTGGCCGAACCCTCGGCCGAAGAGACCGCCGCCATCCTCGAGGGGCTGCGGCCCAAGTACGAGGCCTTCCACGGGGTCCATTACGGGGAGGGCGTGCTGAAGACCGCCGTGGAACTCACCGGCAAGTACCTCACCGACCGCTTCCAGCCCGACAAGGCCATCGATGCCATGGACGAGAGCGGAGCCTTCGTGAAGCTCCACCGCGCCGAAGGCCTGCGAGAAGTCGTAAAGGCCGATATGGAAGCCATCCTTTCCCGCATGACGCGCCTCCCGGTGGAGACCGTGAGCGCCGCCGAGTCGGTCAACCTCCAGAAACTCCCCGAAGAACTGAAGGCCCGAATCTACGGCCAAGACGAGGCGGTAGAGGCGATGGCGGCATGCATCAAAACCCACCGGGCGGGCCTGGCCGATCCCTCCAAGCCCATCGGCGCCTTCCTTTTCCACGGGCCCACGGGGGTGGGCAAGACGGAGCTCTGCCGCCAGGCCGCCGACCTCCTCCACATCAAGATCCACCGTTTCGACATGAGCGAGTATATGGAGAAGCACTCCGTCTCGCGCCTCATCGGGGCCCCGCCGGGCTATGTCGGCTTTGAGCAGGGCGGCCTCCTCTCCGACGCGCTCATCCGGGAGCCCCACGCCATCGTGCTCCTCGACGAGATCGAGAAGGCCCATCCCGACATCTACAATATCCTCCTCCAGGTCATGGACTACGGCTTCCTGACCGACCATAACGGCCGAAAGGCCGATTTCCGCAACGCCCTCCTCGTGATGACGAGCAACGCCGGCGCCCGGGACATGGCCGGGAACCGCATCGGTTTCGGCGCCGAGAGCGCGGCCGGCGACGGCGGCGATGCGGTGAAGCAATTCTTCTCCCCCGAGTTCCGCAACCGCCTCACCGGGGTGGTGACGTTCCGGTTCCTCGACGCGAGCGCCATCCGGCGCATCGTGGAGAAGCACCTGCGAGATATCAACCGGATCCTCGCCCCCAAGCGGGTGACCGTCGAGATCGACGACGCGGCGGCCGATTACCTGGCCGAGAAGGGTTTCGACCGCGTCTTCGGCGCCCGGCCCTTGGGCCGCCTCGTGGATCGCGAGATCAAAGCGCCGTTGACCGACGCCATCCTCTTCGGGGAACTCTCCGCGGGAGGGCGCGCGCGCTTCACGGTCGTAGACGGGAAACTCAAATGGAAACTGGAGGCCCTCCCCCCCGCTGCGGTGGAGGCCATTCCCGCCCCCGTCCTCCCCAAAGAAAAATTGAAGGCCGCGAAAAAGGATGGGCTCAAATGACGGCCATCGATTCGATGTACCTGCTGCTGACGACCGCCGCGGTCTTTTCGCTCCAAGCGGGCTTTTTGCTCTCCATCACCGGGGTCACCCGGGCGCACCACGCCATCGCCCTGTTCCTCAAAACCTTCGCGACGGCGGGGATCGGCGTCATCGCGTTTTTTGCCATCGGCTATGGGCTCGCCTTCGGACCGAGCGCGCACGGCGTCTTCGGTACGCCGCATTTCTCCCTGCGTCTGGCCTTCCCGGAGTCGCAGCTACCCCGCATCCTTTTCCTGCTTTCGGTATTTCTCCTGGTGCCCGTCATCCCCCTGGGGGCCATGGCGGGGCGGATCCGGTTCCCCATCCACCTGGCCTACGCCGCCTTCGCCTTCCTATTGATCGTGCCCCTCTCGTTCAAGTGGGTCTGGGGTTCGGCGATCGATCCCCTCGCCGCCGGTTGGCTCCAGAAATGGGGGTTCCTCGATCGTAGCGGCGCCGCGGTGGTCCATGTGGTCGCCGGGGCGATGGCCCTGGCGGCATCCCTCGTGGCCGGGCCCCGTTTAGGCAAATATGGGGCTGACCGAAAGCCGCGCGCCATGCCCGGCCATCACCTTCCCCTCTCCGGCATCGGCATGTTCCTGCTCATCGGCGGCTGGCCCTTTTTCCTCGGCGGCTTCGAGCCTTCGTTCTCCGCCGCCCATAGCGCCCAACTCGCCCTCGTCGCCATCCTCGCCGCCTGCGGGGGTTTCTTCGGGGCGCTGATCCCGGCCTGGTTCGCCACGCGGAAATTCGACGCGCCCTTCGCCCTCAACGGGATCCTCGCCGGCCTGGTCGTCGTGTGCGCTTGCCCCGAATCCCTCGGCGGATGGCGCCCGCTCCTCGTGGGCATGGGCGCGGGCGCCCTGGTCTTCGGCGGGATCCTCTTCATCGAGATGGTCGCGCGCATCGATGATCCCGCCGGGGCGATCAGCGTCCACGGCATCGTCGGGGCCTTCGGGGCCCTCCTGCCGGGGATTCTCCACCCCGGGGCCGGGCTGCTGCGCGGGGGTGGATTCCACCAGATCCTCATCCAAGCCGCCGGAACCGCGGTCCTGGCGCTCTTCGCCTTCGCTTCGATGTGGGCCTTCTTGCGCCTCCTCAAAGCGCTCTTCGGGATCCGCGCCCGTCCCGTGGAGGAACTACGGGGCCTCGACCTCTCGGAGCACGGGATGGAGGCCTATTCCGGCTTCCAAATCTTCGACCAGCACTAGACGTTTGGATGCGGGGTTCCATGGAACGAAAGGATTCGATCTCCCTCTGCGAACAGTCTTTTACCTCGGGGCGCCGCCTGGCTTGCCTCATGGCGCCGCCGACGCGATATCTGTCCATTTCCGCCATACCCACCGCGCAGTCGGTCGACTCATCCGTTTAAAAGCGGGCGAAACCTAATGACGGCAATCTTACCCAGCGCCACCCGGAAGCAACGATGAAGATGATCACGGCCTATATCCAACCGGAAAAACTCGATGATGTGAAGCGCGAACTCTTCCTCGTCGATGTGCGGAAGATGTCCGTGACGAACGCCCACGGTTGCGGCCAACAGGGGGGCTATACCGAGAATTACCGCGGGGTGATGCAGGAGGTCCGCCTCCTGAAGAAAATCCGCCTCGATGTGGCCGTCAATGACCATTTCGTACAGGCTACCGTCGACGCCATCATCCGGGGGGCGCGCACGGGCAATATCGGCGACGGGAAGATCTTCGTCATGCCCATCGAGCAATGCTACCGCATCCGCACCGGCGAACAGGGCGGCGACGCGATCGGTTGAGAACCTCCCGGTTCAGGCGGAAGGAGTCGGGGCGGCTTGGGTCCGTGCGCCCGATTCTTTTTTGAAGAACCACCCCAGAGCGCCTGGACGGCCATCGCCAGTGAAATGAGGAGGGCCGATCCCCCCCAGACCCATGCCATCCCCCGGTGATCGAGGAGAAAGCCCCCGACCTGAGCGCCGACGACGATCCCGGCGGTCAGCAGGGATTCGTGGATGGCCATCCGCCGCGAGCGGTTTTTGGAGCCTTGTACCCCGTGGAAGATGCTCTCGACATAACTCGCGGCCAGGGTGAAACCGACTAAGAGGAGCCCCGCGAAGAGGCCGGGAAAAGAGGGCCCGAGGGCGAGGGCCGCGAGGGTCGCCACCAGCAGGCCCTCGAGGGCGAAGATCGGCCAGGCCTTCTGGTGCCAGAAGGAGAACCGGCCGGATAGGAAGAAGGTGGTGGCGGTGACCAGGGCCCTGAAGAGCAGCATCGTGCCGATGAGCACCTTGGAATAGCCGAGGTCGCGCTGGGCCCAAACCGGGAAGACGTTGAGGATCACCCCGACGAGCACATGGGTGGCGAAGAGCCCGATCCAGCAAAGGTAGCGCATGAAGGCATTTTGCTCCGGTGCGGAGGCATCCCCTGGCGTCGGCCCAGGGGCCGGGGCGCTGCGGTCGATGCTTTTCGACCGTGCGAGCGCCAGGATGGCCACGCAGGCGAAGCCCAGGCCCGTGCTCATCCAAAGGGGCCAGGCGACGCCCCGGGTGCTAAGAAGTCCGGCGAGGAAGGGCCCCGCCACCGTGCCCGCGCTCCAGGAGAGGTTGTACCAGCTGAGGCCCCTTCCGAGTTTCGGCCCCTCGAGGCCCGCGCTGACCCACCCCATGATGGGCGGCCAGAAGAGCGCGGTGACGAGACCGCAGCCGAGGTTGATGAGATGGGCGGTCCAAAGCGCATCCACCCTTCCCAGGGCGGCCCACAGGAGCCCCAGGGAGGCCGTCGCGAGGAGGAGCGCCGAAGTCACCCGCAATTTGACGAGGAAACGCGAGAGAGCCAGGCAACCGAAAAGGTAAGCGAGGGCCCACTCGGCGGCGAATTGCCCCACCCCCGCCCCATCCAGGTGGAACCGTTCCTGGAGGAGAAACACGCAGCCGAGGGTGTAGAGGGTCGAGCCGAGGGATCCGAAGAAGGCGACGGGGAGGATGTAGAGGAAGCGGACCAAGGGCCTGGATTTTAGCCTGAAAGTATAATGTCCGATGCCCAACGAGAGCCTTCGCGCCGGTGGATCCTGGTTTCGCACCGCCTCGGGCGTGCGCACTTTCGATTTTTCCGCCGGGGTGGATGGTGGGCCGATGGGCTATAACCACCCCCTCTGGCGCCGTTACCTGCGGGGGCGTCTTCGTGCGCTCCAAACCCCCCGGCATCACCGCGTAGGCTCCCAAGAAGCGCTTGCCTACGCGCGCACCCTGTTTACGCGGGCCGGCTTCACCGAGACGCCCACCGCGTTCGAGCTTCAGGATGTTCCGCCCTCCCTGGAAATCGTCGATGAACTCGACGCCATGGGCGCCACGACCCTGGAGCCGGGCCCCCACCAGGTTCTACGCCTCGGCTCCGGCTTGGATAGCCTCGACCACCTGCCGGAAGGGGCTCGGTCGTTTCGGCATTTTCTGGTGCAGGCGCGATGGATGCCTGAGAAATTCCTACCGTCTTTCTACATTTCTCGGGACGGTCGCGGCCCTTCTGGGGCGCTTCCCCGTTCGGAAACGGTCCACCCCCTCGCCACGGCCTATCGCCAGGTCTCCGTCATGATCCATCGCCCCGACCGGGTGCGCAATCGCCGCGAACTTTCCCGAGTTTTAACATCATGGATCCGTCTGCTCCCCGAATCGATCCGGGCGATCCAGAGGGGGCATGCGGTCCTCTTGCCCCTTGGGGGCCCGGGGCAGAAGCCCGGCCTGGCCCTGCCCCAATTCCCCGGGCGGCTTTTTTTCGGGAGACTGAGCCTCCTCACCGTGGGCCAGAGCGTCCTGATTTTCCCGTCTTTGGATGAAAATGCGGAGGTGCTCGGCCATCGCCTCGCTGAACTCCGCTCCTTCTTAGTGCCCTGAACACCGGGTCAAAGCCCCCCGGTTTCCCACGGTGTGGGAAGATTCCGCCCCATGCCATTCTGGGGCATGGATCATCGCCTTCTCCTTTCCGTTCTCCTCGTCGTGAACCTCGTGGCCGATCCGTGGATCGATGAGATTTGCCATCGCCCCCCCATCGATCGCTATCGCGGCCAGTGGATCGAACTGGTGAACCCCGACGGGGCGCCCATCGATTGCGCCCGCCTGACCCTCGCCTGCGCGGGGAGGATGAAACGGTTGGTTCCCTGGCCGGGCAGCGGCGCTCCCGGTGGGGGCGCGGGGGTCGCGGGATTGCCCGCGCAGTCCCGAAGCCTGATCCTCGACCGGGGGATGAACGAAGCCGTCGCCCCGAAAATCCCCGGGGTTCCCGTCCTCACCACCGATAGCGAATCCCTTGCTGACGGAAGTTTCCTCGCCTCGGGTGATGAACTCCGCCTCCTTTTGGATGGCCGGGAAATCGACCGTGTCGTTTTGGGCGAAACCCCGCCGCGTCGGTCTTGGGTCCGGCTTTTCCGGGACGCGGGTCAGGCCAGCGATGTTTGGGCGAGTTCCCTCGGTCCGGCCACCCCGGGGGCGGCCTCCGTGGAGTCTACGGCCTACGGGGAAGATGCTCCCTCGAAACTCTTCTGGAACGGCGCTCCCGCGCTCTTGGTGCTCGGTAGGCCGGTCGTCGGAGATTTCCGCCTCGTCGACCCGAAGGGGCGCATCGCTCGCCAATGGGGGCGTCCTCTCACCCTCTGCCGCAGCGAACGTTTTCCCTTGGTCCCGTTGGACGGCCTTGGGGAAAAATCAGCCGATGGAACGCGGGTCACCCTGCCGTTCCAATTGGGGCGATCCCCGCTCCTGGTCGCTTGCCCCGATCGCCTCGGTTTTTTCCAGGTCGAAGAGGCCGTGCGCGGACCTTGGGGGGTGGTCCCCGGCTGGGTGGGCCCCTTCGATAGCCCGCTCGCGAAAACCATGTGGGTCAATGAAGTCCGTTCCTGCGAGGGTAACGAAGTTCCCTACGTGGAACTCGCGGGGGCCAATCCCTTCCGGGGGAGTTTCTCCATCGAGTTGTGGAGCGACGACCTTAAATCATCCCGGCGCTTCGCATTTGAAATCCCGACGAACGCCTTCGCCTGGGTACTCGCCCCCGTCCCCCTCGCCTCCCCTTCAACCGGTGTCATCGACGGTTTCCGCCCCTATGCAGAAGGGCGGATCGTGCTTCTCGACGACCAGGACCAGGTCATCGATGTGGCGGTCACCCGCAAGAGCGCCTGGGGCCTCGTCGATGGCGATTCACTCCACCGCTTGGATCCCAAGCGGCCCGCCCTGGCCCGCGACCATTGGGTACCGTCCTCCCCCCTGTGGCCGCCCTCCCCGGGGACGGTGGGGGCCATGGCCCCATCCGGTCTCGTCGATCTGATCCTGCTGCGGAATCTGGTGTCCCGCGGCGACCTCGGTGAAATCGCCCGGATATTCCCGCGGGTCGCCATCGAAATGGCGTTGGAATTGTGGAGTTTGGACGGTCGAACCTGCATCCCCGTGCTGTCGACGACGGCGATGGCGCCGGGTCAGGCCTACTCCCTCTCCCTCGGACAACTCCACGACCGCGGGTTCGACCCGACCGGGCTCTTCGCCCTCCGCCTTGTCGCCCGAAGGCTCCCCGGGGGCGCGCCCGAGGTCCTTCGCCGGTGCCTCGAGTTTAAGCCTTGAAGCTCGCATTTGGACTTGGACTCCTGGCCTTCGCCGCGGCTTGGGGCATGGAGGCCGATCCCTTCTTCCACCGCATCGGTTCCTCTTGGGAATGGCCCCGGGGGATCGCCGTGCGGGCTCGATTTAATCCGACCCTTGATTTCACCACCCAAGTCGAGTTGAACGGGCGCCTAGCGCCCCCCCCGGCCAAGTTCCATCCATGGGCAGGGGCGCGCATCCGAGCGGGCGTTCTGGACACCCCTTCCGGCGCGGTTTTCGACGGCGGGGCTTCGACCGCCGTCGACCTCAGTTTTTTCAGGCTCCAGGCGGGTTTCGATTATGCGCCGCAGACCACCCAGTTCGCCGCTGGGTTCCTGGTGTATCCCGGATCGTGGTCTTTCGGCTTCCTCGGCGCTTGTTGGTTCGAGGCGGGTCGGCCCCAATTTCGTCCCTCGGCGGCCATCGGGTGGAACTTGGCCCGGCGATTTCGGGCCCAGGTCCGACTCGCCTGGGCGGATGGTCAACTCCGGTTCACCACCACCGCCGGACTATCCTTCAAACGCTTTCTTTGCTCCATGGCCTGGCAGCCCGATCGTCGCGCGTTCTCCGTAGGATTCGCCGTAGACTTGGCGACTTTACGCCTCGGATGGCAGACCGAATTCCACCCCGCGCTGGGTGAAACCCAGGAAGGGTTCCTCGCGTTCGTTCCTGGAGGGGTTCCATGAAGGCGCTTTTAGGGTTCCTGCCCATCCTATTTATCGCTGCGGGGGCCCCGACAGACGCTCCCCCGCGTATGGGCGAACGGGCCCGGGGGCCCGTGCCCGGTTGGGAAGAGGACGCCGGGCTGGAGGGCGTGCCCGATGAAGACCAAGCGGCCCTATTGCGCCGAAGGCTCGAACCCGTTTTTCGGGATGAGGGCCAAACCGAAGGGCCCCGCGGGGTCTCGGTCACTTTAGAGAGCAGCGTTCGCAGCGGTGCCCTGGCGGCCCTCAGCTGGGATCGTTTGGATAGTCGTGCGCGCCTCTTCGTCCGGGCGCCGGGGCGTTTTCGCTTCCATGCCGGGGGCATTCGCCGCCGGGAGGAAGGCCCCTTTCCCGATGCGGGGAAAATATCGTTCGCCTGGGACGGTTTCGCGCCCAGGTGGCAGGCCGTCGCCGGCGACCTGGACCTTCGCCTCGGTACGGGCCTGCTTTTTTCCACCGGTTCTCCGGCCATGGGTCCCCGGGATCGCCGCCGCCAAGACGCCGCCCTCGCCAGCCGACTCGATGGGGACGTATCACTCCGCGAGGCCGCGCTTCGGGGGATCGGGGTCACTTGGAACGATTCGATCTGGACGGCGGGCGCGTTCGCCGCGGCCATGAGCCTGGATGCCACGGTTCAAGAAGGCGATGCCCTCACGCCGCAGCCCTTCTTCAGTTCGGTGGATCCGCGTCCGGGCCCCCATGATACCGACCGGGCCCGTTCCCGGAAGGATGCCGCGACCGAGGGGGTGAGCGGTTTTTTCGCCACCCTCCGGCGCAAGGGTGTCCAGGTAGATTTGGCCGCGATTCGCTCCGAGCTCAGTGCCGCCCTCATCCCCGATTCGGTTTCGGAAGACCCCGACGCGCTCCATGGCCGGTCCATGGGGGGCATCTGCCTCGGACTGAGCGCCGAGGAGGTCGGCTGGCGTTGGGGCCTCTCTGGGGCCATCTCGATCCGTCCAGGTCCTTCGAATGGGATGGCTGGAGGGCCCCTTGAGGTCAGTGAAACCTCCCGGGTCGACCCGGCCCTTCAATGGAGCGCGTCGGGAAACCATGAGGGCGGACGCTGGAGCGCCGGGGGGCAATGGCTATCCTCGGGGTACGCCGTACTCCATGGGGCGGCTCCCGGGACCCATCGACCCGCCAGCCGAGAATGGTTCGCCTGGTTGGAGGGCGGGAAAGCGCTTCCCCGAGGGTTTGAATGGTCCGCTTCCATGGGGGTGGAAGGCGACACCTTCGCTCCCCTCGACTCGCCTTCACGCTTTCTCGCGAGCCTCTGGGCGGAATGCGCCTACGCGAGCACGGCCCGGTTCCGTACGGTGTTGCGCGTGGCCGCCGCCTACTCCAATGTGGCGGGCGACCTCGTTCCGAAACTCGACGGGAGAGCCGAATGGCGCGGCTCGCGGGCGATCTTTCGGCTCTCCGGAGTCGCGCGATTGGATGGCACGAACGCGCTCCAGGGCTCCCTTTCCGCCAAGGGCGTTTGGCGACCCGGGAAGCGGTTCGAAGCCCGGCTCTCGGGATGGGTCCTCTCCGGGGTGCAAGGCATGGATCTCGAGGTCGGAGACTGGTTCTCTCCCATCGGCGCCTCCGATTTGACGCTCCGACTTTCGGCCCGAGCCGTGGTGCGACCCAGCCAGGACTGGGAATTGGGAGCCTCCTACGCCGTCACCGGCGCTCCGGGCGGAGCCGTCAACCACGCGGCGGCCATTTCACTCGTGGCGAGGGCCCAATGGTAATTAAAATACACCTTCCATTGTTCCTCATGGCGGTCTGGTTGGGCGCCGCCTCTTCCACGCCGCCGCCATCCCCCCTTCCCCTCCCGGCGGGATCGGAGATCTATTTCGGGCCCGCCCCCGCGGGGCAAGCCGGGGGCATCGACGAAGGCATCCAGCGCTTCCTTTCGGACACCCGGGAGCAGCTCGTGGGGGCCCTCCATGAACTCGACGTCGCATGGATCACCGATGATCTTTGCCGACTCGCCCGGCGCGGAGTACGGATCCATCTGGCCTTTGAAGCCCGGTATCTCGGCGAGGAGCCCAATAAGACCTGCCTCGAGAAATTGACCCGGGCGGGGGTCTCGGTCTATCCGGTCAAGATGCCGGGTCTCATGCACCATAAATTCCTCGTCTCCGACCGCCGCCGCGTGCTCACGGGGAGCGCGAATTTCACGATCAATTGCCTGTATGTGAACTTCAACGACCTGGTGCGTTTGGACCACCCGGAACTCGCCGATGCCTATCGCGACGCCTTTTACCGCCTCATCGACCCGTGGTCGAGGCGAAGGCCTAGCGCATTCCCCAAACGGATGGAATGGGCGGGAGGGGGGCATGTCTCGGCGTGGTTCTCCCCGGGCGATCCCCCGCCGTCCGAAGCACTCCTGCGCGGGGTGGAGGGGGCCCAGTCGCGCCTTGATTTCCTGATCTTCGCCTTCAGCGCGCCCGGCATCAGCGCCGAGATGTCGAAGGCGATCGGGCGCAAGGTGCAAGTCCGCGGGATCTTCGACGACGCCTTCGAATCGGAATGCGTGTGGAAGGATTGGAAGGCCCTGCCGTTCCAATGGCTGTGGCGCCGGGGGGCCGACGTCAAATTCGACGGACGCGAGGCCAAATTGCACCATAAATGCCTCGTGGTCGACGACCGAGCGGTGTTCACCGGAAGTTTCAATTTTTCCACCGGCGCCGACCGCCGCAACGCCGAAAATCTGCTCCATCTGGAGCACCCGGCCTTCGCTGCGGCCTACCGAAGCCGCATCCACGAACTCTGGAACCGCTTCCCCGACCGGACCGGTTATGAACTCTTCCTCCAAGAGCGGAAAAAAAATCCGGGGGCATTCCCCACCTGGTCGGCGTGGCGTTCCAAACGCGCCGCCACGAATCGGTCCCCCTGGGTCGGCCGCGTGGAGGAGGTGCGGACCTCCGGTCGCCTTTGGGTCCAAGCCTCGAACCATGGCGCGGAACTCACCCTCCTCGGATGCTCCTTCCCCGAGGTCGGGGAACCCGGCTTTTCCCAGGAACCCCAGGCTTCCCTCTGCCGCGAAGGGGTCGCGCGCCGCTTCGCCATGCGGACCGTGCGCGTCGAGGAATATCCGGGGCACCGGGCATGGCTGCGCTTCCTCGACGCCGGGAACGAAAGTAACGCCAGCCTAAACGAATGGGCGCTCGCCTCGGGTTGGGCCCTCCCATCGCCGTCCCTGCCGGAGGGTTTGGACGGCGACCGCAGGGGGCGCCTCGCCACGGCGGCCACCCTCGCCACCTCGCACGCCCGGGGGATCCATCAAACCCAACCGCCCCTCCAATCCCCCGACGCCTTCCGCGCGGCCCTGGAGAAGCGGCGCTTGGAGCGCACGGCCCTGGAACGCGATCTCGCCCTCCCCGCCTTCGAATCCAACGCCTGCATCGCCGACCGGCGCAAAGGCAATTTCGCGGAACCGGGCCAGGCCGCCTGGAGCGACCGCTACCGGGACCTCGGCGCCGAATCCCTCCTCTTCTTCAGGACGCCGGACCTCGCCCTGAAAGCGGGCTACCGCCGCTGCCGCGACGAATAAGCCCTAATAATTGTAGGTGTAATGCTCGTCGCAGCCCCGGCAGAACTCCCAGCCGGCGAGGTGCTTCTCGAAATGGGCCTGGCCCCGCGCCCAGATCGTTTCGAGGTCTTCGTGGATGGCATTCCCGAGCCGGTGCTCATTGCGGAGGTCCTGCTTGCACACGGGGACGGTCCCATCGACGCGGATGACCAGGTCGCGCTTCAAGTGCCAGCAATCGATGCGGTCGAAGGGGACGGCCGGATGCAGGCGCCGTTCGGGGAGGAGGCCGCGCCAAGGATTGTATTTCTGGATGATGATGTTCGGGGTGAGGCGTTGGAAATGCTTGTGGAAGGCCACGAGGTGCTCGAAGTTCTCGTTCATCTTCACGGCTTGCACCCAGGTATTGGCCGGGCGCCGCAGGAGCAGGTATTCCACCGTTTCCAGGAACGCCGAGAGGGGCCGCTCTCCGGGCCGGAGTTCGGCGTGGAGTTTCGGATCGACGGCATCGAGGGAGAAGATGAGGCTCAGGCGCTCTCCGCCGGGCAAGGCCATGATCTGATCCGCGAGGGAAAGGTCAAAGTCCGCCCCGGAGGTCTCCACGAGCACTTCCGCCACGGGGTGGGCCAGGGCGGCGGCGAGGATGCCGAGGAAGTTCGGGTGCGAGGCGGCATCCCCCAGGCCGGTGAGGGCCAGCACGGGCTTCGGTGAGAACTGGCAGATGCGGCCGACGAGGGCATCGAAGGTGGCGGGGTCCATGAAGGCGGGGGGGGCCGCGTCCCCGAGGGTGGTCTTCGGGCACATGGCGCAACGCTGGAGGCAGCGGGTGCTCGTCTCGATCTCCCAATACTTGGGATGTACACGCAGCAGATGGCGGTGGGCGAGGATGCGCGCGGCCAGGGCGTTCCAATCCAGGTCCACGTTCCAGGCCTTCCCATCGAGGAGGCCGGCGATGGCGCGGAGGGTCTCCCGGTCCTGCGGGGAGTCGGGGAAGAACGATAGGCGCAAGGTCCGCAGGTTGACATCGCTATAGAGGTTCTCCAGGTCGAAGAGGTTCACGTCCTGGAGCAGGATCTCGCCGAGGAACGGGCGGGTATAGGGCAGTTTCCCCTTTGCCCGCAGGTTCTCCATGACCGGGAGGGCGGAGCGGCGGATCATGTCGAAGACGATCCCCGGGGGGTGGTTCTCCGCGAAGCCCCAATCGTTGTCGTATTTGAGGACGGCCTCGACGAGGCGGCGGCATTCGTGGAGGCTATAGAACGCGCTGTCGCCGTGGCCGATGAGCACCCATTCGCTCCCTTCGCTCTGGCGGTGGAGGCGCGTGAGGAGATCCTCTCCCGGGGGGCCGTCGACGCGTTGGACGTCGACGGGGCGCCCGAGGCCCCTGTAGACCGATTCGAGGTTCCCCGGGATCTCGGGGGGAGGATCGTTCCCGAAGACATCGAGAATGAAGGCGGTGATCTGGGTGTCCATGCTTTTTCCGCTCAATAGGGGAAGGAGTCGGCGTTTTTTTTCCGGGCCTCGCCCCGTCGTTCCTTGCGCTCCTCGGGGGCCTTCTTCGAGGCTTTCGTCGGCGCTCCGAATAGTTGTTGGAAGAGGAGCGTGCCGCTGCGCTCGGCGGAGGCGCTATCGCGGAAGAGGAAGGTGGGCTCCCGGGGGAAGAGGGTCGCCGGCTGGGCGGCCATCCAGGCGTAGAACGATGGCGCCTGGGGGTCGGCGGGATCGATCTCAAGGAAGCCGAGGTGGGAGGCGAAATAGCGCACGGCCACCGGGCCGTCGATCTTGCCCTCGCCGCCCATCCCATGGAGGTCGACGGAGAGCAGTACGCTCTCATCGCGGCTCTCCTTCAGGATCCGGTCGGCGGACGGCAGCCCATCGGCGACATGGCGGGGGGTCAGCCGGAGCGAAAGCCGTACGCGGGCGGACCGGGCTCGCTCCACGATCCGTTTGAAGGCCCGGAGCACCATGAGGTACTCCTGGTCGTCGATCTGGTAGGAACGGGCCCCCTGGGTGAGGGTCACCACGAGATCGGTGAACGCGTGGTCCCCCATCCAGGCCAGTTCATCGAGGGCGCGGGATGTGTCCTCCTGGTTATTGCGGATGAGGTCGAAGTCGCTGGTGAGGACCGGCACGCCCAAGCCCGCATGCTCCTCCAGGAGATCCATCCAGGTGCTCCGCCGGGTTTCCAGGTTGCGGCGAAGGGGCGCCAAGGGCGCGCAGAACCCGTGGAAACCGCTCGCGGTGGAAGCCGCGAAGCAGGCCGCGGGATCGAGTTCCTCGGCCGTTTTCTGGAAAACCGCC
>JAFLEE010000057.1:32551-35723 GCA_017302015.1 Spirochaetota bacterium | reverse complement strand
GGCGGCGGGGAGGATCCCGTCGAAGGAGGGCGTGGGGATGGGCGCGGGGGCCGGACGGGGCGCGGCCTTGTGGGCGCCCTTCCCTTTGCGCGCGGGCGGGGGCGGTGCGGGGCGGGGCGCGGCGGCGGTCTTGAGGAACCGGGACGGATCCATGCGGTCGACGAACTCCCGGGCGCCGCCCTCCATGCGGGTGAGCGCCTCGGAGAGGGGCGCGAGGGTGAGTTCCAATTCGCGCTGGTGCACCGAGGCGCGCTGGGAGACGTGGGGGATATGGCCGCGGAAGATGACCCAGAGGGCCACGAAGAACAGCAGGATGGACGCGAGGAGGGCCGCGGCGAGGGCGACCCGGCGGGTGGCGGGGAAGGGGGCCATGGAGCTCGGCTCAGGGCTCGGGTTGGGGCGGCGTCTCGCGCAGGCGCAGGCGCGCGAGTTCCTCTTCCAGGGCATCGTGGGCCGCGGGGGAGAGGATGGCGGGCGTGGGCCGCTCGGTCTGGTCCGGTGCACGGCGGGCCTCCCAAGCGGCCTTTGCGAGGCGGCCAACGTGCTTCCAAAGGAGTTGTACGAGGAGCAGCGCGAGGTAGATGCACAGCATCAAGAGGCCGAGGGCCAGCAGGTGGCCGGCGAGATTGTTCTTCTCCACGATCACCCCCAGATCGTAATCCACCTGGTCGATCTTGAGGGTGAGGGAGGTCTCCTTCGCCGTCGTGAATTTTCGGTAGAAGGCGTAGGAGGGGCCGCTCTCCCGGCGCGCGACGAATTGGGAGGCCCCGTAATTGTCCACCACGAGGTCGCCTTCCCGGTTCCTCAAGTAGAATACGTGCTGGTTCACCCCGAGGAAATCGAGGATCTTGGTGAAGAAGAGGGGGGAGAGCGTTTGGGAGACCGCGCCGACGACCTTCCCCTTGCGGCGGATGGCCGAGACGAGCACCAGGTTGGGGCTGCTGCTATGCTTGATGAGCACGTTGTCGCGCTGGTCGAGGCGGGCGAGGAGGTTGGGGCTGATGAGGTACTCCGGGGCGCTTTTGTAGCGCATCGAAGAGATCCGCACCCCGTCGCGCGTCCATAACGAGACTTCCATCACGTCCAGGTTGTCCTGCAAGTACTCCTTGAGGAGCCCGTGGCTCTCTTGGAAGGGGTCGTGGCCCCCCTCGGCCAGCAGGGCCCGGAAGACCTCGTGGTCGACGAGTTTCACGGTGTCGGTGAGCAGGAGACGGAAAAAATTATCCAGGCTGCGCGCCACGAGGCGCAATTGGTAGCGGGAGAGGGACTCCTCCCGGGACAGCGGGATTTGGGAGGTATCGGGGCTCCACCAGGCGTT
Organism: Spirochaetota bacterium; assembly: GCA_017302015.1. Taxonomy (GTDB): domain Bacteria; phylum Spirochaetota; class UBA12135; order COTS27; family JAFLEE01; genus JAFLEE01. The sequence goes on along the minus strand of JAFLEE010000057.1, from coordinate 34,405 downwards.
CACCATGGCCAAGGGGCCCTTTTGGGTGCCCTCGTCGAGGAGGTTTCCGACGATGCGCCAGGCATGGGCGCCGAAGAGGCTTTCGCGCAGCGCGGGCTGGGAGAAGACCGCCAAGAGCCCGCCCGCCAGTACGAGGGCGGCGCACCCGAGGGCGATCTTCGCGCCGAGGCGTTTCCAAATGGGGAGGGGTTCTTGGCTCATGAGGATCCAGGGAGGGCCGTCCGGGCGGACCCTCGTCCTTCATTTTCGGTCCGGCACGGAAAACGATTAGAACGGTTCCGCCCCTGCGGGGGGCTAGAGAACCATCAAATTGTCGCGGTGGACGACCTCGTCCGCGTTGCGGTAGCCCAGGAGGGCCGGGATCTCGGAGGTCTTATGCCCCTGGATCTTGCGGATTTCGTAGGAGGCGTAGGCGCTCACCCCCCGGGCGAGTTCCCGGCCGTCTTCGGCGCAGATGGCCACCACATCCCCCCCGTGGAAATTGCCCTCCACCCGAAGCACCCCGGAGGGCAGGAGGCTCGAATGCCGCTCCAATAGGGCGGAGACGGCCCCGCCGTCGACGAAGAGCTTGCCGGAGGGATGGATCGTGGAGGCCAGCCAGGCCTTCTTGCGGTTGGCCTGGCGATGCTCGGGGGAGACCCCGTCCGTCCAATCCGGGGGATAAAAAAGGGTGCCCCGCCCCCGGGCGAAGAGGTCTTCCCAGAGGGTCTTGGTGCGCCCGTTGGCGATGAGGGTGGGGACGGAGAACCTCCCGGCGCGCCGCGCGGCGGAGACCTTGCTCGCCATGCCCCCGGTGCCCACGGCGCTGCGGCTTAAGCCCGCTTCCTTCTCCACCGAGGCGTCGACCCCGCGCACCGTCTCGATGAGGGATTGTTCTGGGGTGCCGAAGCGGCGGAAGAGACCGTCGACGTCGGAGAGGATGATGTAGAGGTCGGCGTCCATCAGCCCGCAGACGACGGCGCCCAGGGCGTCGTTGCTGTCGAACTTGAGTTCTTCGACGCTCATCACGTCGTTCTCGTTGATGACGGGGATGACGCCCAGGTCGAAGAGCGCCGTGAGGGTCGTGCGCGCGTTGAGCCACGAGGGCCGGTGCTTGAGCAGGTACTCGCTCAGGAGCACCTGGCCGACCTTGTGGCCGCGCTTCTCGAACTCCTTGCGGTAGAGTTCCATCAGGTGGACTTGGCCGACGCTGGCGAGGGCCTGCTTCTGGGCCAGGGTGGGCGCCGCGCCCACCGGCAGCAGGTGGCGCGCCGAGGCCACCGCCCCCGAAGTCACCAGGGCGGTCTGGCAGCCCTTTTCCCGAAGGCGCGCGATGAGATCGACGAACCTCGCGACGCTCGCCCGGTGGATGCGGCCCTCCTTGGTCAGGAGCGAACTGCCGATCTTGATGACCAGGCGTTCGATGGGGTGGGGGAGGCGTTTGAAATCGCGCATGGGCATGGAAGGCTCCCCCATTTTAGTATTAGAGCCTATGACCGGTCCCCGGCCCCGCCCCGTCGATTGCCGCGCTTGCAGGCATTTTTGGATCACCTGGCAGGGCGGCCATCCCTACGGGTGCCGCGCCTTCCAGATGGTGTGCCAGGGGCTCCCCTCCGCCCACGTGCGCCAACAATCGGGGGAAGATTGCCTCTATTTCGAGCCCAAGCCCCCCCGGAAATCGCCCGGGAAAGAAGGTCCCCCGCCCGCCCAGGGGAAGGACGGTTGGCTCGCCTAGGGGGGGGCACGGGGCCTCCACATGATCCTCGTTCAAACAATGGGGCAACCCCCGCCTTCGCATTGCTTTTTGTAGCCCCGCTTGGACCGGTATTTGATGGCCAGATTTCAGACCCCCGAGGGCGTCTCCGATGAGGCGGG
>JAFLEE010000057.1:0-32504 GCA_017302015.1 Spirochaetota bacterium | reverse complement strand
TTCGGTTCAGTTATTGGGGAAATTTGCCGAAGATGGAACCTATGAAAGGGCCCCGCTTCATCAACGAAATCCGCATCGACAACGCGGGGCACCGCGCCATCCATATCCTCGGGAAGCAGGGCGGCGAGCCCTTCGATTACCACCTGGATATCCCCGGGGATGAAGACATCGAATCCCAATTGGTGGCCTTCGAAACGATGCTGCTGCGCCGGGTGGACGACCGGGAAGCCCGCGAGCTCATCGACCGCAGAACCCAACTCCATTTCGTCTGATTCCGCGGCGAGTCCTCCGAAAGGGGGCCCGTGGACGCCGCCGGTGCGCGGGCGGGCGCCGCGCGCAAAGCAAGATATAATTCTCCTCCCGTTCGCGTCGAAGGAATCGGGAAGTCCCGCGAAAGAGGCCTGCCCGATGAGTCGAACGGAAAAGCGCGTCGTGATCACCGGCCTCGGCGTCGTGTGCCCCATCGGCACGAACGTCGCCGATTTCTGGGATTCCCTCGAGCAGGGCCACTCCGGGGTGCGCCGCCTCGACCATCCCCTCCTCGAAAATTTCCACGTCCAGATCGGTGCGACGGTCACCCTTCCCGCGGGCTACCAGGCCCCCTTCCGCCAGAAGAAACTCCTCGACCGCATGGACCGCTTCGTCGTCCTGGGCGCCTGCGCCGGCATGCAGGCCATCGCCGATAGCGGCCTCGAGATCGACGCCGACCCCACCCGCTACGGCGCGATCATCGCCAGCGGCGAAGGGGGGCTCGATACCCATTACGGCCAGATCACCCAGATCAACGAGAAGGGGCTCAATTTCATCAGCCCCTTCTACGTCTCGAACGTCATCCCCAATACCGCCTCGGCGGTGCTCTCCATCGAGCGAAACCTCCAGGGGCCGTCCTTTTCGGTGAACTCCGCCTGCGCCTCCTCCAACCACGCCCTCGGCCTCGCGGCCTCCCTCATCCGCATGGGCATGGCCGAGGCGATCTTCGCCGGCGGCAGCGAATCGGTGCTCACCATGCCCAGCATGGCCTGCTTCGGGATCATGGGGGCCCTCTCCCAGCGCAACGACGATCCCCTGCACGCCAGCCGCCCCTTCGACCGCGACCGCGATGGCTTCGTCATGGGCGAGGGCGCCGGCGTCCTCTGCCTCGAGGAAATGGAGCACGCCAAGAAGCGCGGGGCCAAGATCTACAGCGAACTCACCGGCTTCGGCTTCACCTCCGACGCCTATAATCTCGTGTCCCCCCATCCCGAGGGCCTCGGCGCGGCGCGGGCCATGACCGACTCCCTGCGCATGGCCGGCATCACCGCCGAGCAGGTGGGCCTCATCAATTGCCACGGCACCTCGACCCCCGCCGGCGACAAGATCGAGAGCCTGGCCATCCACCACGCCCTGGGCGCCTACGCCTCCCGCGTGCCCGTCCACTCCACGAAATCCATGACCGGCCACCTCATCGGCGGCACCAGCGCGGTGGAGGCCATCGCCGACCTCATGTGCTTCGAGCGCGGCGTCATCCATCCCTCGGTGAACGTCGAGAACCAGGACCCCGCCATCGACCTCCACGTCATCAAGGAGCGCACCGACGCCTCCGGCGTCGACCACGTCCTCTCCAACGCGTTCGGCTTCGGCGGGCACAACGCGTGCGTGGTGCTCAGCCGTTTCCGGTAGGTACCGGCGCGAGCGCTCAGCCGATCAACGCTTCCGCGGGGATCTTAAGGTGCTTGTGGATCTCGCGGATCATTCTCACGGTCAAGGGACGGGTCCCTTGGAGCACTTCCGTGGCACGATTCCTTCCGCCGAGGTAGGGCGCGATATCCGATTTCTTTAGGTTCAGTTGCTCCATCCGGAATTTGAGCGCTTCGATCGGAGTCGGCGGGAGCACCGGGTGCTTGCGGCGCTCGTATTCCTCCACCAGGATCCCGAGGATCTCGAGTTCATCCCCCCGGGGGGTATTGGGCTTGGCGTTCCAAAGGGATTCGATCCTGGCCAGGGTCGAATGATAATCGGATTCGGATTTGATGGGTTTCATCGTTAAATCTCCCCTGCGTTCACTTGATCGTATTGGGCATGGGTGCCGACGAAGCGGATGAGCACGAGGTTGAAATCGTATTTGATCGCCACGACGAGCCGGTACTTGTTCCCTTTGATGTTGAAGACGACCCGGTTCCCTGGCAGGATGCTCGCGGTCGGGTAACGGACCTTGATATCGCGCGGATTCCTCCATTCGGCTTCCCTGGCTTCATGGTGCCAAGCGCGCAGGGCCTGCTCGGCATCGGAGTGGCCGGCCTCGAGCCAGAAGCTCCGGAGCGTCTTGAGGGCGATCACCCGCATAAGAAAGTCTATTCCCAAATTGGGAACAAGTCAAGGGCCGGGTCATCCCTCCAACAGGATCACTTCGCCGATGCACACCACGGCGACCTTGCCGCGCACGATGGCTTGGCCGATGACCGAGGCGCCGAACGGGTCGAGGGTGAGCTTCTTGGCCAGGAGGACGACTTCTTCCCCGGGCAGGAGCGGCTCGATGAAGAGCGCGCCGCGGATGCGGGTGGCGCGGGCCTGGGCGGGCTTGGCCGCGGCGTCGATCGCGGTCTTCCCGGAGGCGGCGAAATAGAACATGCACAGGCCGAGCTGCCCGATGCTCTCCACCGTCAGGTTACCGGGATAGACGGGGAAACCGGGGAAATGCCCCGAAAAGACGGGATCGGCGGGGTCGAGGAAGCGGCCGCCCGCGATGAGCCCGGCCTCGGGATCGTAGCCGCGCAGGGTGTCGACCATGCGCATGGGAGGGCGGTGGGGGATGAGTTGCTCGATTTCCCGGGCGCCGTAGCGCCAGCGCACCGGCAAGGCGCCCTCGTCGAAGAGCGGCTTTTTACGGAAGGACTTGAGGAGGGATTCGGCCTCGTCCGCGGTCATCACGGCTTGATCGACATGTAATCGATGCCCGACTTCTTGAGGCCCTTGGCCACCACGTCCTCGATGATGTTGAGGGCCATGTCGAGGTCTTCCTTGGTGAGTTGGGACGACATGGAGATGCGGTAGCGGCGGGCGTGGGCGGGCACGGCGGGGTAGTCGACGGGCTGCAGGAAGAGCCCCGCGAGCTGCATCTCGCCGGCCATCTTGAAGAGCAGTTCGCCGGAATTGCCGACGATGATGGGGATCACCTGGCTCTCGGAATGGCCGATATTGAGGCCCATGGTGGTCAGCCGATCCTTGAAGTACTTCGTGTTGGCCCACAGCTTGTCGCGCAAGCTGGAGTCGCGGGTGGCGATCTCGAGGGCCTTGATGAGGCCGCCGACGACGGCGGGGCTCGGGGCGCAGGAGAAGTTCCAGGCGCTGGCGTAGCCGCGCATGTAGCGCAGGAGGCCCGCGTTGCCGCAGATGAAGCCGCCCACGCCGCCGAAGCTCTTGGAGAGGGTGCCGTAGCTGATGCCGACCTTGTGCTCGATGCCGAAATGCTCGCCCACGCCGCGGCCGCCGGCGCCGAACATGAGCGACGAGTGGGCCTCGTCGAGGAAGATGGGGGCGCCGTGCTTCTCGGAGAGGGCGGCGACTTCGGGGAGTTTCACGAGGTCGCCGTCCATGGAGTAGACGCCCTCGACGACGATGAGGCGGCGCTTGCCCTTATGGGCCTCGAGCTTGGCCTCGAGGTCGTTCATGTCGTTGTGGGCGAAGGTGACCAGGCGCGCGCCGGAGAGGGTCACGCCGTCGACGAGGGATTTGTGGCCCTTCTCGTCCATGATGACGACGTCTCCCTTGCGCATGATGCCCTGGATGGCGCCCACGTTCCCGCCGTAGCCGGAGGAGAAGAGGAGGCAGTCTTCTTTCTGCTTGAACTCGGCGAGCATGCGGGCGAACTTCACGTGGAGGTCGGTGGTGCCCGAAACGAGCGGCGCGCCGGAGGCGGAGAGGCCGTACTGGTCGACGGCGTCTTTCACGGCCTGGAGCACTTCGGGGTGGGTGGCGAGACCCAGATAATTGTAGGAGGTCAGGTTGACGATGCGCCGGCGCTTGCCGTCGACGCCGGAGAGGATCTCGGTGTTGGCCTTGGGCGCCGCGAGGAATTGCTGGAAGAAGAAGGCGAAGGCCTGCTTCACGTCCGGGTGGGCCATCCACGCCTCGAAATCGGCGGGGGCGGCCAGCACGTCCTTGCTGTCGTTGAAGTGGAAATCTGCGAGACTGTAATTCGTCGCTTTGGAATCGGCCATGGGGTCACCGGGGGGCGGGAGCCCCGGCGGCGCGGGCCGCCGGAGTCGCCGCGGGAGGATTTATTTCTTGCCGATATTCTCGAGGAATTTGTCGGCGAGCTGGTCGATATTGCCGATGTCGGCCAGTTCGGAGCGGGGGATGCGGATGTCGAGGTCGCGCATGGAGCAGGAAACGACTTCGATGATGTCGAGGCTATTGGCGCCGTAGTCCTTCATGGACTTGGTGGGGTCGATGTCTTTCACGTCGATATCGTCGAGATTGTCGGCGATGTTCTTCTTGATGACGTCGACGATTTCCTGCTTGGTCATGCCCGGGCTCCTCGGATGGGTTTCTGTGGAAGCGACAAGTATAAACTATTTCGGGATTTTATTCATCCCCCGGGAATTCCCCGCTTTTGGGGATCCAGGAGGGCGGAAAATGGCGCGACGGGGTCGGGGGAAAAAACAAAGCCGCCCTTCGCGGCTGCGCGGCCGAGACGGCGCACCTCGCGGTCCCGCGTCCCCGAGACCCCGGAGCCCAATGCTGGGTCGCCGCGACCCGGGGGGAGGCACGAGGGCGGTTCCGAGGGACGGGGAAAAAAACCCGCCGAAGGCCGTCATCAAGCCTTGGACGGCCCGCCCTTGGCTTTCATCGCCATGAAACGGTTCATGCTGTTGTCGGAGAAGGGCAGGCCGTAATCGACGTTGAGCACCTGGCCGTTGACGGCGTCCATGAAGCCCGAGCAGAGGGCGAAGACGGCCTTGCCGCAATCGGCGGGCTTGAGCACCAGGTCTTCGGTGATGAGGCCGGCCTCGACCACATGGCTGAAGAACTCCTCGCCGAAGATGGCGGTGAAGCTCTCGGTCTTCACCGTGCCGAAGCGCATGATGTTCACCCGGCTGCCCTCCTTGAGGAGGTGCACGGCGAGGTACTTCCCCAGGGATTCGAGGAGGGCCTTGCTGGCCGCCACGAAGTCGTAGCCGGGGTAATAGTGGTCGGGGCCGTCGGAGGAGATGCCCACCACCTTGGCCGGGTAGGACCCGAAATGCTTCCGGATGGCCCGGGTATACTCCACCATCGGCCAGGTGGAGTACTCCAGGGTCTTGAACAGGGAGCGCTTCTTGTAGGCGTCGAGGGTGGGCATGGTGGCGGCGTAGCCCACGTTGCTGATGAAGACGTCGACTTTCTTGGCCACCTTGGCGATTTCGCCCATCACCTTGTCGGTGTCCTCGTCCACCGAGACGTCGGCCTGGACGAAGATCGGCTCGGGGGCCCCGAGGGCCATGAAGTCCTTGCGCACCGCGTCGAGGTCGGCGCTGCCCCATTTGTAGGTGAGCACGAGGCGGGCGCCGGCCTGGGCGAAATTGCGGGCGGCGGCGTGGCCGATGCCCTTGGTGCCCCCGGTGATGAGCACGGTCTTGCCGGAAAAATCGATGGTGATCATGGTCGTCCTTGGCGGCGGGGCGCTATTTGCCCGCGTAGAATTCGTGGATGATGGCCTTGGTCTCGGGGAAGCCGAAGCTCAGGTGGTGCATGAGGTCTTCCTGGGCCCGGGCGTCGATGAGGAGCTTCTTCTTGGGCGTGCTGAGGGCGGCCTTCAGGAGGGCGATGGATTTCGGGTTCTTCTCGGCGATCTGGAGGGCCAGGTCGCGGGCCTTGGGGAGCACCTCGGCCTTGGGGAGGATGTCGTTGACGTGCACCCCGAGGCCCTTGAGCTCCTTCCCGCGGTAGCGGCGGCCGGTCATCATCATCTCGGAGGCGAGGTAGGGGCCGACGAGCAGCGGCAGCAACGTCGTCGTGCCCATGCCCGGGGTGAATCCCATGTTGATGAAGACCGCGCCGTAGCGGCTCTCGTTGGCCATCAGCACGATGTCGGAGCAGAGCCCGATGACGAGGCCGCCGCCCATGGCGTGCCCCTCCATCGCGGCGATGATCGGGAAGCGCGCGTGGATGAGGCGCTCCGAGAGCACGAGGTCGCGCACCACGATCTTCCCCGCCGCGAGTTCCATGAGGCTCTCGCGGTCGGCGCCGCCGGAGAAGACGTCGTCGAGGCCGCGGATGACGAGCACGCGCGGTTCGGCCTCCTCGATCTCGTCGAAGGTGGCGAGGAAGGCCTCGACGAAGGCGTGGGAGAAGACGTTCTTGTTCTCGGTATCCTGCATGCGCAGGGTGGCGATCTTCTTGTCGTCCAGGTCCCAGTCGATGGGTTTGGTCATGGGGTCCACCTCGGCGTTAGTCGGGGAAGAAGAGTTTATGGGAGGGTTGGGGGCGGGAGAACCAACGGGGCGTCTCGCCGGCTTTCAGGGCGCCGAGGGCGTGGCCGACGGGCTCGGAGGCCATGAGGCCCAGGATCGTTCGCTGGGCGCGCACGAGGCCCTCCTCCATCGTCTCGCCGTCGAGGGCCTCCAGGAATTCCTTCGTGGCCTTCTGGGCCGAGGGGGCGGCCCGGAAATAGGGGCGCAGGGCCTTCTTGAGCGCGCCGTCGGGATCGTCGGCGGGCAGGAGTTCGTCGACGAGGCCCAGGGCGCGCGCTTCCTCCGCCGTGCATTTGCGCGCGCTCATCACCAGGTGCTTGATCTTCTGCATGCCGATGCGCCGCCCTAGGAGGAACGGGATCACGTTGGCCGGGATGAGGCCGTAGAAGACCTCGGTGAGCTCGAAGCTGGCCCCCGCGACGGCGTAGACCCCGTCGCAAGCGGCGGCGAGGCCGACGCCGCCGGCCATCACCGGGCCGCCAATGAGGGCCAAGACGGGCTTGGCGCAGGTGCTGATGAAGTAGAGGAGATCGGCATAAGCGGACACCCCGCCTTCCCGCTCGCCGCCCGAGGCCCCCGCGAGGCTGCCCTGGAGCAGGTCGAGGTCCATGCCGAGGCACCAGGGCTTGCCCGGCCCGCCGCCGGCCCGCAGGAGCAGGACCCGCACGGATTCGTCTTGGAGGCCCGCTTCCAGCGCTTTTTTGAGGCTGGTCAGGCGGGCTTCCGAGAGGCGGTTTCCCCCGTCGGGGTCGGCGAGGGTGACGAGGCCCAGGCCGCCGTCGGCTAAGTAGCTAACGCTGTTCTCTTGCATGCTTTCCGGTCGGGTTTCCCCGGGGAGGGGCCTCAGGCCCGGACGTAGGTGCGGTAGAAGTCCTTCACTTCCTTCAGCACCACGAGGCCGCTTCCGGCGTAATGTTTCTGGTACCAGCCGCCCAGGAGCGAGGTATCGGGGACGAAATTGGGGTTCTCGATGTAGGTTTCCCGCAGGTTCTCCGTGGCTTCGTACTCGGCCACGGTGCAGCGGCGTCGGGCGTCGAGGGCCTCGTCGATCTTCTGGGCCTTCACGATCTCGTGGGCGCCGGGGAGGACCTTGCCCGAATAGAACTCGCCCAGGGCGCCGGAACCGTAGGAGAAGAAGCCGATGCGCGTCCCCTCCTTGATGTCGGGCTTGCTCATGAGCACCGAAGCGAGCCCGACGAAATTGGAGGCCCCATAGCACGAGCCCACGCGTTTGGCGAAGCGCAGGGCGGGGGTGACGCGGCGGTCGAAATCGTCCTGCAATTCGGGCTTCTTCTTCGGGGCGTGGTCGCGGCAGAGGGTGCGGTGCGCCTGGTAGGTGATCCCCGGGAACGGGGTGTGGTAGACGAAATAACTGAAATAGGTGTTGAAATCCACCGTATCGGTGTTCTGGGCCAGGTACTCGTTGTAGGAGCCCGTCACCGCGTCCATGTAGCTGAAGAGGCTGACCTCGTTGTTCCCCACCTCGTCGACGGCCGTGGGGCGGAAGGTGTCGTAGATGTCGGTCGTCCAGGTGCCCTTCTTGGCGGTCTCGAACTCGAGGATCTTCGGGGTCTCGCTCACGAGGTAGGCCGCGCCGACGCCTCCCATGACGAACTCCTCGAGCAGATTGAAGTGCTTGCGCGAGAAATCGGTGGCGATGACGAGGGCCTTCTTGCCCTTATTGAGGCCGCTGGCCACCCAGTTGACGGCGGTGTCGAGGGCCGCGCAGCCGGAATAGCAGGCGAACTTGGTCTCGTAATTGCGCACGTGGGGGCCGAGGCCGATGAGGGAATGGATATTGGTGCTGATGGGCTTGCCGAAGTCCACGGAGCCCTCGGTGCCCACGATGAGCATGCCGATGTCCTTCTTGTCCTGCTCGGTGAGCATGCCCAAGGCGGCGTTGGCCCCCATGGTCACGGCGTCTTCCCACACGGGGTTGAGCGAGCGGGTGGTGATGAGGTAATCGTGGGCGACCTTCTGGGGGTCTTTGCCGCGGGCCACGGCGAGGTCGCCGAGGTCGAGGCACATGGAGGTGCCGTAGAGGTTGATCTTCTCGATGCCGACGCGGTTCATGGTGTCTCCTGGGGAAGGCGTTTCGCGGCCGGGGGCCGCACGGGGAAGTCGGGGTTCGTCATCTGGGTCAGGGGGCGTAGGTGAGACCGGCGACGACGCGGATATTCTCGCCGGAGATGAAGGCGGCCGGATCGGTGCTCAGGTAATAGGCGAGGCCGGCGATCTCCTCGGGGGTGCCGACGCGGTGGGCGGGGCAATGCTCGAGCCAGAAGGCCTGGAGCTGGCTCGACATGTGGTCTTTCGTCATATCGGTGGGCACGTAGCCCACGGTGATCACGTTGGAGGTGATGCCCTTGGCGCCGTACTCCTTGGCCAGGGTCTGGCTGAGGCCGTCGAGGCCGGCCTTGGCGGCGGCGTAATTGACCTGGCCCGAGGAGCCCCCGGCGGCCAGGCTCGAGAGGTGGATGAGGCGCCCCTTGCGGTTGGCGATCATGTGCATGAGGAAGGAGCGGTCGACGTAGAACGGTCCCGAGAGGTCGACGGCGATCACCTCGTTCCAGTCTTCGGTGCTCATCATGACCGCCGCGCCGTTGCGCAGGGTCGCGGCGCTATTGACCACGGTGGTGACCGTCTTGAAATCGCGGATGGCCTGGTCGCAGACCTTCTCCACGTCGTCGGCGTTCTTGAGTTCCATGGCGTAGGCCCGGATCTCGCAGCCGGGCTTCTGGGCCCGGGCGAGGCTCAGGGTCTCTTCGGCCATGGCCTTGTTGCCGGCGTAGGTGAAGGCGACGCCCCAACCCTCTTGGATGTATTTGAGCACGATGGCGCGGCCGATGCCGCGGCTGCCGCCGGTGATGAACGCGTTCACGATTTCTCCTTCCACGTGCGGATGACGGAGCAGCAATTGAGGCCGCCGAAGCCGAAGCTGTTCTTGATCATGGTGTCGGCCTTCGTGTCTTGGGCCCGGTTGGCGCAGACATCGACGTCGACCTCGGGAGCGAGCTTGGAGATGTTGATGGTCGGGTGCAGCCGCCCGTGGCGGAGCTGGAGGATGCCCCCGATCGTCTCGACCAGGGGGCTGGCCCAGCAGGTGTGGCCGAGCATCGACTTCGGCGCGTTGAGCTTCATGTCGTAGAGGTGCTTGCCGAAGACCTCGCGCATGGCCTGGAGTTCCTCGATGTCGCCGGCGGGGGTGCCCGTGGCGTGGCAATTGGCGTAGCCGATCTCCTTGGGATCGATGCCGGCCTGCTGGATGGCGCCGCGCATGGCCCAGGCCTGGTGGGCGGCCCCGGGCATGGGCAGGTGGCACCCGTTGGCGCTGGCCTTCACGCCGAGCACCTCGGCCCAGATGCGGGCGCCGCGGGCCTGGGCGCTCTCGAGGGACTCGACGATGAGAGTGGCCGAGCCGTGGCTATAGACGAAGCCGTTGCGCTTCACGTCGAAGGGGCGGCTGGCCTGGGAGGGGTCGGCCTGGAGTTCGGGCTTCACCACCACCGAGTTGATGATGCTCGAGGCCATGATGTCGGTGGGGGAGACGTCGAAGACCGCGCCGCAGACGACGGCCCGGTCGATCTCGCCGATGCGGATATCGCGCACGGCGTCGCGCAGGGCCAGATTGCCGCTGGCGCAGGCGCCGCCGACGGTGTAGGCCGGCCCGTGGAGCTTGAAGAGTTCGGTGATGAGGGCGGGGACGTTATTGTCGATGGCCTCGACGGAGGCCAGGGGCGGGATGTGCTCGGGCTCGATCTGGAATTGCTCCCAGCACTTGGCGATGTAATTGCTGTTTAGGTTGTGCCCCGCCACCACCGACATGGTGCGGTACGGATCTTCGCCCTTGCGCGCCCCGGGGGCGAAGAGCCCGGCGTCTTTCCAGGCTCCCAGCGCGGTGAGCATGGAGAGGCGGCTGGAGAACGTGCCGAATTTGAAGAGTTTGCGCACGGGCTTGAAATCGTCCCCCAGCACGTCTTGAAGCTTCCCGAGGGCGGCGGCCCAATCATAGTCGCCGAGGTCGCCCCCGACCTTGTTCTCCACCTTGGAGAGGTCGATGGATTTCCACGCCCGAACCCCGGATTTCCCGGCGATGAGCTTGGCGTAATAGTCCTCGAGGTCGTCGGAGAGGGGGTTGATCGTCGACATTCCGGTGATGACCACTCGGCGGTCCATAGAAGCCTCCTGCACGCCTGGTGGGGGATGTTTTCCGCGGCGTTTAAGGGGGCCGTCATGGCCCCCCGAATCTCGTCGACCCTCCATGGGGAGGGGGTGCACCTATAAAAACGAAGCAGAAACCTCGCGGGCACGGACCCCGAGATTGCTCACTCGAATCGTCTAGGATGCTTGAAAGGGTTCGAAAGGCGGGAAACTCGGTGGAAAGGCCTAAAAATTAGGCTCCGGGTCGCCGCGCCACCCAGAAAGGGGCGAAGAGGCTCCCATCCCGGTCGATTCTTTCAAAACAGCCCCGCAAAGGGCCGCCTGGGTGGATGCGGAATCCCGCGTCCAGGGCCTACTTTACCCCATGCCCCGTGAAATTTCAACCAAATCTGGCCGGGGGATCCCCGATGGACGGCGGGTGCCTTCAATAGAACAGGACGCAGGAGGCCCCGGGGAGGGCCACGGAAACGGCGGTCGGTTTGAGCCTTCCGGTCGCGGCGTCCACGGCGAGGACCGCCAGATTCCCCGAATTCTGGTTGGCGGTGACGAGGAAGCGCCCATCGGGGCTCAGGGCGAAATGCCGGGGCACCTTCCCCCCGCAGGGGATGGCCTCGATGAGGCGGGGAGCGTAGCCGGGCAGGGTGGGATCGCCGGTCTCGAAGACCGCGATGCTGTCGTGGCCCCGATTGGCGGCGTAGAAGAATTTCCCACTGGGATGGAAGGCGATCTCGGAGAGCGAATTATTGGTGGCGTCGATCTCCTTGGGCAGGGCGGGAACCGAGGCGAGTTCGGTGAAGAGGCCCTTTTCGCCGTCGTAGCGGCAGAAAGTCACCGTGGTATCGAGTTCGTTGGCGATGACCACCCATTTTCCGGAGGGGTGGAAGGAGAAGTGGCGCGGGCCGGCCCCGGGATGGGTCGCGAAGGCGCTGGGGTCGTTGGCCACGAGTTTCGGCCCGGCGGGATCGATCTTGAAGGAGAGCACCTTATCGATGCCGAGGTCGCAGGCGAAGGCATAGCGCCCGGTGGGATCCATCTTGATGGAGTGGGCGTGGGGCCCGCTCTGGCGCTTGGGGTGGGCGCCCTTGCCCTCGTCCTGGATGACCGAACTGGGGCTCCCCAGGGACCCGTCGGGGAGGATCGGCAGGGCGGCCAGGGCGCCGCTTCCGTAATTGGCGGAGAAGGCCCAGCGGCCCCCGCCGTCCACCGAGACGAAGCAGGGGCCCTTGCCGCCCGAGCCCACGGTATTGAGGGGGGAGAGTCTGGCTTGCCCGGGCTCGACGCGGAAGGCGCTCACGGCCCCGCCGCCGTCCCGATTGGCGACTTCCGCGACCGCGTAGAGGAAATCTTTCGAGGGGTGGCGCGCGATGAAGGTGGGGTTCTCGCATTCCACCGCCACCTGGGCTTCGCCGAGGGCGCCGGTGGACGCATCCATGGCGAGGGAATAGATGCCCTTGCCGCCGAGGCGGGTCTGGGTGCCGATGAATAAAAGCCGCGATTGCTGCGCCATGGCGAACTCCGTGAGGATGAGGATGCCGAGCAGGGGAAAGATTCGAGTGGGATGCATGGGGTTTCCGGTGGGAGGCCCATTATGCCATCGGGGAAACTTGCTTTCCCGTGAAGCGTTCCGTTTTAGCTCCCCTGAAGGAGGCTCCAAGATCCGAGGCTCCAGATCCCCGCCCGATCCAAAAATTTGTGGTGCGCGCCTCCCTCCGTACTCGGCCGCGGATGCTGGGGGGCCATGGGGCTCGGGCCAATCCCAGTGCAAGCTCGGATCGAGCGGATCGGCCGGAAACCCGGGATCCGAAAGTTTTCCGGCCGAAAGGTAGAATGAACCCCGGGAGCGCTGTGCGACTCGGGTCCCAGGTTCCCGTGTTCGTTGGACGAGCCATCGGTCGGCCCAAGGGGTGCGCCGGGGCGTTGTTCCGGCGGGCGCGGGAAGGCGGTCCGGGCGATCAGGCGCCAGTGGCCATGGCTCCCGGGACGGAGGCACCATGAAGACCATCCGCGAGTTCGTCACATCCGATATGATCCGGGTGGGGCCCGACGATTCGGTCTGGAGCGCCGTGGAGCGCATGCGCCGGGGGAACAAGACCTCCGTCTTGGTGGTGGAAGGGGAGGTACCCGCGGGCATCTTCACCGAACGCGACCTCTTTAGCAAGATCGATTTTTCCCGCCCGGTGGAACTCGCCCGCGAGCCCGTGCGCCGCTATGTGACGGCGGCCATCATCTCCATCCCCGCCTCGGCCACGCATTTCGAGGCGATCACGCTCATGAAGGCCCACGGGTTCCGCCATCTCCCGGTGACGGAGGACGGGGCCATCATCGGTATCCTCTCCCTGCGCAATCTCCTCTATTTCTATACCGGCGCCCTGGAGGTCCTGCTGGATGAGAGCCTGGAATCCCTGGCATCGGCCATCGGGAAGAAGGACCCCTACACCGCGGGCCACCAGGGGCGCGTCGCCGAGATCGCCTCGGCCATCGCGGTGGAGATGGGGTTCACCCCCTTCCAGGTCAAGGGCATCCACATGGCCGCCCTCGTCCACGATATCGGGAAACTCTACGTGCCCACCGAGATCCTCAGCAAGCCCGGCCGCCTGGCGGCGGTGGAGTTCGCCCTCATCAAGGAGCATGCCCAGGCGGGCTTCGACATCCTGAAGGGGATCGAGTTCCAGGCCCCCATCGCGCGCATCACCCAGCAGCACCACGAGCGCCTCGACGGCACGGGCTACCCTCAGGGCCTAAGGGGCGAGGCGATCCTCCCGGAGGCCCGCATCATCGCCGTGGCCGACGTATGGGAAGCCATCACCTCCCACCGTCCCTACCGGGCCTCCCTGGGCGTGCCGATGGCGGTCGCCGAATTGAAGAAGCATTCGGGGACCCAATTCGATCCCCGGGTGGTGGAGGCGCTGCTGCGCATCCACGAAAAAATCGCCTGACGGGGGGACCGGATGACAGGAAGACATGAATCGGATCGCAGCGCCACGGAGGGCGCGATAGGCGATCCGACAGGATGATAGGAGGTCATTAAACCCGGCGCCAGCACCCGGAGGGTGCGACAAGGCGTCGGGCGGGATGTCGGGATGACATCAAATCGGACGGCGCCGCAGGAGGCGGCAAAAAGCCGTCCGACCGAATGACAGGAAGACATGAATCGGTCGCCGCGCCAGGAGGGCCCAGTCTGGCGACCGACCGGATGACAGGATGACACAAAACCAGATAGCGCCGCCAGGAAGGCGCGATTCGCCATCCGGCGGGCGGCCGCGCCCATCGTGCGAGTTGGCGCGCCCGTGGATCTGCAGCCCGGCTCAGCTCTCTTTCTTATTGAACTTGGGGCTCATTTCCTTCACCCATTCCTTCTCGGTCTTGCCCCGCTCGGCCTTGGAGGTATTGGGAAGGAGTTGATAGAGAAGGAGTTTGGTCTTGCCCGATTGCATGAAGACGCGCAGGCCCTCGTTGGGCTCGTTCTTCGAAAAGTGGGCGGACGTCTCGCCGCGCAGGTTATCGGTTTCGCCGACGAACTTGCAATGGCATGGCTTCCCGTTCTCTTTATTGCGGGCGAAGATGGCGTAGACGCCCTTCGCTTTGGGGAGGGAGGGCAGCATGCTGGCGGTGAGGGTGATCTGCTCGGCGGCCATGGGGACTCCTTTAAAACGCCTGGTGCGGCATGTCGCCGCGGCGTTTTTTGGGGCCATCTTGGCCCCGGGGGGAACTTCGCGCGACCGCATGGCGCCCTGGGAAGGGCCTAATACGGCGAACTACTTGGAGTCGACCGGACTCCAGGGCGGATAACGAGGGGTCTCTCCGGCGAAACCTCCCCGTGGGCAAGAAGCCGGTTGCTTTCTGGAAACGCCCGTTAAGGGAAGCCATTATACACCCAGATGGCCTTTTCCGCCCCCTTTTTCCCGGATTCGCGGCTTTGTGAAATGGTAGAATGGTTCCCTCGGGGCTGTAGCTCAGATGGATAGAGCGGAAGTTTCCTAAACTTTAGGTCGCACGTTCGACTCGTGTCAGCCCCAATTTTGCAAAGATGGGTCTCGATGGGGGGCCTCATCCCCGCGCCGTGCGGGAATCCCCCTCGTCGCGCCGCAGCGCCAGCGGGTTTGATCCGATGCGGGTATTACGATTGGCGCTGAGGCGCTCCTCGGGGGACTCCCGCACGGCGCTTGGGGCAAGGGTACCTCCATCGAGCACCCACCGAAACGACTCCGCATTTCCAGTTATTATTTAAGAGTTGAGCAGAACACATTCTCCGCGCCGCAGCGCCAGCGGGTTAGATTCGATGCGTGTAGTTCGATTGCGCTGAGGCGCTCCTCGGGGGACTCCCGCACGGCGCTTGGGTTGCGGGTCATGCGTTTGGCGCTGAGGCGCTCGGCAGGGACTCTACACGGCGCATGGGTTCGGGATTCGCTTCTTCAATCCACATGGAGTCGAGATTCGCCGTGGCGCGAATGGGTGCGGATAAGACTTGCCGGGGCGGTTTCAGGGTTGTGGCGCGGTCATTTTGTTCAAACTCGGGTGCGAGGATTGAAAAGCCTTGGTTGGAGTCGGGGTGGGGGATTCGAGAAATTTCATGCAGGAGCGGCACGAGTCGTGCGCCCCAGAATCCATTCGCGCACGCGTGCCTCCCCCCCCTAGTTTTTCAGGGTGGGTTTGAGCCAAAGGGCCGCGGTGACGATCCGGGGGTAATAGTGGGCGCCTTTGGTCTTGCGGGTGTCGGATAGGATCTGGTCGCTGACGGTCACGTCCTTGGCGCTGACTTGGCACCAGGCGACGAGTTCGGGCAGGAGGGATCCGTAGCGCCCCTTCAGGTCCATGGAAAAAAGATTCTCCATGACATAAAGGACCAGGATGCCCTTGCTGGGCCAGGTATTGGGGGAGGTGCTGGACAGGCGCAATCCTCCGGTGGCGGCGTCGATGCATTGGCCGGGGACCAGGCAGGTATGGAGATGGCGTTTCAGTTTTTCCACTAGGCCCGGGTGGGCGGTGATGGCCTTTTTCAGGCCGAGGAATAGGGGCACCGCCAGGCCCTCGACGGCGGCGGCCACCCGGCTCTCGGATTGGGAATAGAGGTTGGCGGGGAGGATGGCTTTCGATTCGTCGAAGGCTTTCTCCAGGGTCGCCGCGCACCGGGCGGCATAGGCCCCCGCCCGGGCCGCTTCGGTTTTTTTCCCGTGGCGGGCGAAGGCGGCCTGGAGCACCAGGGCCGCGGCGAAGGTCTTCACGGCGAGATAGCCGTTTCCCCTGGCGGCCATGAGGCTATGGTCCAGCGCGTCGTAACTGGTGATCTCGGCCCCGGACTCGCCCACCAAGAGGCTTTCCCCTTTCATGATGCCGTCCCTTTGGGCGGCCACGGGGTGATCTCGATTTTCCATGGAATCCAGGACCGAAACCAAGGCCTTGCCGCGCTTCGCCCACCAAGTTTTGTCGCCCCCGGTGAGGGCGTAGGCGCCCAAGAGGAACGCGCCGTTAAGAAGTTCTTCCTGGGTCATGTAACTGTAGCAGCCCGTGATGCCGGGCTGCTCGTATCCAGAGGTACCCGGGGGGGTGTAGGTGGTGTAACTGCCCATATCGTGGGTGAACGAGAGGCCCCCGGGGCGGGCGGCTTTTTGCCCCGGGAAGCGCAGGCGGTCGCGGGTGGTGTAGCGATCCAAAAATTGATCCAACAGGTTCCGCACCAGCCAGGGGCTGCGCCAGAGTTCAAAGGGCAAATGGTCGGCGCAGAGGTCCATGGTATTTCGCCAGCAGTACATCCCCTCGAGTACGGTATAGAGAACTTTCTTCCCCGCCAGGGTCATTTGGGTATTGGCGGCATAGGCACGCACGGCTTGGGCAAAGACGGCCTTTTGTTCCCCGGTGCCTCCCGCCGCGGCGATCATGCGGTCATGGGCCTCGGCCTCGGCTTTCACCGCCCGTGTGGCCGACAAGGCGGCGAGGGCGACGGCCTCGACCTCGGGCCAATGGGCCGAATAGGCATAGACGCCCTTCACTCCTTGGGTGGCGACGCCGCCCCGGTAGAACGCCAGCACGCAGGTGAGGGTGCGCCGGGCACCCGGCGGCACCCGGCACCACACGCCCCCCTCCCGGCCCTTATGTTCCATGGCCGGCCGCATTTGCTCGATGTGGCGGGCGATGGCCCCGTCCCGCATCGTCCCCACCGCCCCGGGCACCGGCACCGCCGCGAGGGCCCACCGGTCCGAATAGGCGACCCCGCATAATTTTCCCGGGTGGGTGAGGTCCAAGGTCCGTAGGCGGTTCTTAAAAATCGAAAGGCCGATGAACCCCATCGCCGGGTCCTTCGAGGCGCGATTATCGATGGATAATTCCAACCACACCGCGGGCAGGAGCGAATGCCCGGCGGCCCCTTTCTGGACCCCTGTTTTTTCAAAATCGGGAAACTCGCAGGGCCGTTGCCGCACGGTGAGGGAAAGGTCTTCCCAAGTGTATTGGTCCGAACAGGGTCCCAGGGCGCGGGTTATTTCATCCTCCGGTGCGAAGGACCATCGGGACCGGGGGGCATTGGGCCGGGCATCAAGTGTGCCCGCAGCCGCTTCCCGTTGGAGGGTTTCGGGGTCGAGGGCCGAGGCACCAGTGACGAAGGGCAGGGCCCTCACCCTTCCCGGGCCCCGGCTCACGGCGACCAGGAGATCCGCCGAAATGTCGACTTCATTGACTTCCTGGTTCAGGCTCACCCCCTGCCCCGGCACCCCAAACGTCAGGCTCGACCAAGCCCCCGGGGGGGCGTGGTGGGTCATGAAAAACGGCGTGGAGCGGTTGGCCATGTTTCCTCCGATTAGAAATCCATTTTCCCATCGACGGAGACTCCATCAAATCGACGGGGTCGTTTCAGGGGCTCCTTGGCATCGCCCAGCACGGGCTCTAAAACTTTTTGACGGGAGGGGAGAAATTCAATAGATTGAAGCCCATCCCACCATCAGGAAGCCCCATGAAACGACGTTTTTTGGCCGCCGCGCTGCTATGCGCGACCACAATCTTTACATCTTGTTCCCTCGGCGCGCCTGAGATGGCGGGATCCATCGCTTACGCCAAAGGGGGAGTCTTCGCGGTGCGGCAAGGTCGGCGCGTGGCGCTCAAGGCCGGGGACCATGTCCGGGCCGGAGATCGGGTCGAGACGGACGAGAGCGGGGCCGCCCTCATGGATCTCCACAACGGGCTCGGGATCGCGGAAGTACAGCCCTTGTCGGTTTTCCTGGTGAGGAGCGCCAAGCGGTCCGGGGCCGATCTTTCGGTGCTCGGCGGGAACGTCTGGCTCAAGGTCAACAAGCTCGCCAAGAACGAGCGCCTCGATCTTCAGACGCCCACCACGGTCGCCGGGGTAAGGGGCACCTGCTTCTATACGTTCACCGTCGGCGACCTCAGCGGCACCTGCCAGTGCGAGGGCAAGACGAGTTATTCCAACACGGTCTCCGGCCAAGTGATCGCCCACGACCAGGACAGCATCACCTTCACCCGCGGGGGCCGGGTGGTCGTGCTCGCGGCCGCCGACCTCGCGAAGTTCGGCCTGGCCCACCACCATTCCGTTTTGGACGAAAGCCCCATCGGGCCCAAGCAAGACCTCGATCCCAAGGCCTTCCGGGCTATGATGAAACTCGTCGAAGAGCGGTTTACGAAATAGGACGCGCCTCGGGAGCCCCGAGGCTTCGGGGAGGAACGACTCGAGGCATCCCGCCGCGCGGTGCACCGATCCTCTCGGCGCAAGGGCTTCGCGACATCGGTCCCTAGAACTGGTTTTGCCAGACGATGCGCAAATTGCGGCTCGTCGTCGCATCCATGCGCGCGATGGCTCCGGAGGGGTCCAGGGCCGATTTGGCCGCGACCTGGAAGACGAATTGCACCTGGAAGTTCTCCCCGAGGGAGACGCGCAGGGAATGGTTGTTCACGAAGTCGTAGCGCGCCGCGGGCTGGAACGACAGGTCGGTGATCTCCACCCCGTACTCCACGACGGCGCCGAAATGGATGGCCAAGGAGGCGAAGCCCATGGGTTTCCCGAGGTCGGGCACGAGGGGCCAGGCCACGCCGAAACTGAAGAGGTGGGGCACCGAGGAGGCGATGAAGAAGCCCTTGCTCGCGGCGAGGTAGGGCCCGTAGGGATGGTTGGTGCCCTCGGTAAAACTCCCGTGGAAGAGGGGGGCGTAACCCAGGGCGAAATTGAAGCCCTCGGGGGGCTGGTCGGTCACGTGGATGCGGCCGTAGATGCCCGGGATCTCGACCCGGTTGGAGCCGGCGCCGATGAGGCCGTTGACGTAGCCGACCACGCCCAATTCGAGGAAGCGCGCCAGGCCGAAGCCCGCCTTGAGGTTGACTCCGCCGGCGTCGTAGGCCGTGATGGTGACGCTGACCTCGCCCTTATCGCGCCCCAAGGCGTTGGGCGTGTCGAAAATTTCGGTGGTGGCGGCCCGAAGGGGCGCCAGCAGAAGGAGAATGAGGAGGAAGAGGAGGCCCGGCGCGTGGCGGGGGAGTCTGGGAATCATGGCACATCCTTGTGGGCCCCGGGGGGTCATCCATGACCCCGGCCCGATCCCGGAAATTCCGGGATCTTCTCCCTTTTTCGGCCATGGCCGCGGGAGCTTAAGCAGATTTTTGGGAAATGGGATAATCGGGCATGGCCGTCGATCTGGTTCTCCTCGCCCTCTCCTTCCTCGCGCTCCTGGTCGGGTTTGGCCGCGGGGCGGTGAAGGTCACCCGGGGGTTCTTCACCTTCGGGGTGGCCCTCTCGGCCTTCGCCATGCTCCTCCCGGGTTTCCTCCGCCTCCTCTTCGGCGCCCCCTATTTCCTCCGCCATGCCCCGGAGCGCGGGGGGCTCACGCTTTGCGTCCTCCTCCTTCTGCTTCTCGCCCTCATGGCGCTCTCCCATCTCGTCGGTCGACTTGCCGCCCGGGGCCTCGACCTCTTCCTCGCCGAGGCGCTCTACCGCTTCGCCGGCGCTTTCCTGTCGCTCTTTAATTTGTGGCTCTCCCTCAACGCCCTGCAACTCGCGCTCCTTCGCCTCTTCCCGCCCTGGGCCTTCGATCCCCGCGGCTCCTTCCAGGAACTCGTCTTCGCGGCCTCCCGCGCCTTCGCCGAAAGATGATGGGCGCGCTGGGGCCCTCCCGCCCGGTGGCGGCCGGACCCGCCTCCTTCGCCGAGGCGCTGGCCGCCCTCGATTGGGACCGGGAAGCCGAGAGCATCCGCGCGAAGACGGCCGCGGACGTGGAGCGCGCCCTCCAGGGGGGACGCGCGCGGAGCGTGGAAGACTTCAAGGCCCTCGTCTCCGAGTCGGCCGCGCCCTACCTCGAGGCGATGGCGCGCGCCGCGCAAGAGAGCACCCTGCGGCGGTTCGGCCGGGCGGTGCGGATGTACGTCCCCGTCTATCTTTCAAACGTTTGCCATAATCGCTGCCGCTATTGCGGCTTCGCCCTGGGCAACGAGATCCCCCGGGTGATCCTCACGGATGCGCAGATCCGCGCCGAGTGCGGCGCCGTGCGGGCGATGGGCTACCGACACGTGCTCTTCGTCACCGGGGAATCCAACGAAGTCCGCCTGCCGTATTTCCTCAACGCGCTCTCCCTGGCCCGGCCGATCTTCGACCATATCACCCTGGAGAGCCAACCCCTCGACGAGGCGGACTACGCCGCGTTGGGGGCCGCCGGCCTCCATGCGGTCTCGCTCTACCAGGAGACCTACCGCCGCGCCACCTGGCGGGAGTACCATCCCGCCGGAAATAAATCGCGCTTCGAGTGGCGCCTGGGCACCCCGGAGCGCGCGGCCCGCGCCGGCATCCGGAAATTCGGCCTGGGCGTGCTCGTGGGCCTCGAGGATTGGCGCGCCGATAGCGTCCTCGCCCTGCGCCATCTCGCCTTCCTGCGCGCGCGCCATCCCCGCATGGAGTTCAGCATCTCGTTCCCGCGCATGCGCCCGGCCGAGGGGGGGATCGAGCCGAAGGTCCCCATCTCCGACCGCGAGTTCGTCCAACTCATGTGCGCCTGGCGCCTCGCCGACCCCTGCGTCGAGGCCCTCCTCTCCACCCGGGAGGCCCCCGCGTTCCGCGACGCGGTCTTCCCCCTGGCGACCACCCACCTGAGCGCCGGGAGCCGCACCAACCCGGGCGGCTATACCTGCGGCGACGGGGTGCTCCCCCAATTCGAGTCCGGCGACGAGCGCAGCGCGGCGGAGGTCGCGGGGATGCTCGCCGCGCGCGGTTACCGCCCCGTGTGGAAGGATTGGGACGCTTCCCTCTCCGGTCCTCCCTGATCGGGCCGGACTTTCCCCAGGCGCGTCAGCGGCGCGCGACCGGGGTGAAATCGCCCTCGCGGATCGCTTCGCCGTCGGCGAGACTGCGCGTCGCCGTGACGAGGCCCCAGATCTCGGCCTCCCCCGCGGGGAGGCCGGGGGCGAGGTTCTTCTCGGAGCGCAGCCAAGCGGTATTCTTCGCGCTGAGGCGTTCGCCGTAGGCGATGGGCCGGATGGCCCGCAGGCTGCGCCGGGTGGTATGGTAATTCGGCGCCTCGCAAGGGGCCAGGCGCTTCACGCCGTCTCCCAGGGCCGCGGCGATGCGGGCCCCGTCGTACTCGGGGAGCAGGCGGTGGGCGAAGTCCCGGGCGATGCGCTTCATCACGGCGCCGCGCGCCTCGAGCGCCCGGGTGAAATCCTTGCGCCATAAGGGTTCACGCCGCAGAAAATCCTGGGTCCGGGGGACGAGATCGCCCAGCCCGGCCAAAAGGCCGGTGAGCTCCTCCGGATCGATGGCGATGGGGTCGTCGAGGCCCGCGCCCCGCTTGTCGAGGGTGAAATGCTTCTCCAGGACGAAAGCTTGGTTCGTGAGGGCGCAGACCGTGTACGCCAGGAGCGGCAGGAAATGGGGGTCGGTCGTATGGTCGGAGAGTCCGACCCCCAGGCGCAGGTCGCGGTGGAGGGTCGCCAGCAGCAGCAGGTTGTATTCCATTTCCCGGGCAGGATACTGGGTCACGCAATGGAGCAGCTGGGCCTGGCCCGCCGGCACGCCGAGGGCCCAGAGGCGGCGGCGCAATTTGACGAGGTCCTCGAAGGTGGTCACCCCGGTGGAGATGATGAGGGGCTTCCCCTGTCCAGCGGCCGCCGCGAGGAGCGTGCGGAAGTTGAGCTCGGGGGAGGCGATCTTCACCGCCCGCGGCTTTAGGGCGCCCAGGAGGCGCGCGCTTTCCGGCCCGAAGGGGGTGCAGAGGAAGAGGATCCCGCGGCGCTGGCAATGGGCCTGGAGCGATCGGTAGAACGAAGCGGGGCGCTCCAAGGACCGGAATTTTTCGAAGAGCGGGATGGACCCCCCGGGCAGATCCACCGCCCCGGTCCGGGGATGGAGGATCTCCCGGGCGATGACCCATTGGAACTTCACCGCGGCGGCCCCGGCGTGCCAGGCGGCGTCGATGAGCTCGCGCCCCGCCTTGAGCGAACCATTGTGGGCGGTGCCCGCCTCGGCGATGACGAAGGCGCGGCGTCCCCCCAACAGATCTTTCACCGTGGAGGCGCCGCCGCGGCGGGAGCGGACCTTTCGGGCGGGGCGGCGGCCGGCCATCAGCGGAGACCTTCGATGGCCGCCTCGAGGGCGGCCGCGAGCGCCTCGGGGGAACCATGGTTGGTGACGGTGACATCCGCGAAGGCGATGGGCCCGCCCTTGGCGAGCTTCTCGATCTCGCTGAGGTCGCGGGATTCGGCCTGGGCGGCGTCAAGCGGCCGTTCGGCCCTCCGGGAAAGCCGCTCGTAGCGCAGCGCCCGGTCGGTCCAGATGTGGACGAGGCGGATGACGGGCCCGAACTCTTTTTTCAGGGCCAGGAATTCCTCCCACGAATAGAGCCCGTCGATGTAGGCCTCCCCCCCTTTCGTAAGTAGCGCGCGGAGTTTGGGGATGGAGAGCACGGCGAATGCCGCCATGCCGTGGACGCGCCGGAGTTCCTCGCGCATGGCGCGCTCGCTGTCCGGGGTCACGGCTTGGCCGCGGCGCTCCAATTCCTCGAGGGTGAGGCGGCCGAAGTACACGCCGGGGATGCCCCGGCCCTCGAACCAACGGGCGGCCACCGATTTGCCGGCGCCGCACATGCCCACGAGTGCGAGGAGGCGCGCCACCCGCGTCAGCCCAGCTTGAGTTCTTTCTTCAGGCGCGCCACGCGGGTATCGAGGGCGGTCCACGCCTCGGCGAAGCGGGCGGGGTCCTCGAGTTTCCCGGTGACGCCGAAATAGAACTTGATCTTCGGCTCGGTGCCCGAGGGGCGGGCGGTGACGACCGAGCCGTCTTCGCAGTGGAATTGGAGCACGTCGCTCTGGGGGAGGGCGATGGGCTTGACCGCGCCGGCGGCGTCGGTCTCGCGGCGCTGGCCGAAATCGCAGAAGCGCACGACCTTCTGCCCGTCGAGGGTGCGGGGCGGGTGGGCGCGCAGCTCGGCCATCATCTGGCGGATCTCCTCCACCCCCGAGATGCCCTTCTTCGTCAGCGAGACCAGGCTCTCCTTATAGAGGCCGAACTCGCGGTAGATCTCCTTCATCATCTGCCAGGGGCTCTTGCCCTGCTCCCGGGCCCACGCGGCCGCCTCGGCCAGCAGGCAGCAGGCGCTCACGGCGTCTTTATCGCGCACGAAATCGCCCACGAGGTAGCCGTAGGATTCCTCGCCGCCGCCGATGAACTCGGCCTTCCCCTCGCGCAGGCGCAGGATCTCGGCGATGTACTTGAAGCCGGTGAGCACCTCGACGCATTCGACCCCGAAGCGCTCGGCGAGCCGGGCGATGAGGGCCGTGGTGACGATGGTCTTCACGACGTACTGCTTCCCGTCGAGTTTCCCCGCGCTCTTCCAGGCGCCCAGCAGGTAGTGGAGCAGGAAGGTCGCGGCCTGGTTGCCGTTGAGCAGCAGCATCTTGCCGTCGTCGCCGCGCACGGCCATGCCGACGCGGTCGGCGTCGGGGTCGGTGGCCAGCACGAGTTCGGCGCCGCGCTGCTCCGCCTCGGCGACGGCGAGGCGCAGGGCCTCGCTCTCCTCGGGGTTCGGGGAGACGACGGTGGGGAAATCGCCGTCGGGGGTGGCCTGGCTCTCCAGCACCGACACCCGGGTGAAGCCGAAGCGCTTCATGGCCTCGGGCACGAGGGTGACCCCGGTCCCGTGGAGGGAGGTGTAGACGATGGGGAGGTCGTGGTGCTTGCGGATGACGGCCGGGTTCACCGACAGGGTCTGGACGCGCTTCAGGTAGGCCTCGTCGACCTCCGCCCCGATGGTCGTGAGCAGGGAGGCGTTCGCCCCGCGCGCCACGTCGGAAAGCGAGGTGACCTTGCGGACCTCCTCGATGATCCCCACATCGTGGGGCGGGAGCACCTGGGCCCCGTCGTTCCAATAGACCTTATAGCCGTTGTATTCCTTGGGGTTGTGGCTGGCCGTCACGACGATGCCGCCGTGGGCGCCGAGGTGGCGCACCGCGAAGGAGAGTTCGGGGGTCGGCCGCAGGCGGTCGAAGAGGTAGACGTGGATGCCGTTGGCCGTGAGCACGTCGGCGGCGGTGCGGGCGAAGAGCGGGGAATGGTTGCGGCTATCGCAGGCGACGGCGACCTTGATCGCGCCGGCGACATGCTTCTTGAGGTAGGCGGCGAAGCCCTGGGTGGCCATGCCCACCGTGTAGATGTTCATGCGGTTGGTGCCCGGCCCCATGACGCCGCGCAGGCCGCCGGTGCCGAAATCCAGGTCGCGGTAGAAGGCGTCCACCAGTTCGGCTTCGTTGGAGGCCATGAGCGCGCGGATCTGCGCCCGGGTCGGCTCATCGATCGGCCCGCTGAGCCAGGCTTCCACACGCGATTTGATCTTGGGGTCCATCACCAGTGCTCCATTGGGGGCCGACGGGGCCGACCCGATTTTATCCTCACCGCCCGCCCCGCGAAAACCTCGCCCATCGCGGCGCCTTTAGAGGTTTTTGCGGCAATAGGCGACCGCGTTGTAGAAGAGCGCCATGCCGGAACCGTCGTCGGCCTTGAGGGCGGAGGCGGCGGGCCCGATGAGGGACGGCTTCCCCCGCTGCCATTGGGGCTCGTGCTGGCGGATCATATTGGCTTCGGGGTGGGGCATGAGGCCGAAGACGAGGCCGCTTTGATCGCTGAGCCCCGCGATGGCCCCCGCGGACCCGTTGGGGTTGGCCGGATAGGCTTGGGTGGGGGCCCCGCCGGCATCGGTATAGAGGAGGGCGTCGAGTTTGGCGGCGCGGAGCGCCCCGAGGGCGGCCTCGTCGGGGACCACCAATTTCCCCTCGCCGTGGCGCACGGGGAGTTGGAGGCTGCGGATGCCCGCCAACCATATCGACGGGTTCTTGGGGGCCGCGGCGAGGTGCACCCAGCGGTCTTCGAAGAGCCCGCTGTCGTTATGGGTGAGGGTGAGTTCCTGGTTCCCCTTCCCCGAGAGATCGGGGAGGAACCCGGCCTTCACGAGGACCTGGAAGCCGTTGCAGATGCCCAGCACGGGTTTCCCCTGGGCGACGAAGGCGTGGAGCGCTTCGCCCAAGCCCAGCCTCAGGCGGGTGGCCATCACGCGCCCCGAACCCAGATGGTCCCCGTAACTGAAGCCCCCGGGGATGGCGAAAATCTGGAACCTGTCGAGGGGATTTTTTTGGGAGACCAATTCGCTTAAGTGCACCGGCACGGCCACGGCCCCCGCGCGCTCGAAGCAGGCGCCGAGTTCGCGGTCGCTATTGATGCCGAAGCCGGTGAGCAGGCAGACGCGCACGCCCGAGGCGCGGGCTCCGCCCTTCGATCGGGCGGCCTTTGCCGAGGGCTTCGGTTTCCCCTTCGCCGGGGGCCTCGGGGCGGCCTTGGGGGATTTTCGGGGGCGGGCGGATTTCTTGGGGGGCGTTTTGGTTTTCATGGGGAACTTCAAAAGACCAGGGCGCCCTTCCAGGCGTCCTTGAGCGGGGCGACGGGAACCTCGAGGAGCAGGCCCCGGGTGGAGCGCCCCTTGACGGTGAAGACGGGCTTGGCGGCGACGAGGCCGACCTTGGCGAAGGTCGTGCCCTTCATGGCCGCCTCGAAGGCCTTGGCCCGGGCGGGCGGTACCTCCACGAGGAGCCGCCCCAGGCTCTCTGAATAGAGGATTTCGGTATCGCTGGGGAGGCCCTCGACGGGGACCTTGGCGAGTTCGAGGGTGAACCCGAGCATCCCCCCGAAGCACATCTCCACCGCCGCCACGGCCAGGCCGCCGTCGGAGAGGTCGTGGCAGGAGGCCACGAGGCCCTTCTTCATGGCTTGGTGCAGGGCCCGGTAGGCCGCGAGATTGGCCTTGAGCCCGGCGGCGTCGAGGTCGGGCGCCCGGTCGCCGAGGAGCCCGCGCTCGGCGAGGAACTCGCTGCCGCCGAGTTCGGAGCGGGTGAGGCCGAGGAGGTAGACGGCATTGCCGGCCTTCTTGAGGTCGGTGGTCACCGAGCGGCGCACGTCGTCGATCTTGGCCGCGGCCGTGAAGAGCAGGGTGGGGGGAACGCTGATGCGCTCCTTGCCCCGGCCGTAATCGTTCTTCATCGAGTCTTTCCCCGAGATGAGGGGCAGGCCGTAGGCGAGGCAGGCCTCCTGGAGCGCCTCGCAGCTGCGCACCAATTGGGCCAGCTTGAACTCGGCGTCGGGGTTGTCCTCCCCCGAGACCGGGTCGGGCCAGCAGAAATTATCCAGGCCGACGGCGGTGGCGGGGTCGCCGCCCGCCGCGATGAGGTTGCGCATGGCCTCGTCAACGGCGGCGAGGGTCATGGCGCGTGCATCGATGTCGCTATAGCGCGGGGCGAGGCCGCACGAGACCACGAGCCCCTGCCAAGAGTCGAAGCGCGGCTTGAGCACGGCCGCGTCGCCCGGCCCGTCGCGGTCGACGCCGGTGAAGGGCTTGCCCACGGTGCTCGCCTGCACTTCGTGGTCGTACTGTCGAACCCAATGCTCCTTACTTGCGATATTGGGCCGCACGAGCATCTTCTTCAGCAGCGCCAATTGGTTCTCGACCTGGAGGATCTTGGGATCGGGCGGGGCGAGGGTGGGGCGCTTCCACACGCCGCGCAGGTGCAGGCGCGGGAGGCCGTGGTGGAGGAACTCGAGTTCGAGGAGGCACACCGTCTTCCCCTCGAAGGTGCAGTGGAAATAGCCCGAGTCGGTGAACTCGCCGACGACCGAGGCCTCGACCTCGTGGAGGCGGGCCAGGGCCAGGAGGTCTTCCCACCGCGCGGGGTCGACCGAAAGGGACATGCGCTCCTGGGCTTCGCTGATGAGGATCTCCCAGGGTTTGAGGCCGGGATACTTGAGGGGGGCCCGGTCGAGATCGATGCGGCATCCCCCGCTGGTCTGGGCCATCTCGCCGAGGGACGAGGAGAGGCCCCCGGCGCCGTTGTCGGTGAGGCCGATATAGAGCCCCCGGTCGCGGGCCGCCATGAGGAACTCGGTCATCTTCTTCTGGGTGATGGGGTCGCCGATCTGCACCGCGCTGGTGGGGGAGGCCTCGGTGAGGGCGGCCGACGAGAAGGTCGCGCCGTGGATGCCGTCCTTGCCGATGCGCCCGCCCACCATGACGATGAGGGAGCCGGGGGGCACGGGCTTTTCCACCGCATCGCGCCCGCGCACCGTGCGCGGCAGGAGCCCGCCGGTGCCGCAGAAGACCAGGGGCTTGCCCAGGAAGCGCGGATGGAAGACGATGGCCCCGTTGACGGTGGGGATGCCCGACTCGTTGCCGCCGTCCTTCACGCCGCGGTGGACGCCGCGGAAGATGCGCTTCGGGTGCATGAGCTTGGCCGGCACCTTGCCGTCGTAGGACGGGTCTGCGAAGCAGAAGACGTCGGTATTGAAGATGGGCCGGGCGCCGAGGCCCGTGCCCAGGATGTCGCGGTTGACCCCGACGATGCCGGTCATGGCCCCGCCGTAGGGGTCGAGGGCCGAGGGGCTATTGTGGGTCTCGACTTTCAGGGCGTAGGCGTACTCGTCGTCGAAGGCCACGATGCCCGCGTTGTCGGTGAACACCGAGAGGAGGTCGCGGCGGGTCTTGGCGATCTGCTCGGTGGTGGCCTTGATGTAGGTCTTGAAGAGGCCGTCGATGGTGCGCTGCTCGCCGCTATGGCTGTCGCGGTAGAACGCGCGGGCGGCGAAGATCTTGTGCTTGCAATGCTCGCTCCAGGTCTGGCTGATGGCCTCGAGTTCGACGTCGGTGGGGTGGGGGCCCAGGCCGTGGGCGGCTCGCTTCTCCCGCCGTTCCCCGGCGGCGGCGAAGTACCCCTGGATGGCCTTCATCTCCTCGAGGGAGAGGGAGAGGATGCGGTCGCGGGAGAGGCGCGTGAGGAGGGGATCCTCGATATCCAAGGGGAGGGTCTCGTAGGGGGCCCCCCGCTCGAAATGCGGCGCCTGGAGCGTATCGGAGAAGCGCCGCCCGGCCTTCCAATCGCCGGCGGAAATGAGCTCGAATTGCTCGATGAGTTCGTTGAGGACGTTCCCGGTGATGAAGGCCTTGACCTCGCCGGCGTCGGCGAAGCCGCGCAGGAAGAAGAGGCGCGAATAGGCGACGTTCCACTCGCCCGGGATCTTTCGGGTTTCGGCATAGTCGGCGAGGGCCTGGGCGGCGGTGCGCGCCGTGTTATCGGTGACCCCGGGCTTGTAGCCGACGGAAACGGCGAAATCGAAGCGCTTCTCGGGCCAGGTTCCCAGTTCGGCGGTCTCGATGATGGGGTCGGCGAAGATGAGGGCGGCGGCCTCGCCCAGGAAGGCCCGGTCGCCGGGGCCCTCCACCAGGAACGTGCGCGCGGTTTCGGCGCTCACCCCCTTGCGGGAGGGGAAGGCCTGGCGCATCTCCTTGGTGAGGTGGCGCGCGGCGCTATCGTATTCGGGTTTCTTGAAAAAAACGGAGATTCTTGAGGCCATGGGTTCAAAAATCTTACTATCCACGTTCCTCCATTGAAAGGCGTCTTCCACGCGCTTGGCGCGCCGTGGAAACTTATCCTGCAACGCTCGTTGACGGCCGGAGAAATACCATGGTGATTATAAAAATTTGCAACTTTTACTTGTGTTCGACCAATGGCCGGTTTATAATTAGCCCCGAAAGGCAGGGGATGCCTTAACCGCGCCGACCAATACTCGTTCGACCTTGTTAAGTCCTTCACTCTTCCCTTCAAAAATCTTTTTTTTCTTGGAGTTCAAATGAACATCTATGTGGGCAATCTCGCCTACTCGGCGACCGAAGAAGGTCTCCAGGCCGAGTTCGAACAGTTTGGCGCCGTGGCTTCGGTGAAGATCATCACCGATAAATTCACGGGCCAGTCTCGCGGCTTCGGGTTCGTCGAAATGCCGAACCGCGAAGAGGGCGACAATGCCATCAAGAATTTGAACGGCAAAGAAGTGGGCGGCCGCGCGCTGCGCATCAACGAAAGCCGCCCCAAGACCGAGGGCGGGTTCGCTCCCCGAGGCGATCGTCCCCCCCGCGGCGGCGGCGACCGTGGCGGTTACGGCGGCGGCGGAGACCGCGGCGGCCGTTACTGATCCCTTTTTCAATCCTCGCCGGGCCTTCCCGGCGCGAAAAACCCGGCCGCTCTGGCCGGGTTTTTTATTACAGGGTCTCGTCGAGGCGCTGGTCGCGGAGCATGGTCCATTTCTGGCGCAGTTCCGCCAGCAGCGCGACGAAACCGGTCTCCTGGCGGAGGGAGAGCAGGTTGAAGTCCATGGCGAACCACGGATAATTTTCGTAGCCCATGGCGACGGCCCGGTGCAGCCAGGCCAGCGCCTCGGGCTTCTCCAAGAGCGCCGCGTAGATGCCGCCGATCCAATAGGCCGCCTCGCCGCAGACGCGGCCGAAGCCCATCATGCGCCGATCGAGGAGATTGAAGGCCTGGCGGTGGTTGCCCAGGCGCACCGCCGCCATGGCGAGGAAGATGCGGGGGAGGATGGCCTCGTCGTCTTCCTTGGCCAGCCGGGCGAGGAGTTCGGTGGCCGCCTGGATCTCGCCCTTGGCGTAGAGCGCGTACCCGTGGAAGGCCCGCAGGTCGGCGTGGCCCGGCTCGATGGAGAGCCCCTTGGCGAGTTCCTCCAGGGCTTCCCGCGGGTTGTTCTGGCACAGCAGCAGGCGGGCGCGGTCGAGGTGGCCCTCGGCGGCGGCGAGGGGGTAGATGCGGTCCCGCAGGTGCGTCGCGCGGACCGCGGGCTCGTAGAGCCCGTCATAGCGCCCGAGCATCACCGAGAGGGTGAGAAGGCGCGGGTCGCCGGAATACTCCCGGGAGAGCAGGCGCCATTGGGCCCGGGCGGTTTCCTTGCGGCCGGCGCGAAGCAGCAGCGGCAGGCGGAAGAGGGCCGGCTCGAAGAGTTCGCCGTCGAGTTTCAGGGCCTTGTCGAAATAGAACTCGGCCAGGTCGGCGTGGGAATCGTCGCCGTAGCCGCGCAAGATATAGGTGAGTTGGCAGACCCCGAGTTCGCCCCAAGCCTTGGCGTAGGCGGGATCGAGGTCGACGGCCCGCTTGTAGAGTTCCACGGCGAGGTCGAGTTCCTTTCGACGCCCGGCGAAGGTGTTCACCCGGAGTTGCAGGTACTTCCCTCGCCGCGAGCACTCGTAGGCCTCGGCCTGCTCCGTCTCGTCGCGGCTGCGGGCCTTGCCCAGGTGCATCTCGCGCAGCACCCGCGCCATGCGGGCGCTGGCCTGGTCCGCCAGGGCGAGGGCGTCGCCGCCGGCGAGGTCGAGGGCGTCGCTCCAGAGGGTCTCGCCCGTCTCGACGCGCAGGAGTTGGGGGGAGAGGCGCAGCCCCTTGGCGGTATGGAAGAAGGTGCCCGTGAGCACGGTCTGGACGCCGAGCTGGTGGCCCGCCACCAGGGGATCGCCGTTCTCCCGGATCGCCGCGGCGACCATGACCCAGGGCGTGACGGAGAGCCCGCCCGGGCGGCCCAATTCGGCGGAGAGGCGGTCGCTGAGGGCGGTTCCGAAGGAGGCTCCCCCGGTATCGGCCCCCACGCCCGAGAAGGGCAGCACGGCCACCGAGGTGAAACGCCGCCGTTCGCGGGCGAGGTCGGGAAGTAGCGGGGCTTGGCGCCCCTCGCCCCCGTCGTTCCAATGGAAGACGCGGCCCATGAGGCGTCCGAGGAGGCCCTCGGCTCGGCGCGTCTCGGCCCGGCGGAAAAGCTTGCGGGCGATGCTCCCCGTACCGGTGGGATCCGAGCCCCCCTCCTGGAAGAGGTCGCGGCCGAGGTCCTCCAGGTCGTCCTGGAAGTCTTTCATCGACTGGTAGCGGTCTTCGCAACGCTTGGCGAGGGCCTTGAGGACCACGGCGTCGAAGCGGGCGGGCAGGCTTCTATTGACGAGGGTCGGCCGCGCGGGCTCCTGGCGGGTGACGGCCTCGAGGACCTCGGCGCGGTTATTCCCGGTGAAGGGGAGTTTGCCGGTGAGGAGTTGGTAGAGGACGATGCCCGTGGAGAAGATGTCGGTGCGGGCATCGCCGGCCTCGCCCCGGGCGAGT
Source organism: Spirochaetota bacterium (assembly GCA_017302015.1). Classification (GTDB taxonomy): domain Bacteria; phylum Spirochaetota; class UBA12135; order COTS27; family JAFLEE01; genus JAFLEE01. The sequence continues at coordinate 1,473 of JAFLEE010000057.1, read as the reverse complement.
TCGGGGGAGATGAAGAGCGGCGTGCCGATGAGCCCGCTTTGGCGCTCCGGTTCCGCGGACTCGGTGCCCTCGCGTTCGCTGCGCTTGGCCAGGCCGAAGTCGAGGATCTTGGCCTGCCCGGATTCGGTGATGAGGATATTGGAGGGCTTCATGTCCCGGTGGACGATGCCCCGGGCATGGGCGTGGGAGAGGGCGTCGACGACCTGGAGGATGATGGAGAGGGCGGTGGGGAGGTCCAATTTCCGTTCGGCGAGGATGCGATTCAGCGGCACCCCCTCGACATATTGCATGACGATGAAGTCGGTGCCGTTCCACTCGTGGATATTGTAGATGCCGGCGATATTGGGGTGGTCGAGGGCCGAGGCGAGGCGGGCCTCCCTCAGGAATCGTTCCCGCCCGCCTTCCTGGCTGGCCAAGCTATTCTTCAGGATCTTCACCACCACGATGCGGTCGAGGCGGGTATCCCGGGCCTTGTAGACGACCCCGGCGCCCCCCTCCCCCAGGAGGTCGATGATGCGGTAATGGAGGAGGGTCTGGTTGGCGTCGAGCCGGGCCGCCAGATCCTCGGAAACATCCCCGTGGGCCATCCCGGATTATAGTAAAAACACCGGTTTTTTACTAACGTCCCCGGGCTTCCGCTCCGTTAATCAAGGACAGAGACCCTCCCCGGAGGATTGCCATGGTCCAACTACAACGAATTCTGCTCCTCGCCATCCCGCTGGCCTTCCTGGCGGTTTCCTGCAAAAGGGGCGGGGATAGCCTCGATCGCCTGCTGGGGGACCGGGGCAAAAGCGGCGCCGGAGACCAGGCCCTCACGCTCCTGAAGGAGAACGAAGGGGTCGGCGGCCAAGACGGCGCCCGCGGCGCTTCGCGCTCGACGAACAAATCCGCCGCCGGGGTGATGGCCGAAGAGGGGGAACCGACCTTCGCCGCCCCGAGCGCCCCCCGGGGCAAAGCACCCGTCGCCCCCGCGCCGGCCGTGAAGTACGCCTCGGAGAAGGACATCGTCAAGTGGATCTCGCTCCACCAGTACAGCAAGGTCCTCGCGGCCAAGATCGATCCCAAGAACGCCACGGCGCTCTACTACACCGGGAACGCCTATTTCGTCACGGCCCTCATGACCAAATCCGACGCCCGCGAGAAGCTCGTCGCCAATGCCGAGAAGCATTTCCTGGCCGCCGGGAAGATCGAGACCGACAAGACCCGCAAGGCCCGCGCCTACCTCTGGCTCGGCATCACCCGGTATAAATTCCGCGGGGCCACCTACGACCTCGAGACCACCTCCCAGCCCCTGCGCTACGTGGTGGAGAAGCTCCCGGATACGCCCTACTACAACGACGCGCTCCTCTACTTGGGCCTCGTGCGCTCCAAGTTCAACCTGCGCGACTCGGCCAAGGATTATTTCAACCTGCTCGCCCGCACCGATTCCCGCGACCGCGTCTACGACATCGATTACCAGAAATGGAGCACGCC
>JAFLEE010000056.1 GCA_017302015.1 Spirochaetota bacterium | reverse complement strand
GTCGGGAAGATCCCCTTCGACGCCGAGAACCTCATGGGCATCCTGACGGCGCACCTCTACCACGCGCCCACGCCGCCCCGGGCCTTCCCCGAGTGCGAGAATCTCTCCCCGGCCTTCGAGGCCGTGCTCCCCGATCGCCGCGCCTCATTCCGATGCGCCTCCTTCCATTTGTCCAATTTCCCCTTCCACTACCACCACCATCCCGAATGGGAACTCACCCTCATCGTGAAGGGCCAGGGCCTGCGCTATGTTGGGGAGAGCGTGGAGGCCTATATCCCCGGGGACCTCTGCCTCCTGGGGCCCGGGCTCCCCCATACCTGGAGTTCGGAGCCCGCCGGCGGCCCGGTGGAATCCGTGGTCCTCCAGATCCTCCCGGCCTATCTCGAGACGATCTTGCGCATGGAAGAATGGCACGGCGTGCGCCGCCTCATGGAGCGCGGCGATCGCGGCCTCCATTTCGACGGCCCGCAGGCCGCTTCCGCCGCCGAGGCGTTCCGCGAACTCGCCCACCGGCCCCCCGCGAGCCCGCGGCGCTTCACCGATCTCCTGGCGCTCCTGGCCGGCCTGGCGGAGGAATGCCGCGTGCGGGAACTCTGCGTCTCCCGCTCGGCCAGCGTCGCCTCCGCCGCCATCGCCCCGGTCTTGGCCTATATCCACGCCCATGCCGGCGAAGCCCTCGACCAGGCCCTTGTGGCCGATCGCACGGGCATGGCGCCCTCGGCCTTCAGCCGGTGGTTCCGCCGCCATGTCGGGCGCCCCTGGGTCGATTATGTCCAAGAAGTTCGCTTAGCCCGCGCGTGCCGCGCACTCTCCGAGACCGACGACCCGGTGCTGCGCATCGCCCTGGAGGCCGGCTTCAAGAACCTCTCCCATTTCCACAAGGTCTTCAAGAAATCGAGGGGATGGACGCCGGCGGCCTACCGCGAGAAGTTCAAGGCCTGAGTCCCGCGCCCGCACCCCATCGGCGCGGGATAGAATGCCTGCGGCCCGCCACCGATCTGGGCCGTCCACCCATGTTCCCGCGAAATCCCTTCGCCCCGCTTCTGGGAAGTATCTTACTCGCGGCCCTCCACGCCGCGCCCCTGGGGCCGCCCGAGATCCGCGATGGGCAACTCCTCGCCCAGGCGCGCCTCACCCTGGGCGCGGTCGCGCCCTTCACCGTGGGAAAGGGGAAATGGGCGGTGGAAAGTTCCGCCCTCTGGTCGAGCACCTTCGCCCAGGTTCAAAGCGCGCCAGGCGAAGCGCCCGCTTGGCGACGCTACCTTCTGGACGGTGAAACCCTGCTCCTCGCCGCCACGGTGCGCTACGGCCTGGCCAAGAACCTCGACCTGTCGATGCACTTGCGCGTGGAAGGGCGCGGCGGGGGCGCACTCGACGGCCCCATCGCCGATTGGCACGGGAAAACGGGCTTCCCCGACGGCGATCGCTCGGCCTTCGTGCAGAATGCGTTCCGTGTCGATGGGCCGCTTGGTGGACGGGGCCCCATTCTCCTGGTCCGATCGATCGGGGTTCGGCCTGGGATCCCTGGAATGGGGCGTGCGTTGGCGTATCCTGGGCGACAACGCGGGCGGTGCGGCCCTGGCGCTCCTGCCCCTGCTCGCCTTGCCGACCGGCACGGGGGTCTTCGCCGGCCACGGCTTCGGCGCTGCGGTGGAGACCGTCGGAAATCTCCCCCTCGGCGCCCACCTCAATTTCTACGGGGGGCTCGGCGCCACCGTCCAAGATCCCGGGCCCGTCCTCGGCATCCTCTTCGTGCCTGCGCGCCTCCACGCGTTCGCCGCGGTGGAATGGCGCCCCGGGTCGCTCTGGGCCCTGGTGGCCGAGGTGAACGCGGCGAGCCGCCTCATCGCCAATATCGATGAGTACCCGGGGTTCCACTCGCTCCTCAACCTGAGCGCGCGCATCGGCCTGGGGAACCATGCCCGCATCGATCTCGGCATCACCGAGAACTTGGAGGCCCAGCGGGCCACCACCGATTTCGCCCTCTATGCCGGCCTCTCTTTCTTCCCCTGAAACGGCTGCGATTCGCGGCCCGGCCGCAGGCTTTCTTACCTCGCGTCACCGACCCAGGGCACCACATCGCCGGTTTCCATGAAGAAGGTGAGGAGCCGTTCCCGCAGCGCCGCGAGATCTGAGGCGTAGGCGGGATCCTCGATGAGGTTGCGCGTCTCCGCGGGATCCTTCTCCAGATCGTAGAGTTCGTCCTTCTCCAGGAGCCGCCGGACGTACTTCCGCGTTCGGGTGCGGCACATTACCGCCTTGCCGTGCTCGGGGCCGTCCCCCTGCTGCAGGCCCACCCGGGGCCAATAGAGGGATTCGGAAGGGTCGACCATGTTCCGGGTGGATTCCAGTTCCTTCGCGTGCGCCTCCCCCGGGAGCCTCCCGCCCTCGCAGAAGACCGCATCGCGGTGCTCGAGCCCCGGTCGGGCCAGCTGGGGGAGGAGAGATTTGCCGAACGAGGTGTAGGTCGGCTTGATCCCGGCGAGCTCATAGATGGTCGCAGACAAGTCGAGGTTCTCCACGAGGCCCTCGCGGATGCCGGGTTCGACGGGGTAGGACGCCGGGGCCTTCATGAGGAAGGGCGTGCGGGTGAGGCAATCCTGGAAGGTGTTCTGCATCTTCTCCACGAGGCCGAAATCGCCGGTGAAATCCCCGTGGTCGCTGAAGACGAAGGCCCCCGTGTTCTCCCAGAAGCCGCGTTCGACGAGGGCCGCTCTCACCAGGGCGAATTGGGCGTCGACGCGGGCGCACATGCCGAGGTAGACGGCCCTGAGTTCGTTCCACCGCGCCTCGTCGAAATGGCCGAGATGCTGGCGGTCGAAGGTGCCCTTAAGCAGCGCGGGCTTCCCCGACCAGTCCGCCGGCGCGGGGGTCCGTTTCCAGGACCCGTCCCGGGGAATGAGCGAATAGAAGGGTTCCTCGACCCCGTAGGGGGGATGGGGATAGGAGAAGGGGAGGTAGACGCAAAGCGGCTTCTCGCCATCGTAGCGCCGGATAAAATCCACGGCGGCGTGGGTATGGCCCCAATCCCCGTCGTCGTACTCCGTCTCCCCCGGTGGAGACGTCAATTTCCCGGTGAGGAAGGAATACCAGTCCGGCCCGTTCTTCGGCCCGCGCCACTCGTTCCAACCGTGGGGGTTCTTCGCCTTCGGTTTCACCTTCGCGTGGATGTCGCAATAGGCCTCGTAGCCCAATTGGCCCGGGGTGAGGTCGTTCTTCCCGCCCCAATAAACGAAATAGCCGTTTTCCTTCAAAATCTGGAGCATCATGGGTTCCCCGGGGCGCAGCATATGGAACATGGTGCGGTGGCCCCGCACATGGGGATACCAGCCCGTCATGAAGCTGCAGCGGCTCGGCGTGCACACCGGGTTCTGGCAATATGCGTGGCGGAAGGAGAGGCCCTCCGTGCGGGCCAAGGCGTCGAAATGGGGCGTGGAGGCTTGGGGGTTCCCCAGATGGGCCAAGGCGTCGGAGCGGAACTGGTCGGGATTGAAAAGGAGCAGGTGGGGACGGGCGGTCATCTTGTACCCTCGACAAAGGCCCGCAGGCGCTGGACCGAATGGGTCGTGGGATACTGGGGAAACGCCGCGGGCGCGGTGGCCGGGAAAAAAAGGAGACAATCGGGGGTGGGTGCTCTCAAGGGGCCTCCGCCTTAGTATAGGCCGGCGGCGGCCCGATTGCATTGGGGGCGTCGGTTCAGGCGTTCGGCGCGCCCGCCCCGTGGGCCATCAAATCGCTTCCTCCCACATCCGACGGAGTTCCGCGACCCGAAGGCGACGGGGGTCCTTGCGCCCGCTCTCGCCGTTTCGCGCGTTCTCCTCTTGATACTGGGCCGCGTAGGCGTAGCGGTGCTCCGCGGTCTCGTTGCGTTTGGAGTGGTGGAGGGTGGACCGGTCAAAAATGCACACCGAACCCTTGGGGAGCGTCGGCAGGGGCCGTCCGTTCTCCGGGGTCTTGGCGACGCGGTGGCCCTCGCGGGTGAGGGATTCCTGCACGCCCAAGCGGTGGCTGCCGGGGGCGACCCATAGGATCGCCTTGTCGGGGGTGATATCGCAGAGGGCGACGAAGGTATTGAGGGCGCGCCCGAGGACGAGGTTATACATATTGTCTTGGTGCCATTCCAGCCCCTTGCCGCCCTGCGCCGGTACGATGGCGAGCATGCCGTAATACACGCGGGCCGGGGCCTCGAAAATCTGTTCCACAGCCGAAACAATGGAGGGTTCCACCAATAGGCGGTGGAGGGCGGCGTCGAGGAGAGGCTGATCGTGGTCGAAGGTCTTTGGCGTCCACCCGCCCCCCGGGGCGACGGGAACGCGGTGGGCCTCCTCGAGCACCCGGTCGATGGAGGCCGGGGGGACGAGGTCGGGGACGACGAGGTAACCGTTTTTCCAGTAATCCTCGATCTGGGTTTCGGTGAGGGGCGCGGCGGCGTGGGTTGTTTTCATGGGAAGAGCATAGGGGACGGCGCGCCCGGGGGCAATGGGCGATCCGATCCAAGACTTGTCAAAAACGAACCTGGGCCATGGTATCCTCTGGGATGGCGACGAACTTTTGGAGCGGCCTCGAGTTCCTCTACCACGACCACCTGCCCCGGTGCGCGGCGTGGATCGACCGGCGCTTCACCGATTATGCCGGGCTTAATTTCGCCCGGGCCGGCAGCATCGAGTGGCAGGGCCCCGCGGAGCGCGAGCCCCGCCCCCTCACCGCCCCGCTTTGCTGGTGGACCTGGCCCGGGCCACGGTTCCGCTACGGCTGCCCCCCGGGGCGCCATTGGGACCATTATTTCGTCACCTTCAAGGGCCCGCGGGTCCGCCGTTACCAAGCCGCGGGCCTCCTTCCCAAGCTCGATCCTTCCCGCGCCTACGTTCCGGTCCAAGACCCCGATCTTTTCGAGGGGGGGTGGAAGCGGCTCTTGGCGTCGCTGACGCGGTCAGGCACACGCGGAAACCAAGAAGCGGTGCACCTGCTCGAGGGCTTACTCCTCCAATTGAACCAACCCATCGGCGCGCCGCCGATTCGGGGCCGTTCGCCCCTGGACCGCGCCGTCGACGCCCTCGCCGAGCGCCTGCGGTCCCGCCCCGGACTTCCATGCGATTGGGGGGAAGAGGCGGCGCGCATCGGCGTCTCGGGGGTCCATCTGAGGCGCAGGTTCCAGGCGCGCTTCGGCCAATCCCCCCACCAACTTCTATTGCAATCGCGCTTAGACCTCGCGGCCCGCTTCCTGCGCACGAGCGACACGGCCATCCTCGAGATCGCCGCCGGCGTGGGCATGCCCGACCCCCACCATTTCAGCAAGATGTTCCGCGCCCGCTTCCGCCGTTCCCCGAGGGATTACCGCGAAGAGGCCCGACAACTCTACGCGCCCGCCGTGCGGGCCGACGATCCGCAGCGCTCCTTCTGAGGCAAAGCGCTTTTGCAGGGCACCGGGGGGGATGCCAAAATGTCCATAGACGCGGTCCGGGCCATCCAGGGCGCCGCGGCGCGAAGGAAACCCCATGGTAAACGGCCTCCTCATCCAACCCGGCTCGCTCCTCCTCTTCATCGGCGATAGCATCACCGACGCCGGGCGCGCCCAGCCGGTGGGCGAAAGCGCCCCGTGGAATTGGGGGGGCGCGGGGAACGGATATGTGAGCCAGGTCGGGGCGATCCTCACCGCCTGGCATCCCACATACCGCATCCGCGTGCTCAACACGGGCAATAGCGGCAACACGGTGCGCGACCTCAAGGCCCGTTGGCAGCGCGACGTGCTCGACCTGAACCCCGATTGGCTTTCGATCATGATCGGCATCAACGACGTGTGGCGCCAATTCGACGCCCCCCTGGGCGCCGAACGCCAGGTGCCCCTCGACGAGTACCGCCAGACCCTCGCCGAATTGGTCGCCCTCGCCAAGCCGCGGGTCAAGGGCCTCGTGCTCATGGCCCCCTACCACATCGAACCTAACCCGGCCGACCCCATGCGCGTGCGGATGACCCAGTACGGCGCCGCCGTGAAGGAATTGGCTGGAAAAACGGGCTCCCTCTTCGTCGATACCCAGGCGGCCTTCGATAAAGTGCTCGAGACCTACCACTCCGCCGCCATCGCCTGGGACCGAATCCACCCCGGCCCCGCCGGCCACATGGTCATCGCCCGGGCCTTTTGCGAGGCCGTCGGCGCGCGCTAAAAGCGCTTTTCGTAATGAATCGTCGGGAAGGCGGGGCCGGATCGTGGCCATTCCAAAAACCCTCCGCCAGATCCATCCCTCCCTTAAACCTTCCATACAAAATATCCCCCCTCCATCCGCTTCCGGCGGAGGGAGGGGCCGGGGGTGGGTCCCAAGGCAAGCCGAGACCCAGACCTCCATCCTCTCTCCCCATGACTTTTCTTTCCCTCAATCTTGAATATATTGCTTCGTGTAAGTCTTGGAGAGCCGAGCCGGTTCCAGACCCGCGACCCATACCCAGGAGAACCCCGTGACATCGTTAAAAAAACTTTTCTACTCCAGCCTGCTTGTTCTATCCACCGCGCCCGTCTGGGCGGCCGATGAGGCCCCCGCGGCCGGCGAAAAACAGTCCACCCCTTCGCCCGTCCAGATCATCCCCCATGCGGAGCTGGGTTTCGCGGCGGTGCTCTCCCATACCTACCAAAGCGGGGCGAACGGAACGCGCTTCAATTTCGTCACCATGGGCGCGCAAGACACCCTCTTTCCCTACGTGCGCCTCTCCGTCGACGTCGCCATCGGGGCCCGCAACCGGGTCAGTTTCCTCTACCAACCGCTCACGCTCAACACGCGCACCGTGGTCGGGCGCAATAATTCCACGGGGGGGCTGCCCCTGGTGATCGATGACGCCACGTTCCCCGTCGGCACGCCCATCGACCTCTCCTATGGGTTCGATTTCTGGCGCCTGAGTTGGATGTGGGATTTCGCGAAGGCCGAAGACACGATCCTCGCCGCCGGGGTGAGCTTCCAGATCCGAAACGCCTCCATCGCCTTCACCTCGGTCGACGGCAAGAGCCGCACGGTCAACCAGAATATCGGGCCGGTGCCGATCCTCAAGGTCCGCGCGGCCCGCTGGTTCAACCCCCATTTCGGCCTCGACCTGGAGGCCGACGGCTTCTACGCCGCCGGCGCCGTGCTCAACGGTTCCGCAAAGGCCTTCGAGGGCTGGATCTGGGACGCCTCCCTTTCCGCCAAGACCCGCCTCATGCCCAAGGTCGCCGCGTTCGTCACCCTGCGCTCCATCGGCGGCGGGGCCCAGGGCAATAACGCCTACTCGTACGTCAGCAGCACCACGAGCGTGAACCCGTTCACCTATAACGCCCTCGCCACCATGGCCGTCACCCTCGGGGTGAGCCTCGAGTAGGGCCTAGTAATCCACCCGCGTGAGGAAGAGCCCCGCGGGCGGGGCCGTGTGGGCCGCGGGAACCCGGGAAGGCGTCTTCAGGTGGGCGGCCATCTGGGCGGGCGAGAGTTTCCCCGTACCGACCTCGACGAGGTTCCCGACCACACGGCGCACCATCTTGCGCAGGAAATGGGAGCCGGAGATCTCCAGGAGCAGCAGGTCGTCCCGCTCCACGAGGCCGCAATGGGTGAGGTTCACCCAGGTTGATTTTTCATTGGGGCGCGCGGGGTCGGGCGCGGTCTCGGGCGAAGCGGGTTTCTCGTCGCTAAACGAGACGAAATCGTGGAAGCCCACGAGTTTCGCCGCCGCTTCGCCCATGAGGGCGAGGGCGAGGCGTTCCTTGACCCACCAGACCTGGCGGCGGTTCAGGGCGTCGCGGCGGCGGGAGATCTGGTAGGTGTAATGGCGGGCCTTGGCGTGGTGGCGCGCGTGGAAACGCGCGTGCACCTCTTCGATCTTGAGGAGATTGATGTCGGCCGGCAGGAAATCGTTCATTCGGCCGTGGAGGGTTTCGAGGGGAAGGGTCTCGGGGAGGTCGATGTGGGCGACCTGGCCCCTGGCGTGGACCCCCGCATCGGTGCGCCCGGCGCCGTGGAGTTCCAGGGGGACCCCGGGAAAGATCTGGCCCGCGACGCGCAAGATTTCCCCCGCGATCGTCTTGGCGTTTTTCTGCTGTTGCCAGCCGCCGTAATCGCTGCCATCGTACTCGATGAGGAGTTTCAGTCGCATAGGGGATTATACCCCCTGCCCCTTTAAACCGTCGCCCGCAGGAACGGCACCCGTTTGATGAGCGAGACGATCCCCACGGAGAGGATCAGGGCCAGGCCGAAGGTGAGGGGAATGCCGAGGAGCGGGTGGACGAAGAAGGCGCTTATCCCCAAGCCCGGGAGGCGGAGCCCATCCAAAATCGCCGGGTGGATGACGTAGATCCCCAGGCCGCAATCGGCGACGAGGCGCACCGCCGAGAGGCCGGGCCCGCTCTGCTTGCCCATCCATTCGCCAAGTTTCCGCAGCAAGAGGAAGGCGGCGACCCCCATGACGAGCACGTTGAGGCTTAGGAAATCGGTGAAATAGCCCGATTCGGGGATGGGGTGGATGAAGGCGAGAGTGTGGTTTCCCGCCGCCGTGGCCGCCCAACCGGCGAGCAGGGCGAAGAGGGCCCACTTGGTTTGCCCGGGTGCGAGCAGTACATCTTTCAAGAGGTAGCCGCCGACGAAATAGCCCAAATAGGTGGGGAGGACGCGGAAATTGGATTCCAGGCGGAAGGGGGAGAAGGTCTGGAGCGCGAAGACGAGGGGGATCGTGAGGAGCCAGAGCCCGGCGAGATAGCGCCCCCCCTTGTCGCGCAGGAAGGACCGGAGGAGCGGGGTGATGAGGTAGAGCCCGAGGATCGAATAGAAGAACCACAGGTGGTAATGGGCGGGCTGCCAGAGCACCGAGGCGAAATCCGAGAAAGCGGGCCACTCTCCGCGGAACACCGTGCGCCAGGCGATATAGAACAGGCTCCAGAACCCGAAGGGGATGGCGATCTTGGTCAGGCGCCGCTTGAGGAAGGCGCCCACCGGCTCGTCCCGGGGGCCGAGGAGGAGGGTTCCGCTCACCATGAAAAAGAGCGGCACGGCGAGGCGGGCGAGGGCGTTCACCGCATTGCCGATCTCCCAATCATCGGCGCGGAATCCCGGGGGCGTCACCATGGCTTGCCCGGCGGTGTGGATGGCGACCACCCCCATCATGGCGACGGCGCGGGCGAGGTCGACCCAAGCGATCCGATCATTGCGGGCGGGCGTACTCATGGTTCCTCCGATCGATGGGGGGTCCTTCCGGTCGGGAAGTCTACGATGGGCCGGGGACGTCGATTGCCACACACTCAAGGCTGGCAAGTTATAATCCCCCGCTTAGAATGGGTCAAAAAAACGTGGCATTATCCAATTTGTCCAATGGTTTCTCCGGCCTCGCGCTTGGATTTCTGATCGCCTTCGGGGGGCTGGCTTTTCCCGGGCAGACGAGCGCGGATTGCTTGGCTTGCCACGATGATCCCAGCCAGACCCTACAACGCGACGGCAAAACCCTCTCGCTCCACGTCGCAGGGGGGGCCTATGGAAAATCGGCCCATGGCGGGCTTCCTTGCACGAGCTGCCACCTCGGCTTCGACGGGGAGAAAATGCCCCACCGCGCTCCGATGTCGGCGGTCTCCTGCATGGGGTGCCATACCAATCTTTCCGAGATCCACGCCGCCCACCCCGCCGCCAAGTGGAACCTCGGCGCCCAGGCCGCGCCCTCGGCCTCGTGCGTGCTTTGCCATGGCAAGCATGTCATCGCCCGCTCCCGGGGTCCGGGCAAGCCGGGCGAAGCCTCCATGGTCGCGCTCTGCGGCTCGTGCCACCTGAAGGCGCGGGCCCAATTCGACGAATCGGCCCACGGCCTGGCCCTGAAGGGAAACCGGGGCGGAGCGCCGGATTGCGTGAGTTGCCACCGGCTGCGGGTGCCGCCCGGCACGAAAGCGGGCGACCGGCTGGCCTTCCGGGTGGCCCAGGAAAAACTTTGCCTCGCCTGCCATGTGGAGAACGCCCGCAAGCAGAACGGGAGCCTGGCCGCCGCGGCCTTTTTCGCCTCCTACGAGAAGAGCGTGCACGGCCTGGCGCTCCTGCGGGGCAATACGAACGCGGCGACCTGCATCGATTGCCACGGCAGCCACGACATGAAGAACGCCCGCGATCCGTCGGCGGCGACGAGCAAGGGCCACCTCTCCCGCACCTGCGCCAAATGCCACCCCGCCGTGGCCCGGGAATACGACGCGAGCGTCCACGGGGTCGCTTCGGCCCGGGGCGCCGCCGACTCCCCCGTCTGCACCGATTGCCACGGCGAGCACGATATCCTCATCCACACCGACCCCCAGGCGCGCACGGAGGTGGCCAACCTCTCCACCCGGGTGTGCGCGCCCTGCCATTCCTCGGTGAAACTCTCCAAGAAGTACGACCTCAATAGCAACCGCTCCCGAACCTTCGCCGAGAGCTTCCACGGGCTGGCGGGCAAGGCCGGCTCCGTCGACGTGGCCCATTGCGCCAGTTGCCACGGGGTGCACAATATCCGCCCCTCGAAAGACCCCCTCTCGACCATCGCCCCCGGCCATCTGGCGCAGACCTGCGGTAAATGCCATCCCGGCGCCAACGAGCGCTTCACCAAGGGCGCGGTGCACGTCGACACCCGCTCCCGCGCGCAACCGCTCCTCTATTGGATCGCGACCCTCTATCTCCTCTTCATCTTCCTGGTCGTCGGGGGGATGTTCTTCCACAACCTCATCGACTTCATGAAGAAAGCCCGCCATGAATTGGCCCTCCGCCGCGGGCAGGCTTCCGCGGCCCCCGTCGGCACCGGGCTCTACCTGCGCATGAGCTTGAGCGAGCGCCTCCAGCACGGCGTCTTCCTCCTGAGCTTCGTCGCCCTCGTCCTCACCGGGTTCCTGCTGAAATTCCCCGAGGCGGGCTGGGTCGCCTTCCTCCGCGACTTAAGCCCGACCCTCTTCGGCGCCCGGGGCGCAGTGCACCGGGTGGCCGCGGTGCTGATGCTCGGCGTGGGGCTCTTCCACCTCTATTACGTGGTCTTCGTCCCCCGGGGCCGGCAACTCCTGCGGGATCTCCGCCCCCGCAAGAAGGATTTCGCCGACGCCTTCGCCGTGGTGCGGTTCAACCTGGGCTTGGGGAAGGAGAAGCCGCGCTTCGGGCGCTTTAGTTACGTCGAAAAGAGCGAATACTGGGCCCTCCTCTGGGGCACCCTCGTCATGGCGGCCACCGGGTTCATCCTCTGGTTCGACAATACCTTCCTCGGCCTCCTGACCAAGCTCGGCTGGGACGCCGCCCGCACCATCCACTATTACGAGGCCTGGCTCGCCACCCTCTCGATCCTCGTGTGGCATTTCTATTTCGTGATCCTCAGCCCCGGAACCTTCCCGATCAACCTGGCCTTCTGGAAGGGCACCCTCAGCGAGAAAGAGATGCGGGAAGACCACCCCCTCGAACTCGAGGAGATCGAGAAGAAGAAACGGGGAAATTGATGGAGGCGACCGATGGGCGGCCAGGCCTCGACCCGCCGAAGCGCTCGCCCCTTGCCCCGGGAAATCCCTAGCGCAAGGGGCGCATGCGTCCAGGGGCCTTTCGCTATTTGAAAGGAAATCCCGGAGAGGATATCGTTGGGCAACGACTTTTGGTGGAGCGAGCCCATGGCGAAAAAGAGTAAGAAAGAATCGAAAAAGACCAAGAAAGTAACGAGAAAGAAGGCGAAGAAAGCGCCGGCGCGCACGCCGCGGAAAAAAGACCGGCCCCAGGCCAAAAAAATCGCCAAGCGCGCGGTCAAAAAGAAACCCTCCGGAAAGCGGCCCGGTAAAAAGGTCTCCACGAACCGGGCTACCGCGGCCCGGGCCGCCGCCGTAAAAGCCTCCGCGCGCCGGCCCCGCCCGTCCATCATGGCCGCGGCCCTCGAGCCCTTCCTCGCCCAGCGGGAGATCTCAGGGGCCGTGACCCTGGTGGCCGACGAGAAGCGGATCCTGCACCTCGAGGCCCACGGGCTGCGGGATGTGGCGAAGAAAATCGCCATGGCGAGCGACTCCCTCTTCGCCATCGCCTCCATGACCAAGCCCCTCACCGCCGCCGCGGTCCTCATGCTCCAGGACGAGGGCAAACTCTCCGTGGAAGACCCCGTGGGCAAGTACCTCCCCGAACTCGCGCGCCTCACGACTCCGGCCGGCAGCGTGCACGCGGTCACGATCCGCCAGATCCTCACCCATACCTCGGGCATGGGCGAGGCGACCCCCGAAGAGTGGCGCGCCTGCCGCACCCTCGCCGACCTCGTGCCGGCCCACGCCGCGAAACCCCTGCGGTTCGTTCCGGGGAGCCAATGGGGCTATTGCCAATCGGGCCTCAACACCGCGGCGCGCCTCGTCGAGGTCGTCAGCGGGAAATCCTTCCCCCGCTTCCTGCGGGAACGGCTCTTCGGTCCCCTCGGCATGGTCGATAGCGGCCATGTCCTCACGGAAGCCCAAGCGCTTCGCCTCGCGAAACTCTACGCGCGCACCGAGGGGGGCGCCCTCACGGAAGCGGTGAACGTCCACGGCTCGCCCCGGGGCCCCACCGATCCCGATGCGCTCCCCGCGGGGAACGCCGGCCTCTATTCCACCGCCGAAGATTATTCCCGGTTCGCCCGCATGCTCCTCGGCGGGGGCGTCTTCGAGGGCCTTCCGCTCCTTGCGCCCGCTTCGGTGGCGCTCATGGGATCCAACCTCACCGGCGATCTCGCCGTGGGCTTCACCCCGGGGAACGTCTTCGGCCTCGGTTGCGGCGTGGTGCGCCATCCCCAGGGCCCCACGGCCGACCTCACCCCCGGCACCTTCGGCCATGGGGGCGCCTGGGGTACGCAGGCGTGGATCGACCCCGTGAAAAAACGCGTCCATATCCTCATGGTCCAGAGGGCCAATTTTCCCAACGCCGACGCCTCCGCAGTGCGGGCGGCTTTCCACCGGGCGGCGCGGGCGATCTGAGGCGGGCGGATCCTCAGGGCAGGAAATACCGCGCGGTCCAAAGCGCGAACGAGAGGGCGAGGATGCGCTTCCAGGTCCGCCCCTCGCGCCCATCCTCGACGAAAAAAAGAAGGCGCGGCGGCAGATAGCAGAGGATGAATAGCGGGAAGAGCACCAGCAATTGGCCGAGGGGGTAGCCTCAGGTCGCGGGGTGCGCGAGCGTGGCCACATCCCCATCGAGGAGGCGCTGGCGGGCGAGGGGGAGGAGGATCGCCTCCTGGAACCAGGCTTGGACGACCACGGCGGAGAAGACGAGGAGCAGGTTCGCCGCCCATTCACGAACCAATAGGTTCGCGAGCCGTCCCCCGCGGGGAAAGGGCAATACCAGGGCGGCGCAGGCGGACAGGGTCGGGACGAACAGGCATAAAAAGAGTGCCCATGCCAAAGGCGCCGGGAAATTCCCCGGTTTCATGAGGGAGCCCGCCGCCGGGCTATTGCCCGCGAGAACGAGCAGGAAGGGAAAGAGGAAGCCATGCCCCCCGAGCAGTAATAGGATCTTCCAATCCGCCAGCAGGCGGAAATGGGAACGGGGCGGCTTCTCGCCGGGGAAGAGGCGGGCCTGGAGGGGGCCCGCTTTCAGGAGCGTGCCGAGAAATTGGGCCACCGCCGCGGCGAGGATGAGCCACGCCAAGATCGGGGCGGGCGTCATCGTGTTCCCCAGGGGCTCGGCGAACTGGAACAGGGGGCTCCAAAGGAGCGTCGACAGCAGGAAGGCGCCGGCGAGGGCCGCGAGGTCGAAGGCCAAGCCGTGGCGGTGGGCGGGGTTCATAGCGGAAAACCGTTCGCCCGATCCTCCGATCGCCCGCCTTTTTTTTTCAAACCCTCAGCGCGAGGGCCAGGTGTGCTGCGGCAATTGGTACTGGGCGGACCCCGTCTTCCGGTAGTGTTTCACGCCCATATCCCAACCGGTGAGGCGCTGGTGGTGGGCGAACATCAGGCGCTGCACGAGGTGGCTGGTGGACCAATCGGGTTCCTTTTCCCAGGAGGCCTTCGCGGCGTGGTGGTAGATGCGGCAGAGTTCCTCGTCGTGCTGGTGGTGCCAGGTCGTCGCGAGAAGGCCGAAGAGGCCCTCCTTGCGGGCCAACTCGCCCAGGCTACGGATGCCCTTGGCGTTGTCCCAGGGGCAGACGAGGAGGGGGAACCCCTGCTCCTTGAAGAAGCGGGTGGTGGGCCAGGAGGGCTCCGCCCCGTCTTTCGAGGGGTAATCGTATTGCCAATCGGCGAGGATGAGGTCTTTGGGGAGTTCGCGGTGGAGTTCGGAGAGGCCCTGCTCGGGGAGCCCGCACGCGGTATAGCCGCCCTTCCAGCGCGGGTCGTCGTTCTGCACAAGCATATCGTGCCAGAGGATCGTTTTCGCCCCGCGCGAGGCCAGGAGGCCGTGGAAATACAGCAGGTGCTCCTTCACCAGCGCCTTGCTCTCGCGCTTGCGGCACGCGGCGCAGGTGCCCAGATTGTCCGCCTCATCGAACCCGATGTGGAAATAGGGCGGCCGGCCGAAGAACTCGTGGAGTTCGACGACGAGGTCGGTGAGGATGCCGCGGGTTCTTCCATTGGTCAGGCACCACGACCAGCCATCGGGCTCGAAGAGGGATTGGAGGGAGGGTTTAAAATCGAGGATCGCGTGCTTGCCCGCCATGGCGCGGGAGGCTGAGGCGTGGCCGAGGAGGTTGAATTGGGGGATCAGGGTGAGGCCCAATTCCCCCGCGAGGCGGACTAGGCGCGCTAAATCGCTTCGGGAGACGCGCCGGTCGGCCCAGGAGAAATCGGGATGGCTCTTCCACGGGAAGATGCCCCAGCATTCCAGCACCACGTGGTTGAACTTGTACTGGGCCGCCAGGCGCAGGTTCTTCTCGATCTCGAAGACCTCGGTTTCGGGGAAGAAGCACAGGTGCACGCCACGGAAGGGAAGGGCGGGGGCGTCTTCGATCCGGCAGGGCGCCAGCAGGTAATGGGCGTGCTTCTCGACCCCCCGCTCGGCTTCCGCCAATTGGCGCAGGGTGCTTAAGGCATGGCGCACCCCGGCGAGGCCGCCGGATCGAAGAACGATCCCGTCGGGCTTCACCTCGAGTCGGTAGGCTTCCTTTTCCAGGGGCGCGCCGCTCGGGGCCCCGGGGCGAAGTTTCGGCCTGGCACCCCAATATGTTTTGAAAAGCCGCCGCGTTTCCGCGGGACTTTCCGCGGCGTCCGAATCGGTGCAGAGGGAAACCTCGCAATCGTCCTGGATGCGGAGGGGATTCCCCGAAGCCAAGTGGAACTGGGCCGGGGCGGGCACGAGGCGATCGCGCAGGATGCGGGATTCATCGGGGAGCATGGGGAAATCCTGTTGGTTCAAAAAAATGTTTTGAGTCGAGACACTCATATTATAGAAAAAAATGGGGGAATGTCAACTCGACGAAATGCGGCCCTGCTCTGAGGGAAGGCGCCCCCGCCTTCCCCGCCCTCACGGCGCTCGATGTCGGATCCAATCGCCGAGGGCCACCGCGAGCATGGCCCCCAAGATGATCACCGGCGTGGTCACAAGAAACTCCATGCGACCCCTCTATTGTCCTTAAGGCTAGGGGAAAATTCCCGGCCGCGCAACCTGCCATAACGAATCCATGCGCTCACCCCCCGGTCGATGGACCGGTTTCGACGGGAAACGTCAATCTTCCGCCGGGAAGACGAGAGGCAAATGGCGCAATCTGGTTTGCGGAAAAGCTCGCGCGGGCGATGCTTATCCCGGATCCCGCCGCGCCCCTATTCGACGAGGAGCTTTAACCGCTCATCGCGGCGCACGCCGGCTTCGAAACGTTCCGTCACGCCGGGCGCGGTTTTCGAGGCGAGGGTCGCGAGGCCGTCGCGCACCCCCGGGAGCACCTGGAAGAAATCTTCCAGCGACATGAGGCCCAGGCCCCGGCTCACCGCCGCAGATGGGTTGGAGAGGTAGAGTTCGCCGCGGCAGGCATCGAGGCGGCGGGCGAGGGCCAAGAGCGACCCGATGCCGGCGCTGTCCATGGCGTTCACCTTCTGGAGGTCGATGATGAGGCGCGCATAGCCGGCGGAAATCTTTTCGTCCACCTGGGCGAGGAAGGCCTGGGTATGGGAAACCGTGAACGAGCCGCGCAGGAAAAAAACGACGAGTTTGGAATCGGGGTCGGTCCAACTATGGAGGATCATGGGGGAAAACCTTGAAAATCGGGTGGCGGGGGAAATCTCGACAGAAGATTATCGTCTTGGCGCCCGGGCGGGAAAAGAAGCGCGGGGAGAAAATTTCGTTGAAACCGCCCCAGGACTCCCATTTTTCCGGGGTTTTCAGTAGGGCCGTGCGTGGGGGGCCCTGCTTCGCGCACTAGCGTTTCGGGGGAAAAGCGGGTATCATTTTCACGCCTGGGGCGTACGAGGCAGGATGCTTATGCGTGCTGGAATCGTCTTTCTTCCATTACTAATTGTCGCCGCGGCGCTATTTGCCGCCGAGGCGGAGGCCCCTCCCTTCCAAAGCCGTATCCGGTCCCTGGAAGTCGGGGAAGCCTTTGAAATGAACGAGGTGAAGGCCACCCTCGCCGACGCCCATTATATCGCCCAACCGGGAGACGGGGAGCCCCGCCTCTTCCTCGTGCTCGATTTCAGCATCGAAAATCGCGGACGCGAAACCATGATGGTCTACGAGTCCAGCGAAGTGCGCCTGCGCGACGGCAAGGGCTATGCGTTCGAACCGGTGCGCCTCCAGAAGACCAAGGGCGACCTGGGGAATAAGGTCATCCCCGGCGACCGCAACCGGGGCGAGGTCGCCTTCCTCATTTCCGACGGCGCCAAGGGCCTCAGGGCCCTCTTCGACTTCTCGGAAGTCGGCTATAAGGTCGCCGCGGGTTGGACGCTCCCGGAACGCTCCCCCTCGAACACCGCCTCCCTCGGCGCCGAGCAATTGCAGGAGGCGCCCCGCAGCGTCTACAAAGATGTCTATTACCTGCGCCGCAAACTCACCAGCGCCTTCGGCAAGAACGAAATCTCCGAGGCCCGCGAACTCGCCTACCGCGTGCTTTCCACGAGCAATACCCTCCTCGAGAAGGGCACCCTCGTCGACCACGGCAACGAGGGGCTCTTCGAGCAGTGGAACGCCATGGGGAAACTCGCCGTGAGCGCCGAATACCGCAAGGGCCGGCCCGAGAAGTGGGTGCTCTACGATTATTATCCCAATGCGGCCCTCAAATCCTCGGTGCCCTGGGTGAAGGGCGCCCGTCATGGCCTCGAAATCCAGTACTTCGAGACCGGTACCAACAAGATGAAGTGGGTCCCCTGGGCGAAGGGGCTGCGCGCCGGCGAAAATAAGCTCTTTTGGCCCTCCGGCAAAGTTCGGGCGGTGTGGAATACCCGCGAAGGTCGCCTCCACGGGGCCGCCGCGTTCTACGGGGAAAACGGGGTCTTGCAGCGGTCCTACGCCTTCAAAGACGACAAGGTGACCGAACCGGTGAAGACTTTCGACGCCCAGGGCAAGGCCGCCGCCCCCGAGCGCTTCCAACCCGAATCCGACCCCTACTACAAACTCCTGGCCCCCCAATGAGCCTCGGTCTCCGGCGCCTGCGGGCGCCGGCCCTCCTTTTCGTCTGCCTCGCGCTCTTCGGCGCCGATCGCGCCCCCGGGAATTTCACCGAGGCGGAAAGGGCGCAGGCGCGGAAGTTCAGCGTCGATTTCATCGCCTCCCTCGCCCGCGGCGACGAGAAGGCCGTGCGGGCCGCCCTGCACCCGGGCATCCGCCTCGATAGCCTGCCCGAGAAGGCGATCTTCGACCTCACCGAAGAGATGTTCTCGGGGAAGGTCGACATCACCCGCTACATCTTCAGCCTCTCCGGCCACCTGATGAAGGAGTTCCTGCGGGGCGAGCACCAATGGGTCTCCTACCGCTTCGACGAGGCCCTGCTCGAGGACCGGGTGGAGGGCAGCGCGCTCCTCGGGGGCCCGATCCTCTACCGCACGGGCCTTTTGACCTGGCGGGACCGCGGGGTGCTCCATCGCGATACGCGCTTCGAACTCAACCTCGCCCGGGACCCGGCCCGGAAATTCCAGGTCGTCGGGTTCATGCTCAACGGGGGAAAATGATGCCCAAACCGCCGGTTTTTCGACGCAAATACTGGATCCAACCCGCCTACCAGGGGCGCACGATCCTGGCGGTGTTCCTCGCCCTCGCCTCGGCCTTGGCCGTGGCCGGGGTGGCGGTGGTGCTGCTCTCTTCCCGCGAATTGTCGGACAGCGTCTATTCGCGCCTCCAGGGGATGAAAGACGCCCGGGAAGCCTTCACCCCGCTTGTCGCCAAAGTCGGCGCCGCCACGCTCGCGCTGGCCTCCGTCGCCATCGCCGTCTGGTTCCTCTTCTACACCCACCGCATCGCCGGGCCGCTCTTTCGGCTCAAGCGCACCCTCGCCGAACTGCGCGCGGGCGACCTGCGCGTGCGCGTCCAATTGCGCCGCCGCGATGACCTGAAAGACCTCGCCGACGGCTTGAACGACGTGATCATCGATTATAGCAGCCGCGTCGGGGAACTCCAGCGGGAGCACGCGGCGATCGCGAAACTCGCCGCGAAGAAAAAACCGGCCGCGAAGGATCTCGACGAGATCCGCAAGCGCCTCGACGCCCTGGGTGAAAAACTGGCGTTCTTCAAGCGGTAGGGAAACCTCGCTTTAGGCCTCCGCCGCGGCCTCCTTCGCCAGGCGGATCCACGTGACGAGCCGCCGCGGATCATGGCGCAGGGTGTGGGTGTCCTTCATGATGATTTCCACCACGCATCCGCAGCGGCGTGCGATGGCGAGTTTTTCCCGCAGCTCGCGGGCGATGGCGCCCCCGTCGAAGCCTTCCCCGGCGAGGGCCGCGGGGTTGGGTTTCCACGAGAGGATGGCGCGGCCGCCTAGTTGCTCGGCGCAGACGGCAAAATCGGCCCACGCCGAGATGGAGACGCGCCGCAGCCGGGGCACGAGGCGAAGCACCGGTTCCATCTTGCGGGTCAGCGGTTCGCAGCACGCGTAGCTATTGAGGCCGAAGAGATCCAGGAAACGACGTTCATGCTCGAGGGCGAAGGCCTCGTGCATCGCCGGGGAGACCTCGGAGAAGATCTGGGCCGCGGCGAAGCCCCAGAGATCCCGGGTCGTGACGCGTTTCCCGTCGTAGGACGGGGACGGCAGGGACCCTGTGTAGCTATTCCCCCCCGAGCCCGCGTAATGGCCCCGGAGATTTAGGGTCAGGGCCCCTTGCGCTTCCAGGCTCCTGCGCATGGCGATCTCGCCGTCGACGAGGCGGCCCATGGCCTCGTGCACGAAGGCTTCCTCGTCCACGAGGTCGGTGAAGATGCGGTCGAGGCCGCGCAATTGGGAGTAATGGTCCATCGGCGCGATGCCCGTGCCGAGGGGGCAGACCGGCTCCACGGGGAGGATGCCCTCCAACCACTCCGAGACCCGCTCCCGGTCTTCGGCGGAGGCCCCGTGGTCGACGGTGAGTTCGGGGGCCGTGAGGCGGGCGAGGTCGTCCGGGCCGTTTAAGACGGGCTCGAAATGGTGGGCGCCCAGGGAATCGGCGCTATGGCTGCGGTTCGCCTGGAGCCCCCACTGGGTGGAATGCATGACCAGGGGGATGCGCACCGCGGCTTCGATGGGGTTCTCGTCGCCCAGGATTTCGCCGTGGTAGAGGCGCCGCCTAAAATCGGCCTCGAGGGCGCGGAGCCTCGGGTGGCGGCACACGAGGCCGGCCTCGGGCAGTAGTTCCCTCCAGGCGCCCTCGGGAAAGGCGAGCACGAGGGGGCGCCCGGGCTTCAAATCGTTATGGTCGGTCCAAAGTTTTTCCCGCGCCGCCTGGATGGGCGCGGCGGCCAGATCCGCGACACGCCGGGCGAGTTCCCGGAGGGTCGATAATTCCTGGGCGGTGGGGGATTCCGTTGTTTTCTCGAGGGTCGCGGCGGGGGCCATGGGATCTCCTACTGGGTCATAACTGATGGGCTTGCATGAATCATAGGCATAAAACAGGTATAATCAAGGGAGTTAAAATGATATCTTATGGATAAAAATGATCACTCCTGGCTTTTTCGGTCCTTGCCCGTTCCGCGCCACGGCGGGGGCATGGCGTTTCGCCGGGGGATCATCAACCCCTGGCGGGTGATCGGCGACCACGAACTCTTCCTCTTCACCCGGGGGGAGGCCCGCATGTCGGTGGAGGGCGAGGTGTTTTCCTGCCCCGAGGGTTCTTGGCTCATCATCCCCCCCGCTCGGCGGCACCTGTCGGAATGCCTCTCGGCGACGGTGCACGTTCGCTGGATGCATTTCACCTGGGGCGCCGGAGCGCCCGTGGGCAAACTCACCTATCTACCGGGCCCCGGGGCCCCCGTGCCGGCGTTCGCCTTCGAGAAGCCGCGCCATGTGCCGAAGGGACTTCAATTCGGCCGCCTAGGCGATCCCCAAATCTTGGAGCACCACGACTCGGTCGCGGCCCAATTGCGCTCGGGCGACGCTCGCCGGTGCCGCCTAGCCCGGGCCCGGTTCCTCGAGGAATTATTGGGCCTCCTCGATCCGCCACGGGAGGAAGACGCCGCCGGCAAGCCGCTCTCCCATCGGGTACGGCGGCGCCTCGATGAAGTGGCGGGGCGTCCCGCCAGTGAGCAGGGGAGCATCCAACAAATTCTCGCGGGCCTCGGGCGCTCCTATGCCCATCTGGAGCGGTGCTTCCATCGCGAGTTCCAAGTCCATCCCCTGCGCTATCTGGCCACCGCGCGCATGCGGCGGGCCGCGGCGCTCCTGGAAGAAACTTCCCTCTCGGTAGCCGCCGTGGCCAGGGACCTCGGGTATGACGACGCCGCGTATTTCTCGCGCCTCTTCCGAAAGCGCATGGGCCGAAGCCCGGCGCGGTGGAGGGGCTAGGCGCGCATTCTCCGAGGCAGGGTCCGAAGGGCGGGGAGGCCGCTGCGACCTCGCCGGGGTTATCGGTCGGTGACCGCCCCCTAGATTTTGATCGGGATGGCTTCCTTGTGGGAGTACTGCACGGTCTCCCGGTCCTGGAAGGGCACCGCGAGGATCGTCGGAGCCCGGCGCCCGTTCTCGCGCACCACGAGTTCGAGGAAGGTGAAACCCTCGGCCATGGGCCCGGGCACCAGGGTGAACGGGATCTCGGGGCGGCTATCGTAGGAGCCGAGGTAGACCTCTCGGCGCTGGCCCGAGGGCATGGACCACCCCGGCGGCAGGCGCCATTCGAGGCTGACCACCTTTTCGTAGAGGCAGAGGAGGGCGTCCACGCCAATGCGGACCTTAATCTTTTTCTCGACGCCGCAGGAGACCTGGGGCCCGTCGATATAGTCGACGGCGCAGGCGAGGCCGGGCACCTCGAAATCGAGGACATAGGGGCTGCGGGCCCAGATCTTGGCCGCCGCGGCGCTGTCGGGCAGGCGGGCGAGGAGCGCGGGGGTGATGGAGGTCGGACCGTCGCCGATCGTCAGGGGCGGCACGCCGAGGGCGCGGCCATGGGCGCGGGCGAGGAAGCCCGAGCCCTGGTGGATGGCCTCTTCGGCGACCTGGGTGGCCAGGTCGGTGAGGGTCTTGGGCGCGCCCATGAACGGGGTGATGCACACGTTCACGATGGATTCGCCCACGGGCTCGGTCCATTTGGCGGGCAGGGCCTTGCGCCCCTGGATGATGCCGAGGACGGCGCCCGCGGTGGCGCCGGTGCAATCCGTATCGTCGCCGCAATTCACCGCCAGGCAGACGCTCTTCCCGAAATCGCCGCCGCCGTAGAGGAGGCCGATGACCGTGAAGCCGATATTGGCGGGGGCCTGGAACCAGCCCAGGTCGGCGCTCTCGCGCAGCACGGCTTCGCGGGCGGCCTTCCAGTCTTTGCCGGCCTCGTGCTGGGCCACGGCGACGGACACGCAGCGGGCCGTGCGGCACTCGGCGGGGATCTTGCTGAGGCCGATGCGGATGAGCGTGCGCAGGTCGGACACCACGAAGGCCGCGGACTCGAGGGCGGCGGTGAAGAGTTCGGCGTAGATGCCGTCGCCCGCGTGGTCGACGCAGGCGTCCATATAGGCGTATTCGATGGCGCGGTCGGGGTCGCCCGGGGCCAGGCAGGCCCAGATCTCCGAGCGGATCCACGCCCCGTTGCTCCATTTCCAGCGCTCGTTATTGCAGGCGCCGGAGAGGGGGGGAAGGAGGCCCATCTTCAGGTTCGTGCGGCCCACGCCGTACTCGTTCCAGGGCCCGTTGACGACGCTGATCCAATATTCGGCGAGGACCTTCGGGGTGATGCGCGAGAGGCCGTACTGCTTCACGGCCTGGAACCACACGAGTTGGAGGTCGAGGTCGTCGTTGGGGACGGCGCCCTTCTTCAGGTCTTGGAGGTAGAAATCGACGGCGTTGATCTCGGGCTTCCCCTCCATGGGGGCGCCCAGGGTGCCCCCGATGTTCTTCCCCATCCAGCAGCCGTGGACCTTGTCGAAAAACTCGTCGCGGTTCATATGGTTCATGGGCGTCACGTTCTCCCGGGGCTCCCGGCCCCGCAGGAATAGTAGGGGATGCCCGGGGAAAGGGCAATGCACGGGCAGGTCCGGAAAATGTATAATTGCGCCACGATGAAATACCTGCGGATCACGGCCCCCGCCGAGCGCCGCGTAGCGAGCGTGCGCCTCTCCCGCCATCCCCCGATCTTCGACGGCCTCGGGAAGGACCGCCTGCTCTTCGAGCCCAACGAGCATTTCCTCATCTACGCCCTGCGGGGCCGCCGCGATATCGCCGGGGGCGGCTTCGAGTACGCCGTGGTCCCCGAGACCCTGCGGGTGCACGCGAAGGGGGCGCGCTACGTCCTCGACACGCGCCAGACCTATGAAGAGATCGCCATCGCCTTCACGGCCCGCCCGGGCGACCGCATCGTCGAGGAACTCGCCCCACTGGGCGGCGCCGTCCACCTCCCGCTCCTTTGCGCGACGGGGGGGAACCCCCTTCCCCGGGGATGGTGCCGCCAGATCCTCGCGGGGGCGGCGGCCTCCTCGGCTTCCCACGGCCTCCAGCGTGATGCCTGGCTGCACCTGCTCTTCGCCGAATTGGTGGCCCGGGGGGAAGGCATCGCCTCCGATGGCGAATCGCCCATCGCCCGGGTGGTGGAGGCCATCGAGGCCCGCATCGATCGGGCCCCCGATATGGACGCCCTCGGCGCCCGCGTGGGCATGAGTCGGCGCACCCTCATCCGAAGGTTCAAGGCCGAGACGGGGAAGAGCGTGGGCCAATTCCTCCTCGCCCGCCGCATCGCCCTGGCCCAAAAGATGCTCCTGAGCGATCCCTCCCTTCCCGCCCGCGGCCTCGCCGCCCAACTCGGATTCTTCGACGAGTACCATTTCGGCCACGCCTTCAAGAAGATCGCGGGCATCTCGCCCAAGCGCTTCGCGCGGCGGCCATGAGGCGCCCATTGGCGAGGGTTCTGGCGCTCTTCATCGCGCTCGGGGTATCGGCTCTGATCGGCCAGACCCTTCCCGGCCTCCATCAGCCCCGCCAGATCGAAAACGCGCTGAGGATGAGGCCCAAGGCCGTGCGCATCCTCGTCTATGGCCGTTTCCTCCCCATCTGGTTCTCCAATATCGACCAGGGGAAGGTCCCTCCCCCCTCGCGCATCGAAGACTCGCCCCGAAACCTAACAGACATTGAAACGTATGACCGGGCGGGGGTGCGGGTGGTGGCCACCGTCTTCGCTTGGATGAAGCCCGGCGAGGCGCTTCCCCCCGAGGGCTCGGCGCCCTGGCGGCGCTTGCAGGATGATTTCGCGGTTTTCTTGCGCCGCTATGGCCCCCATCTGACGTGGGTCACCCTCGACAATGAACCGACCTTCGACCGCGCCGAGGCCGATTTCCAGCCGGGGATCGGGGGCGTTCCCCACGCGCTGCGGTTCTACGGGGAACTCGCCGCGCGGGCCCAGGCCGAAAAAAAGACGAATGCGTCGCTCGCCAAACTGGTGGTGGTCTCGCCGGGCGTCTACGGCATGGACCAGGCGGCCCGGGGGGAATTAGAGGCTAATGTCGCGGAGAAAATGCTCCCACTCCTCGACTGGGCCGCGACGAACGCCGACATCGAGGCCATCGATTACCACGCCCACGTGAAGGACGCCGACGCCTTCGCTGCCGCCCTCGACTTTATGGGGAAGCGTTCGGGGAAACCGGTCCTCGTCTGCGAGTGGAGCCAGGCGCCCGCGGGAACGGAGTGGCTGAACCGGCCCCTCGACGGCGGGTTTCGCCGGCGCTATGACCTGCCGCCCATGACGGCCCGGCAATTCGTTTCGCGGTGCCACAGCAATCGGGTCGCCTTGGCCCAGTGGGAAGACTTCATCGCCTTGGCGCCCTATGACGCCGGCTTTATCGCTCGCAGCTTCGCCCTGGGTTCGGCCTTTGGGGTGAAGGTCATGCTCTATCCCCATGGGCAATGGGGCAATACCCAATTTGATCCCTGTTCCCTGCTCCTAAACCGCACCGTGCCACTCAAGGAGGATGGCACGCCGCAAGCAAGCGGGGCGTTCTTCGGGCCCTATTCGGCCATGATGGCTGAGTTCGAGAAGGCCGCAAGGCAGCGATAAGGAAACGGTTTTCCCTTAGAAGCTCTGGGCCAGTTCTGAGAGCAGGCGAAGGCGGCTCGGCTCGAACCCATAGGGAAGGACGCCGGTTCCGAGGGCCGCGTTTCCGTGGTCCCGGATGAGGCCGATCGCATTACGAAAGGCGATTTCAAGTTCGGCCGCGCTGCCGCGGGACACGAGGGCCGCGTCGAGGTTGAGCCGGATGCGGATCCCCGGATGGCGTTTGGCGGCGGCCATGAAGGCTTCCTGGTCGGTCTCCGCGGGGCAGATCAGGAATCCCGCCCCCGTTCCCGCCAGGGCATCCACCAAATCCTTCACGTCTCCGCCGAGGATGAGGCCCGGAGTTTTCCCGGAGCGCTCGGCGATGCCTCGGCAGAGGAGGCCCAGGGCCGGGGCATCGGTGTGGAGGAATTGGGCCGGGGAAACGAGGGGCGGGGCCGCGGCGCTCTCGAAGATACTCACGCCGAATCCCCGGCTGAGAATGGCTTCGGCCCAGGAGAGTTGGTTCCGGGCGAGTCGCCCGAGAGCTTGCGCGAGGAGTTCCGGGTCTTCCGCGAGACCGAGGAGGAGGTTCTCGAAGCCGAGTAGGTTCGCCGCGATGCTGAATGGGCCTCCGATCGGGATGCGCACATCGGTCCCCGATGGCAGGCGTCCGCGAAGGAGTTCCGCGGCCTCGAGGACCAGGGGAAGGCGGCCCGCCTTCAGGGGGTCGAGGGCCTTAAGGGAGAGGAGTTCGTCGATCTCGGACATGGGGTGGGGCGAAATCACCGGTACCCCATCGCCGCCGGGATCGGGCACCTGGGCGCCGTAGGCTTCGGGTTCCACGGCGTAAAGATCGATGCCGCAAATCACCGGTGAATGCCCGTAGGCCTCGAAGGCGGCGGCGTGGGCCTCGGCCATGAGTCGGGCATCCTGGGAGACCTCGAAGGGGCGCCGACCGATGAAGCGGGCGGCGTGCTCGTAGACGGCGGGTTGAAAATCGACCTTCATTGCCATAGGCTATTTCCTGGCGGCGGGGGCGCTTCCCCCAGCGGGCCAGGCCCGCGGGGATGAACGGCCCATTTCCTATTCCGCGTCCAGCCGCTCCCGGGAAGCCTTCCCTTCCTGCCCTTCGGGCACCAGGGCGAAATAATCCACATTGCAAGCGTTGGCTCGGTTGATGAAGGCGATGCGATGCGTGCCCTTGGCGAGTTTGAAGAGCAGGCCGGGGCGGTCCGCCCGGGCCCCCAATAACACGAAGGACCAGTCATCGGCATTATTGGCGAAGCCGTCGCTCGTCGGGTGGGGCAGGGTGGCCGAGAGGGAGAGGCGATCGGCCTCGGCGAAGGGCACTTGGCCGTCGATCTCCACGGCCCGAAGCGCGAGGCTCGCCGCGCAGTACTTGATGCCGAAATAGTACCAGCCCTCGGCGGGGATCTCAACGGTCGCCTCGAGGCGGCTGCCCATGGCATCCCACCCCGTGATGGCGGTCTTGGCGCCGACCTTCGTGGTCACGGCGCGCATGCCGCCGCCGGGGGTGACCATGCTTTCGCCCTGGAGCAGGATGGGCTTCCCCGACGCCCCGGGGGTGCGGCCTTTCAGGTATTCCCCGTAGTTCGGGAGGGCCTTCAGGGGGCGCGAGAGGCGCCGCGGGAAACTCACCGTGGACTGGAGCCGCAGATGGTCCCCCGCTTCCCCCGCCTTGACGACGACGACAAAATTGGATTTGAGGAGCGCGCTGCGCCAGGGGAGGGCTTCCACCGAGATCTTCCGGTCCGCCTCGAGGGCGAGGCGATTGCTTCCCCAGGCGACCTGCCAGGCCTTCCCCTCGCCGGTGATCATCGGGGCGGCGAGGGCCCCGGTGTGCCAGCGGAACCATTCATCGCCCGCCGCTTTCCGTTGGAAGAGTTCGGCCTCGTCGGCCACGCGGACGCGGCCCTGGGCCGCCCATTCCACCCGGCGTTTCCAAGACTTGACCTCGGGCTGGGCTTCGGAGATATCGATGTCGAGGGCGCCGCCCTGGGCGTCGGAGCGCTCCACAGCCAGCGGCGCGCGGATCATCTGGTGCATCCGCTTGAGCCCGGTCGGGGTCTGGAGGACGTTATGGCCCGCGCTGCAGGCGAACTTCGCGTCGTACTCGGGGTCGCCGTAGGCCACGCTGCCCGCGTCGATGAGGATCGGCTCGGTGCCGTTCATGACCGTGACCTGCCCCTGGTCGTTATGGATGTGGAAATCGTTGAGGGTGCCGCCCTTGGCCCAAACGGCCATGGCGTTTTCGAGGTCCCAATCGGTGCGCCAGACGGCGAGTTGCATATTGGCGAAGAAAGCGCTGGCGGGGAGCGGCTCGCGCAGGGCCGGTAGCTTCGCCAATTCCGCCTTGTAGATGATGGAGAAGGGGTCGGCCATATTGTAGTAGAGGTAAATGTACTCCATGGCCCAGAGGTCTTGCGGGCTCTTCGAGACCAGGTTGGCCAGCATCAGGTGCCGCCCCGGCGTGGCGGGGACCCAGGTCGCCCCGCAATCGCTGTGGTTGACCACCGTCTTTCCCGGGAGGGTCATCTGGTGGCTCCAGGTCGCGTACTTCACGAGGAAGGGGATTTGCCCCAGGCGCTTATCCCCCGCCCGGTCCATGGCCCAGAGGGCGGGCATGACGTAGTCCATCGTCATGGAGGCGTAGGCGTAGCCCTCGGCGAAACTGCCGCTCTCGCCCTGGGCGGCGAGCATCTTGGCGAGGTTCAGGGCCGCGAACTCGTAGGCCGGCCGATTCCGCTCGTCGCCCAAGGCCAGGCAGGCCAGGGCCAGGGCGGCGCTGGGCAGGGCCCATTGGTTGCTGCGGTAGGCCTTGGCTTTCACGTACCACGGGATTTTTTCCTTCCACGCCCGCACGATCCAATCGATCTCCTTCTGGAGCAGGGCGCGGAGTTCGCCGCGGACCTTCGCATCGAGCCGGTCGCCCAGGATGTCGAGGGTGAAGGCGAGGCTCACCATGGCGTAGCCCTCGGCGAGCCAGGGGCCGTCGTGCTCCCCCGTCATTTTGCTCGTCGCGGTGAATTGGGTCCAACCCGGCCTCTGGATGGGCCACCAGGTGGCGATCTCGCCCAGCTGCTTCGTCAGGTATTCCAAGGCGGCGCGGTCGCCGTCGCGGCGCACCACGAGGGCGGCGGGGATGAGCTGGCGCCCGAGCATCCCCCACACCGCGCAGTCGTCCATGGCGAGGGCGAAGAGTTCGGCGTTCGGGCCGCAGGCGCCCACCCGGCTATCGAGGCGGCCCTTGGGCACATCCGCGAGCTTATACGTCCGGCGGATGATTTCTCCCAGGGACCAATTGGCCGCCTGCTTCTTCCAATCCGAGAAGGCGGTGGCCACATCGGGGTCGAGGCCCGCTTCCTTGATCATGGCGTCCCAGGGAAGATTCGCCAGGGCGAGGCGCCCGCCCCAATCCGCGAGGGTGAGGTCGTCCACATTGACATTGCTGACCTCCTTGGGAAAAGATCGGGGCGCGCGCGCCCCGGCGACGGGCGTTTCGGGGGCGGAGGCCTGGCGCGGGCCCTCCACCAATTCCACGCGGTCGATGGCCAGTTTCGTGTCGGGCTTGATGGTGATCCCTCCCCAAAAAAGATTGAAGGCGATGGCGCTCACCCCTTTCATGTCGCGGGGGCTGCGGGTTTTGTTGAGGCGGTCGAGGGGGATGAGGAGGTGCTTCCATCCCGCGTGGTCGACCTTCAAGGTGGTGTTCCAATAATCGCTATTCCCGTTGGTGCCGGGGTTGACCACCTGGAAGATGATGTCTTGCTTGTTCGCGACGGCGGAATGCACCCACAGGCGCAAGGCGTTGTACTTGCTGAGGTCTTCTTTCGGGGAAAAACTGCGGGTGAGGGCCGCGGTGCCTTTCCATCGCCATCCCACCTGGCCCGTCTTCGCCAAGCTGGCATCCGCCTCCACGTTGGCCCAACCGGCCGCGCTGTCGGCCTCGTCCAACAGCACTCGGCAGACCTCAGGGGTGGGCGGGGCCGCCTGCGCCGGTTTTACGGCTACGGCAGTATTTGGAGCGGGAGGAGGGGGCGTGGGGGATGCGCCGGTTGGCGCGGGAGCGACGACGGCGGTCGCGAAGGGAACCTCGCCCAGCACCGTGAATTGATCCAAAGCCGCCTGCCATTCGGGATTGGCTTTAAGCCCCCAACCGGCGGTGAGAAGCCCGACGGAAGTGACCCCCTTCCACCCATCGGGGTTGCGCGACTTGGTGAATTGGGACCTCGACACCTCCACCTGCTTCCAACCCGCCCAATCGACCTTGAACCGGTGCATCCAATAATCGCCATGGCCGTTGGGACCCGGCACGGTGACCTGGAGGATCACTTCCGACCCCAGATTGGCCGAGGACCACAGCCAAAAGCGGAAACCCGCGGCGGCGCTCCAGTCGGCAGCGGGCTGGAGGAAGACGGCGATCGTGCCCCTTCCCGAACCGAGGGATTTCCATCCCGCGCGGCCCTCCTTGGCTTTGCTGGCATCTACCTCGAGGCCGGACCAGGCTTTTTCGCTGCCGACCTCGTCGAGGAGCACGCGGTCGGCCAGAAGGGGAAGAGCCAAAAGACAGGCGAGGAAACCGGCGCGTCGGGTCATGGGATACCTCGGGGTGCGGGGGGATGTCATCTGCTACCAAGTAGTTTAGTTCTTCTTTTTTTCGAGCACAAGGGAGGCCCGCGCGTTTTGGGCGGAGCGAATCGGCGTTTTGGGGCCGAGCCACGGGGTGACGGAAAGGTTCGATCGGGGAAAATCCAGGATGAACTCGCAGACTATCCTTTGGAGGCTCGTCGGGGGGGATGCCTACGCCACCGGCGCCGTCGATTCGCGCACGACGAGGCTGACCTCGCTTTCCCAATGGGGCCGCTCTCCCCGCACGGCCAGTGCGGCGAGTTCGACCATGCGGCGCCCGTCCGCATCCAGGGGGAGATCGACGGCGGTGAGCATCGGGTCGCACCAGCGGCAGCCCGGTGAATTATTGACCCCCACCACGCTGAGATCGCCGGGGACCATCGTGCCCTGGGCCCGTAATGCCCTCAGCACATAAGGGAGGAACTGGTCATCGGTGGAAAAGAGCGCCGTCCACGGTCGCTTCGTTCGACGGAGTTCGCCGTCGCGGGTGGCCACGGCATCGGCCACGGTGGCGTACTCCACCGGAAGGTCGAGGCTCGGTTCGATGGGGAGGCCCCGCTCCTCGTGCCACGCCAGCCATGCCTGATGGCGGGCGATCTGGGCATGGTGGGTGGGCACCCAGACGCAGCCGATGCGCCGGTGCCCGAGGGACCATAGGTGTTCCAGGGCGAGGCGGGTGACCCGGGTTTCATCGTAAAAAAGTCCCGCCATTCCCCGGCAACGCGCGCGTTGGGCGGAGGATCCGTAGAAAAGGAGGGGGATGCCGTGGCGCGCCAAGGGGGCCGCGAGGATGTCCAGGGCCGCGTATTCGCGGAAGACGACCACCGCCGCCAGGCCCGGCAGCGTCAGGGGAAGGTCGTCCACCCGGGCCAGGAGCGTCTCGCGTTTGGCCTCGAAGTTCAGTTCGAAGGGAAGGTCGGGCTCGGCGGCCCGATCGAGGGCGTTGAGGAAGAAGGCGCTATCGCCGGAGGTCCCCTGGATCCAATCCCGTTCCCGGGGGCGGAGATTGGGGAGGTAGATGAGCAGCCGCGCGCGCTTTCGGGGCGGGGCGACGAAGGTGCCCTTGCGGGGGATGCGGTAGATGAGGCCCCGCTGTTCCAGGTCGAGGAGCGCGCGACGAACGGTCTGCAGGCTGACGTCGAAGCGCCGCCGCATGAGGTTTTCGGAGAGGAAGGGCGCGTGGGGGGCCGCGTTCGCGCGCTTCAGTTCCGCCTCCAATTCCCGGGCGAGCCAGGCATGGCGCAGGGTGCAATCGGGCTGTCGGGCGAGACGCCGCCTTTTGCGGGCCTTCACGGGGCGCGCTCGGGGCCGAGGCTTTCACGGCCCATGGACCCAGGGTCTTCCCCTGGGGTCGGGTAAATGACCGGGTGCTCCGTGGGCCAATTTCTAAAGAGAGGGCTCATGCTGCTACCGAGCAGTATAGCCCAAAGTGGTCCCTTCCACAATCCGGATACGTTTCGGTGCCGGTCATCGATGGACCGATATCCTCTTGCGTCGAATCGCCTCTCTTCGCTCGCCAGGGGGCCCCTTACTCCTTTCGCCTCTTCCGGTAGGCACTGGGCGAGCAGCCCATGCGCTGGTGGAAAACCCGGGTGAAATAGGCCTCGTCCTCCCAGCCGCAGGCAAACGCGGCTTCCCGGATCTTGAGGGGCGTATCCCACAAGAGGGCCGCCGCCTTTTGCAGCCGGCGCGAGAGGATCCACGATTTGGGGGAGACGCCGAGGGTTTTCCGGAACCGCACCGAGAAATAGTCCACATCGAGGCCGATGATGCGGGCGAGGTCGCCGACGCTGGGCGGATCATCCAGATGGCCCTCCACCCATTCGAGGACGGGGCGAAAGCGCTCCAATTCGGGGAGCCGCGCCGAGGTGCCGCTAAAGAAAGGCGAGAGCAGGAAGCGCAGCCCCGCCTCGCAGGCGATGGTGTCCTCCGCCCGGCTCGATTGCCAATTTTTCTCCACGTGGGCCAGGAGGGCGCCCATCAGCGGCGCCTCCACGATGGGGGCCTCGAGGGCGGGGCGGGCGGCCCCGTACCAAAGGCGCTCCCCCCCGCCGGCGAACCGGAAATGGATGAACCGGTGTTCGGATCTCACGGGACAACGGATTTCTGCAAGCATGAAGGCGGGGAGCCAATACAGCCGCCCCGGGCGCATGGCGAGGCGCCCCCCGCCCCGCAGGAACGCGGTGGCCCTCCCGGAAAGGAATTGATAGAGGCGGTCATAGGGCCAGAAAAAGACCCTTCGATTCCACGATGAATCCACCCAGGTCCGGCCCACGAGATCGATGGAAAGCCGCCAAGCATGGAACGGGGGCGAGGCGGGGTGGGGGAGGGGCGACACTGCGCGGACCATGGTTGGGATTGTGCTGGAATAACACGGAAAAGTCCAACTTATCCCCCCGGGGCAGGGCTATCATTCCACCATGAGCGTTTCACTTCGGTTCCGCCTCCTCATCATGGGCGCTTGCCTCGCCAGTGGCTCTTGGGCCCTGGGCGGAAATTGGCGGGCCGTGACCCCCGTGGTGGAGACCCGCTACCGACCGAACCCGGGGAAGGGTTGGATCCTATACGGAGACCCCGCCAGCCGTCGCTTCACCAATCTCCCCGCCGAAGCCTGGGCCATCGGCAGCATCGGCTATATGCGCTTTAATTGGGCCGAGTTGGAGAGTGCCCCCGGCGTCACCCAATGGGGGATCGTGGAACGCGCGATCTCCGAGTGCCGCGCCCACGGCCTTCCCTTCGCCTTCCGGGTCTTCTGCGCCAATTATTTCGGGAAGGGCCGCTCCAGCAAGGCGACCCCCGATTGGGTCTTCGCCAAGGGGGCCAGGGGCGTGGGCGAAGAAGGCGCATCGAGGGTGCCCGTCTGGGACGATCCGGTATTCCTCCAGTGCATCCAGGCGTTCC
The DNA here is from genome assembly GCA_017302015.1 of Spirochaetota bacterium. Lineage (GTDB taxonomy): Bacteria > Spirochaetota > UBA12135 > COTS27 > JAFLEE01 > JAFLEE01. The sequence goes on along the minus strand of JAFLEE010000056.1, from coordinate 3,833 downwards.
ACCGGGCCCTGGCCAAGCGCTGGGATGGCGACCCTTCCATCGCCTTCATCGACCTCGGGTCCTACGGCAATTGGGGCGAGAACCACCTGAGTACGCTCTCCGCCTTTTCCGCCCCCATCGATTCCAAGACCTTCCTCGAATCCCACGCCCTCCCGTTCAAGGCCGCGTTCCAACGAACGCCCGTGGCGGTCTGCTCCAAGGACGACGACTCGAAGAACCTGCGCTTCCTGGACGAGAACCCCGAGGTGCTGGAGGCCACCTCCGTCCGCCTCGCCGCCGCGGGGTTTTGGCTCCGGTGGGACGGGGCGGTGTGCGGGGTCTCGCCGGCTCGCCCCTTGCGCCACGCCGCCGTGGGCACGCCCAAGATCCTCGAATGGTGCTTCACTTACGAAGAGACCCTGCGCTTGGTTCGCGGGTGGAAGGACCGCCTGAGCCAGGACCTCGCCGAAAGCGGCGCGAGTTATTTGGGCCTCGGCCTTTGGCGGGGAGATGCCGCTTCGATCCTCGCCGCGGAGGGCCCGCTGGTGGAGGCCGCGGGAAGGCGCCTCGGTTATGAGTTCATCGTTCGAAACATCGCCTTGGAGCCCGGCAGGGCAAACGTGTCGCCACGAGCCCTTCGCGTGTCCATCGAAGCGACGGGCCTGGCCCCGTGCCCCCCGGCGTTCCGCCTGTCCCTCGCATCCCTCGACGATTCCGGCCTGGTCTTGGGTAGAATCCCAGTGGATGGGGTGCGCCCCAATGAGTGGGAACCGGGGAAAACCGTGGAAGTCCGTTTGGATGTTCCGTCTCCGCCTCCGGCGGGCGCCCGCCGCATCGCCCTGGGCTTCTATTCGAGCGGAACGTCCCCCGAACCCGATGTGCGTTTCTTCAATAAATATCCGGAAGGCTCGCTCTGGTTTCCGTTGGCGGAGTTCCTATGAGAAAACCCAATATCGTCTTCGTTCTCACCGACGACCAGGGCTACGGCGATCTCGGTTGCCATGGGAACCCGACCTTGAAGACCCCCGCGCTGGATGCGTTCCACGGCGAAGCTCTGCGTTTCACCGATTTCCACGTGGGCCCCACCTGCGCGCCCACCCGCGCGGGCCTCATGACCGGGCATTACGCCAATAGCACCGGGGTCTGGCATACCATCGGCGGCCGTTCGCTCTTGCGGAAGAACGAATGGACCCTTCCCCAAGCCCTCCGTGAGAACGGCTACCGCACCGGCATCTTCGGCAAATGGCATCTCGGCGACGCCACCCCCTACCGACCGCAGGACCGTGGTTTCGAGCGCGTGGTGGTGCACGGCGGCGGGGGCATCTCCCAGACGCCGGACCATTGGGGCAATGATTATTTCGACGACACCTATTCGGTGGATGGGGTGCCCACGCCGTTTACCGGCTATTGCACCGAGGTGTTCTTCGCCGAGGCCAAGTCGTGGATCGCCGAGCACCGCGACGAACCCTTCTTCTGCTACCTGGCCCCCAACGCCCCCCACGCCCCCTATAACGTTCCCCTCCTGTGGAGCGAGCCCTACCGGGGGAAGGTCCCCGAATCCCGGGCGCGCTTCTACGGGATGATCGCCAATCTCGACGCCCAATTCGCGCACTTACGCGAGCACCTGCGCCGCCTCGACCTCGAGCGCGACACGATCCTCATCTTTATGACCGATAACGGCACCAGCGGGGGTTGCGACCTGGACCGAGAGGGCTTCGTGGTGGGGGGATGGAACGCGGGCCTGCGCGGCATCAAGAATAGCCCCTATGAGGGCGGGCATCGGGTGCCGTTCTTCCTGCGCTATCCCGCGGGCGGCATCGGAGCGAGCCGCGACATCGCCGACCTCACCGCCAATGTGGATGTCATGCCCACGCTCCTCGAACTCTGCGGGGTGGATGCGGGGGCGCACGCCTTCCACGGCCGTAGCCTGGCGCCGCTCCTTAAGGGCGGGAGCCTCCCGCCCCGCGCCGTTGTGACCGATAGCCAGCGCCTGGTGCAGCCCGTGAAGTGGCGTCAGAGCGCGGTGATGGAGGGCCCCTGGCGCCTCATCGACGGGAAGGAACTCTACGAGGTCGACTCCGATCGGGAGCAGCGGCGCGACTTGGCGGCGGGAGATCCGGCCCGGGTGGCGCGCCTTCGGGCCGAGTACGAAAAATGGTGGGAGCTCGTTTCGACCCAGGTGGATGAGACCATCCCCCTCTCCCTCGGCGGCCCCGGTGAAACCTGCCTGACATCCCACGATTGGCGGGGAGACGTGGGCGAGTGCGCCTGGAGCCAGGCCGACGTCCGGGCCGGGAAGCGGTGCAATAGTTACCTCGAGGTCATGGTGGAGCGCGCGGGCCGCTACCGCTTCGAATTGAGGAGGTGGCCGAGGGAGGCGGGCCACGCGCTTGCGAGGGGCATCGAAGGCAGCGACGTGCCTTGGCGGCGGGGGGAAGTCGACCCGAAATACCACGCCTATTACGAGGGCGGGGCGGCCCTGCCCTTGGTGCACGCCCGGCTTTCCATCGCGGGGCAAGAGGTCGAGGCCCCCTTGGATCCCGATTCGGCGAGCGTCTCTTTTGCCCTGAACCTTCCCTTGGGCGAGACGCGGCTCCAGACTTGGCTCTTGGGGGTGGCGGGCCTCTCCCTCGGGGCCTATTATGTATATGTCAATATTGAAGAATAATAGGGCCTCCCCCTCCCGGTCGGGGGCGGAGATTCGCGCCGCTCCCTGCCCCGCGGTCGGGTCGCACGCGCGCCCGCGCAGGCTTCTCCGGCCCCCCCGAAGCGACAACTATTCCCCTAAAAAGGTGAAATCGCAAAAAAACCCGGCCTGGCCTAACCCCTTCCGGTGGAAGGGACTATACTGAAGTTAGGTTCCGGACTGGGAAAATTGGTTCGGTGCCCGTTCGATGGGGTCTCCATTCGAGACGTCGAGTGTGTGGATCGGTCCCAGGGTACGGAAATACTGTGCTCATCGAACGGGCGTTCTTTTCGGCGCGAGCGGCGATTGTGCGTGCTACGGCGCTTCGGAGTCTAAGGCAGGGGCTTTCCCCTGCCTTTTTTTTTGCTCTCCTGTGCAAATGGCGACATTTGCCGTGTGTCGCACGACCTCTTTATGGGCTGGGAGGGGCAGCGAGGCTATCAGGGACTCCCCGATCATCGATGGAATTTTCTCCTAAAAATGCGGTGAAAATTCGATTTGATTTCGTGAATTTTTCAATGACGGGGCAAATTGCATTCTTTTCCAGGAATTCTCATTTTGGTGGTATTGGGAGGCATTTTTAAAATTTCTCACATCTTTTACTGAATACGAAAATTATTATGCTATTTTGTACTAAAAGATCAAAAAAGATTGATTTAATTCCAGGATGATCGAGCGATAAAATTGACTATTTTTTTCAAGTGAAAATACTTTTGAAAAAGTATTCCAATCGTTGTAGGCTTCGTGTTACTTGAGTGTCAGCAGGATTCCACGGCATTTTTCGATTCTTCGAAAATGAAAAGGCTTTCAGGAGCGGGCATGAACAGCCATCGACCTTTTTCAAACATCCCACGGGTCACTTGGTTTCGCTGTGCCCGACCGCGATTCTCGATTCGGAATGCAGAGGAGTCCTCCATGAAAATCCACGTAACAGGCGCGCTGAAAACGGCGTTCACCACCGCTCTCCTGGTTTTCTCGGGACTCTTCGGCCAAATCTTGGATGAACCCTTCACGAACGCGTGGCGTTGGCACACCAACCTGCTGATCTTTCTCAAAAATTGGGACAGTCGGTCAAGCCACACTGAATTGCTTCGGGTTTGATTCTACATGCTTTTCCTCCGGGGTGCAATAATTGATGGACGAGTGGAATCGTTTTTTGTTGTAATAG
>JAFLEE010000055.1 GCA_017302015.1 Spirochaetota bacterium | reverse complement strand
AAACCCGCACGCGGTTAACCCCGATGGTCGCCGCGGCGCGCTGGAAGGGATGCCCGAAATTTAATTGAGTAGGCTTCTCTTATACCCACGATCAAAAAGCGCAAGCTTTTTACTTTGTCCTCGGTGGTGAAGGTCCCTTCAAGGGGATCTGCGTGCGCCCTTAAGGAGCACATCGGCGACCCGACTAAAACCCGCAAACGACAAAACCCGATGGTCGCCGCGGAGCACCGGAAAGGATGCCCAAAATGAAATTGAGTAGGCTTCTCTTATACCCACGATCAAAAAGCGCAAGCTTTTTACTTTGTCCTCGGTGGTGAAGGCCCCTTCAAGGGGATCTGCGGGCGTCCCTGAAGGCGCGCATCGGCGACCCCACTAAAACCCGCACGCGGTTAACCCCGATGGTCGCCGCGGCGCGCTGGAAGGGATGCCCGAAATTTAATTGAGTAGGCTTCTCTTATACCCACGATCAAAAAGCGCAAGCTTTTTACTTTGTCCTCGGTGGAGAAGGCCCCTTCAAGGGGATCTGCGGGCGTCCCTGAAGGCGCGCATCGGCGACCCCACCCAAACCCGCACGCGACTAACCCCGATGGTCGCCGCGGCGCGCCGGAAGGGATGCCCGAAATTTAATTGAGTAGGCTTCTCTTATACCCACGATCAAAAAGCGCAAGCTTTTTACTTTGTCCTCGGTGGTGAAGGCCCCTTCAAGGGGATCTGGGGGCGTCCCTGGAGGCGCGCATCGGCGACCCCACCCAAACCCGCACGCGACTAACCCCGATGGTCGCCGCGGCGCGCCGGAAGGGAAGCCCCCAGATCCCCGGAACGCCAAGTCCCACCGAGACAAAGGTTTTCACATCACGGTTTCGGCCGCCTCCTGCAAGCTATTCCCCTTAAAAATCCGAAGCGCGGGCAGGGCTTTGAGGAAATCCTTCCCGTAATTCTTGTCCAGGAGCCGCCGATCGAGCATCACGAAGAGGCCCCGGTCGCTGCGGGTGCGGATGAGGCGCCCGAAACCCTGGCGGAAACGGAGGATGGCCACGGGCAGGGAATATTCGGAGAAGGCATTTCGGCCGGCGCGCTCGAGGGCCTCGGTGCGGGCGGCCGCCAGGGGTTCGCTGGGCACGGCGAAGGGGAGCTTCACGATCACGAGGCAGGAGAGGGCCTCGCCGGGCACATCCACCCCTTCCCAGAACGAGTTCACGCCGAGGAGCACGGTAGGGGCGGCCCCGCGGAACTCGTCGAGAAGCCGGTTGCGCGGCGCATCCCCCTGGGCCAGAAGCCTGATGCCGAGGGCCTCCAACTGAGGGGAAAGGATGCGGCGCATGGCGGCGAGTTGGCCGTAGGAGGTGAAGAGCACCATGGTGCGCCCGTGGAAGAAGGTCGCCGCCTCGAGGATGATCCCGCAGGAGCGTTCGTTGAAGGCGGGATCCTGGGGCAGGGGGAGGTCTTCGGGGAGGAAGGCCGCGCACTGGACCCGGTAATCGAAGACGGCCGGGAGCGATTCCTCCAGCACCGGGCGGAAGAGCGACTCGGCGCCCTCGGCCGTAAGCCCGAGACGTTGGCGAAGGAACTGGAAGCCGCGGTGGTCGGTGAGGGTGGCGGAGGTCAGCACCACCGTCGCGGCGGGCTCGAAGAGCGCCTCGCGAAGTTGCGTCCCGATCTCGAGGGGTGAGACCGAGGCTTGGACGAGGAGGGCTCCCCGGGATAGTTTCTGCGCGCTCACCCAGCGCACCCGGCCCTCGTCTGCGGCCGGCGCGTCGTCTAGGAGGGATTCCAGCACCCCCGCGGGCTCGGCGAGGCGGTTGCCGTAGGCCTGGGCATCGGTGATGAGGCGGTCCCATTCGGGGTCGTCCCGCTCGTCCTCGATGATCTTGACGAGTTTCTCGAGGCGGCGCCGGATGCCCTCGAGGGAGGCCGAGAGCCCTTCCACGGGTTCCCGGAACCCCTCGTGGAATCCCGCTTCCCGGTGGACCCCGGTCTTCACGCGCCACTTCTTCTCGCCGAAATCCCCGCCCTCCTTCCCCGAGAGGAATTGGAAGAGCGTGAGGTGGAAATCGGAGGCCCGATCCATGTGCTGGAGGCGGTCCTTCTCGAGCATGTCGATGAGCGAGAGGGCGGTCTGCTGGTCGTCCGCCGACAGGCGCGTGTGGCCCTGGCCCAGGCGCCCCGCGATGAGGCGCAGCAGGCCGCTGCCCGCCTGCTTCCCCCGGGCGGGCCTCGAGAGGAGATTGAGCGTGCGCGCGATGGCGAGGGAGGAATAGCCGATGGCGAAATGGTCGGTGGCCGTGTCCTCCAGGTTATGGGCCTCGTCGACCACGAGGCGCTTCCACGCGGGCAGCAGCGCTTGGGCGTTGAAGCGCCCGGCCTTGGCCTTCAGCGCCATGTCGGCGCAGAGGATATGGTGGTTCACCACGAGGAGATCGGCGGCGAAGTTCTTGCGGCGCGCCTTCTGCACGTGGCAGCGGTCGGCGTGGGCGCAGCGGCTCTGCTGGCAGGTGTCGCTTTCGCTGGCGAGGCGGTCCCATAGGAAGGGCGAGGGCACGAAGGGGAGTTCGGCCCGGTCGCCGCTGTCGGTGGCCTTGCCCCATTCCAGGAGGGTGGCGAGTTGGTCCTCCCCGCCGGCGTCCTCCTCGGCGAAGAAGCCGCCATCGTGCTCGAACTCGCCGAATTTCCGCCGGCAGAGGTAATTATTGCGGCCCTTCACCAGGGCGAAGGAGAAATCCACCCCGAGGAGCTCGCGTAGTCGGGGCAGGTCGCGGGTGATGAGCTGCTCCTGCAGCGCGATGGTGTGGGTGGAGACGATGACCTTCTCGCGGTTGCGGTGGGCCCAGAGCGCCGCGGGCACCAGGTAGCCCAGGGATTTTCCGGTCCCCGTGGGGGCCTCGCAGAGGTAGATCTCGCCCCGATTGAAGGCGCGGATGACGCCGCGGAGCATGGAGAGTTGGCTCGGTCTCGATTCATAGCCGGGGAGTTTCGCGGCGACCTCGCCCTCGGGGCCGAAGAGGTGGACGAGGGCCTCCTCGTCGAGGGGTTCGACGGCCTCGGCTTCCCGGTGGGGCACCACGACATTGATCTCGGCGGCCGCGTTGTCGACGATGTAGAAACCGGTGCCATGGTTCCCCAGGGACGCGGCGATCTCGAGGTCGGCGTCGGAGGGCTCCAGGATGGAGGAGGGATGGTTGTGGAGGACGACATCGAAACTCGTCGCCCGCTCGAAGAGCACGGGCACCATGCGCGGGTTCCCCCGGGCCAGAAGTTCGACCTCTTCCACGAGGCCGCTGTCCCCCAGGTTCCCCCCGAAAAAGATCTCCTGGCCGCGGTAGCCCGCGATTTCCCGGGCCAGGCGGGCCGCTACGGTCGGGCTCAGGTACTCGAGGGCCTCCACGGTCGTTCCCCTAGAACCTCCGCTCCACGGAGACGGCGGTGGCGATGCCGGTGAGGAAGCGGGAGAAGGTGGCCTCGCTGCGCGTGACGGCGGTACCGGGGTAATCGAGGAAATCGGTGGGGAGATAGGTGACCGGGTCGATGAGGAGGCCCGTGGTGGCGAACTCGCCCCGGTTGACGAGTTCCGAGACCCGGTAAGAATGGACCCAGAGGCCGAAGCCTTGGAAGCCCAATTCGATCCGGGCGGTCCAATGGGGGTCCACGGCGAAGGCGAAGCCCCCCTTGACCTGGAATCGGAAGAGGCTCCCGGTGAGGGTGCGCGTGATGCTCACGTCATCGCTGAGGGTGTGGACGAGGCGCAGATCGGTCTGCTGGAAATTGGAGAAGGCGGTGGGGCCGCCCGCGACCCAATTCTCGTACATCACGGCCAGGTAGCGGGAGGTGGTGGTGTAGCCAATGAGCGGCCCCCCGCCCGCGGTGGCCTGGAAGTACGGTTGGATACCGAAGAACACCCAGCGCGGATGCTGGAGGCGGAATCCCGCGGAGAAGAGGGCGGCCGTGCCCGACCCCTGGTCCCTCGCCTGGACGCTGAGGGTCCCCAGGTAGCGCTTCGCGTCGGAGGGATCGGTGAGGTACCATTTGTCGAAGGCATCCTGGCGGTCCGTCGCCAGGGCGAAGAGGGCCTCGGCGAGCAGGCCGAAAGCCGGGCTCACGCGGAAATGGGCCCGGGCGCCGAAGGCGAACCAGGCCGGGTTCAGGGTGAACTCGGGCGGCCGGATCGGGGCGAACTTGAGTTCGTTGGAGTCGAAGTCGTTGGAATGGATCGGGGCGAGGGTTCCGAACCGCGCCGTGCGCGCCTCGGATTTCCGGGAGACGAGCAGGTAGCGGGAAAGGTCGTTGGAGATCGATGCGAAACCCGCCAAAGGGAGGGCCTCGACGACGAACTCCACCGATAGGTTCGGCGCCCCGTGGACCAGGCCAACCAGGCAGAGGCACAAGGGGAGTAGGAAGAGGGGACGTGTTTTCAAGGAAGGCGTCGGCTTCGGGATGTTACGATTTAAAGGATTCTCGCATGGCCGAATTGGCGGGAGTATGGGAAAACCCCGGGAAAAATCTATGGACGAGCCCGTCATCGACACCCACGCCCACGTCACCCTCTGCGGGGAATATCTGGACCCGGCCCGCTACGACGCCGATTGCCGGGAGGGGAACGTGGCCTGGGTCCTCGACGCCGGCATCCATCCCGATGATTTCGCGGCGCGGAAGGCGGCCCTCTCCCCCGCCCACGGGTTCGTCACCCGCTACCATCTCGGGGTGGCCCTGGCTCCCCATGAGGTCGAACGGGCCACCCCGGCCGATCTGGACTGGGTGGAACAGATCCTGCGGGAGGAGGATCCCGCGGCGATCTGCGAGATCGGCCTCGAATACGCCCAGCAGGGCGAACACCGGGCGGCCCAGAGGGAACTCTTCTCCTCCCAATTGGCCCTCGCCAAGAAATACGATAAGCCGGTCTTCCTCCACATCCGCGACGCCTGGGATGATGCCCGGGAACTGGTCGCCGCCAGCGGGGTCCGCCGGGGGGCCGTGCACTGCTTCTCAGGCGGGGTCCCCGAGGCCCGCGCCTTCCTCGACCTGGGCTTCCACCTTTCCTTTTCAGGCATCGTCACCTTCAAGAACGCCCGACCCACCCAAGAGGCCGCACGATTCTGTCCCCTCGACCGGGTGCTCACGGAAACCGACGCGCCGTGGCTCGCTCCGATGCCCCACCGTGGCCAGAAAAATAGGTCGTCCTGGGTGCGCCACACCAATCGAGCCCTCGCCACGCTCCGGGGCTTGGAGGAACAGGCGGTCCATCGGGCGGTGCGCGTCAATGCGGAAGCCCTCCTTGGATTGGGATGAGGGTTTGTCGCCAGTCGAAATGCCCATATGGTGCTAAGGCGTGGGAAGATCCTCCAAGCATCTGCGCTTCCCATCCCTTATGATGAAACCGTTGCGGAGGGGTTTGGAACGCGACTTGCGATGCTCCATGGTCGATCTCGCCCATCCCTCGATTTCCTCATCCCCTAAGCCTCCGATCCCCAAGGAAAAACCATGCCCACCTACCACGTCGATGCCGAACTCGGGAATGATTTAAACAACGGGCTCTCCCCCGCGCGCCCGTGGAAAGCCCTCGCCGAGCAGGCGCTCCAACCCGGGGACTCGGTCCTCTTCAAGCGGGGTTCCGTATTCCGCGGGCCCCTGCGGACGCGGTGCGGCGAAGAGGGCGCGCCCATGACCTATGGCGCCTACGGCGAAGGGGCGAAGCCCGCCTTCCTGGGATCCGTGGCCGCGGGGAATCCGGCGGATTGGACGGAAGAAAAGCCCTCCCTTTGGCGCTATGCGGGGGCCTTTTCCAGCGAGGTTTGCCACCTCATCTTCGACGGCGGAAAATCCTGGGGGAATCTGCGCTGGAGTTTGGCCGAACTCCGCCATCAAGGGGAGTGGTTCTACACCCAATTCGGCGAGAATACCCTGCGGGAAAGGGGAAAAGTGGTCTCGGGACCTCCGGGAATCCTCTATATATATTCGAAGGGGAACCCGGCCACGGTCTACACGGGCATCGAATGCGCCCTATGGGGCCAGCGACGCTTGGCGAGCGGTCGCCACCATGTCGTCCTCGAAAACCTGGCCTTCATGAACGCGGGGGTCCACGGTTTCGCCGAGACCGACGGGCACCACATCACCCTCCGCGGCTGCGATTTCCGCTTCATCGGGGGCGCCGTGTGGAGCCTGGAGCGGCGCATCCGCTTCGGCAATGCGGTGGAGTTTTGGGACGGGGCCAACGACATCACCGTCGAGCGGTGCCTCTTCGACAAGATCTACGACTCGGGCGTGACCCACCAGGGCGGGCGCACCGTCCACATACCCCACCACCTCTATTTCCGCGACAACCTCTTCATCGATTGCGGCATGGCCGCCTACGAGTGCCGGGAACCTTCCCGCGAAGTCTATTTCGAGCATAATACCTGCGTGAACGCGGGCGGCGGGTTCAGCATGCAGGGCGAGGCGCCGCCCCGCCCATCCGAGATCCATCCCCAACCCATGGGGCACCACGTATTCATCTGGCGTATCGAAGCCGGCACCCAACCGGGGGCGGTCTATCTCCGCCACAATATCTTCCATGAGGCGCCCTACGGGGCCGCCCTCTATTCCATCATCCCTCCGGAGGAAGAACGCAAGTTCATCGTGGATGGGAACCTGTATTGGCAATCCAGCGGCACGCTCCTGAATCGCTTCGCGGGGGAGGATTTTCCCCGGGAAGCGTTCGGGCGCTACCAGAAAGCCAGCGGACAAGACGGCCAAAGCCGCTTCGAAAAGCCCGCTTTCCGCGACGAAGCCGGGGGCGATTACCGGCTCGTCGACCGGCCCGGAGATCCGGTGGGAAGCCGCTACCTGGCGGTTTGAGTCTTTTCCCGTCTCCGGATTTCGGGGAACGCCGGGAAAATGCGCCTTTCTCCCGCATACGCCCCCAAGAGGCAGTCTCCATGGATCGTCCAGCGCTTGAACGAGCGACCACGGCCGGCCATCCAAGCGCGGAAAGCGGCGCATCGTGGACGGGGCCTGAATAGAGGGGGTGGGCCAGCACCGCGCATTGTTGACATCCCCCAAACCCTCATATAAACTCGCAAAAGCATGAAAACGTTCCCGATCGCCGTCCTCCTCCTGACCGTGGCCGCGTGGGGGCTGGCTTCCTGCAGCCCCAAAAAAAGCCTGACCGAGGAACTCACCGACAAACTCCTCGACCGGGTCGGAAAAGAGGCCCAGAAGATCGACCCCAAGCGCGTGGAGGCCGAAATCGCCCGCCTCACCAATAACCTCACCCCCACGCAAAAAGAAAAAGCCAAGCAGGAAGCCCGGCGGATCCTCGATCGCCTGTAACGTCGCCCAAGGAGTGCCCATGAAGATCAAAATCGACCGCAAAAAACTCATCGTCGCCGCGATCGCGGGGGCTGCGGTCTTTACGCTCTCCTGGTTCATCTCGAGCCAGACGATCCTCCTCGAGGGCCTCGAGCGGCGCTGGGGCGATTTCCTCTTCACGTTCCGCGCCCCCGGCGAGCCCGAGCCCGTCACCGGTGAACGCCCGCGCCAGCTCTCCGACCGAGTGCGCCTGGTGGCCATCGACGACGCCTCCATCAACGAGATCGGCCGTTGGCCGTGGTACCGCGACGAGCACGCCCGCTACCTCGAGAACCTCGCCCAATTCTCGCCGGGGGCGGTGCACCTCGACGTCATGTTCGACGGCCCCGCCCCGGCCCCCGAGACGGTCAAACGCGAACTTTCTGGCGACCCCCGAAGCCTCACGGCCCTCCTCGGCGTGTTCGCCGCCATGGACCAGCGCATGGCCACGGCCCTCGGTCGCATGTCCAACGACTTCATCGACCTCTTCATGAGCGATTCGCCGCGCTTCGACGAGCAGTACGTCCGCCGGGCCCCGAACACCGAGCGCGCCATGGAACCCGTCGCCCAACTCGGCGACGCCGACGCCAAATCCTCCTACGGCTCCCTCTCCCCGGTCTTCGAAGATTTCGCCCGCGTCAGCCAGCCCCTGGTGGCCAACGTCTGGAAGGACAAAGACAGCGTTCTGCGCAATTTCTCCCTGCTGCACCCCTACAAGACCACCGGCGAGAAGGTCCAAAACTACGCGTCGATCCCCCTCGGCATGCTCATGGCCTATTACCGAGTCGGGAAGAACAGCCTGATCGTCTCCCGGGAGCAACTCGTCATCACGGGCGCCAAGGTGCCGCTGATCGACGCCAAGACCGGAGAGACGGCCATCCGCGAAATGGCGGTGGGCGATCTGAGCGCCAAATTGGAGCTCGGTCCCCGTCCCGCGAACTATAACGAGAACCTCCACCGCGCCTTCCTCAACGAGTTCCGGGTCACCTACCCCGACGATAAAGACAAGATCCCCGTGCTGCCGGTGGTGCTCCTGAGCAAGGGCGGGAAATTCCAGATCCTCGAGGGCCGTGAGATCTGGGACGCCGCCGTGGCCCTCGGCTCCTTGAAGGTCCGGGCCTCCGTGTGCACCGAGCGCGACCTCACCGTCCGATTCCGGAGAGACGGCGCGCCCTACAGCATGCCCATCAACTACGGGCAGCCCCAGGTCTACCGCTTCAAAGACCCGGCCTCCAAACTCGTGAAGGTGGTCAACCCGATCCCCAATACCTCCGCGAAGGAAATTTATCGCATCGGCCGGCTCCCCGAGGTCCCCCCCGTCGATGCCTCGGGGCGCATCCTCGCCAGTTATAACCAGCAGGCCCTCAAGGAATGGTTCATCGGCCGCCACCTGCAGCAGCAGGTCGCTAAGGTCAACGAGCGGGTGCGGGCCAAGTACGGCAAGGCCGACGTCGAGGAGCAGGTCAAGTACACCGGCGAGGTCAACCCGGAACTGGGCAAGTACTGCCTCATCGACCTCTATTTCGCCAATGTGGCGGGCGCCGCCCAGGCCCCCATCGGCACCTGGGACGCGGGATTCCGGGCCTTCCTCCAGGATCCCGAGTTCGGCCTCGGCGAGGCGCTCAAGCAGGTCGGGGTGACCGACCTGAAGGTCCTCGCGCTCAACGAGAAATCCGTCCTCGAGGCCCTCAACACCGTGTGGCTCGACCAGTTCTCCGCCTTCTACAACAAGTTCGTGTTCACCGCCGCCTACGCCACCGGGATGGCCGACGACATGCACGAAACCCCCTTCGGCACGATGTACGGGATCAACGCCATCATCTGGGCGTTCTCGACCGTGGCCACCGAGAGCCAACTGCGCATCGTGGGCGACGGGTCCCAACTCGCCTTCCTCATCCTCGTCTGCCTCCTGCTGGCCGCGGTCTACGGGATGGCGAACATCCGCATCGGCATGTTCGTCTTCATCGGCACGGCCCTGGGCACCTTCGTGACGGCCTTCATCGCCTTCGACGCCTCCAATACCGTGGTCAAGGTGGTGCCCCTGGTGGCCGCGAACCTGGTGCTCTTCGTCTCCCTCCTGATCTACAAGCTCCTCACCGAAGAGAAAGACAAGCAATTCCTGAAGGCCACCTTCTCAAGTTACCTGGCCCCCGAACTCATCAACCAGATGTACGAGTCGAAGACCATGCCGAAGCTCGGCGGCGAGCCCGGCATCCGCACGGCCTTCTTCACCGACATCCAGGGCTTCTCCACCTTCTCCGAGAAGCTCACCGCCGAGCAGCTCGTCGAACTCCTCAACGAGTACCTCAATTCCATGACCAATATCCTGCTCGACGAGAAGGGCACCCTCGACAAGTACATCGGCGACGCCATCATCGGCATCTTCGGAGCGCCCATGCCCCTGGCCGACCACTCATTGCGCGCCCTGCGCGTGGCGGTGGGCATGCAGGCCAACCTGGCCCGCCTGCGCGAGAAATGGCGGGCCGAGGTGGTCGCCCCCGGAGAGAACCGAAACAGCAAGAACCTGCCCCCCGAAGAATGGGAACCCGGCAAGAAATGGCCCGTCATCGTCTACGACATGCGCGTGCGCGTGGGGATCAATTCCGGGGACATGGTCACCGGGAACATGGGCTCGACCATGCGCATGAACTACACCATGATGGGCGACCCCGTGAACCTGGCGGCCCGCCTCGAGGCCGGCGCCAAGCAATTCGGCGTCTACACCCTCGTCAGCGGCATGACCCTCGACCAGCGCTTCGTCAACGAGGCCGGCGCCCAAGTCCTCACCCGCGACCTCGTCCACGCCCGCTTCATCGACCGCATCACCGTCGTCGGCAAGAGCGAGCCGGTGGAGGTCTTCGAGGTGATCGGCATCAAGGGCGAATCCGACATCTCGGCCGAGGAGCAGGCCCTCTTCACCCTCTTCGAGGAGGGCGTGAAGGCCTACCAGGCGTGCGAGTGGGACAAGGCCCTGGGGATTTTCCAACGCACGAAAGAGATGGAACTCTTCAAGAAGAACAAGTACACCCCGTCCAAGATGTACATCGAGCGCTGCGAAGAGTTCAAGGTGAACCCGCCCGTGCCCCCCGGCGAAAAATGGGACGGCGTGTTCCGCATGACGCAGAAGCACTGATCCCGCCCGCGCCCGTCGGCCGGGATCGGGGAAATCCCCAGGCGGGCATCGGTTTCCTGTCCCGTTCGATCTTGGCGCCCGCCGAGCCTAAGGATTTCCCCGGCGCGGTCCGCGTTGACGCCGCCGCGACCGGAGTTGCGACCCGCGGACTTCTGCGTCCCTTGGATTTCGTTCGGCTCCCAGTGGATAATTCTCCCGCCCCGGAGGCCCCATGAAGATGATTCTCCCCGCCTTGTCCGCCCTGCTGCTCCTCGCTTCCTGCGGGGTGAATTGGGAGAAGCACGCCACCGTCGTCTACGGCCCCAATACCCTGCTGCGCGCCGAACCCAAGGCGAGCGCCGCGTCGGTGAAGGTGCTGCGCATGTACGACGAGGTCGACGTCACCGGCGAGGCCAAGAGCGAGGGTCAGGCCAAATTCCTCCCGGTGCGGTTCGGGAAGACGAAGGGTTGGGTCTATTCGACGGTCGTCATCCTCGCCACGGTGCCCGGCATCGTGACCGGCAAAGAAAAAGTCGCCTATAAAGACCGGGCCGACGGCACGCCCGTGGGGTTCCTCGAGCCCGCCAGCATGGTGCTGGTGAAGCGCGGCAAGAAACTCACGCGTCCCCAGGAAATCCTCTTCCGGGAGGGCAATTTTTGGAAGGGCGCCTGGGTCGATCCCGACTCCCTCTCCATCGACGCCAAGGATATCGAAATCTACACCACGGTCCTGCCCACCGTCGAAGAGTACCTGCGCAAGGCCGAGGGCGCCGAGGGGCGCAAGCAGGTGGAACTCGCCATGGCCTACCTCAACGATGTCGAGGTGAAGTACCAGAAGAGCGAGTTCTACCCCGAGACGATCGCCAAGAAGAAGGCCGAACTGCGCGACCTATTGGGCGAAGGCGGCTCGGCGAAGGAAAAAGTCCTCGAGACCGACACCAATAATACCTACGAGATCAAGAAATAGGGCGGAAGTTCCCGGCTTCTACGGGAACTCGGGGAACTCCGCGATGAAGAGTTCGGCGTCGCCGCTCTGGGGGGACCAGGTGGCGGCCACCAGGCGCTGCACCCCCGCCGCCCGGGGCCCCAGGCGCTCATCGGAGCCCCCGACGAGGTAGAAGCCGGGAGCACGGGAGCGCGCCAAGCCGTTCTCGAAGGCGGCGCGCAGGGCGTCATCCGCGGTCGTGCCCGGAAGGGCGTTCCAGCCGCTCCCCGAGAGGAGATACTTCACGAGGAGTTCCTTGATCCAAGCCTGCCGGTCGCCCTTGGGGGTCAGCGCCGCGAGTTCGCGGGTTTGACCGAGTACGGGGAGGAGGGCCGCCTCCGGCTGGCGGGCCGTGGGCTCCAGGGGGAGGATACCCAATTCGTCGCCGATCCCCAAACGGCCATCGCCATCATGGTCCACCCAGGCGTAGAGGAAAGTGCCCTCGGTCCGTCGGGGGACCGCGAGGGTGTAGGCGCCCCGGGCGTCGCTGCGGGAATGCAGGGCCACCCGCCATGCGCCGGAGCGGGCCCGGGAGGCCAGCACGAGGGAAGCGGGGGTGCCTTCCCGGCCGAAGAGGAGGCGCCCCGAGGTCTGCTCGGTGAGCGCGGGCGTTTCGGTGGGGACGATTTCGCCGAGGGCCGATTCGAGCCCATCGGCGGAAGTTTCCAACGGCAGACGGAGGTGGGAACCGGGCCCCAGCACGCGGCGACCGCCTTCCCCGGGCACGGTGAGGGAGACCGGGCCGAGGTCGACGGTGACCTCGAGGAAGGTGGGCTGGCGTTCCACGGCGAAGACCGCGCCCATCCCCTGCACGCGCACGGGCCCGTTCTTGAGGGGCACGACCACGCACACGTGGGAGGCTTTCGCGCAGGACACCCGACCCTTCCCGAGGGAGACCTGGTTTTCTTTGGACGCGCTGAGGATGGACTCCCGGTCGATGGAGAGGGCCGCGTGGCCGGGGATGCGCAGTTCGGCGGCGTTCTCGAAGCGGTAGGCGACCCCGGCCTTCAGTTCGTCGGCGGCCAGGACGCTTCGGGCCATCGTTTGGGCTTCGAACGCACGGGGCCGGGCCAGGAAGACGACGGCAATGAGCGCGGCCATGGTGGAGAGCATCCCTAGGCCGAAGGCGAGTTGGGGCCACAAGCGCGGCGGCTTCGGCGTGGGCGCGGCGAGGCGGGCCTCGAAATCGCGCCACAGCACCTCCACATTGGGGGGAGATCGGCGCTCCTGGTCGAGGGTCCACTGGGCGAGGGTGGAGAGGGCGGGGGATTTCTTCATGGCGAGCCCTCCCCGGCCTGGACCCCGTGGGCCTCGAGGAAACGCCGCAGGCGAAGGTTGGCCTTCTCCTTGATGAGTTGCACGTTGCGCAGGGTCTGGTCCGTCGCTTCGGCGATGGCCTCGAAGGTGAGGCCCTCGAACTCGCGCAGGAGGAAGACCTCTTTCTCGCGCTCGGGCAGGGTCTCCATGGCGCGTCCCAGGAGGCCCACGAGTTCGCGGCGCCAGAGGGTTTCATCCTGGCCCTCGCGACCCGAGGCGAGGAGGCTCTTGAAGGAGTCGCCGTCGCCCTCGGGGCCGCGGCTGGCGGGGGCGTCGAGTTCGAGCACGGGCTTGCGCCGGCGCAGGCTGCGCACGTGGTTGAGGGCCGCGCTGTAGAGATAGGTGGTGAAGCTGGAGCGGAAAGCGAAACGCCCCAATTGGCGGTAGACCGCCATCATGATGCTCTGGCAACTATCTTCGATGCTTTCCATGCGTTCCGACTCTCCCGCGCGCAACCGCCGCACGAAATGGTGCAGGGGCCCGATATGGGCCCCGTAGATTTCTTTGAAGGCCGATGGGTCGCCGGCCTGGAAGGCCCGGATCAAGGCCTCATCCCTCTCCCGGGTATTTCCGTCAGGTGTTTCCACTTTCTAACATCCCATGAGATGCCCGGGGGCGCCCATTATGAAGGGATTTCTTTCGCCCGGGGCGGTGAGGCCCGGAAAATGCGCCCAAAAGGGCAGAGGAAGGCCATGGGGAAGGATACCATCCCGCCGAACCGCGTCGAATTTGCGCGAGCGGGGTCCCATTGCCGGCTTTCATCGCCTCTTAGGGGTGGAGGAGGGCCAGGGCGCCTACGGCGCTGGCCCAGGCGTCTTTTCCCCGGGATTTCGGGCGATAGAGGAGCAGGGCGGTCTTGGGTTTCTGGATCGGCGTGAGTACGAAGACCCATCCATCCGTGCCTTGATCCGCCGCGTCCGGGGAGGTGCCCGTCTTCACCAGGGCGGGCCAACGCCAGCGGGCTTCCTTGGCCGTGCCGAAGCTGGCCGTCCCTTCCAAGCCCCGGCGGATATCCCGGATGGCGGCCTCCACTTCCTTGCGGGATTGCGGGTCTCGCGCCCATTCGTCGATGAGGGCCCCGCGGGTTTTCACCGGGAGGAGGCGTTCGTTGGAATAGGCCCAAAGACCCTCGCCCGCCGCTGCCAGCAAGCCCGTGAGGAGCTCGGCCGCGAGGCACCGGAACTCGGGATGGACCCCGCACCAGAGGGCCGCCCGCTCCCCGGGCGGGAAGGCGCGCGCCCCCGATCCGCCGGAGAGGCCCACGGCCGCGAGGGTGGACGCGAAGATTTCGGGGGGGACCTCGGCCCCCCGCTCGACGAAAAACCGGTTGCAGGAATAGGCGAGGGCCTGGGACCGGTCGATGCTCCCGTGGCCCCGGTGATCCCAACAGGAGAGGACCGAGGGGACCCGGGAGTCGGAGGGCGGGCAGACGACCCTGCCGCCGGCGCCGCCCAGTTGCGCGCGCTCGATGGCGAGGAGCGCGATGGGTTTCACGAGGGAACCCGGCAGGACGGGCTCGCGGAAGAAGAAGTCGCGGTCGGAGTCGAAGGCGATGCGCCGCCCCTCCAGGTCGAGGGCGAGAATTTTCACCCAATGCCGCCGGCAATAGGCCGCGAGCGCTTCGGGTCCGGCGGTGAGCGTGCCCGCAAGGAGGACGAGCGCCGCCAGGAACGGGGCGAGTCGGCGGGGTACGGGGAGCCTCAGGGGGACCGGCGCGCCGCGTCGATGAGCGATTGCCTTCGCCGACGGTACTCGATGATGGGGCCGTCCCCCGGGATGAGCTGTTCGCCGCCCTTCAGGTCGCTGCGCTTGGGGGCCTGGGTTTCCACGATACGCTTATCCTGGCGCTCGATGACGAGGTTCATGTACCGCAGCATCAGGTCGACTGGACCGCGCAGCAGGGGCGCGGTGAGGAATTTCTGGTGGGTCTGCAGGTAGAGCATCATGTGCCCCTCGTCGACGGGGACGAAGGCCCCCACGAGGCGAAGCTTGTCGGTGATCCAATTGTGCCAGAGGTTGGGGAAGAGGAATTGCAGGAAGGGATGGCGCTCGGGGACGGGCAATTCGGCGGCGCGCAGGGGGGGCTGCCCGCGGTCCTTCTCGTTGCGCACCCAGAGGTTCATGAGATCGTGGCCCCCGGGGCGCGGTTCGAGGCGCACGACGGGGCCGTGGACCAGGGTGGCGTTCCCCCGGCCGATGGTGTTGTGGTGGACGAAGGGCAGGTGCACCACGTCGAGTTGATTCTCGAGGCCGCGGCTATAATGGGTGGCCCAGGGGTCGAAGAAGGTGGTGACGGAATAGCCCGGCCCGATGGCCTCGAACCAGGGGATCGGCGGGTATTCCTCCCGGGTTTCCCCGTACCAGGCGTAGATGAAGCCGTTGGCCTCCCGGACCGGGTACGACTTCGCCTTGAACCCCCTCGGGGGTTCGGCCGTCTTGCCGTTGGCGGGGATGGCGCGGCATTTCCCCACGGTATCGAAGGCGAAACCGTGGAAGGGGCAGACGAGGCAGCCGTCCTGGATGCGGGCGGCGGCGGGCCCGCCGGTGGCCAAGTTCCGCGTGAGCGCGGCCCGGTCGTGGGCCTCGCTCTTTCCGGAGAACGCGACCCCGCGGTGGGGGCATTGGTCCGCCAGGAGGGAAAGGGCGCCCTCGGGCGTGCGCCACGCCACGAGTTTCTCCCCGAAGCGCCGCACGGCGACCATGCGCCCCGCCTTGACTTCGCGGGAGGCCAGGATGACATACCACATATTTGGGATCATGGCTTTATCGTAGAATGGCTTCCATCTCGGGTGGAAGCCTTTCCCCCCCGGAGTCCTCCCCCATTTCCCGCCCCGGTGGCCGGGTATAATGGCCCCATGGAAACGCTGCCCCCCCTCGGCCTCGAGGAGGCCGTCCGCGAGATTGATGCCACCGAGTGGGGCGAGTACGGGAGCGACCACGACTGGTCGCCGTCCTATTCCCCGGATGACAAGGCGGCGGTTCTCGGGAAGCTCCTGGCCCGCTGGGACGGGGCCTCCGTCGAGGCGCGGGGCGCGGTCCTCCTTTTTCTGCGGAAACTCTTGGCAGACCCCATGGGGTTCGCGGGGACCTTACCGGGCGTCTGCCTCGAATACGCGAGCATCGAAGAACTCGCCCCACCCCTCGCCGCGGCCTGCCGGTCCGGCATCTTCAGCCTGCACCTCTTGTTCGCCATGAAACGCACCGGTCGTCGGCCTCCCGAATGGCTGGCGCTCATCGGCGCCCTGTGCGAAGGGGCGCAGTTCACCGAAAGCAAGAAGATCCTGAAACGCGGGGACCTCTATGGGCGGGCGCGGGGCCTCCTGAAGGAATTGGGGTCGGACAACCCCGCGAGTCCGTAGGCGGATTGAAATCCGACACGAATGGAGAGTATTGCCCTCTCGGGCCCTATTTGAATTTATTCCCCGGGGATTGTGTACTTCAGTGGCGGACTCTTTTGCGTTCTCGCGGCGATGGCTGTCGTCGCGCACGAAAGCCCCGGGATTTCCGCATTCCATTAGACGACACGCTTCCCCCCGGGGGCGAGCGGCGTTCGGCGTTCCCCATCGGGCGCGTCCAGAGGAGACTTCATGTCAACCAGCGATGAAATCCACGCCGCGATCGCGGCCCACGGCGCCTGGAAAGACGCCTTCATCCAGTCAATCCGCTCCGGCCAGGTCGACTCCCTTCCCCCCTCCGTCAACGACGACCACCGGTGCGCGTTCGGCGCTTGGCTCTTCGGCGAGACCGTGCCCGCCCGGGAGCGCCGCGGGGCCCATTTCATGAAGGTCCGCAGCCTCCACGCCGAGATCCACCGCTTGGCCGAGGATATCCTGAAAAAGGCCCGCACCGGCCGGAGGACCGAGGCGAAGAAGCTCCTCGAGAGCGATAAGGCCCTCGAAGTCTTCTCGACGAGCCTCCAATTGGCGACCCTGGAGTGGGAGCGCAATTGGGGAAAGGCCCCCGCGGCGCTCCGATCCAAGCCCAAGAAAGCGATCGCCAAGAAAGCCACCGCCAAGAAGGCGGGGGTGAAGCCGAAGAAGGCGTCCAAACCCGCGAAGAAAAAACGCCCCCGCCATTAAGCGGGTCCGGGTCATTCCACGGAGAAGCGGATTTCTTCCGTCTCGCGGCCGAGGGCGTCCCGGGCGCGCAGCCGATGGGGCCCCTTCGAGGGCCGGAGCGTGAGGGCCTCATCCGGAGCGCTCCGCCCGATTTCCGTGCCGTCCAGGATCCAGCGGATGTACAACCCCGGCGCGTCGCTGCGCGCCAGGCACGAAAGGCCCGAGCCCGCCTCCCCCACGCGGTGGTCGAAGCGGTAGACGCCCCCTTCCCGCGGATTGGCGATGAAGAATGGCCGTGCGCGCGAGAAGGCGGCGGCTTCCGCCCCCGGGGCGCGTTCGCGGTCCTTCCCCCAGGCCTCGTAGATCCCGGGGAGTTTCAGGCCCGAGGCCGTGTGCCAATCGCAGGCATGATCGGGTTCGCGCCCCGGGATGAAGCGCTCCGAGAGGCGTCCCCGGCAATGGGGGCCGGGTAATAATCCAGAAATAGGGCATATGTCGTGGGTGCGGAACATGGGGTCCCCCGTGTCGAGGGACGATCCATGGCGGCGGCGGAGTTCCTGGAAGACCGCCGCGAAGACGGGGGCGGCGCCCGTGACGCCCGAGACGCCCCGCATGGGGCTGCCGTCCGCGTTGCCCACCCAGACGGCCACCGTGAAGCGGTCGTCGAAGCCGGCGGTGAGGTTGTCGCGGAAATTCTGGGAGGTGCCCGTCTTCACCGCCACGGGGAAGCCGGGGTTGAGCACGCCTCCTCGGCCGAAGGCCCCGCTGCGCGAACGGTCGTCGGCGAGGATGTGGCGGATGAGGAACGCGGCCTCCCGGGAGAAGACCCGGCGTTCCGTCGCGGCGCGGTCGCCGGCGAAGAAGACGGGGGGCGAGGCGAGGCCCCCCCGCGCGAGGGCGCGGTAGGCCCCGGCGAGTTGCCAGAGGCGCAGTTCGGCGTTCCCCAGGGTCAATCCGAGCCCGTAATGGGCCTCGGCCTCGGTGAGATCGGTGACCCCGAGTTCGACGAGGAGGGCCTTGAGGCGGCCGATGCCCACGTGCTGGAGCGTATAGACCGCCGGGAGATTGAGGGAATTGGCCAGGGCTTCCCGCAGGCGCACGGGCCCGCGCCAGCGCCCGCCGTAATTGAGGGGTTCCCAGGGCCCGGTGGCGGCGGGGAAGGAGAGGGGCACGTCGGGGAGCACGGTCGCCGCGTTCCAGGGGCCCTCCAGGGCCAGCAGGTAGGTAAACGGCTTCAAACTCGAGCCCGGCTGGCGGGGTTCGTCCACCCCGTCCACCTGCCCGGCCGAGGCCTCGCCCCAATCGGGGCTTCCGACCCAGGCGCGCACGGCCCCGCTTTCGTTCTCCAGGACCACGACCGCGCCGCCGCTGACATGGCGATCCGCGAGGCGGGATACCTGCTCGGCGAGGATTTTCTCGCAGGCCCGCTGGAGGTCGGCGTCGAGGGTCGTGCGGACCTCGGCGGCCTTCATCCGTTCGGGGAAGCGCCCCTCGAGGAAGACCTGGAAGTGCGGGGCGAGGACCGCCGCCTCCACGGGACGCAGCAAGGGCCGCTCCGCCAGGCCGCGTTCGAGGGTCGCCCCGTCGATCTGCCCGAGGGCCCCCTGGCGCCGCAGGATCCGGTCGCGCCGCGCGAGGGTTCGCTCGGGGTGGCGCCAAGGATTCAGGCGCGTGGGGGCCGAAGGGATCGCCACGAGCCAGGCGAGTTCTCCCCGGGAGCAGACGCTTAGGTCCTTCCCCAAATAGATCCGGGCGGCCTCCCGGGCGCCCTGGACCCTATTGCCGAAGGGGGCCAGGGTCAGGTAGGCGGCGAGGATCTCGCGTTTCGACAGCCAGAGTTCCAGGCGCAGGGCATCGAGGGCTTCCAGCGCCTTGCCCCAAAGATGGCGCCCCCTCGGGTGCCATAGGCGCGCCGTCTGCTGGGTGAGGGTCGAGCCTCCCTGGACGAGGGCGAAGCGGCGGAGGTCGGCGGCGAGGGCGCGCGCGACGGCGAGGGGATCGATACCGGGATGTCGGAAGAAACGGTGATCCTCCGCGGCCAGGATCGCCCGCACGAGCGGTTCCTCCAGGTCGGCGGGCTCGATGGTCTTTCGGCGCATCGCACCGGAGCCGAAGCGTTCCCCGACGAGGCGCCCCTGGAAATCGAGGAGGCGCACCGGGCCGGGGGATGCCTCCAAGACCGCCCGGAACCCCACGGGCCGCACCACCCAAAGGAAGACCAGGGCGAAGGGGATGGCCGCCGCGAAGAGGCGCGTTCGACGCGTGAGCGTCATGGCGCGGGCGAGATCACTCGCGAGTCGGGTTCGTAGCGGCCCAAGCCGCGCCGGGGCCATGGCCCGCGCTTCAGTCCGAATTGCCGAACTTGGTCTGGAGCGCGCCCGCCTTCCGCAGTTCCGTTTCGGCGGCGTCGTTCTTCAGTTTCTGGGCCCAACCGCGGGGGGTGAGCCCATCCTCGTCTTCCTCCTCGAGGGGCGGGGCGCATTTGAGCAGGGCGCGCAGGGCGGCGATCTGGTTCCGCTTCACGGCGATGTGGAGGATGGTGGCGCGCCGCTCGTAGCGGAGGGCGAGATCGGGCTTCTTCGGGAGGAGGATCTCGAGGGCTTCATTGCGCCCCCAATAGACCGCCTTCCACAGGGCGGTTTCGCCGGCCTCGTTGGCGGCATTGAGGTCGTCGCCGAACGACAAGAGGCGCGAAAGGATCCCGACCTGCCCGTACATGGCCGCGAGGTGGAGCGGCCATTCGCCCTCGCTATTTTTCACCTGCCGCGCCTCGGCATTGGAGATCCACGCTTCTACCTGGTTCGAGTTGCCGGTGCGGATGGCCTGGTCCCATTCGGCGGCGGTGGGAAGGGCGAACGCCGGAGCGGCGACGAGCAGGAGGAGGAGGGTGAGGCGCGCGGATGGGGTCATGGGGGGGATCCTGGATGGGCTCATTATTCCTTCACGGTGATCTGGTCGCTTCCCGTGGTGGCGAAGATCTCCGGGAAGTACATGCATTCGACCTTCCCGGCGGCGGCGGCGAAGACGCCGGGGGTGGTGGCGCGCACGACGTAGACGAAGGCGCGCTCGCCCTGGAGGAGGCGGTCGGCGTAGGCGGTCTGCTGGTGGTCGTGGGCTTCGCGGTAGGTCCACCCCGTGGGGAACCAGTGCCAACCCTCCTCCTGCGCCGGGGTGGCCTCCTGCATGAGGGCACGGGTGGAGGTCTGGAGCCGGTCGTCGAGGATCTCGAAGCCCGCGGGCAGGGGATCGACGAGCGCCACGAACTGGCGGGGGGAGGGGGTGGACAGGGTGAGCACCACCTTCACGGTCTCGCCGGCCCGGAAGACCGTATCGCTCTGGCCCGCCTTCGGGCCCTCGTTGTGGAAGTACTTCCGCTCGAGGCGGAACCCCGCGAGGGCGGGCTTGGCGCCGGGGAGCGGCGCGTAGGAAAGCCGCGCGGTGTAATAGAGCACGCCGGGGCCCTCCTTGGCGAAGACGAGGTCGGCGGGAACGCCGGGGGAAAGGCGCGCGGCCAAGTCGGCCATGGGGAACTCCTGCCTCTCCACCCGCATCGTGCGTTCGGTCCATCTGGTCTGGCTGAGGGTCTCGCCCTTCATCGCCACGGTGGCGGTGAAGGACGGGGCATCCTTCTCGACCACGCGGTAATAGTCGAACAGGCCGCGCACGCAGAAGGCGTTCTCCTGGGTATTGAGCCAACGCCCGTTCTTCCGCGCCTGTTGGAGGAAGGCGACGATTTTCGGCAAGAGGGGCGAACGGGGTTCGGCGGCGACCAGGGCGGAAAGCACCCCCCCGGTGGTGCGGTTGTCGGTGTAGAAGAGGTATTCCCAATTCTCGAAGGGCCGCTCGCGGAAGGAGACCTGCGCGCCCTCGATGACCGCGCTGTTCATGACCGACTGCTTCAGTTTGGCCATGAAGCCTTCGCTCGTGCGGCCGAGTTTGGCCTTCTGCAGGGCCAGCACTTCCAGGAGTTGGGCGCGGGAAAGGATGGACAGGTCGTCGAGGCGCGGTTCCAGGGAATCCACCACGGAGGGCTCGAAACGGTCCCACTGGGCGAGGGCGAGGAGCATGAAGGCGCGGCTGGAGGCGGAGAAGGTCCATCCCCACCACTGGCTATCGCCGGGCTTCTTCGCCTCTTGGGCGAGATAATCGAGGGCTTTTTTCACGAAGGACTCGCGCAGCGGGATCTCCTGGCGCGCGAGGCCCTTGAGCGCGAGCAGGGCCCACGCGGTGCCCCAGGGGTTGGAGCGCTCGAGGCCCGGCCAATAGGAAAGCCCGCCATCCTCGGTCTGGAACTTGTAGAGGTGGGCGAGGATGGAACTCAGGAGGGGCAAATCGACGCGGTCGCCCTCGAGTTTGAAGTCTTCCTGCAGGCGGTAGCGCACACCGGCGGCCCATAGGCGCGAGGCGGTCTGCTCGACGCAGCCGTGGGGATAGCCCTGCAGGTAGTCGAGGGACACCTTGAGGTCTTGCATCAGGCTCGAGGCCGTCTGGAGGCTGAGGCCGCCGGCGTCGGGGTAGGCGTTCGTCGGCAGCAGGATCTGCTCGCGGCGCTGGTCGCTTCGTTCGCGCAGCGCCCCGCAGACCACGGCCGATTCGGAGACCGCGGGTTGCAGGAGGGGGAGGCGGTGCTCGAAGGCGTCGCGTTTCACGGCGGCGGCGGTCTTGAACTCGCCGCGCACGGTGAAGCGCGCCTCGCCGAGGCCCACGGCCCGCATGGGGATGCGCAGGTTCGTGGAACTCCCCGCGGGGAGACGGAAGGAGAGGGTCGGCGCATCCACCGCGACCCCCGCCGGCGGGGCGACGGAGAGGGTGACCGAACCCGCCTCGCCGGTGAGGTTATGGGCCTGGACCGCCGCGGCGAATCGGTCGCCCCGGGTGGCGAAGCGCGGGAACGACGGGGTAAGCATGAAGTCTTTGCGCACGGTCACCTGGGAATCGCCGCTTCCGAAGCGCGCGGCGTCGGCGGCCACGGCGAAGATCTTGAAGGTGGTGAGGTTGTCGGGCAATTTGAACGAGGCCCGGGCGCCGCCGTCGGCCCCGGTGACGAGGCTGCCGGTCCAAAACGGCGTGACGCGGAAATCGCTGCGCACCGCGCCGCCCATGCCCTGGTCTTCGCCCCCGCCGCCGCCGGCCTCGTCGCCCTTGCTGCCGAAGAGGCGCTGCTTGAGCACGTAGGGCCGGTTGTCCACGGTGTTCACGTTGAGCCCGCGGGGCTCGTAGAAGAAGGCGAGGGGATCGGGGGGACGATAGCCCGTGAGGTTCACGATGGCCTCGTCCACGGCGAAGAGGGTGACCTCGCTGCGCACGCCGGCGCCGGAGGCGGCCTTCACCCGCACGCCCAGTTCCACGGTCTCGCCGGGCTCGTAGAGGGCACGGGCCGGGGTGAGTTCCGCGGTGAGGCGGGCCGCGTCGGGCACCACCGAGATGGCCGCGTAGCCGAGCTTCACCACGGGCACGCCCTTGTCGAGGTGGTCCTCGGTGACCTCGAAGGTCTCGCGGCCCTTCATGAGGAGAACGCCGACGATGATGTTGGGCGCGTGCTCGAATCGGATGGGGACCTCGAAGGTGGGCATGTAGCCCTCGAAATCCCGCCAGAATTGCTCGAGCACCTTGCCCCGTTCGAGGGTCACGAGGGCGCGGCACCGCTCCCAGGGAGATTTCACCAGCACGCGCACCACGTCGCCCGGTTTGGCGCGGTCCTGTTCGGGGGTGATTTCGATGCGGTCGCCGTCTGCGAACCACCAGGGCGAGGCCCCGCCCCCGAGCGCGTAGAAATCGAAGGCCGCCGCGCTTTCGCGGCCGGCGGCGTCCTTCAGCCGGGCGCGCAGGATATGGTAGCCGGATTGGGTGAGTTTCGCGCCCAGGGCGAGCGGGCCGCCGGTGGAGGCGACGTCGCTGCGCCAGACTTCCTCGTCGACGAGGGTGTTCTCGTTGCGCCAGGCGTCGGCCATGCCGCGGCGCAGGGCGGTCTTCCACGACCGGCGATAGAGGCGCAATTCCATTTTCAGGCCCGGGGCCCAGCGGCCCTCGGGGGTAACGGCGCCCGCTTGGAAAGAAAGGGGCGCCGTGCTGTCCACGAAGTATTTGGCGCGCTTCAGGGCGGCATAGGCGGAAGCGGGGTGGACGAGGCGGCTGGCGCGGGCGGCCACGGTCTGCTTGTCGGGGGTCTGGATCTCGGCTTCGAAGTTCCACAGGCGCGGCGCGGCGCCCGGGGCCGGGCCGAGGGCGAGTTCGGCGGTGAAGAGCCCCTCCGCGGAGAGGAGCCCCTGGCCGGATTGCCGGGCTTCGGAGGCGCGCCGGTGGCCGCGGGCGCGGGGATCGGCGCTCTCGATTTCGTCGGCGAAAGACCAGGCTTCCGCCTTCTCGCCCGGGAGGGGCGGGGCGAAGGCGGTCTCCTCCGACGTGAGGAACCAATTCACCTGGGCGCCGGGGATGGGCGCGCCGAAGAGCCACTGACCCTTCACGGTGAACCGTTCCCGGTCGCCGAGGAAGCGCAGGCCCCCGCCGGCGGCGACGAGATTGCGGAAGAGCGGGGCTCGGAATTGGGTGGCGAGGAACTCGCACCCGGCGCTCTCGCCGTCCCACACCGCGCGCACCGAGCAGGTTCCCAGGGGAAGGTCCTTGGGAAGGTCGAAGGAGAAATCGAAGGAGCCGAACTCGGAGAGGCGCACCCGGTTGGTGAAGACCTCGCCGCCGTTTCGGTCGCGCACCGTGACCGTGGCCAGGGAACCCTCGGGCAGGGCGAAGCACTCGTTGGTGATGCGCCGAAGGATGCCCTTGACGTAGACGGTCTCGCCCTGGCGGTAGACGCCCCGGTCCGTGAGCAGGTAGCCGAGGGCCCGGTCGGGGTTCTCCTGGTATTCCCGGGGGATATTGAAGCCCCAGGAGTCGAGGTCTTGGGAGAAATCGGCGTGGACGAAGCCGCGCCGCTTGCCGCTCTCCACCCAGATCCACCAGTCGCCACTACCGAGCTGCTCCCGCCCGGGCGCCCGGGCGAAGCCGCGCTCATCGGTGCGGCCCTTCCAGGCGAGCCGGCCCGACTTCTGGTAGGCGGAGACTTGGGCGGCGGCGATGGGCTTGTTATTGCTGATGTCGGTGACGTAGACCAGCGTCTCATGGCCGCCGGCCTTGGCGCCGATGGCCAGGGAGGTGAATTGCACCAGCCCGCTCCAGGTCGAGGGCTTCTTGTCGGCGAAGCTGTCGGTGTAGAAATCCCTCGGGGTGACCTGGTAGGCCACCACCACATCTTCCCCGGCCTCCCCGGGGAGTTCGAGGTCGGTGGCCAGGGGCTTGTTCTGCTTCGCGGGAAGTTCGACGAGCTTGAAGTCGCCGGCGGGGAGTTTGGCCATCGGGTAGCCGGCGAAGGCGCCCACCTCGTCGCCCGAGAGCGCCCGGCGGCCGACGACGAGGGTCTTCACGTTGCAGACGGCGAGGGGGAGCTTGCGGGGGAAATAGGCCTCGAGGAGCAGGGTGCCCGTGGGGAGATCGACGTAGGCGGGCGCATTGGCGGTGGTGAACCGGTGGGTGAAGGTTTCGGGGAGCACGTCGCCCCACACGTTCGTGAGGCCCTTCACGACCACGAGTTCGTAGGGGGTGAGCGGCTCGAGTTGCCAGGAGGAGAGCCAGAACTGGTTGCCCGTGCTATGGCCGCCATCCTTCTTCGGCCAGGGCAGGGTGCGCACCTTCACCGTCGGGTTCTGGGGGTCGTACTCGTTGAGGAAGAGGTAGGGGCGCAGGGCCTCGGGCGAGACCGCCGTCGTGAATTGGAGCGCGCCGGGATTGAAGGGGTTGACGGCCTTCACCGGGGCGTCCTGCACGAAGAACTCGTGGAAGGTGTTGAACTCGAACCGGCGGCCCTTGGCGCCCAGGTTCCCCTCCAGGCCCTTGAGGCCCTCGGAGACGATCACCTGGATCTTGGAACTCCGCGGCAGGGGCTCCAGGGGCTCGAGGACGAGCACGCGGCGGTCGATGGCGCCGATGGCGGGCTTCACCGCGCCCGCGAGGCGCCCCGTCTTCCATTCCTGGATCTCTCGCTCGTTGCTGTGGCCGTAGGACACGCGGAAGACGACCCTCGACCGTTTCCTGTCGGCGACGCGGTCCCGCCACTCGACCATGCGCGCCTTGAGCTCGGGGCTCATGCCGTAGACCTCGTCGTTGATGCGGCCTTCGGACCAACGATAGCCGAGTTGCTTGTTCCCGGTGGCGAAGAGGTCGAGGTAGGCGGAACTGCCCTTCGCCTGAACTTCCTGGTCGAAGGCGAGCACGACATTCTGGGAGAGGGGGGTGTCCACCGCGTTGGGGGAGGGGTCCTGCTCCACGAGGCGGGGGCGCGGGGTATTGAAGGTGAAGCGGTAGGGCTGGGCGAGGCGCTCCCCGGAGAGGGACGCGATCCCGGTGCCCACCTCGACGGCGTAGGACGTCGCCCACGCGAGGCGATTGGTCACGCGCAGGATCAGGGTATCGCCGCCCGCCCAACGCCAGGTGCCCGGAAGGGGCGGCTGAGCGGCTACGGCATCGATGGCGAGGTCGCGGGCGACCTGCTGCAGGGCCACCATGGGCTGGTTGAAGACGATCTTCACCTCGCGGGACCATTCCTGGGTGTCGAGTTCGCCGGAGGGGAGGGCGGCGAGGATCTCGAGTTTCTCGGCCGCGAGCGGAAGGGCGCAGAGGGCCAAGATCGCGAGGGAGGGAAGCGGCTTGAACATGGGGACTCCTATGGAGGCGCCGGATGGCGGCTTCCTGCCGCGGCGACCTTGCGGGAGTCTTCCCGACTCCTTCGAGGCTTTCCCCGTCGCACGTCGGGACGGGGGGAGGGTCTCGAACCAACGCTGAACAGGGATTATAACGTGCCCCCCCGCGGATTCGCGGGGAATTTGGAGGGGATCCGCGGCGCGGAGCATCGCGCCCTCGCGGGAATGGAATGGGCGTGGAGGGGCCGCTTGCGCGCCGGTTCCGCCCGCCGCCATTCGTGGGCCCGCGAGGCGCGACCCGGGCGGATTGAGTAATTGAAATGGCTAGGGTATAGTTGGCTTGGACTTCCTGCGCTCCATGCGCCGCCGCGCGCGCCGCGGGGCCTTCCGTCTCCCTGATCCATGACCCGCCCCGCCATTGAAGTGCTCCCGATTCTGGATGGGCTATCCCGCCGGTTTTCCCGACCGCTCTATTGGCTCTTCGGCTTGACCTGCCTCTGCGGTTATCTCAATCCCTTCCCCCTGAAATTCCATTCGGAGATGCAGCCATGGCCCCTCTTCGGGGGGGGGCTCGTCTTCTTTTCGTTGCTCGCCCGGCGTTCCTTGCCGCCGGCTTCGGTGAACCTGCTCCTCATCGCCACGGGTTTCGCTTCGCTCTATTTCGCCGCCGGCGGATGGACCCTGCTGGGGATCCGCGGCTTCTATAACTACGTGGCGCTCTATCTGATCGTCGTCTCTTCGTGGGCGTGGATCAGGGAATACGAGGGGGATTTCCTTCGTTTTCTGATGGTCGCCCTCTTTGCGTTCGTCGGGGTCGCCCTCCTCCAAGCGACGATCCTTCCCGGATTTTCGGGGGCCTGGCTATCCCGCTCCGACACGGCCCGGTTGACCGTGCGGGGCGTCTGCTCCCTGTTCAGCGAACCGAGTTATTTCGGGCTGGCGCTCCTGCTTCTCCTCGGGGCCCTCCACGTGCTGCGCCCGCGGAACCGGTGGTTTGCGGTCGTCAGCGTGGGGGCGATCCTTTTCCTGTCGCGCGCTCCCATCGCCGTACTCTTTTTGGCGTTTTACCTCGTTTGCCTGGGATTCTCGAAGCACCCCCGGGCCGCGTTGTGCCTCCTGTCGCTTACGGGGGTCGCGCTTTTCCTTCTCACGATCGGGGGTTATGGGTACCATTTCGTGCCGGATGATCCGGGTGACGACGGGCTGCGCTTGACGCGATTCTTCAAGATGCTCGTAAGTGATCCCGTGGGCCAGCTGACCTCCGACGTCAGCACCAATCAGCGCCTCTCGCATATTTTCCTTTCGCTCCACGGATTCTGGGACGGGTTTCCCGGCGGGCAGGGCTTCGCCGCGTTCTCCAAGTTCTATAGCCTCCATGTCTCCGAATGGAGACCGTTCATCTTCGTGTTCTTCCCGATGGACCGGGTGATGAGCGGCTACGGTTCCGCCCTGTTCGAACTCGGCCTCGCCGGAACCCTCGTGCCGATCTCTTTCCTCTGGTGCGCGCGCTCCGGCTCGCCGGCGGACCGGAGAGCGCGCCTCCCCCAATTCCTGCTCCTCTTGACGCTCCCGTGGATGGCCCTCCCGCTCGCCTTCCCCTGGTTGGGGATCCTCGTCGGGGCGCTCGCCGGCCATCGGCCGAAGAATCTGGGTTGAATGGCCCCTCCGCAGCCCCCCCGGCGGTGGTGCGAAAAACGGGTTGACCTTCCTCGGCGAAGGACGTGGCCATAGACGAATCCGTCCCGAACCCCGGAAAGCTCGCCCCCATGCGCTTTCGTCCAAGAGATCCGCGCCTTTTTGGGGCACGATTCCACAGGGAGTTCCCATGAAAAACGTTTTAGTAATCCTGTTCCTCTGCGCGATTCTTCCCGCCTCCCTGGGGGCCGAGAAGCTCCTCGACAAGAATAGCCTCTCTCCGGACTCGAAAATTTGGAGCGCCTGGGGCGTGAAGGCCGAAACACTCACGGGAGGATCGGGCGGCAGTCCATCCCTCAAATTGGCCTTCCCCGATGCGCAGGGAATGGGCGGCCTGGTCTCCCAAAAACTTCCCGTGCCCGAAGCGAGCAAATGGGTGCTCACCTTCAAAGTCCGGGGCCAGGGAGCCCTGCAGGGGCATTTCTTCCAGTACGGGACCGAGGCGAAACCCGCGGTGAAAGAAATGCAGCCATTGGGGGTCTTGGGCGACGAGTGGAAAGAGATCGCGCGCACCCTCGCCATCTCCAACGGGTCCACCGCCCTTACCGTCAATTTTCTCTTCTATAAAACAGCGGGTTGGTTCGAGATCTGCGACGTCGCCCTAGAGCCGGTGGGCGCCCCGGCGAAGTCCACCCTGGCCCCCAACCCCAGGCGCATGGGTGCCAGCGGCCCCGTGGCGTGCTGGACCTTCGAGGAGTCGGACGCCGATGCCTTCACGGTCTTCGACCGCGCCGGCGCGTCCACGGGCGACCTGAGCTCGGGATCGATCTATGTGGACGGGCGCGTGGGGCGCGCCGTGCGGTTCGACGGCGTCAATGGGCGGCTGGTGGGGGATGAGGCCCCTGTGCTCGGGCAGAACTTCACCCTCGCCGCCTGGTTCAAAACTTCCCATCTCGAGGACACGGCCCACTCCGTGGAGGGCCAGCATTCGCTCTATGCGGGCGATGTCCGCGGGTGCCCGCTCTTCCGCGTCAATAAAGACGGGAAACTCTGCCTTGTGCGCTGCGATATCGCCGTGGTGGCGTCGAGCCGCGACGCCGTGAAGCGCGACCAGTGGACCCACGTGGCCGTGAGTTACGGGGCCTCGGGCCGCTACGCCTTCTACCTCGACGGTTCTCCCGCGGGGACGGGCACCGTCGTCCACCAGGCGTTCGTGGAGGCGCAGCGGGTCTCCCTCGGCCAAGCCGATGCAGGCGGGCCCAAGCGCGCCATGAAGGGCGACCTGGACGAGGTGCGCGCCTACGATCGAGTGCTCGCCCCCGACGAGGTCGCGGATTTGGCGAAGGCCGCCCCGCTGCCCCCCGCCGCCGCCGGCGAGAAAGGCGCGCGGCGCAAGGGAACCCTCGCCCTCCATCTGCGCTCCGGGGCCGACTATAATTGGTTCGCCTTCGGCAAGCCGGTGACGTTCCTCGCCGAAGGGGGCGTGGTGCCCGAGGCCATCACCGAACTCAGGGGGCGCGCCTACGACGCCTCCGGGAAGAAGGTGGGCGAGGCCGTCGCCACCCGGGCCCAACTGAGGTCCGGCGCCTGGTCGTGGTCGCCCACGGACCCGGGCTTCTACGAACTCGCCTTCGCCTTCGTCGCCGACGGGAAGGAGACCCCCATCGTGTGGGGCTACAATCTCCAGACCAGCCGCGGCACGACCAAGCGCTTCGAGCGGGAGCGGCAGAATGTCGCGGTCATGGCGCCCCGCACGACGAAGCGCCCCCCCCAATTCGGCGTCTGCCAAGACGACGCGGAAGAGGGCTTGCTGCGCATCGGGGCCGACATCGGCTTCAGTTTCGCCCGCCTGTGGGTGAATTGGGGGGACCATTGGGACCCCACGCTCATCGTGAACCCGGCCCGGGGCCGCTACGAATGGAAGCATCTCGACCGCGACCTCGACGTCGTCGAACACCTGGGCTATCGGGATAATTTCATGACGCTCTTCGGCACCCCGGCCTGGGCCTCCCCCTTCCCCGACCGCAAGGAGCTCGACATCTGCGTGCGCCGGTTCGCGGCCTACGCGCCGAAAGATATGGGGGATTGGACCGCGTTCCTCGAGGCCATCTCGGGGCGCTACGGCAAGCGCATCCCCACCTGGGAATTATGGAACGAACCCCACCTGCCCACCGGCAGCGTGTTCTGGCGGGACGAGACCCCCAAGTACGCCGAGTTGGTGAAGAGCGGCTACGAGACCTTGAAGCGCGTGCAGCCCGGCTGCACGGTGATGCTCGGGGGCCAGGGCGGCAAGCGCTATTTCCCCTTCTACCGCGAGTTCCTCAAGGCCGGCGGCGCGCCCTTCGACCGGCTCACCATGCACGGCTCCTGGCCCGCCGTCGGCGGTTTCCGCGAGATGGAGAAGGAGTTCAAGGTCCCGAGCAAACCGTGGATGTCCACCGAGTGGCACGCGGTGCTGCTTAACGCCAGCGACAAGGCGGCCAGCGAGGCGGAACTCGCCCGGCGCATGGTGCTCGACCTCTGCGAGCAATTCCAGAACGGCGCCGAGCGCGTGTCGCTCTTCACCATGAGCGAGGGCCACGGCGAGAAGGAACTCCTTCCCCTGGCCGTCGGCGACGGTTCCTTCCAGCAATCCTTCGGGCTCTTCCGCCGCAATCCCTGGCGCGAGCCCCGCTTGTGCGCGGCCGTGCTGCGCACCTTCATCGACCAGGTGGAGGACCGCCTCGTCTACCGGGGCGTGGCCGACCTCGACGGGGGGCAGCGCCTCCTGTGGTTCGAAGACGCGGGAAAGACGGTCGCGGTGGTGTGGAGCCTCTCCAAGGCCCCGGCCCCCCTCGATGGGCGCATCCAAAAAGCCCTCGGGGGCGCGAAGCTGACCTCGTGGGAAGGGGCGCCCCTCCCGGTCTCCCCCGCGCCCGCCGTCCACGCCGATCGGATGCTCTTCATCAAGGGCTTGCCCGCCCCCGTCTTGCGGGCCCTGGCGCCCTCCGCGGTCGCCCTCAACCCCGCCCTCCAGATGAAGGCGGTCGCCGGGCCCGTGCCCGCCGGCGTTTGGAATCGGGGGCGCGTCCTCGAGAACGATTTGAGCCCCGCCGCTGTCCCCGTCGTCTGGAACGAAGGCGATTGGGCTTGGCGGGGGATCGCCTCCGAGAAGGCGCCCGCCGGTTTCAAGGCCCGCTACGCCTGGTCCATGTCGGCCCGGGGCCTCGATCTGCTCGCCGAAGTCGACGACCCGAACCATATCGTCATCGACCAGGGGACGGAATACTGGAACGGCGATAGCCTGCAATTCGCCCTCGACCTGGAGGGGAAGGGCGAAAATGGTTCCCAGAGCGAGTTCGTCGTCAGCGGCCAAAAGGGCGGCGCCGTGCTCGTGAAGACCCTGGCCGGAAATATCGGCGGCGATATTCCCCAGGGTTGGACCCCCGCCGGGAAGCTCGTCGCCTACGGAAAGGCGGTCGTCTTGCGCGAGGGCGGCCGCACCCTTTACCGGGTGCATCTGGACGGCACCGAACTCTATCCCTTCGCCTTCGACGCCGGCTCCACCAGGCTGCTGCGCTTCTCCGTGCTCGTGAACAATAACGACGGCAAGGGCCGATCCGGCTTCCTGGAATGGTCGTCCGGCATCGGCGGGGAGAAGAATCCGGCGGCCTTCGGGAAAACGGAGCCGCGCTAGGAGCCCGTCGGGCGGAAATTGGGGATTTTTGAAACCCTGACCTCGAAGGGGCTTGCGTTTTCCCCGCGGCAGGTGGGAATCCCCTCCGTCGCGCCGCAGCGCCAGCCATTTGGCCCGGGTGCATTATTGTCGGTGGCGCTGATGCGCTCCTCCGGGGACTCCCACCTGCCGCTTTGGAGAAGGCTACCACCGTCGACGGCCAGGTAAAAGGCTTCGCCTTTTGAAGGTAGGTGAGGAGAATCGGAATTCCATTTTTACCGACCCGAAATCGAATCACCGATGGTTTCCAATTTCATTCCCGTCGATCACGACAACCTTGAGCGTGAATGGACTCCGGATTTTCCGGGGAAATTAATAGGACTAATTCAGTCTTGATTCTGGATAAAGTGGATCCAAAAACCGCCAAGGGGTGGTAAAATGACCCATCGGGTTGGCCCGCCACCTGGCGGGTCGGAAGCCGCGGTTGCCACACACCGCGCCACCAAAGGGTCCCGGGGCCCGGCCGCTTCGGCCGCGTTCTTCCCGGGGTTCGAATCACGCCCGCGCCCGGTTGGAATCGGGCGCTTCCCGCAATTGAGGAGCCCCATGCGCAGTCTCGGCATCAATGTCGGTTCGTCCAGCATCAAGGCCGTCCTCCTCGAGGGCGACGCCATCGGCCTCGCGGAAGTCGTGGCCCACGACGGCAATTTCAAGGAGACCTTGAAGCGCGTGCTCGCCGAGATGGACCTCCCGGCCGACCTCCACTGCCTCGCCACGGGCACGGAGGGCCGCAAGATCCTCGCCGTGAATAACGTCATCGAATCGATCTGCGTGGAGGAGGCCCTGGGCCACATCCACGAGGACATCGACGCGGTCGTCTCCATGGGCGGGGAGGACCTCATCCTCTACGCCATCGACAAGGACAAGAAGATCCAGAACAGTTTCTCGGGGAACAAATGCGCCTCGGGCACGGGCGAGTTCTTCCGCCAACAGCTCGGCCGCATGGACCTCACCCTGGACGAGGTGCCCGACGTCGGCGCCGGGTGCTCGGTGAAGAAGCTCTCCAGCCGCTGCTCGGTCTTCATGAAGAGCGACTGCACCCACAAGCTCAACAAGAGCGAGGCGACCAAGGGCGACATCGTCGTTTCCCTCTCCGACGTCATGGCCAATAAGGTCGTCGATTTCCTGCGGCGGGCCAAGGTCACCCGCGGCAAGGTGCTCCTCGTCGGCGGGGTGACCCAGAACCCGTTCATCGTCCACTTCATCCGCGAGCGCTTCCCCGACATCGCCTTCATCGTCCCCGAGCAGGCGGCGTACTTCGAGGCCTACGGCGCGGCGCTCCTGGCGCGCAAGCACGGCAGCATCCTCCCCCCCCCCGAGGCCCTCATCAAGCCCCACCAGGTCGCCTTCGAGCGCTACCCCAGGCTCTCCGACGCCGAATCCCTGGTGAGCTACCTCCCTAGCAAGCGCGGCCGGGCGAAGAAAGGCGGCGAGTATATCTTGGGTGTGGACGGCGGCTCGACCACGACCAAGGCCGCTCTCATCGACATCGACACCCACGAGATCGTCGCCAGCCATTACGGGCGCACCCACGGCGATCCCGTGAAGGCGCTCAAGCTTTGCCTGACCGAACTCCAGAAGGAGCTCGCCGCCCAGGGCCTCGACCTCGCCCGCGACCTGCGCATCACCCTGGCCGCCACCACCGGCTCCTCCCGCGAGATCCTCGGGGTGTTCCTCGAGACCGGGGCGGTCTACAACGAGATCATCGCCCACGCGGTGGGCACCACCTTCTACGACCCGGAGATCGACACCCTCTTCGAGATCGGCGGGCAGGACGCGAAGTACGCCCTCATCAAGAACCAGGTGCCCATCGACTACGCCATGAACGAGGCCTGCTCGGCGGGCACCGGCTCCTTCATCGAGGAATCGGCCGCGGGCGACCTCAACATCAAGGATTGCCGCGACATCGGCGCCATCGCCGCCAAGGCCGAGGCGCCGCTGAAGTTCGGGGAGCACTGCTCGGCCTTCATCAATTCCGACATCCGCAAGGCGATCCAGCAGGGCGCCACCCGCGAGGATATCACGGCGGGGATCGTCGCCTCCATCGTCTCGAACTACCTCAACCGGGTGGTGGGCAACCGCACCATCGGCCGGCGCATCGTGCTTCAGGGCGGGGTGGCGAAGAACCACGCCGTGCCCCTGGCCTTCGCGGCGCTCCTGGGCAAGCCGATCCTCATCCCGCCCGATCCCGAACTCATGGGCTGCTTCGGCGTCGGCATCCTCGCCAAGCGCAAGCTCGCGGAGGGCCTCGTCGACAAGGGCCTCTTCGACGTGGAGCGCATCCTGGCCACCGAGATCGTCGCCGGGGCCGAGTTCAAGTGCCACGCCTGCGATAATCTTTGCCCGATCCGTCCCTTGTCCGTCAACGGCAGCAAGTACATGTTCGGCGGCCGCTGCAACAAGTACGCCAACCTGCGCAAGAAGAAGGAGATCGCCGCCGCCGTGGACTGGGTGGAGGCGCGCAACCAGCTCCATTACACCGAATGCGCGGCCCCCGAGACCCTGCCGGTGCGGGCGCCCGCGGCCGAGAAGACGGTCACCGTCGGCGTGCCCCGGGCCTTCTCCGTCCACACGCTCTGGCCGCTCTATTCCTGGTTCTTCCATAACCTCGGCGTGCAGACGGTGATGTCCAAGAACATCTCGCCCGAGGGCACCGCGCGCATGGAGAGCGCCTATTGCTTCCCCGCCGAGATCGCCCACGGGGCGGTGCAGGACATCCTCGACCACGGGGTCGACTACCTCTTCATCCCCTACTTCAAATCGATGCCGAGCTACGAGAAGAAGGTGCACGCGACCTTCTGCCCCATCACCCAGACCCTCCCGTTCTATATCCGCAAGGCCTTCCCCGACATCGAGGAGGGCCGCATCCTCTCCCCGGTGGTCCACTACAAGTTCGGCGAGGGCGAGACCGAGGCCGAGTTCCTCCAGGTCGGCGCGCGCCTGGGCTTTTCCGCCGCCGAGACCCGGGCGGCCTACCGCGACGCGGCCGAGAAGCAATTCGCCTATTTCCAGCGCGCCCGGGAATTGGGCCATCTCGCCCTGGAGGCCTCCCGCAAGGAGTCCAAGCCGGTCATCGCCGTCCTCGGCCGGCCCTATAACGCCTTCGTGCCCGAGGCCAATATGGGCATCCCGCGCAAGTTCACCTCCCGCGGCTTCAGCGTCGTGCCCTTCGATATCCTCCCCTTCGAAGGGGAGGACATCTACGACAACATGTACTGGTACTACGGCCAGCAGGACATGAAGGCCGCGTCGCTCATCAAGAAGGAAGACAATATCTTCCTCACGTGGATCTCGAACTTCTCCTGCGCGCCCGATTCGTTCATGCTCCACTACGTGAAGTGGATGATGGGGACGAAGCCCTTCCTCGTGCTCGAACTCGACTCCCATTCCGCCGACGCCGGCATCGACACCCGCGTCGAGGCTTTCCTCGACATCATCGACGGCTACCGGTCCAAGACCGGCGGCGAGACCGAGGCGCGCTACGACAACGGCCTCACCTTCGTCAACGACGGCAAGGAGGACCTCCACGTCCTCGACCGCCACACGGGGGCGAAGCACTTTATCCGGAATAACCCGAAGGTGAAGGTGCTCCTCTCCAATATGGGCAACCTCACCACGGAACTCATCGGGGCCGCCGTGAGCACCACGGGGGTGAACGCCGAAGTGCTCCCCGTGCCCGACATCCACGTGCTCCAGCGCGCCCGCGACCACGCCTCGGGGAAGGAATGCGTGCCCGCGCTCCTGGTGCTGGGCAACGCCCTGGCGTTCCTGAACTCGCCGAAGTACCGCAAGGACGAGATCTACCTCCTCTTCGTCCCCATCACCACGGGCCCCTGCCGCACGGGGCAATACTACGTCTACTACCAGAACCTCTTCAAGGACCTCCGGGTGGAGAACGTGTGCATCTTCATCCTCTCCTCCGACAAGTCCTACACCGAACTCGGGCCCGACTTCTCCAAACAGATGTGGTGGGGCACCGTCATCGCCGACTACATGAAGGATATCGAGAGCGCGCTGCGCGCCTGCGCCAAGGATCCGGTGGCCGCCATCCGCCTCTACGACGAGGTCTGGCGCGGCCTGGTGGACCGCGTGCGCGCCAGCCACGGCAACACCCTTCCCGCCCTGAAGGACGCCGCGCGGCGCCTGGCCGCCATCCCCCTCAAGGTCCCCGTGGCCGAATCCCCCAAGGTCCTCGTCGTCGGGGAGATCTACGTGCGCCGCGACGATTTCGCGGTGGACGAGCTCATCCAGCACTTCGCCGCCCGCGGCATCATCGGGAAGGTCTCGGGGATGGCCGAGTGGATCTACTACTGCGACTTCGTGCGCGAGCGCGAACTGAAGCAGGCCCTCGGACGCGTCCCCCTCTGGAGGCGTTTCGCCTCGCGCGAGTTCAAGGAACTCCTCGACTACAAGATCGAGCAGCGCTGGAAACTCCACGTCGACCACAAGGTGAAGCGCCTCCTCGACGCGACGGGCCTCATCCCGTCGAGCCCGCACGATATGTACCAGATCATGGCCCGGGCCGAGGGGGAGTTCGTCTCCGCCGACCTGCAGTCCGAGATCTCCATCTCCACGGGCGCGGCGGCTTCGGCGATGCTGGCCGACTACTCCGGGGTCGTGAACATCGCGCCCTTCGCGTGCCTCATCGGGCGCGTCATCGAGGGCCTGGTGACGCCCTGGTTCCGCGAGCGGCGCTACCCCGTGATGTCGGTGGAGATCGACGGCAACCTCCTGCCGCCCTCCGTGATCAACAAGCTCGACATCTTCATGCTCAACGTCCTGCGCCACCGGCGCAACCCCGATCTCGGGAAATTGGTCATCGGGGCCCACCAGACCGAGACGGGGCGCATCGACCGCAAATCCAAGCGCCCGGCCGTCCCCGCGCCCCGGGAGCCAGCGGCGGCCCGCTAGGCCGCTCCTCCGCCGTCGGGGGGGATGTTCGATTCAGTCCAAGTCCATCCCGCTTGCTTCCCCCGTGGCGGGTGGACAGGGCGGGTTCCGCGGCCTATGCTTGAGGCATGAAAACCATGCGCGTGAACCTGCCGTCCACCGTCCCGCTCCAGCACGAGGCCGAGGTGCTCGTCGTCGGCGGGGGCCCGGGCGGCATCGGGGCGGCGGTCGCCGCGGCCCGGGAGGGGGCGCGCACCC
>JAFLEE010000054.1 GCA_017302015.1 Spirochaetota bacterium | reverse complement strand
AATCCCGGGCCAAGGTACACTGCGGTGGCATGCCCCGATCCCGGCCCCAAGCGGCCCCCCACCCCTTCCCCCCCGACCAGCGGGTGTTCCGCTCCGCCGAGTTCTTTTCCCCAGATTTCCCCTTCGCCATCACGCGGGTGCGCCTGAAGCGGGGCCAATTCGAGGATGAGTCCAAGCGCCAGCGCGAGTTCTGGAAACTCACCCTCATCCTGGAAGGCAGCGGCAAGGCCCTGGTGAATGAACGCGAATATCCCCTGGGGCCCGGGAGCGTTTTTCTCGTCCATCCCCACGACTGGACGAGTTACCGCATCGCCAGCGACGAACTCGTCGTCTACAACCTCCTGTTCCTCCCGGAACTCTTCAACGGGGAATTGGACCGCCTCTCCGACCACTACGCCTTCTTCTGCTTCTTCGACCGCCGTTTCGATCCCTCCGCGAAGGCCCGGGGCGGGCGCGGCCCGTCGCTCCCTCCGTCTTCCCTGCCGCCGGAGGAGCGCGATAATCTCTTCGTCTTCGACAAGGGCTCCCGCGAGTTCCTGCGCGACGCCGAGTTCCTCGAATCGGAGGCGCGCAAGAAGGCGCCGCTTTGGCATACCGTGGTGCGCCATCGGCTCCTCGAGATGTTGGTGCGGCTGAGCCGCGTCGGCTACAAGCAGCTCACCCGTTCCATCCGCCACCGCCTCGCCGATTACATCGACGGCCTGATCGAGCGCCATTACGACCAGCCCCTGCACCTGGACGTGCTCGCGGCCCAGGTCGGTCTCTCCAAGGACCGCCTGGGGAAGCGCTATAAGGCGGAGCGGGGTCGGCCGATCCTCGAGGCCCTCCATCGCAGGCGGGTCGAGCGCGCGGCCGAACTCCTCGCCGCGGGGGGGATGACCGTCACCGACGTCTGCCACGAGGTCGGCTTCAACGACCTGAGTTTTTTCCACCGCATCTACCGGCGCTACCGGGGCGTCACCCCGCGGGAAACCGGCAAACGCAAACCCGGCCATTGAGGCGAAGCGCCGCTCCCTGACCCGAGGGTAAGATGGGGGATGGAAGGCCGCGGCCCCGGGCCCGGTCCGACCGCAAGGACGTGATGATGGAGGATTGGACCCCCACCTCGTGGCGCGAACGGCCCCTGGCGCAGGCGGCGCGCTACCCCGATGATGCGGCGCTGCGCGCCGTCTTCGACGCCATGAGCGTCC
Source organism: Spirochaetota bacterium (assembly GCA_017302015.1). Lineage (GTDB taxonomy): Bacteria > Spirochaetota > UBA12135 > COTS27 > JAFLEE01 > JAFLEE01. The sequence continues at coordinate 35,863 of JAFLEE010000054.1, read as the reverse complement.
TGCCGACCCTGGTCACGAGTTGGGAGATCGAGGCCCTGCGCGACCAGCTCGCCGCCGCCCAGAGGGGCGAACTCTTCCTCCTCCAGGGGGGCGATTGCGCGGAGCGGTTCGCCGATTGCCGGGCCGAGCCCATCGTGGCGAAACTCAAGATCCTCCTGCAGGCGAGCATGGTGCTCTCCTACGGAACGGGGCGCCGCGTCATCCGCATGGGGCGCCTCGCGGGCCAGTACGCCAAACCGAGGTCCTCCGACACCGAGACGCGCGGCGGGCTCTCGCTGCCGGCGTACCGGGGCGACCTCATCAACCAGACCGATTTTTCCCCCGAGGCGCGCACCCCCGATCCGCGCCGGCTCCTCACCGGCTACGAGCGCGCGGCCCTCACCCTCAATTTCGTCCGGGGGCTCGTCAGCGGCGGGTTCGCCGACATGCACCACGCCGAATGGTGGAACCTCGATTTCGCCGCGGAGGCCCCGCTGTCGGGGGACTACCTCGGCATCGTCGAGCGCATCAAGGATTCGCTGGCGCTCCTGGAGACCGTGACCGGGCGCCGCCTCGAGGAGGTGCGCCGCCTCGATTTCTTCACCTGCCACGAGGGCCTGAGCCTCGACTACGAGCAGGCCCTCACCCGGCGCGTGCCGCGGCGGACCGGCTGGTACGATCTCAGCACCCATTTCCCCTGGATCGGCAACCGCACCCGCGACCCCGGGGGCGCCCACGTGGAGTTCTTCCGCGGCATCGCCAACCCGCTCGGCGTGAAGATCGGCAGCGGCCTCGGGTCCGACGAACTCCTCGAACTCATCGCCCGCCTCAACCCCCGCGACGAGGAGGGCCGGCTCACCCTCATCCACCGCTTCGGCGCCGGCCGCATCGCCGCGGGCCTGCCCCCCCTGGTGGAGGCGGTCCGGCGCGCCGGGAAGAAGGTGCTCTGGGTCTGCGACCCCATGCACGGCAACACGCTCACCACGGCCTCGGGGATCAAGACCCGGCGCTTCGAGGATATCCGGTCGGAGATCGAGCAGGCCTTCGACATCCACCACGCCGCGGGCTCCCTCCTGGGCGGCATCCACTTCGAGCTCACGGGGGAGAACGTCACCGAGTGCACCGGCGGCGCTCGCGGCCTCACCGAAGATGGGCTCACCGCACGCTACGAGAGCCAGGTCGACCCGCGGCTTAACGTCGAGCAGGCCCTGGAGATGGCGCTCCTAGTGGCGCGCCGACTCAAATCCAACGGCCGTAAGAAGAAGGGCGGCTAGCGGGCCGCGGGCCTAGTCCCCGGCGCGCCGGGTCTTCTGGAAAAGCAACACATGGAGGGTGACCCCGATGGCCACCGCGAGCAGGAGGAGGCTCACCCATGGCCGGGAAAGCAGGCGCGCGGAGACGCCCAGGGAAATCCAGAGCACCGCGAGGGTCGCGAGCTTCTGCCACAGGGGGACGCCCTTGCCGGCGAGGTAATCGCTGAGGCTACCCCCGAAGAACCGGTTGGTCATGAGCCAACGGTGGAAGCGCGGCGAACTGCGGGCCCAGCAGAAGGCGGTCAGCAGCAGGAACGGCGTCGTGGGAAGCAGCGGCAGGAAGATCCCGAGGACCCCGAGGGCGAGGGAGAGCCACCCGGCGGCCTGCAGGGCCAAACGCCGAAGAGGCGGGAGGCTCAGGTTTCCCCGGGCTTGCTCCCGGCGCCCTCCGCGGCCTTCTCGCCCGGCTTCGTGTGGCTGGCCGCGACGAGGTCGACCATCTTCTCGTGGATGAAGCTCAGGATCTGGTTGAAGTTGACCACGCCGTAGCCGCCCTTGGCGAGCTTCAGGGGAATGCTGTACTGGCTGCTGATCGAGAGCACGTTGATCGCGTCGGCCACCGTGCTGGTGTCGTCGAGGAGATCGAAGCTCGGTCGCATCACCGTGGAGACCGCCGTGTAGTCGCGGTCCATGGTGGAGAGCGCCACGTTCATGATGATCTCGCGCTGGCTGATGGTGCCCACGGGCTTGCCGTTCATCATCACCATGATCGTCTCGACCTTCTGGGCCTTGAAGAGGCTGATGGCCGTGTTGATGGAATCCGTCGGGGCGATGGTGACGCTGCGCTGGTAGCCGTACTCGTAGAAGACCCGGCCGATGGGCTCGCGCAGGGCGAGGTTGAGCGGGTTATTGCGGTCGCGCAGCGCCTCGCGGGTGCGCTCGTCGGCGATGGACTCCTCGTCGTCGAGGCGGTTCTTGCCGCCCTGGGTCATCTTGATGTCTTGGCCGCCCTCGGCGACCTCCCAGAAGCTCCCGCCGCGGAGCAGGCTGTGCAGGTTGCGCCGGCCCTGTTTGGCCGTGGTGCGCTTGATCTGCTCCTCGAGTTCGACGTCGTACACCGGCCGCTTCACCGAGCGGAAAACGCCGATGGGCGTCGGCATCTCGGGGTAATTCATCTGCGACAGCAGCCAGGCGTGGGTGGCGTCCTCGCGGGCGGGGTCGTGGACGACGAGGTCCTTCTCCTCCACCCCGTGCTCGCCGAGGGTGACGACCTCGTAGCGGCCGTCCTTCGAGGCGCGCACGCCCTTATTGGATTTCGCGCCGAAGATGAGGGGCTTGCCCGCCTCCAGGTTGATGAGGCGGTCGCTGCGCACTTCGGGGGCGGAGACGTCCTTCCAGGCGTTGTCGTTGAAGATCACGCAATTCTGGAAGACCTCCACGAAGGAGACGCCGGGGTGCTTGGCCGCGGCCAGGAAGACCTGCTTCATGTGGGCGGGCTGGGTGTCGACGGTGCGCGCCACGAAGGTCGCCTGGGAGGCGATGGCCAGGGTCACCGGGTTCACGGGCTGCTCGATGGTGCCGTAGGGGCTGGTCTTGGTGACCTGGCCCAGCACCGAGGTCGGGCTGAATTGGCCCTTGGTGAGGCCGTAGATCTTGTTGTTGAAGAGGATGATGTTGAGGTTGAGGTTGCGCCGCATCACGTGCATGAAGTGGTTGCCGCCGATGGACAGCGCGTCGCCGTCGCCGGTGATGACCCAGACCGAGAGCTCGGGGTTGGCGACCTTGATGCCCGTGGCCAGGGTGGGCGCGCGGCCGTGGACGGAGTGGAACCCGTAGGTCTCGAGGTAATAGGGGAAGCGGCTGGAGCAGCCGATGCCGCTGACGAAGACGATCTTCTCCTTGGGCACCCCGAGTTCCGGGAGCACGCTCTGGATGGAGTTGAGGATGGCGTAGTCCCCGCAGCCGGGGCACCAGCGCACCTCGGCGCTGCTGACGAAGTCTTTGCGGGTGAGTTCGGCGGGCTTGGTGGCGGGGAGGGCGGTGCTTTCCATGGGGGATCCTCGGTTACGGGAGCATTTCCCGGATCTTCTGCTCGACTTCGCTGACGGTGAAGTTGCGCCCCTGCATGCTGCTGAAGGTCTGGATGTCGACGAGGTACTTCGCGCGCAGCAGGAGGGCCAATTGGCCCAGGTTGAGTTCGGGCAGCAGCACCTTCTTGTAGCGGCGCAGCACCTCGCCCACGTTCTTCGGCAGCGGGTTCATGTGGCGCAGGTGGGCGACCCCGAGGGACTTGCCTTCCGCCATCACGCGCTTGGCGGCGAGGTGGATGGCCCCGCGGGTGCTGCCCCAGCCGAGGACGAGGAGGTCGCCCTCTTGGGCGCCCTCGACGGTCAGCGGCGGGAGGGTATCGGCGATGGTCTCGATCTTGTTCCGCCGCAGGTGGACCATTTTCTCGTGGTTGGGGCCGTGGTAATCGACCTTGCCCTCTTCGTTCTTCTCCAGGCCGCCGATGCGGTGCTCGAAGCCCGGGCGGCCGGGGATCGCGATGCGCCGGGCCAGGGTCACGGGGTCGCGCTGGTAGGGGACGTACTTCTCGCCGTGGCGGATGGGCTCGACGGAGAGGTCGGGGATGTCCTCGACCCGGGGGATTTTCCAGACCTCGGAGCTATGGGCGGTGAAGCCGTCGGAGAGGATGAACACCGGCGTGCGCCATTTGATGGCGATGCGCACGGCCTCGACGGCGATATCGAAGCAGTCGCTGGGGGAGGCGGGGGCGAGGATCGGGATGGGGGATTCGCCGTTACGGCCGTACATCGCCTGCAGGAGGTCGGTCTGCTCGGTCTTCGTGGGGAGCCCCGTGGAGGGGCCCGCGCGCTGCACGTCGATGAGAATGAGGGGCAATTCGGTCATCACCGCGAGGTTGAGGATCTCGGATTTGAGGCAGACGCCCGGGCCGCTGGTGGCGGTCACGCCCAGGCTGCCGGCGTAGGAGGCGCCCAGGGCCACGCCGATGGCGGCGATCTCGTCCTCGGCCTGCACCGCCTTCACGTTGAAGTTCTTCTGGGCGGAGAGGAATTCGAGGATGGAGGTCGCCGGGGTGATGGGGTAGCCGCCGATGACGATGTCGCGGAAGCAGTTCTGGGACGCGGCGATGAGCCCGAGGCAGATGGCGTCGTTGCCGTTGATCTTCCGGTAGACGCCGTTCTCGTTCATGGAGCGCGTGACGGTGTAGCGCGGCATGGTCAGTTCGGCGGTGAGTCCGAGGTTGTAGCCGGCCTTGAGCGTCGCCACGTTGGCCGGGGCGAGTTCGCCCTTCCCGGCCCATTTGCCCTCGATCCATTCGATGGTGGCGTCGAGCTTGTAGGAGTAGATCCAGCAGACGAGGCCCAGCGTGAAGAAGTTCTTGCTGCGCAGCTTGTCGGTGGTCTTGATGGTCGTGAAATCCTTCAGGGTCTCCTTGGTGAGTTCCGTGAAGTCGTACTTCAGGATCTTGTAGCGCTCCTGGAGCCCGGGGTCGTCGAGGGGGTTCGTCTCGTAGCCCGCCTTCTTGAGGTTGTCGGGGGTGAAGGCCCCGAGGTCGGCGATCAGGAGCCCCTGGCGGTCGAGGCTGTCGAGGTTCACCTTGAGGGCGGCCGGGTTCATGACGACCAGGGCGTCGACGATATCGCCCGGGGTCTCCACGGTGGCGCCGAAGTGCACTTGGTAGCCCGAGACGCCCGAGAGCGTGCCCTTGGGGGCGCGGATCTCCGCGGGGTAGTCGGGGAAGGTGCAGATGCCGAGGCCCATCATGGCGCTCTCGTCGCAGAAGAGGTCGCCGATGACCTGCATGCCGTCGCCGGAATCGCCGGCGAAGCGCACGACGGCGTTGGTGCGCTGGGAGGCGTCGAGGTCGGGGGTCGCGGTGGATTTCTTGGGGGATGCCATGGTCAGCCTCCGTGCTTGTGTTCGGGGATGAGGGTGCGGTCGGGGGGCTGGTTGAGCACCTCGGCGGGGAACTGCTCCGCGAGGTAGCGCATGAGGCGCCGCACGCTGAGGAGCCCGACGACCTTGCCGTCCTCGCCGGTGACGGGCACGTGGCGGAAGCGGCCCTTGTAGAAGGTCCGAAAGACCTCGAGGATCGTGGTCGTGTGGGGGATGGTCATCGGGTTGCGGGTCATGATGGCCTCCACCGTCTTGTCCCCCTTGAGGGTCGTGGCGATGAAGGAGTGCATGATGTCGCCGGTGGTGACGATGCCGACCAAGTTGCCCCCCACCTTGTCGAAGACGAGGGCGGCGCCCGTTTTCTCCTCTTGCATGCCCCGGATGGTCTCGGCGATGGTGGTTTCCACGGTGACGGGCAGGTGGAGGTGGAGTTTGAGTTCCACCACGGTTCGGGTCCAGAAATTTTCTTGGGGGGTCACGGGGTGCTCCTCGCGGCGACGCGCATCGACGTTGGATGTTCGATCAGGCCCTTCGGCGCCTTCAGCGCTTGTCCCGGGCGACGTAGGGGCGCAGGTTGGCCCCGGTGTAGATCTGCCGCGGGCGGTTGATGCGGCTGGCGGTCTCCACGAGTTCCTTCCAGTTGGCGATCCATCCCGGCATGCGGCCGATGGAGAACATGACGGTGAACATGTCCAGCGGCAGGCCGAGGGCGCGCAGCAGGATCCCGCTGTAGAAGTCGATGTTCGGGTAGAGTTTGCGCTCGATGAAGTAGGGGTCTTTCAGGGCGATCTCCTCCATCTGGAGGGCGATCTCGAGCAGGCGGTCGTTCACGCCCACGACCTTGAGCACCTTATCCACGCTGTTCTTGAGGATCTTGGCGCGCGGGTCGAAGTTCTTGTAGACGCGGTGGCCGAACCCGAAGAGTTTGTGGCCGGAGTTCTTGTCTTTCGCGCGCTCGATGAACTCCTTCGGGCTCTTGCCGGTGCGGTGGATGTCCTCGAGCATCTGCACCACCTCGACGTTGGCGCCCCCGTGGAGGGAACCCCACAGCGCGCACACGCCGGCGGACACCGAGGTGAAGAGGTTGGTGCGCGCGCTGCCGACGATGCGCACGGTGGAGGTGGAGCAGTTCTGCTCGTGGTCCGCGTGGAGGATGAGGAAGAGGTTGAGCGCGCGTTCCACGTCGGGGTGGACCTCGTAGGGCTTGAACGGCATACTGAACATCATGTGGAGGAAATTATGGCAGTAGCGGTAGTCGGGGTGGGGATAATTGAAGGGGAGCCCCTGCGAGCGGCGGTAGGCGAACGCGGCGATGGTGCGCACCTTCGAGATGATCTTGGCTGAGCCGAGGAGCAGCTGGTCCTCGTTCTCGATCTTGAGGAGTTCGGGGTGCTGGCAGGCCATCACGTTCAGCATGGCCGAGAGGATCGCCATGGGCGGCGCGTGCTCGCCGAACCCCTCGAAGTGATGGAGCGTGTCGGTATGGAGCATCGCCTGCTCGGTGAGCATGACCGAGAACTTCTTGGACTGCTCGGGCGTGGGGAGTTCCCCGTGGATGACGAGCCAGGCGGTCTCGATGAAGGTGGAATGCTCGGCGAGGTCCTCGATGCTGTAGCCCCGGTGCCGCAGGATGCCCTTATCGCCGTCGATGAAGGTGATCTTGCTCTGGCAGGAGCCCGTGTTGCCGTAGCCGTCGTCGAGGGTGATGTATCCGGTCTCGTCGCGGAGCTTGCGGATATCGATGGCCTTCTCTCCCTCGGTGCCGACGATGACGGGGAATTCGAAGGTTTTTCCGTCGATGACAAGTTTCGCAGTTTCAGCCATGTTCTGCTCCCGGATAATCAATTTATCCCAGTTTTATGAATAGTAAACGAAAACGATCGAGTTTACGAAACATTTCAATCGGGTTCCTGGCGTATCATTAACCCATTCCGGATAGGAAATGACCAACATGGATGCATTGGAATCCATGGGGTTCTCGCGGGCGTCGGCCCCGCGCTTGTCCCGATTCAGCCGGTCAGCCCGGCGCGCAGGTATTCGCGGTTCATCCGGGCGATGAAATTCACCGAGATGCCCTTGGGGCAGACCGCTTCGCACGCCGAGAGGTTGGTGCACGAGCCGAAGCCCTCCTGGTCCATGCGCGCGATCATCTTGACCACGCGCTCCTTGCGCTCGGCGTGGCCCTGGGGCAGCAGGGCGAGGTGGCTCACCTTAGCGGCCACGAACAGCATGGCCGAGGCGTTCTTGCAGGCCGCGACGCAGGCCCCGCATCCGATGCACTGGGCGGCGTCCATGGCGAGTTCGGCGTTGGCCTTGGGGACGGGGAGGCTATTGGCATCGGGCGCGCTCCCGGTCTTCACCGAGACGAAGCCGCCGGATTGGACGATGCGGTCGAAGGCGCTGCGGTCGACGATGAGGTCCTTGACGATGGGGAAGGCGCGGGCCCTCCAGGGCTCCACGGTGATTGTCGCGCCGGAACGGAACGACCGCATATGGAGTTGGCAGGTCGTGGTGAGCTTCATCGGCCCGTGGGGCGTGCCGCTGATGTGAAGCGAGCAGGTGCCGCAGATCCCCTCGCGGCAATCGCTGTCGAAGGCGACGGGATCTTCGCCCCGGGCCTCGAGCTGGTTGTTGAGCACGTCGAGGGTCTCGAGGAAGGACTGCTCGGGGGATACGTCCGACAGGGGGTAGTCGACGAAGCGGCCCTTGGTGTGGCGGTTTTTCTGCCGCCAGATGCGCAGCGTCACGTTCATGGTCGCGCTCATTTGTAGCTCCGGGTGGCTAGGTGGACGTTCTCGAAGGCGAGGGCCTCCTTATGGAGGATGGGCGCCTTGCCGGCCCCCGCGTGTTCCCAGGCGGCGACGTAGGCGAAGGCCTCGTCGTTGCGCTTGGCCTCGCCGTCCTCGTACTGGTGCTCCTCGCGGAAGTGGCCCCCGCAGGACTCATCGCGGTGCAGCGCGTCGAGGCACAGGAGTTCGGCGAACTCGAGGAAATCGCCCACGCGCCCGGCGCGCTCGAGGGCCTGGTTGAGGTCGCCCCCCTCGCCCGGCACGATGACGTTCTCGCGGAACTCCGCGCGCAGCGCGGCGATATCGCCGATGGCCTGGGTGAGGCCGGCGGCGTTGCGGGCCATGCCGCATTTGTCCCAGAGGATTTTCCCCAGGGACCGGTGGAAATCGTCGGCCGTGCGCTTGCCGCGGCCGGAGAGCAGGCGCTTCACCCCGCCGTCGACGGCCTGCTCGGCCTCGCGGAAAGCGTCGTGCTCGGAGGTGACGCCCTTGAAGGCGTTGGAGGCGAGATAACCGCCGATGGTGTAGGGCGCGACGAAATAGCCGTCGCAGAGTCCCTGCATGAGCGCGCTGGCGCCCAGGCGGTTGGCGCCGTGGTCGGAGAAATTGGCCTCGCCGAGGACGAAGAGGCCGGGGATCGTGCTCATGAGGTTATAGTCGACCCACAGGCCGCCCATGGTGTAGTGCACGGCGGGGTAGATGCGCATGGGCTTCTGGTAGGGGTTCTCGGCCGTGATGCGCTCGTACATCTCGAAGAGGTTGCCGTAGCGCTCGGCGATGACGGGTTGCCCCAGGCGCTGGATCGACTCGGCGAAATCGAGGTAGACCGACATCCCGCTGGAACCCACGCCCTTCCCCTCGTCGCAGGCCTGCTTCGCCGCCCGGGAGGCGATGTCGCGGGGCACGAGGTTGCCGAAGGCCGGGTAGCGGCGCTCGAGGTAATAGTCGCGGTCGCCCTCGGGGATCGTGGCGGGGTCTTTGCTCCGATCTTCCTTCTTCTTCGGGATCCACACGCGGCCGTCGTTGCGCAGCGATTCGGACATGAGGGTGAGTTTGGACTGGTGGTCGCCGGTGACGGGGATGCAGGTCGGGTGGATCTGGGTGAAGCACGGGTTGGCGAAGGCGGCCCCTCGCTTGTGCGCCCGCCAAGTGGCGGTGACGTTGCAATTGCGCGCGTTGGTGGAGAGGTAGAACACGTTGCCGTAGCCGCCGGTGGCGAGGACGACCGCGTGGCCGAGGTGGCGCTCGATCTTCCCGGTGACCAGGTCGCGGGTGATGACGCCCCGCGCCTGGCCGTCCACGACGACGAGGTCGAGGAATTCGGTGCGGGGATGGATGGCCACCGTTCCCGCGGCCGCCTGGCGCATGAGCGATTGGTAGGCGCCGAGGAGGAGTTGCTGCCCGGTCTGCCCGCGGGCGTAGAAGGTGCGGCTGACCTGGGCGCCGCCGAAGGAGCGATTGTCGAGGAGGCCGCCGTATTCCCGGGCGAAGGGCACGCCCTGGGCGACGCACTGGTCGATGATGTTCCCGGAGAGCTGGGCGAGGCGGTAGACGTTCGCCTCGCGGGCGCGGAAATCGCCCCCCTTCACCGTGTCGTAGAAGAGCCGCCAAACGCTGTCCCCGTCGTTGGGGTAATTCTTGGAGGCGTTGATGCCGCCCTGGGCGGCGATGGAATGGGCGCGGCGCGGGCTGTCGTTATGGGTGAAGACGTCCACCTGGTAGCCGAGCTCGCCCAGGGACGCCGCCGCGGAGGCGCCCGCGAGGCCGGAGCCGACGACGAGGATGCGGTACTTGCGTTTATTGGCCGGGTTGACCAGTTTGGTCTCGAACTTGTGCTTTTCCCATTTGTCTTGGATGGGGCCGGAGGGGATCTTGCTGTCGAGTTTCATGGGGGCTCCTTAAGGATCAGGGATGGGCCTGGCAGCAGACGCCGCCGGGGGCCACGAAGCCGAACCAGATGGGGAAACTCATGAAGCCGAGGCCGAAGGCCAGCGCGATCACCACGCCGAGGGCTTTGATGGCGCCGGCGGTGCGGGGCGTGTAGAGGCCGAAGGTCCGGAAGAAACTCTGGGTGCCGTGGAGCAGGTGCCAACCCAGGAGGAGCGTGCTAATAATATAGAAGATCGCGTAGGGCTTCTGGGCGAAAGCGGCCAGCGTCAGGCCGTACATGTCGCGCAGCCCGCCCGCGAGTTGGACCTCGACCCCCACGTTGTATTTGAAGCGCATGACGTGGAGCACGATGAAGCAGGCGATGAGCATGCCCGTGAGGGCCATCGTCCACACCGGGCGGTTCTCGGAGAGGCGCTCGACGCGGTAGCCCGGCCCCTTGGCCCGGCGGTTCTGGATCCACAGGGCCATGGTGAGGAAGGCATGGAAGGCGATGATGCCCAGTAGCCCGACGCTGAAGAGCGGGATGATGAGCTGGCGGTGGATGAGGTGGGCGGTCTCATTGAAGGCCTCCCGCCCCAGGTAGAGGTGCAGGTTGGCATATAGATGGAAGGAAAGGAACCCGAGGAGGCAAATGGCGCTGAGGCCGACGACGAGTTTCTTTCCGATGCTGCTGGTGAAGAACGAGAAAAACGTGTTCACGGTTGGCGACTCCCTGGATGGCCGGATGGCATCAGATCGAGACGTGTTTTCGACGGCGGGAAAGCCCGAGTAGGCCCGGTTCGCCCATCATAGCATCCGTATTTTGCACCCCCCCCCTGTCCGCCGCGGAGATTTCGGACGAACGGGGGCGGAAAATGAATGATTGCGTTTTTTGGGGGATGGCCGAAAAACAAAGCTTTCGACCGCGGGGAGACAAGCGGGGCGGGGACAGTAGATAATTCACCGCAGAATGTTATCCTCCACCGCGACCGGGATGCAAAACCCGGAATCAAGCCTCAGGTAGTGCTCTATGGCCCTCTTCACCGACCTCGTCCCCCCCGCCGCTGGCAGCAAGATCCGCATGAACGCGGACCTCACCCTTTCCGTGCCCGATGAACCCGTCATCCCCTTCATCGAAGGCGACGGCACCGGCCCCGATATCTGGCGCGCTTCGGTGCGCGTGCTCGACGCCGCGGTGGCGAAGGCCTACGGGGGAAAGAAGCGCATCCATTGGTTCGAGGTCTTCGCCGGCGAGAAGGCGAAGAACCGTTATGACAATTGGCTTCCGGACGACACCATCGCCGCCTTCCGGGAATACCTCGTGGGGATCAAGGGGCCGCTGACGACCCCCGTCGGCGGCGGCATCCGTTCCCTCAACGTGGCCCTGCGGCAACTCCTCGATCTGTACGTCTGCTTGCGCCCCGTGCGGTACTTCAAGGGCGTCCCGAGCCCCGTCAAGCGCCCCGAAAAGGTCGACATGGTGATCTTCCGCGAGAACACCGAGGACATCTACGCCGGCATCGAGTGGGAGGCGGGGACGCCCGAAGTCCAGAAGGTCATCGAGTTCCTCCAGGGCCAGATGGGCGTGAAGAAGATCCGTTTCCCCGGGACGAGCGCCATCGGCGTCAAGCCAGTCTCCAAAGAGGGCTCCGAGCGGCTTATCCGCGCCGCGATCCAGTACGCCCTCGTCAACAAGCGCAAGAGCCTGACCCTGGTGCACAAGGGCAACATCATGAAGTTCACCGAGGGGGGCTTCCGCGATTGGGGCTACCAATTGGCGAAGGGCGAGTTCAGCGACCTAGCCGTCTCGTGGGACGATTGCCAGGGCAAGCCCCCCGCCGGGAAACTCCTGGTGAAGGATTCCATCGCCGACATCACCCTCCAGCAGGTGCTCACCCGACCCGAGGAGTTCGACGTCATCGCGACCCTCAACCTGAACGGCGATTACCTCTCCGACGCCCTCGCGGCCCAGGTCGGCGGCATCGGCATCGCCCCCGGCGGCAACATCAATTACCTCACGGGCCACGCTATCTTCGAGGCCACCCACGGCACCGCCCCCAAGTACGCGGGCCAAGACCGCGTGAACCCCGGTTCCGTCATCCTCTCCGGCGAGATGATGCTGCGCCACCTCGGGTGGAACGCGGCCGCCGATCTGGTGATCGCCGGGATGGACAACGCCATCGCCGGGAAGCGCGTCACCTACGATTTCGCGCGCCTCATGGCCGGGGAGGGCGTCCCCGGCGTGGTGGAAGTGAAATGCAGCGAGTTCGGCGACGAGATCATCAAGGGGATGCGCTGAGGCTCCCCGCGCGCCCCCTTTCCCATCCGTCAAATCCAACACCGAGGATCCCCCATTGAACGTACATGAATACCAGGCCAAGGACCTCCTGAGGCCCTTCGGCGTTTCGCTCCTCAAGGGCGCCATGGCCGACTCGGTCGAGGGCGCCGTCAAGGCCGCGGGAGAACTCGGCGGCGGCGTTTGGGTCGTGAAGGCCCAGATCCACGCGGGCGGGCGGGGCAAGGGCGGCGGCGTGAAGGTCGCCAAGAGCCTCGAGGAAGTCCGCGCCCACGCCGGGAAGATCCTGGGGATGGACCTCGTGACGCCCCAGACGGGCCCCGAGGGCAAGCGGGTCCGCCGGATCTTCGTGGAGCAGGGCTGCGCCATCAAGAAGGAGTTCTATTGCGCGCTGCTGGTCGACCGGGCCACCAGCCGCGTCGTGCTCATGGGCTCCAGCGAGGGCGGCATGGATATCGAGAAGGTCGCCGCCGAGACGCCCGAGAAGATCGTCCAGGTCTCCATCGATCCGGTGTCCGGCTACCAACCCCACCACGGGCGCCGCCTCGCCCTCGCCCTCGGCCTCCCGAAAGAGGGGTTGGCCAAATCCGCCGCCTTCTTCGGCGCCCTCTATAAGGCCTTCATGGCCCTCGATTGCAGCCTGTGCGAGATCAACCCCCTCGTCCTCACCCAGAGCGACGAGCTCGTGGCCCTCGACGCCAAACTCAATTTCGACGATAACGCCCTCGGCCGCCATCCCGACGTGGCTGCCCTGCGCGACCCCGCCGAGGAGAACCCGGTGGAACTCGAGGCGGCCAAGCACGAGATCTCCTACATCAGCCTCAACGGCAATATCGGCTGTATGGTCAACGGGGCCGGCCTCGCCATGGCGACCCTCGACATCATCAAACTCCACGGCGGGTCCCCGGCCAATTTCCTCGACGTGGGGGGCGGGGCCGACAAGGCGCGCGTGGCCACGGCCTTCAAGCTGATCCTCAAGGACCCGAAGGTGAAGGCCATCCTGGTGAACATCTTCGGCGGCATCATGCGCTGCGACATCATCGCCGAGGGCGTCATCGCCGCCGCGAAGGAGGTCGACCTCAAGGTGCCCCTCATCGTGCGCCTGGAGGGGACGAACGTGGAGCAGGGCAAGAAGATGCTCGGAGAATCCGGCCTGACCCTCACGGCCGCGGACGATCTCGCCGACGCCGCGAAGAAGGCCGTCGCCGCGGCGAAGGGGAACTGACATGTCCATCTGGATCGACAAAAGCACCAAACTCATCTGCCAGGGGCTCACCGGGAGCCAGGGCACCTTCCACTCTAAGGGCTGCCGCGACTACGGAACCCAAGTCGTCGGCGGGGTCACCCCCGGCCGCGGAGGCCTGGTCCACGAGGGCTTCCCCGTCTTCGACAGCGTGCGCGAGGCGCGGGAGAAGACCGGCTGCAACGCCTCCATGATCTTCGTGCCGCCGCCCTTCGCGGCCGACGCCATCCTCGAGGCGGTCGAGGCGGGCATCGAACTCGTCGCCTGCATCACCGAGGGCATCCCCGTGCTGGATATGCTCCGGGTGAAGGCCGCGCTGGCGGGCAAGAAAACGCGACTCATCGGCCCCAATTGCCCCGGCATCATCACCCCCGGCGAATGCAAGATCGGCATCATGCCCGGCCCCATCCATAAGAAGGGCCCCATCGGGGTCATCTCCCGTTCGGGCACGCTCACCTACGAGGCTGTCTTCCAACTCACCCAGGCAGGCGTCGGGCAGACGACCTGCGTCGGCATCGGCGGCGACCCCATCAACGGCACCAATTTCATCGACGTCCTCGACGCCTTCAACCGGGATGCGGCGACGGAAGCCGTGATCATGATCGGCGAGATCGGCGGCTCGGCGGAAGAGGAAGCCGCCGCGTTCGTGAAGCGCGAAATGAAGAAGCCGGTCGCCGCGTTCATCGCCGGCCAGGCCGCCCCCAAGGGCAAACGCATGGGCCATGCCGGCGCCATCATCAGCGGCGGCAAGGGCACCGCCCAGGAAAAAATCGACTGCCTCGAGGCCGCCGGCATCAAGGTCGCCCGCAGCCCCGCCGAAATGGGCAAAACGCTGCTGGCCGCCTGGCGACACTAGGTCGCCGACAAGCACGCGGCGGCAGGATGCCGCGATCGGCGTGCGCCTGGCGACACTAGGCGGGGTCAAACCCCGGTCCGGCCGGCTTGCGGGGCTTACCGGGTTGGTAACGCTCCGCCCCACTCCGCTCGTCGGCCTTCCTGGCCTCCTCGCTCCCTTGGTGGCAAGCGCCCCCTCCTGGGGCGCGTGCCACCAAGGGGTGGGGCTCCGGTCACCAACCCGGTAAGCCCAGGCAAAGCCGGCCGGACCATCACCCTTCATCTGAAGGGTGAAAGGGGTGTTAGGATCTGGGCATAACAATCATTTCAAGAAGATTGAATAATTCCACTTGCGGAAAGGTTTTGGAAGGTGGGAGCATGCTGATTAGGGATGCGGAGGAGAAAGATGTAGAAGCGCTTCAGGAATTGTATGCCGGGCACTTGGCGAAAACGCCCCCGACCACGAATACGGATATCACGTTATGGCGGGCTTTCCTTGAAACGGTTCGGCAGAATGAAAATTACCATCTGCTTGTGTTGGAAGTCGATGGAAGCGTCTGGAGTTCGGTCACTTTAATTTTGATTCCGAACCTCACCCATGGGATGAAGCCCTATGCCCTGATCGAAAACGTCGTGACCCACTCGGACCATCGCGGGCGTGGCTATGCCACGGCGTTGATGTCCCATGCAAGCCAGATCGCCTTCCGCGCGGGCGCGTATAAGATCATGCTGATGACGGGATCCAAGAAGGAAAGCACTCATGGTTTTTACGAGAATTGCGGCTTCACCGCCAAAGAAAAAACAGCCTTCGTCAAAAGATTTGATGAATCTTAACGTAAACGATTTTTCGATCGGAGAATTCGACCAGGCGGGCGTAAAGAAAGACAAAAGCGAAGAGGGAAATCTCTCCACGCCCCCATCACCCTTTTGACAAAGGGTGATGGTCTGGGTGATTTTGCTTGGAGGTTTTGGTCCCCTGACCGGAGCGCCGCCCGATTGGCGCACGCGCGCCCGGATGGCGCGCTTGCGCCAATCGGGCGAGGAGGCCAGGATGGCCGACGAGCGAAGCGGTGCGGAGAGTCAGGGGATCAAAACCGGTCCGCAAAGCAACCAGACCGGGGATAGACCCCCTACTTCGCCCCGGCGCGAGCCCCCGCCTGCTGCGCCTGGATCGCCGTGAGCGCGATGGTGAAGACGATGTCCTCCACGAGGCAGCCGCGGGAGAGGTCGTTGACCGGTTTCGCCAGGCCCTGGAGCATGGGCCCCATGCTCACCACGTTGGCGGCGCGCTGCACGGCCTTATAGGTCACGTTCCCCGTGTTGAGGTCGGGGAAGATGAAGACCGTCGCCTTGCCGGCCACCGGCGATTTGGGGGCCTTCTGGCGGGCCACGTCGGGCATGATGGCGGCGTCGTACTGGAGGGGGCCGTCGATGAGGAGGTCGGGGCGGAGTTTCTGGGCGAGTTCGGTCGCGATCTTCACCTTCTCCACGTCGGCGCCGGCGCCGCTCATCCCCGTGGAGTAGCTGAGCATGGCAACGCGCGCGGGGATGCCGAAGGCGAGGGCCGAGGCGGCGCTCTGGATGGCGATGTCGGCCAATTGCTCGGCGGTGGGGGTCGGGTTCACGGCGCAATCGCCGAAGACCAGGACCTGGTCGGGGAGGCACATGAAGAACACGCTCGAGACGAGGTTGCACCCCGGCGAGGTTTTGATGATCTGGAGGGCGGGGCGGATGGTATGGGCGGTGGTGTGGACGGCGCCGCTGACGAGGCCGTCCACCTCGTCTAAGGCCATCATCATCGTGCCGACCATGATGGGGTCGCCCAGTTCGTTGCGGGCCACGGCCTCGGTCATCCCCTTGTTCTTGCGGCGCTCCACGAGGGAGGCGACGTAGCGGTCCATGGCCTTGGATGAGTCGATGATCTCCACGCTCCCCGGGAGCGTGACCCCGAGTTTCTTGGCGGTCTCCTGGATCTTATTGGGATCCCCCAGGAGCACGGGCCGGGCGATCCCCCGTTCGGCGACGATGGCGGCGGCCTGCACGGTGCGCGGCTCGTCCCCCTCGGGGAGGACGATGCGCTTGTTGGCGGCGCGGGCCTGCTCGATGAGGTGGTGGCGGAAGGCGGGGGGGCTTAAGCGCGGCTCCCGCACGGCGGAACCGGCGGCCTTCACCCAGGCGGTGTCGATGCGGTCGGCGACGGCGTTCATCACGCCCTCGACGCGCTCGAGATCGTCGGCGGGGATCTCGAGGTTGAGGGAGGCGAGTTCGGTGGCGGCGGCGAAACTGCCGTCCTCTACGCTGAGGACCGGCAGGCCCATGGACAGCGCCTGGTCGCAGAGATGGAGCACGTTCTCCTCCGCCGGGATGCCGCCGGTGAGGAGGAGGCCGGCGATCGGCATGCCGCCGAGCACGGCGAGGGCCGCGGCGAGGATGATGTCGTGGCGGTCGCCGGGGGTGACCAGCAGGGTCCCCGGCTTGAACGATTTGAGGGCGTTGGGGACGGTCATGGCGCAGAGCGTGATGCTCGTCACGCGCCGCTTCTCCCAATCGCCTTGGCGGATGACCTTGGCGTGGATGGATTGGGCGAGGTCCTTCACCCGGGGGGAGGACATGTCGTTGCGGAACGGGACGATCCCGAGGGGGAAAAGGTTCTCCTTCTCGAGGGCCTCCACGAAGCTCGCGACGCGCCCCTCATCCACGGCATTCCCCACGCAAAAGCCGCATGTGAGGCCGAGGGTGCGCTCGGTGAGTTCGGCGGAAAGGGTGCGCCGGCAACTGCCCTTGTTCTCGCCGTAGCAGGCGGGCTTTTCCTTGGTGGCGGTGATCTCCTCGGGGCTCGCGGCGACGCGGTTGACCACCGCGGCGACCTTCTGCCCCTCGGTATTGGCGCCGAGGCCCCGGGCGGCGATGGCGATGGAGTCGGCGACCTGGGCCGGCGAATGCCCCCGCGGGCTCGCCACGACGACGAGTTCGGCGTCGAGGGCCTTGAGCATGAGGGCGTTGAGGCGGGAGGAATACACGATGCCGGGCTCGGGCACCATCCCCTCGACCACCACGACATCGGCACCCTGGGCGGCCTTGTCGAAGACCGCTACGACCTTCTCCATGAGGGTCTGGTCGTCGCCGTGGGAGAGGAGTTCCTCCACCTGCATCCGGGGGATCGGTTCGGGCGGGTTCAGGTGCGCCGCGCCGCGCAGGATCGTGATGGAGCGCTCCACGCCGCGGTCGGCGATGGGCTTGAGGAAGGCGACGCGCACGCCTTGGCGGTCGAGGGCCCGCACGAGCCCGAGGCAGATGGTGGTGAGGCCGACCTGATGGCCGGCGGGGGCGACGAGGATGGTTCGCGGCATGGCTTACTCGCTTGGCGGGATCAGGATGCGCCGACGATCTCGGCGGTATCGCGGGCGATCATGAGTTCTTCGTTGGTGGGGACGATGACGGCTTGGGGCTTGGTCTCCCGGGAGATGCGGCCCCCGGTGTCCTTGCCGTTGGCGCGGTTGGCGGCCTCGTCGAGGCTGAGGCCCAGGAAAGCGAGGTGGC
Organism: Spirochaetota bacterium; assembly: GCA_017302015.1. GTDB lineage: Bacteria > Spirochaetota > UBA12135 > COTS27 > JAFLEE01 > JAFLEE01. The sequence goes on along the minus strand of JAFLEE010000054.1, from coordinate 18,139 downwards.
CCATGAGTTGGGCCCGGATGGGCCAGGAGTTCTCGCCGATGCCGCCGGTGAAGGCCATGACATCGACGCGCCCGAGGGGCACGGCGAGCCCGGCGATGTGCTTGGCGAGGACGTAGCAGAAGACCTCGATGGCAAGGCGGGCGCCCTCGTGGCCCTTATCCTTGGCCTCCACCAGGGTGCGCATGTCGTTGGAGAGGCCGGAGAGGCCGAGGAGGCCGCACTTCTTGTTCATGAAATCCACGATCTCCTCGGCGCTCTTGCCGAGGTTCTTGGACATGTAGCCGACAAGGGCCGGGTCGACCGATCCGCAGCGGGTGCCCATGACCACCCCCTCCAGGGGGGTCAGCCCCATGGTGGTGTCGACGCATTTCCCGTTCTGGACCGCGGCGCAGGAGCAGCCGTTGCCGAGGTGCACGGTGATGACGGCGCTGTTGTTCGGGTCGAGGCCGAACTGCTTGATCGTCTGCCCCGCGACGAAGCGGTGGGAAGTGCCGTGGAAGCCGTAGCGGCGCACCATGAACTTGTCGTGCCATTCGGCGGGCACCGCGTAGCGGTAGGCGCGGGGCGGCATGGTCTGGTGGAACGCCGTGTCGAAGACGGCGACGTTCTTGAGGCCCGGGAAGAGCTGTTCGGCGATCTTGATGCCCAGGAGGTTGGGGGGATTGTGGAGCGGCCCGAGGGGGATGCACTCCTCGGTTTTGGCGATCACATCGGGCGTGGCGAGCCGGGAGCCCGAGAACTTCGTGCCGGCATGCAGCACCCGGTGGCCGACACCGCGCAGGCCGTCGGCGAGTTTCGTTTCGTGGAGGAGCGCCACCACCTCGCGAAGCGCCTGGTCATGGTCGGCGCCGGGAAGTTCCTTGGTTTCCTTCTTGCCCCCGAATTTCCAATCGAGGGAGGCCTGGGGCGAACCGAGGCGCTGGGCGATGCCGGAGATGAACTCCTCGCCGCTCTCCGGGTCGATGACCGCGAACTTGGCGGAGGAGGAACCGCAATTGAGGACGAGAATCTTCATGGCCTATCCTTCTGGAAAGTGTGGATGAAATTAAAAAAGCCGCGAAACGCGGCCCGTATCGAGGTCGTAGACGGCCCCGTAAATCTTCAGGATTCCGCGGGAGAGGCGGGGAGCTAGCACGGGCCGGCTGGCCCGCAGCCCCGACGCGACGCGGCGGACATTGGCGGTCACGGCGTTCGCGACGAGGTCGCCCTTCAGGCGGCGCGCGTCGCTGACGGCGGGCAGGATGAGCGAGGCCACCCGGTAGACGTGGCCCTCGGGGAAGGCGCCCTTCTTCCACGCGTCGACGGTGGCCTTCACCGCGCCGCATTTCGAATGGCCGAGGACCAGGAGGGCGCGGGTGCCGAGGTGCTCGGCGGCGTACTCGATGGATCCCAGCGCCGCCTCATCCACCACGTTCCCCGCCACCCGCACGACAAAGAGATCGCCCAGGCCTTGATCGAAGAGGAGTTCCGGGGGGACCCGGGAGTCGCTGCAGCAGACCACGATCGTGTGGGGGGCCTGCGCCCTGCTGAGGGATTTTCGCCGCGCGAGTGTCTGGTGCGGATGGATCGTCTTTCCCGCACAGAAGCGCGCGTTGCCCGCGAGCAAGCGGGCGAGGGCTTCTTCGGGGGCGATGGCGCTCGCGTGGTGCGCGCCGCCATGGGAGGACGCTGGCGCGACCGCCGCCTTCATCTTGGACAGGCGCATGGGCGCCAACGCATCCGGCACCGGGCTGTTCGGCCAAGTGATCAGGGATAAAGAAGATACAAATAAGAGGGTTCGGACTCGAAAAAACTTGAAGCCGGTCGAAATTCGAAAGTTGGTGTCGCGGGCCGATGCACGAGACCGATCCAGTGGATCGGGGCCAATCGTCTTTGGACTTGAAAGGTTTGAGAACATTTGGATCGGCAGGTTGACGAATCGTTGGAAATCGACGGCTCTTCGATTTCTGCTGAATTATAATCTTCCGAAGGAAGTTTTTGGTGAAAAACGAAGCATTTCCACTTTTCGCTCGTTTTTTCGCCAATAAAACCATGGGGGGATTTCAAGGACCCACCGGGATTGGAGGACACTTGTTCGGTCGAAAATCATAGGTTTTCCCGCCTGAGCGCGTGTTTTCAGGTTGAGCGAAAGACAAAAATCAAAAATCAGAGTTTTTCAAGCACATTCTCTGAAAATTGATCCATCCGAGGTACCTTTCATCTTCCAAAATACTCACGAAAACGACGGAAACAGGATACATAACAAAATAAATAGGATATATAATGTCATGATTCTCATATAAATAGATCCCTTACGCTTGTTCGCTCACACTGGGGGACCGTTCCGCTTTATCAAACACCCAAATAACGAAGGATTCCCTCGGCCGATTTTTCCCCGTCAATGGCAGCGCTCACGATGCCTCCCGCGAAGCCCGCGCCTTCGCCGCAAGGGAAGAGACCCGCGCATTGGGGATGCATGAGGGTTTGGGGGTCCCTCGGGATCCGCACCGGGGAAGAGGTGCGGCTTTCGGGCGCGACCATGACGGCGTCGGTCCCCGCGAAGCCGGACATTTTTTTTTCGAATTGGCGCAGGCCTTCTTGGAGCGCTTTCACGAGCCAACCGGGAAGGATCTCGTGGAGCGGCGCGTTCACGTGGCCGGGGATATAGGACGTCTTGGGGAGGGTGGGGGATGGGCGACCCTTGAGGAAATCCTGGGCCCTCTGGGCCGGCGCGCGTTGGGTTCCCCCGGCGGCGGCGGCCATGTTTTTTTCGACTTCGGCCTGCAGGCGCATCCCCGCGAGCGGGCCCTCCGCGGCCCAGGGCGCCCAATCGTTCGCGTCCACCGAGGCCACGAACCCCGCGTTGGCCCAGTAGGAATTGCGTTTGGCCATGCTCATGCCGTTGATGACGATCTCGCCCATCGCCGTGGCCGCGGGGACCATGAGGCCCCCGGGGCACATGCAGAAGGAATAGACGCCGCGCCCCTCGGCTTGGCACGCCGCGTGGTAGGCCGCGGCCGGGAGCGCCGGGTTCTTCGCCTCGTCCCGGTATTGGAAGCGGTTGATGAGGGCCTGGGGATGCTCGATGCGCACGCCCAGGGCGAACGGCTTCGCCTCGAGGGGGATCCCCCGGCGGTGGAGTTCTTCGAACAGATCGCGCGCCGAGTGCCCCGCGGCGAGGAGCACCGCGTCCCCCCGATGCTCTTTTCCCCCCGCCCGCACGCCAAGGAGCCGGCCCGCCTCGATCTCGAAGCCGTCGACGCGAGCGCCGAAATGGATCTCTCCCCCGCGCGCGAGGATGGTCTCCCGCATGGACTGGACCGTGCGCCATAGCCGATCGCTGCCCACGTGGGGATGGGCGTCGACGAGGATATCCGCGTCGGCGCCGTGCTGGACGAGGATGCGCAGGATGCGCGCGGGGTCGCCGCGCTTGCCCGCGCGGGTATAGAGTTTCCCGTCGCTGAAGGTGCCCGCGCCGCCTTCCCCGAAGCCGAAATTGGAGTCGGGGTCAACGCGGTGCTCCTGGAAGATGGCCTTGATGTCGCGCCGGCGGGCCCGGTGGTCCTTCCCGCGTTCCAGGATCACGGGCTTCACCCCCTCCTCAAGGAGGCGCAAGGCGGCGAAGAGGCCCGCCGGGCCCATGCCGATGATCACCACGGCGCGCCCTGGGCGGGCCTCCTTCCAGGCCACGGGCGGGAGGGCGGCCGGGGGATCCTCCCCGACGAAGACGTCGACGTTCACGCGCCAGAAGATGTGCCGTTGCCTGGCGTCGAGGGACCGTTTGCGGGGAAGCACGGCGCGGATCTCGGCGGCGTCCATCATGAGGTGGTCCGCGGCCATGGCTCGTAGTACTTCCCGGTCGTGGAGGGCGTCAGGGAGGACGGAGAGTTCGAAGGAGTGGATCATGTGGTATCATTGGAACATGATCCGGCCCGGCCTGGTGTCCATCAGTTTTCGGAAACTTTCCCCGGCCGACCTCGTCGACGCGGCCCGCGCCTGCGGGCTCCTGGGCATCGAATGGGGGGGGGATGTCCACGTCCCCCACGGCGACCTCGCCCGCGCCGGCGAAGTCCGCCGCCTCACCGAAAGCGCCGGGTTGGCATGCGCCGCCTACGGCTCCTATTACCGGGCGGGCGAGGCTTCGCCCACCGCCCAGCAGGCCCTGGGGTGCGCCCGCGCGTTGGGCACCCGCGTGCTCCGGGTCTGGGCCGGCGGGCGGGCCTCGAAAGACGCCGATGCCGGTTACCGGACCCTCGTTCGCGACGATCTGCTCCGCCTCGCCGACGACGCGGGGCACGACGGCATCACCGTCGCCACCGAGTACCACGGGGGCACCCTCACCGACGATATCGATTCTTGTCTCGCGCTCCTCGATGCGGCCCCCCATCCCTTCCTGCGGACCTATTGGCAGCCCGCCGTGGGTCTTTCCCACGCCGAAGCCCTCCAGACCTTGGAGCGGGTCCTCCCCCGCCTCGCGGGGCTCCATGTCTACCATTGGCGCTCGGTGGCGGAGCGCCTCCCTTTGGAAGCGGGGGCCGCTTCTTGGAAGGCCTATCTGGCGGCGGCTTCCCGCGCCCCCGGGGCCGCGTGGGCCCTCCTCGAGTTCATCCCCCACGACCGCCTAGACGCTTTGGGCCAAGAGGCGGCATCCTTGATAAGATTCTTGGGAGCGACCGGAAACGTCCAGGGAGCGAAACATGGCGAATGAAAACAAGCGTCGCGGTCTGCGGCGCGGGCTCTTCTACTATCTGAAGGCCGCCCGGGCCGACGGGAGCGGCATCGCGGGGCACCTCGTCAACCTGACCGATAGCGGCCTCATGCTCATGATGGAGCAGGCCGCTTCTCCCGGCGACCGCCTCGCCATCCTCCTCGATCTCCCCCCCGGGTTCGAGACGTGGAGCCCCCTGGCCCTCGATCTCGTCTGCCGCTGGAACGGGCCCAGCGTCACCCCCGGCTACCGCGACGTGGGCTTCGAGTTCCTAGACAAGAGCCTGGTCAACCGGACCCTTCTCGCTAGGCTCCTCGATGAGGTGGGCTTCACGGGCTCCTGAGGCCGACGGGCCCCCGGCGCGGGGGCGTGCCGCGCGCGATTCGGCGGCCTAGGGAACGCCGTGCTTCTTCGCCATGGCGCGGATGAAGGCGAGGCCTTCCCGCACCAGATCGTCGCCGCTCGGGGCGAGTTGCCGCCAAACCCAGGTGTTCATGTTGTCGGTCACGTCGACGAACGATTCCAGGGCGGCGTGGCCGCGGTAGCCCATGCGCCCGAGGGCGGCGAAAAGGCCGTCCCAATCCACCAGGCCCGTGCCGGGCACGCCCCGGTCGTTCTCGCACAGGTGCAGGTGCACGAGGTCCCCGCCGGCGAGGGCCGCCGCGTCGGCGAAGGATTTCTCCTCGATGTTCATGTGGTAGGTATCCAGGTGGATCTTCACGTTGGGTTCCCCGATGCGCTCCACGAGGCTCCGCGCCTGGGCGCAGGTGTTCACGAGGAAGGTCTCGTAGCGGTTCACCGGCTCCAGCGCGAGGGTGACCCCGACGTCCGCGGCGGCGCGGGCCACGGAGCGCAGGGCCTCCGCGCTCCGCTCCCACTCGAGTTCCCGCGGCCGGTGGGGGAGCACGCGGATGTGCTGGCTATAGATCACGCCCGAGAATTGGGAGGCCCCGAGATCGCGGGTGGCCCGGGCGCACGCGAGGAGGTAATCCACGCCCCGCCGCCGGATGGCCGGGTCTTCGCTCGTGATGTCGGTGTCGCCGAGGAGCACCGTGGAGGTGACGGCCCCGATGCCGTTCGCCGCGAGGCGCGAGCGGGCCTGGTCGGCATGGAGCGTCTCCAGGGACATGAGGGGGATCTCGATGAAGTCGAGGCCCAGGGAACGGACGCGGTCGATGAGCGGGAGCGTCTCGTCGGTCCAGCGGGAACACCAGGCGTAGGCGTGGATGCCGAGTTTCATGGGGTGGCTCCTTGTCCGGTCGAGGCGGGAAACGGGTGGACCGCGCGGATCGCCACGGCGAAGCCCTCCAATTCGGCCCGAACGCGCGGGCGGAACGGGGCCCCGCGCTCGAGGGCCCTCGCCCACCTACGGGCGAGCCGGTCGAGTTCGTCGCGCCGGGACCTCGGGAGCCCCAGGAGGATCGCCGGGGCCACGAGGCACAGTCCCGCCAGGGCCCCCGGATTCATCTCGCTGCGTGCGCCCCGGCGCAGGGCCCACCACCAATGCCCGATGCGCCGGTCGATGGACCCGAGGAGTTTCCCCCGGCACGACGCGAGGATGCGGTCGTGGGCCTCGTTTTCCAGGTCTTCCCGGTCGAGTTCGGGGATGCGTTCGAGGGCGCAGGTGTAGAGGTAGTCTCCCGAGAGGATCGCCAATGGATCGACGGAAGTACCCTCCCCGATGGACCGCTCCGTCACCTGGGTGTGGATCTCGAGGGTCGCGTGCACCGCCTCGGCGATGAAGGCCAAATGCGACATGGGGCCCGTCGGGATCGGGAGCGTCTCGCACAGGCGGGCGCATAAATCGGCCCACAGGAGCCGGCGCGGGGGGAACGCATCCACGGGAAGGGCGGTCGGGCAAGCGCGCCCGACGGCCACGAGCTCCGCGGATACCGCCTCAGTGAACGGGGGCGAGTTTTTCATTCCAAACGACCGAGAGGGAGAAACTCTGCTGGATCCCCGCGCTGAGGTGGGTGGCGAGGCCCCAGCCGATGCGCAAGCGGACGTCTTGGCTTCCCGCCTCCGCCTCGAGCCCCCCCCCGAACCCGAAGCCGCGCTCCGGCGCCTCGAAGTCGAGGCGGGCCTGGGCGGTGGCCCCCAGCCGGCGCCAGGAGAAGCGGTCGGGCTTGGCGCCCAGCGGAAGGAAGAGCGCGCCCCCGAGTGAGAGTTCCTGGCGATCCCCGAAGGTGCTCTGCCATCCCACCCCCACATCGGTCTCCAGGTTCCCGGTGGGGAGCGCGAGCACGGCCCCGACGTTGAGGTCGAGGGGGACGTTGAACGCGAGGTTCGACAGCGAAAGCGGCAGCCCGAAATGGCGCACGCTCACCGCCGTGCGCAGGAGTCTCCCCAAGGTGAAGGCGAGGCCCCCGTCGATGAGGGCCGCGAGCACCTTCGTGTCGCCCGTGGAGATGCCCGCGACCTTCTGCCCCCAATCGGAAAGCAGCAGTTTGAAGCTGACGCCCGCGTCGAGGACGGGCCCCTCGGCGCGCGGGGAACCCACCGCGGACGCTTTGGCCTGGCGCGTCAATGGGAAGGAACGCCGCAGGCTCATGGTGATGAGGGAATCGAATGCCTTGAAATCGCCCGTCGTGAGGGCGATGACATCCCGCGCGTCGTCGGCGAAACTATTGAATTGCCATTGGAATCCGAGGCCCCAGGCGGAGCGCTCGAGGGGCACCTCGACGGTGAGGGTGCCGTTTCCCTGCTGCCCGTTGAGCGGCGTGGCCGCGAGATTATTGCGGAAGAATTGCCGGTAGCCCGCCTCGGCCCATCCATCGGGGGCCGCGAGGGCGGGGAAGACGCCGAAAGCCCCGGTGGCGCCGGGGAGCAGCAGGGCGAAGCCCTGGGCGCCCGGCATCGAGAGGGCGGTCGGGGCGCCGTAGAGCAGGCTTTCGACCCCGCCATGGAGCGGCGAGAACGCAAGGAGCAGCGACGAAACCAGGGCGAGGGGAGGGCGCAAGGCGGCGGGCATCAGGGCCTCACGTAGAAGCGGCCGGCCGTGGAGGTGCCCGCCTCGGTTTGGAGGCGCACGAAGAGCATCCCGGGATTGGCCGTTTTCCCGTGCACATCGACGCCGTTCCAGGAGCAGGCATACTGGGTTTTCTCCGCCACGCCGCGGGCGCTGGCGAGGGCCTCGGTGGAGAGGTCCTTCACGAGGCGGCCATCGTCCGTCACCACCCACAGGGCCTTCAACCCCGCGGTGGGGAGGGTCACCACGAGGGTGACCGGCGTTCCGGTGACCGAGAAGGGAGACGGGAAGGAGGTGAAGGTCGCCCCCGCCATGGCGTCGAAGTCGATGCTGCGGAAGGCGAAGGTCATGACCGGGCCCGCCGCGGAGATATTGGAGACCGTCACCCCCGATGTTTTGCCGGTGCCCTCATAGGTGGAGGACGGGGTCGTGGAAATGCCGAATCCGCGAACGCTATTCGTCCAGAAGGCGTATTGGGTGTTCGCCCACGTATTGCTGTAGGGCTTCGGTTGCATGACCTCGAGGCGCAGCCCGCGGCGTTTGGGGTTATTGTTCATCCCATTATCGCAGAAGTAATGGGAGTCGGGGGGGCCGATGACATCTTCCTGAACGCGCCAGAGGAGGAGGCCGCGTCCCCCGAGGCCCGCGTCGAAGGAGAAAGCCGCCGCGGGGTCGAAATAACGGTTCTCCACGAGCCAATATTCGCCCTCGCTGACGCTGCGTGCCCGGAAGGACCGGCCGGTCGTCGGTGCGCCGGTGGCCGAATGGTTCGAGACGGGGACGTTCGTCACCGGGACGCGGTAGAGTTCCGCGGGGGAAAGCCAACCGAGCATCTTTTTATGGTACGAGGAGAGGGGGGCCGGGTACTTGCCGCTGACGGTGAGATTGGTCCCGGGGCCGTAGAGGTAGGATTCCACATTCGTCGGGGCGGCGTTATAGCTCCCCCCCGTCATGAGTTCGCCGTCATAAAGGAAATACGGCTCGGGATCCGCCGCGCTGCCGGTGTTATAGAGGTCGGAGAGGCCCAGGATGTGGCCGAACTCATGGGAGATCGTGCCGATGGTGGAGCGCTGGAAGACATTGGTGGCCTTCCGGTTGAGGATCTCCGCCACGATGAGGTAGCGCCCGAAGAAGAGCGGGCCCAATTTGTACCCGGCCGCCGCGGTGCCCAGGGTGCCCGTGTAGCCGCCGGTGGCGTGGAAATAGAAGGACCATTGGTGGGACCAGATGTTGGTGCCGCGTTCGCTGGAGGAGGTCGACTCCCCCCCTTCTCCGGCGTGGATAAAGAGGATGGCGTCGACGAACCCATCGCCGTTGGCGTCGAACGTGTTCGACAATTGGGCGGCGCTCCAACCGCTGAACTGGGCCATGAGGTTGGTGCCGACGTTCTGGAGGAAACTCACGCAGACGTTGGAGTCGTTGTAGGTGACGCGGGGGTTGGGCAAGTGGACCTTGTCGGTCACCCAGGCGGTGAGGGCGAGTTTCCCCATCGATTGGATCGCGTAATAGTTCGAGACGGTCGAGTAGGCCGGCCCCTGGAATAATTGGACCAACTCGTTGCTCGTGATGGAGAGGTTGGTGTCCCCATATTCCACCGGAACCACGATGAGATTGAGCAGGTTGGAGACCGGGAGCATCTTTTCGTCGAACGTGCCGTAGGGCGCGACCTTCTTCGGGCCGATCTTCCATAGTTGTTGCCGGGCCATCTCGGTCGGGGTGGGTAGGGGCTTCGGCTGGCGCCGTCGCGCCTGAGCGATGGCCGCGGAAGGGTCCGCGGGATCGACGCCTTCCCGGGGATCGAGAAGGGGGGGCGGCATGCCGAGGGCCCAGGAAAGAATCCCAGCAAGGGCCGCCGCAAGAAGGACTGCGCGACGCCCCGCCTTCCCGGCCCGCCGGTGGCTTGGCCCGCGGGCGGGAATGGGGGGGTGGGTCATCTTCAGGGCTTCACGAACTGGATGAAGCCGGGCATTTTCACGAGGGGGTCGCCGTATCGGGGGAGCCAGATCTTACTGAATTTCCAGTCCTCCATGAAGAAGAGGGTGGAGCCGTTGGCGAACTCGAATTTGGCGCTGCCGGTATCGCTGGCGGGATAGGTTTGGGAGGCGATGAGGGCATCGCCGACATAGCTTTCCACCGTGCACTCCACGCGCGCCGTCACCGGGCTATTGCCCGCTGCCGGGTAGGAGGCGTTGCTGAAGTAGTACTTGTAGCGGTACGAGCCAGCCGTCACCAGGTTGGAGACGGTGATGGTGTCGTTTTGGATGGCCGTATAGTCGGCGGCGCCGGTCCAGATGAGTTTCTTGAAGGCGGCCTGGTCTCTCGTATTGAGGGCGGTGGAGAGATCGGTGAGCGCCGTGGGGATGGCGGTGCTGCGCGAGGAGCACGACCAGAAGGCGGCGAAGGCCAGGGCGAGGGGCAGGATGCGTTTCAACATGGTTTTCTCCTTCGGAAAACGGCTTCAGCGGGTGATGTCGAGATAGATCTTTTGGATGCGTTCGGCCTGGGGCAGGTTGAGCCCGCTGTTTTCCAGGAGCGCCAGATAGCCGCGGAATTGATGGGCGCGGTGCACGATCTCTTTGCGCACGACGAAACTCTCGAGGCCCCTCAGGCGGGCCTCTTCGGCGGGGGCGGCGGCCTCCCGCGCCTTTCCGGCGCGCACCAAGTCTTCGCCCGTTTTAGAGAGGCGCCCCACCTCGGCCTGGAGCCCATCGAAGCGCTCCTTGAGCCCCGTGATGCGATCGGAGAGGTCTTGGACCAGGCTAATATAGAAGGCTTCGTACTCGCCATCGGGTTTCGGTTTTCCCGAGAGGCTCTTGGCGGCTTCCCTTTCCCCGGGGAGTTTGGGGGCCGCGGTGCTGAGGGCGCCGCCCTTGTCGCTGGCGAAGCCCCCCCCCTTGGCCACGGGCTTTCCGGCGGAGACCCGGGCGTCATCGCCCAGTACATCCCCGCTGACGGCGATTTCGCCCTCGGTGACGCGGGTGCGGGTCCGGCCGTTCTTGTCGGAATAGACCGCGAACTGGGTGCCCCGCACGCCGCAGATGGCGGTGGGCGTGTAGAATTTGTGGGATTCGGACTTGCCCGCGTAGAGTTTCTTGATCCGCGAGAGGTCCATCTGGACGCTTCCCGAAACGAGCATGGTCTTGGTGCCGGAGCGGTCGGAGGGGTCGCTGTCTTCGCTGAGGAGGTAGCGGCTATTGGCGCCGACGGAGGCCACGCTCTCATCCCGCAGCCGGATGCGCGCGAAGCCGCCCTCTCCGGTGACCAGGAGATCTCCGCCGCCGAGGCGTTGGCCCGCCTTGATCGGGACCACCGCGGCCCCGCCGCGGCGCACGCCGACCTCGCCCCTCGCCGAGACGAGCTCGGCCCCGGGGAGGCATGGGGAGAGGGCCAACAGGAGGATCGCGGCGCGCATTCGAGACTCTGTCACTCGGAGGGTGAAAAAGGGTAATATGGCGCGCCTCCCAAAGGCAAATTTGGCCTTCATTTCAACATATTATAGAATAAAAGCAATCCCATGGCCGAAAAGATCATCGAACGCTTTATCGAAGAGGAGATGAAGGTCTCCTACCTCAACTACGCCATGAGCGTCATCGTCTCGCGGGCCCTGCCCGACGTGCGCGATGGCCTCAAGCCCGTGCACCGGCGCATCCTCTACGCCATGCACCGGCTCGGCATGGCCCATAGCAAGCCCTACAAGAAATCAGCGACGGTCGTCGGCGAGGTGCTCGGCAAGTACCACCCCCACGGCGACCAGGCGATCTACGAGACCCTCGTGCGCCTCGCGCAGTCCTTCTCCCTGCGCTACCTGCTCATCCAGGGCCAGGGGAACTTCGGCAGCATCGACGGCGATACCCCGGCGGCCATGCGCTACACCGAGTGCCGCCTCGAGCGCATCTCCGACGAACTGCTGAAAGACATCGACAAAGAGACCATCGACTGGAAGCCCAACTTCGACGACTCGCTGAAGGAACCCGACGTGATGCCGGCGGCCTTCCCCAACCTGCTCGTCAACGGGGTCTCGGGCATCGCGGTGGGCATGGCGACCAACATGGCGCCGCACAACCTGCGCGAGGTCGTCGCCGCGACCATCTACTGCATCGACCACCGCGACTGCACGGTGAAAGACCTCATGCAATTCGTCAAGGGGCCCGATTTCCCCACGCGGGGCATCATCCACGGCATCGAGGGCGTGCGCGAAGCCTACGAGACGGGCCGCGGCATGTTCAAGGTGCGCGGCCGCGTATCGGTGGAGGACATGGGGAAGGGCCGCGAGGCCCTCATCATCACCGAGATCCCCTACATGGTGAACAAGGCCGACATGATCGTCAAGATGGCCAACCTCGTGAAAGAGGGCACCATCGTCGGCATCGGCGAGATCCGCGACGAGTCCGACAAGGACGGCATCCGCGTCGTCATCGAGCTCAAGCGCGACGCCCACACCCAGACCATCCTCAACCAGCTCTACAAGCACACCCCGCTGGAGGACAGCTTCTCCATCAACCAGGTGGCCCTCGTCGCCAAGAGCCCGAAGACGCTCAACCTCAAGGAGCTCATCCACTACTTCATCGAGCACCGCTTCGAGGTGCAGACCCGGCGCATCCAGTTCGACCTCGCCCGCGCCGAGGAGCGCGCCCATATCCTCGAGGGCCTCATCAAGGCCGTCCTCAACATCGACGAGGTGGTGCGCATCATCCGCGGCAGCGAATCGGTCGACGAGGCGAAGGACAAGCTCATCGCGCGGTTCGCCTTCAGCGAGATCCAGGCCAAGGCCATCCTCGATATGCGCCTCTCGCGCCTCGTCGCGTTGGAGATCCAAAAACTCGAGGCCGAATTCGCCGAACTCCAGAAGTTCATCGCCGAGTGCAAGGACCTCCTCGCCAATCCCCCCAAGATCTATCAACTCATCAAGGACGAGCTCACCGAGATCGCCAAGGCCTACGGCGACGACCGGCGCACCGAGATCGTCGCCAGCCGCGTCGAGGCCCTCGAGGCCGAGGCCTACATCCAGAAGGCCAACGTCGTCGTCGCCGTCACCAAGTCGGGCTACATCAAGCGCACCCCCGCCAACGTCTTCCGCCAGCAGGGCCGCGGCGGCGTCGGGGTGAAGGGCGCCGCCGGGGCCACCGACGAAGACGTCGTGAGCATGCTCTTCACCTGCACCACCCACGACCTCATCCTCTTCGTGACGAACAAGGGCAAGGCCTATTACCTCAAGGCCCACGAACTCCCCGAGGCCAGCCGCACGGCCAAGGGCACCCACATCAAGAACCTGCTCGGCTTCGGGCCGGGCGAAGACATCCAATCTTTCTTCGCCTTCGCCAACTTCGAAGAGGCCAAGAACTTCCTCATGGTCACGCGGGGCGGCATCGGCAAAAAGTCCTCGGTGGGCGACTTCATCAACGCCAAGCGCCGGGGCGTCGTCGCCATCCACTTGAAAGACGGCGACACCCTCGTCGGCTGCGTCGAGGTGAAGGACGGCCAGGACGTCATCGTCACCACCCGCCGCGGGCAGGCCCTGCGCACCTCCGAGACCCAATTCCGCGAGATGGGCCGGGGCGCCGGCGGCGTGCGCGCCATGACCCTCGAGACCGGCGACGAGATCATCGGCGTCGACGCCGTGGAAGAGGGCACCAAACTCCTCGTGGTGAGCGAGAAGGGCTACGGCAAGAAGATCGACCTCGCCGAGTTCGGCCAGCACCACCGCGGCGGCAAGGGCCAGATCTACATGAAGACCAGCGACAAGACAGGCGAGATCGCCGCCATCCGGAGCGTCAAGGGCGACGAGAGCGTGCTCGTCATCACCTCCGCCGGTAACATCATCCGCCTCTCCGGGGAGGATGTGAAGGAATTGGGCCGCCCGGCCCAGGGCGTGCGCCTCGTCGCCGTCCAGGAACCCGACATGGTGGTGGACGCGGCCGTGATCCGTCCCCTCCCGGAGGATTGATCCCCATGCACGTCCTCGCCGCCTTCAACGCCTGGAAAGGGAGCCTCAGTTCCGCCCGCGCCAACGCCGCGGCGCTCAAGGGGGTGGCCCGCGCCTTCCCCAAGGCCGAACTCGCCTCGGTGCCCGTGGCCGACGGCGGCGACGGCACCCTCGAAGCCCTCGTCGAGGGCCTCGGCGGTTTCACCGCCCGCGTGCGCACGGTCGACCCCCTCGGCCGCCCCATGCGCGCGCTCTTGGGCTACGTCGACGGCGGGAAGACCGCCGTCATCGAGATGGCCCGCGCCAGCGGCCTCGCCCTCCTCGCCCCCGAGGAGCGCAATCCCCTCCATACCTCCACCTACGGCACGGGGCTCCTATTGCGCTACGCCGTGAAGAACGGGGCGCAGAAGATCCTCCTCGGGATCGGCGGCAGCGCGACCAACGACGCCGGCATGGGCCTCGCGGCGGCCCTCGGCTGGAAATTCTACGACCGCGCCGGGGAACCCGTGAAGCCCAGCGGCGGCGGGCTCCTCGACCTCGCGCGCATCGAGCGCCCCGCCCGGCCCGAGTTCGACCTCTCCAAGATCGAGATCCGCGTGGCCTGCGACGTGGTGAACCCGCTCTACGGCCCCCGCGGCGCGGCCCATGTCTTCGCCGCCCAGAAGGGCGCCGTCGGCCATATGGTCGACGCCCTCGACCGCGGCCTGCGCCATTTTTCCCGCGTCGTGCGCCGCGATCTGGGCGTGACGCTCGACCGCCTCGAGGGCGGCGGCGCCGCCGGCGGGTTGGGCGCGGGCCTCGTGGCCTTCTTCGGGGCCCACCTCGTGCGCGGGGTCGACCTGGTCTTCGAGGCCGCGGGCGTCGAAGAGGCGGTCAAGCGCGCCGACCTCGTCCTCACCGGCGAGGGCGCCGTCGACGGGCAGACGGCGGAGGGCAAGGCGCCCTCCGGCGTGGCCGTCCTGGCCAAGCGCCACGGCAAGCCCTGCGTGCTCCTCACCGGCAACGTCCGCGGCGACCTCTCCCGGCTCCACGAGATGGGCGTCACCTCGGTCTTCGCCGTGGCCCCCGGACCCTGCACCCTCTCAGACTCCATGAAAAACGGCGGCGCTTGGCTCTCCGACAGCGCGGAGCACGCGGTGAGACTTTGGGCCGGCCGGCACCCCGGCTAGGGCGCGGGCCTTCCGGGGCGGATGCCTTCCCCCGGGAACCGGGAACGCCCTTTTTTTAATTTATTCTAAAATAGTGGCTTAAATCAGGCCCGCCCGATCGGCGTTTTCCGCGGCCGCGCCACGCTTTCGCGGAGCACCCATTCCACGCGCCCCGTTTCCCGGATCGGGCCGGGGGCGCCATCGAGGAGGCGCAGCATGGCCTCGGCGGCGAGGGCGCCGTCCTTCTCCTGGGGGAGCCTGACGGAAGAGAGGCGGGGATGGGTCCACTCGCAGAAATCGGAATCGTCGACGCCGGCGACGCTTAAGTCTCGGGGAAGGCGCAGGCCCAATTTGGTCGCCGCCTGGAGCAGGGGAGGGAGGTCGACGTCGACCGCGGCGAACACGGCGGTCAGGGGGCGCAGGAATTTCCGCAGGCGGGCGGCGGGCTGGAAGGCGGCCAGTGGGTCGAGGTGGGAGACCTCGAGGACGCGGTCGGGGCCGCAGGGAACGCCGCGTTGGGTGAGCCAGCCGCGCCAGGCCTCCTCGCGGCGGCGCTGGGCCGGCAGCGGCCGCGACAGGAAGCCGATGTGGCGGTGGCCGCGCTTCCACAGGTGCTCCAGGGCGCGGCGCACCACCTCGTCTTCGTCGGTGGTCAGTTGGTGCGGGGTGCCGCCCAGGCCCCGATAGCAGGAGGAGCCGTAGAGGAGGACGGGAACGCGGCGGGGGAGGACGGAGACGAGTTGGCGGCAGATCTCGGGATGGCGGTGGACGATCACCCCCGCGAGGCCCGGAAAAAGCTGCGGGAGTTCCTTCAGGTGGTGGGCGAGGAAGTCGACTTCCGCCGGGTAGATCACGTTGCGGCCGGGGAGCATCCCCGCGGAGGCCACGGCCCCGTGGATGAAGCGCACGGCGTGCTGCTGGGCGTTGGGCCAGCGCCCTTCCCAAGCCAGGAGGATGGAACGGGTCCGGCGGAGTTTCCCCATGGCGGGAATATACTATCCCCGCGGCGTTTTCGGGGGGTTCCCCTCCGGTGATCGGGGGCGGGTGGTTCTAGAAAGTCAGCGTCAGGGAGGCGCAGGTCTTATTATTGAGGCTCAAGACCTTGAAATGCTGTTCGGGCTTGTAGCCCCATTGGAGGAGGCGGGAGTCGATCATGGCGCTGCCGAAGCCCGCGCTCTCGGATTCGTCGAGGTTCTCGGTGTAGAAATCCTCCACCCGGTTCTCGTCGTAGTACTTCCTGAAATTGAGGCGCTTCTGGCGGATGCGCTCCATGCCCGTCTCGCTGATGGGGGCGTCGTTGATGACGTCGATCACCACCTTCGACGGGACCTTCACGAAGCGAAGCGTGCTGCGTACCTTCACCTTGATGATGCCGGCGAAGGCGAGGAGGTGGCCTTCGATGGCCTCCTTCTCGGCCTCGGTGATCTCCCGCCCCTGTTTCCCGGCCTTCTCGTGGATGTCGAACACCTTCTTTTCGAGGCGCAGCACTTCCCGGACCTTGTCGATGACGTTCTTGGAATTGACCAGGCCCATATAGGTGCGCTGGAGGACCCGGTCGCTGAAGAAGGCGTTCTGGTCCATGAATTTTTCGGAGCGGTCGTCGAAGAGCGGCTTCATGAAATCGAGCACGATGGCGTGGGCGTAGTTCGCCTTGAGGGCGTTGAACGCGAGTTCCAGGACGCTGGCCGCGAGCTCGTCGGCGTACTCGGGCTTGCCGACGCTCCCCATCACCGCGCTGATGAGGAAGCGGAGCTTCTTCTTGCCCCGGGTATTGAGTTCGAGCAGGTCGCAGCGGAACTGGCTGGAGTTCTGGATGAGCCGCACGATTTCGTCATCGGGGGCGATGAGGGAAATGTGCTCGATACGCGCTGTTTCGGCTTGGGCCATGCTGATTATTTTGGGGGGGGGGGTGGATGGGGACGGAGGCTAGGTCGGGCCCCGAGGAATCCCGGTAGCGCCGATCGGGGTCTTTCCCATCGATCTTACATTTATCGGCAAAAATTCAGGTATTTTCCGCATGGCAACCTATTTTGACACGCCGGGCAATCGGAGATATAGTATATTGTACCGGCTCCGGTAGCAATGGGTGACCCATGGATGATCTAAAAATTAACATTGATTACGTTGAAAACAAAGTGACGCTCATGCGCTGCGAGGGTTTCATCGACAGCGTGACGGTGCCCCTCATCGAGAAGCGCATCCAGGAATCCATCCAAAAGGGCATCTTTCAGATGGTGGTCGATCTCGGCCTCGTCAACTACG
This sequence comes from Spirochaetota bacterium, assembly GCA_017302015.1. Lineage (GTDB taxonomy): Bacteria > Spirochaetota > UBA12135 > COTS27 > JAFLEE01 > JAFLEE01. The sequence goes on along the minus strand of JAFLEE010000054.1, from coordinate 1,151 downwards.
TTTCCAGCGCGGGCTGGGGCGTTTTTGTCAGCGAAATCAAGGATATCCGGGCCAAGCAGGGCGATTTGGTGCTCACGGGGATGGCCCCCGAGGTCTACGATGTGTACGAACTCATGGAATTCTCCTCGATCCTGAAGTCTTTTGATAGCCTCAACGACGCGTTCTCGAATTTCGGCGTCAAAGGGCCCCAAGATGCCAATTTACTAGACCCTTCCAAGGGTATGCAGAAGGGGGGGCAGCCCCTTTCCCCCGGCGCCAAGGCCGCCCCGGCCGCCAACGCTCCCGCGGCCAAGGATGAGAAGCAAAAAAAGTCATTTTTCGGCTTTAAACGCTGAATTAGGCGGGCCATCCGCCAAGTGGGCGGTTTTTAGCAATTTTCTTTCATGGTACGTGCCGAAGAGAGGTTTAAATACCTAGAGCCGTTCCATCAAACCGAAGTTTTCCTCATCTTTTAGCAACGTGGCACGAAATTGGCTCAGCACTCTTCCTGCCCGTTTACTCCTCTGGGGGTTCCTGGCCGCGACGCCCCTCTCGGCGGCCCTGTCATTCGTGGACATCGCCGTATCCAACCAGACGGCGGGGGCTTCCTCCTCCCACACCCTTTCGTTCTCCAATCTCGTCCAGACCAATCTTAGGTTCATCGACATCCTCTACCCTGCCGGTTTCGAGGTGCAGGGCGCCACGATCGCCTCGGTGACCAATATCACCAATGGGGCCTCGCTGGTGTTTTTCGGTCAGCAAGTGACCTACCGGGTATCCAACGCCGCCCTGACGGACCTCGCCCCCAATTGCCTCGTTTCTATAGAACTGAGCGGGGTGACGAATGCCCCGGCGGCGGGAGCTTACCGGGTCCTCATTCAAACGCGGGATGCCTTCGGCGATCAGGTCGACGCGCCCACCTACTCGCCCTATTTCACCCTGGCCGCGGCCAGTAACGCCCTCTCCTACGTGCTCCCCCGCACGGCCAGTTCGGGCGCCGGCGGGGTGGTGTCGACTATTTCGGTGGCCGCCGGGCAAACCAATAGCCGAATCTACCTGGCCGGTTACGATTCGGGGAGTAATTACATCGGGGATGTGAGTAATTTCATCTACGTCACCAACGGGATCGGCTTTGTGAGTAATGTGGGGATTTTGGGGACGACGAATACGTT
>JAFLEE010000053.1 GCA_017302015.1 Spirochaetota bacterium | reverse complement strand
CGCGGCATGGACGGTGGCCGGGATTTCCCGCTCGGCGGGGGGAACGCTTGGCTCGACGGCCCGCGGCGGCCGCGGCGCCTCGGTCGGGACGGCCCGCGTTTCCGCCTCGACGGCCGGGGAGCGGGTACCGCTGAGTCGTGCGACGAACCGCTCGATGCTCTTCAGTTTCTAGAGCAGGCCATCGCGCTCCTGCTCCAGGGTGAGGACGGTCTCGCCGAGTTCTTCGACCTCGGCGCGCAGTTCGGCGAGTTCCCCCTCGTCCGCCTTTCCCGCCTCGGCCTTGAGGCGTTCGACCTCGAGGCGCAGATGCTCGTTTTCCTTCAAGGTCAATTGCAGGGATTCGCAGATATTGTTGTAACTGTTCTCGACCTGCTGTTGATCAAGCGGTTTTCGGCCCATGGCAAGCTCCCCCCGGTCGATTATAGCCTTCAGCGCCTGGCGATGTTGAACCGCTTGGCGGCGGTGTCCACCAGGCGTTTCTCGATGGCGTCGACCTCCTCCCGGGTGAAGGTCTTCTCGGGCGAGCCGAACTCCACCGAGAACACCACCGATTTGCGCTCGGGGCCCACCGGGGCCCCCGTGAACAGGTCGGCGATCTCCGCGCGCACGACGGCGGGGTCGGCTTTCCGCAGGTATTCCGCCACGGCGACGACCTCGGCGTCGCGCGCCATGACGAAAGCGAGATCCCGGGCGACGGTGGGGAAGCTGGAATAGGCGGCGAAGCGCTTGGCCCGCCCGACGCGGTCGCGCGCGGCCTCCACCTGCTCCAGATCGAGTTCGCCGAAGAAGACCTCCTCCCCCCGCACGGAGAGGGCCTCGAGGTCTTCATCCCGCACCCGCCCGAGGCGGCCGAGCACGAGCCCCGCGCAGGTCCACTGGCCCCGGGCCAAGGGGGAAAGCGCGGGATCGTCGCAGGGCTCGATCTTCGCGGAGGCGAGGCCGAGGCCCGCGAGGAATGCGGCCATGTCGCCGCTTAAGTCCTGGAAGTCGAAGGCGCGGGCGGGCGTGGTCCAATTGGGGCGCTCGACCGGCCCCGTGGCCATGAGGCCCAGGTGGCGGCCCTCGAGGAACGGGCGCTCGGGCTCCGCGCCCTTGGCGAAGACGCGCCCCGATTCCCAGAACTTCAGGGTCTGGCCCTTCTGGTGCTCGAGGTTATGCTTCACGTTCTGCAGCATCCCGGCGAAGAGGTCGCGACGCAGGCGCGTGTAATCGGGGGACATGGGATTGAGGACCGCCGCGTGCCCGGAGCCGTCGACCCGAAGCGCGGCGAGCACGCGGCTATCGGCGAAGGCCACGTTCATGACTTCTTGGTAGCCGAGGCCGCGCAGGCTCTCGCGCCAGGCCCGCGTATCGGGGGCCGCGACGCGGTCCTCCCGGTTGGAGACCATGGGCAAGGCCTCGGGGATCTGGTCGTAGCCGTGGATGCGCGCGACCTCCTCCAGGAGGTCCCACTCCTCCTTCAGGTCGCGGCGGGCGAAAGGGATCAGGATCTGGGCCTTCTCGTGGTCGTGGTACTTCACCGTGCAGCCCAAACTATTGAAGATCTTGTTGACCTCCACCGGCGCGATCTCCACCGCGAGTTTCGCCTTCACCTGGGCGTAGCGGAAGACGACGAGGGTTTCCTTCGGCCGCCCGGTGTTCACGTCCATCACCGCGCTGGCGGCCTGCCCGCCGGCGTGCTCGCACAGCAGATCGACGCAATAGTGCAGCGCGTCCTCCACCCGGTCCCAGGCGACCCCCTTCTCGAAGCGCGCCGAGGAGTCGGTGGCGATTTTATGCCGGCGGCCGGTGCGCCGCACCGTGACCGGCTCGAAGCAGGCGGACTCGATGAGCACCTCGCGCGTCGCCTCGCTCACGCCGGTGCGCCGGCCGCCCATGACGCCCGCGAGGGCCACCGGGCCTTGGTCGTCGGCGATGACGAGGTCGTCGGGGGTCAGCTCCAGCATCCGGCCGTCGAGGCAATCGAAGGCTTCCCCCGCTCGCGCGTCGCGCGCGACGACCTTCTGCCCGGCGAGGGTCCGGTAATCGAAGGCGTGCAGCGGCTGGCCGTACTCGAGGAGGACGTAATTGGTGATATCGACCACGTTATTGATGGGGCGCAGCCCGTGGAGCGCGAGACGATCCTGCATCCACCCGGGCGACGGGGCGACCGTCACCCCGGTGACGAGGCGGGCCGTGTAGCGCGGGGTCTTCTCCCGGGCCTGCACGGAGACCGAGAGGGCCCCCTTCTTCTCCGGGAATTTCCGGTGCTTCTTCTGGGCGAGGTGCTCGCGCAGGGCGACGGCGAGTTCCTGGGCGAGGCCGAGGATCGAGAGGCAATCGCTGCGGTTGGACGTGAGTTCGATGTCGAAGACGTGCTCCTCGGGGCCGACGAACTTGGGGATCGGGTCATCCAGGCCGGCGTCGGCGGGGAGTTCCCAGATGCCGGCGCTCTCCTTCTCGAGGCCGAGTTCGGCGCGGGAGCAGAGCATCCCGTGGGATTCCACCCCGCGGATGCGGGATTTTTTGATGGCGAAATCGGGGCCCAGGACCGTGCCCACCGTGGCGACGCAGACCTTGAGCCCCGCGCGGGCGTTGGCGGCCCCGCAGACGATGGCGAGCGTCTCGGTGGCGGTCTTCACCTGGCAGACCTGGAGCCGGTCGGCGTCGGGATGGCGGGCGGCCGCGAGGATCTCGCCGACCACGAGCCCGGCGATCGGGGCGCGGTGGCGATGGAGTTCCTTGACCTCGAAACCCTGGGCCGTGAGGCGGGCCGCGACGTCCTCGGCGGAGAGCGAGGTGCCGATGTATTCTTTGAGCCACGAAAAACTGGCGAGCATGTCATCCCCCCGTCAAAACTGGTCGAGAAAACGCTTGTCGTTCTCGGTGAAGAGCCGGATATCCTGGATGCCCCAGCGGCACATGGCGATGCGTTCCACGCCCATGCCGAAGGCGAGCCCCGAGTACTTCTCGGGGTCGATGCCGACCCCCTTGAGCACCACCGGGTTCACGAGCCCCGCCCCCAGCACCTCCAGCCACCGGCTGCGCCCGTCGGCCAGCGGGAAATTGACGCAGAGTTGGCAGGAAGGTTCGGTGAAGGGGAAGAAATCGGGGGCGAAACGCAGCGCGGCCCCCGCCCCGAAGAGGTCCCGGCCGACCTTCAGGAGGATGCCCTTCAGGTGGGCGAAACTCACCTGCTCGGCCACGAGGAGCCCCTCGATCTGATGGAACATGAAGGCGTGGGTGGCGTCGAGGGTATCGCGGCGGAAGACGCGCCCGGCGCTCACGATGGCCAGGGGCGGCTTCACCTGCTCCATCACGCGGATCTGAACCGTGGAGGTCTGGGTGCGCAGGAGCGTGCCCGGGGCCAGGTAGAACGAATCTTGCCCGTCGCGCGCGGGGTGCTCGGGGGGGATGTTGAGCGCCTCGAAATTATAGTAGTCGGTCTCGATCTCGGGGCCGTCGACGGTGAGGAAGCCCATGCGGTTGAACGCCGAGAGGATCTCGTCGCGCACTTGGGTGATGGGATGGGCCGTGCCCAGGGTGTGGCGCCGCCCGGGCAGTCGCACATCGACTTTGGAGGTGGAGAGCGCCTCGGCGCGGCGCTGGGCCTCGAGTTGCCCCGCGCGGGCGTCGAGGAGTTCGCCCGCCAGGGCCTTCAGGTCGTTCGCCGTCTTGCCGAACGCCTTGCGCTCCTCGGGGGGGACCTGGGCGATGCGCGAGACCAGGTCGGCCAGCACGCCCTTCTTGCCGAGGAAGCGGATGCGCAATTCCTCGAGGGCCTTCCCGTCGGGGGCGGCGGGGATCTCCGCCTGGATCTGCTCTCGGAGTTCGTCGGTGTTCGGATCGCTCATGGGGAAACCTTCTACAGGAGGATGGTCAGATTCATGCGCAGGGCGTCCTGGTAGTCGAAGCGCGCGTCGGCCCAGAGCACGCGCGTGAAGGCGAACTGCAGGCGCAGGTGCGCGGGGAGGTGGAAGGCCGCCCCGGCGGACAGGTCGAGATGGGATTTGGCCAGGCTCTCCTCGGTGAAGCGCTTCGAGAGGAACAGCTCGGCGAACGGCTGGATGGCGAAGGGGATCTTCCGGCCCGAAACATGGTATCCCAGGTCGAGCGTGGTGTCAACGCCGAGGGACAATTCCACCCGGTCGTTGGCCTTGTCGGCCCAGGGATCGACCCGGCCGGTCCAGCCGAAGAAACGCTCCCAGATCTTCTCGATGCCGAAGAGGGAGAAGGTGGTGCCGGCGAGGGCCTCGGCATTGGTGATGGTGCTGATGTCATTGGTGGAGACCAGGGCGCCCTGCAGGGCGAACATGTTCGTCAGGCTCTCGTTGGTGCCGAACTCGTAGACGTAGCGCGCGTTGAAGTGCAGCCACGTCTTTTCGCCGAGTTGCTTGGAAAAATTCCACCCCAGCGCCATCTCCTGGTGGTGGAGCGTCAGGGGGTAATAATCGCGCACCGTGGAGCCCTCCGCGTAATCGCGTTCCAGCGTGGACAGGCGGCGGTTGCGGTCGATGGGGGGGCTGGTGTCGGGGATGCGCACCCGGAAAGTGAAAGCTTCCCGGTAGTCGTACTCGGGCTCGTCGTGCCCGAACTCCATGTCGAGGACCATGTCGCCGGCCACCAGGGCGAGGCTGCGGTCGGGCCGGGCGAGGTTCTCGACCCAGACGAACGGCAGGGTGAGGCCGAGTTGCACGTTGCGCGCCAGCGCCGTGGCGATGCTGACGGGCACCGCCGAGAACACCAGGGGCCAGGTGCCGTAGGGGCCGCGGTCCTCGAAGCGTTCGAGGCCGACGGAGAGCCCCACCCGCCCGCGGGGGTAGAACTCGGTGCTGCGCGTGTTCAGGTAGCCGGGGAACGCCTGCAGCCCGCCCGCGGCCAGGAGCCCCAAAAAGAAAACCGGCCGCCACCGCCTGGCAAGGCGACGCGGCCGGTCTGGAACTTCCATCCGATCGGGTCAGGCGGCCTTGCTCTGGGCGGCTTCGGCGAGCTTCTTGAAGGTCGCGGGGTCTTCGGCGGCGAGCAGCGCGAGGATCTTGCGGTCGAGCGCGATGCCGGCCTTCTTGAGGCCCGCCATGAAGCGCGAATAGGCGAGCCCGGTGCCCTCGAGCCCGGCTCCGATGCGCACGTGCCAGATCTGGCGGTATTCGGCTTTCTTCTTCTTGCGTCCGGCGAAGGCGAAGGCGCCGCTCTTCACCACGCTCTGGTTGGCGATGGTGAACCATTTGCTGCGCTTGCCGCGATAGCCCTTGGCTTTCGCGAGGACTTTCTTGTGGCGCGCCTTCTTGGGAACGCTTGATTTGGCACGAGGCATGGGAAAGCTCCTTAGTGGCGGGCGCCGGCGAGAAGGGTCTTGATCTTCTTCGCTTCGACCGTGGTGAGAATCTGGGCCATGCCCTGATTTTTACGGGTATTATTGCGGCTCTTGCCGGTCTGGAGGTGCCGGCCGCCGGCGCGCTTGGCCTTGACCTTGCCGTTGGCGGTGATCTTGAACCGCTTGCGGGCGCCTTTATGGGTTTTGAGTTTGGGCATGGTTCTTTCCTGGTCTTGGATGGTCGGTCGGGAGGGGGGTTTCAGGTGCCCGCGGGCTTCTTCGTCGGGGTCAGGGTCATGTCGTAATTGCGCCCGGTGAGCCGGGGGGGCACTTCGATCTTGCCGACGTCCGCGATATCCACGATGATTTTTTCAAGCTGCTTGCGCCCATTCTCGGTATAGGCCATTTCGCGGCCCTTGAACTTCACCGTGACCTTCACGCGGTTCCCGTCTTCGAGGAACTCGCGGATGTGCTTGACCTTGAAATTGTAGTCGTGCACGTCGGTCTTGGGGCGGAGTTTGATTTCCTTGTTCTGGACGACTTTGCTGTGCTTGCGGGCTTCCTTCTGTTTTTTTTCCTGCTGGTAATTGAACTTGCCGAAATCGATGATCTTGCAGACCGGCGGCTGGGCCGTCGGGGAGATCTCCACCAGGTCGAGGCCGGCCTCTTCGGCTTTCTTCAGGGCTTCTTGGATGGGGAGGACACCCAACATCTCGCCTTCTTCCAGGACCACCCGAACTTCGGGGGCCGAAATGTAGCGGTTGATGCGGATGCGCGGTTCGCGGTTGAACTGCCGGGGATCACTGAATCTGGGGCGCAACGACACTCCTGGAACGCAGAAAATTCGGGTTATTATACCGTCTGGCCGGGCTCGCGCGCAAATTTCAAGCGGGAAAGCTCCAAAAACCTAGCCAAGGCGGGCGTCCAAATCGAGTTCCGCCTCCAGACGCTCCCTGATGACGGCCTCGCTCAGGCCGCCCTTTCGGGCCATTTCGGCCACATCGCCCTCGTCCAGGCGGTGCCAAAGGCGCCCCGCCTCCTTATCGAAGGATCTCGCCTTGGGATCCCAATGGAGTTCCACCGTCACATCCCCCAGGGATGTGGGGAGGGTGAGGAATTTGATCTCGCTCACGGGGCCGCCCCGATCCCGCCTGACTCGGCGCTCTGGGGGGCCTTTCGGGCCGCCTCGGCCTTCGCGAGGCGCACGAGCACCTGGACCCGCTTGGCCCGCAGCCGCGCGATCTTGAGCCGGAAATGGGCGATCTTGACCTTCATGAGCCGCCGCGCCTCGTCATCGCTTAGGGCCATGGGTCACCTCAGCACCATGAGGCGGTTTAAGTTCGAGGCCCCGAAGATGATGACGTGGGAGTTCTGGTTCCCCTGGAGGACGGTGCAATAGACCTTGCCCACCGCGAAGGCGAGTTGGGTATCGGGGAAAACCACGGTATCGCTGCGGGCCTGGAGCACCAGATTGGTGCTGAACCGGCAGAGGTAGGTTTGCCCGGCGTTCTCGCCCACCGCGTAGAGGGCACCTTCCTGGCTCCAGATCTTGGTGGAGTGGAACACGTTCTCCGTGCTCTTGGCCTTGATGGTGAGTTCCTTGCGGTCGATGCGGGCGAGCACCTGCTTGCCGCCGTCCCCGGCGACCACCAGGATCGGGTCTCCCTCGACGAATTGGAAATGGTTGCCGCTGATGCCGCCGAGGGGTGCGATGCGCATGGAATCGTTATTGGGGTTGATGAGCAGGAGTTGCTGGAGGAGGTGGCCGTCTTGGATGCCGAGGGTCTTCAGGAAGAAGACCTCGCCCTGGTTGAGGGCGTTGGGGAGGCCGTCCCCGGGGCTCGTCGCCCGCGTCGGCATGCGGCTGGCCACCTCTCCGGCGGAGGGCCCGCCCTCCGCGGCCCGGTTCGTCGCGGGCGCGGGAAGGATATTGGTGAGGCGCGTCTCTTCGTTGCGGATGGCGGCGCGCTCCTCGGCCACGGCCACGCTCTGCCGGTCGGCCTGCTTCTGCTGCTTCTCGAGTTCCCGGCGCTCTTCCCCGAGGCGGATCTGCTCCTCCCGGGCGCGCTGCTGCTCCACGGGGTAGACGGCGGCCTGGGCGCGCGTGAGGGCCGCCATCTCCTTCTTCTCCAGGTCCTGGTCCTTCTTCTTGAGGGCCTCCTGGGCGGCGGCGAGGTTGGAGGAGCCGGTGGCGACCTGCTCCTTTCGGAGATCGAGGAATTCTTTCCGCAGATTCGTGGCCCCGGGGGTTTCCGCCACGCGCTCGGTGGCGATGCGCCCGACCTCGGCGGCGGAGAGGGCCGCGCCGGGACCGCCCAGGGTGGGGATGACCAGCACCGTCTTCCCCGGCCAATTCGTGTAGTCGGTATCGATGCCGAGTTTCCCCTCCGGGATGGCCGCGTCCACGGCGGGGGCGAAGCGGCCCTGCAGGTAGGGCCGGTCGTTGCGCTTCACCGCGTTGTAAACCAGGAGGAAATGGGCCACGGCCTCGGCGCGCAGGCGCGTGAACCCGTGCACGGCCTTCAGGTAGCCCTGGAGCATGCGGGAGAGGTTGATGACGTGGTTGATCTCGCTTTCGGGGCCCAAGAAGAAGAGATCGGCCCCCATCTTCGCGGGTTCGGGGGGGACGCGGCGGAAATAATAGCCCTCTTTCCAGCCGCCGCTGCCCTTGCGGACCATCTCGTTGGCCATCCGCTCGCCGACCCCGATGATGAGGTCTTCGGGGTTCACTTTCCCGTTGGGCCCCTGCCAGGAACGGAACTTGATGGCATTGGTCATCCCGGCCAATTCGGCCTCGTTCAGGCGGACCTCGGCGCCGAGGGCGGCGAGGACCAAAAAAGCGCAGCACACGAGCGGAAATTTCAAGGCGGTCACATCCCAACTTGGATTGTCGGACGAAAAGGTCGCAATTTTAACAGGGGGGAAGGGCGGCCCCGTGGCGCCCACTCCCGTCGTCCAGCGCGTTCAACCGGAGGGATGGGTCTCCCGGGGATCTTCCCAGATGCGGTGTTTGAGGAATATCTCGTGGAGGACCGGGTCGAGTTTCCCCCGTTCGACCTCGTCCTCGATGATCTTGAGGGCATCGGGCAGTGGGATGGCCTTCTTATAGGAGCGGTCGGCGGCGGTCAGGGCGTCGAAGATATCGCAGATGGCCATGATGCGGGCCTGGGGCAGGAGGTCGCGGGCCGTCAGGCCTACGGGATGGCCCGTTCCGTCCATCTTCTCGTGGTGGCCGTAGGCGATCTCGGGCACCCGGGCCAGGTTCTTCGTCCACGGGATGGCTTTGAGGAATTTATAGGTGTGGGTGACGTGGCTCTCGATTTCGCGCCGCTCCTCGAGGGTGAGGCTGCCCTTGGGCACCGAGAGGGCCGCGAGTTCGGCGGGGTCGAGCAGGGGCAATTCGCCCCCCTCGGGGAGGGGGTACACCCGGTCGCGCAGCCCGTTGAGGAGGTGGGATTTCTCCTCGGTCAGGAGGGAGGGTTCGTTGGCCGAGAGCATGAGGTCGCGCTCGCTATTGACGCCGGCGAGGGCTTCGGCCGCCTCCCGCCGCGCGGCTTCGATGCGCTTGGCGCGCGAGGCGTCTTCGAGGGCGCGGTCCTCCCAGAGGGCGCGCACCCGCGCCTCCGCGTCGAGGAGCACGCGCGCCTTGCGCAGTTCGAAGCGGGAGACCACGGCCAGGAGCCGGTCGGGCTCGAGCTTCTTCGCCTTCAGGAGCACGGCCTCGCGCACGGCCACCTTCCCGAAATCGTGGAGGAGGCACGCGTAGCGCAGTTCCTTGATCTCCGCGGGGGTGAAGCGCACCCGCAATTTGGGGTGGCGCTCGCTATTGACCGCCTGGGCGAGGCGCAGCGAATAATCGGTGACCCGGAAGGTGTGGCCCGAGGTGCTGGGATCGCGCGCTTCGATCGCGGACACCGAGGCGTGCACGAACTGCTCGAAGAGGTTCTCGATATCGCGGTAGAGGAGGGCGTTCTCGAGGGCCACCGTGGCCTGGCTGCCCAGGCTGGCGAGGCTGCGCTCGTCCTCCTCGGTGAAGGGGAGCACCTGCTCGGGCTTGAAACGCACGTAATCGATCTTCTTCGAGGCCCGCTCCTTCTTGTTGAGCAGCGAGATCACGCCGAGCACCTCGCCCTGGGCGTTCACCATGGGCACCAGCAGCATGCTCTTCGAGCGGAACCCGTGCTTCTGGTCGAAGGCCCGGTGGAACTGGTAGGGGGCCTCGGGATCGATCTCGTAGGCGTCGGGGATGTTGAGGCACCGCTTCTTGAGCACGGTGAAGCCCGCGAGGCTGCGGTTGCTGACCTCCATGCTGCTGCGCACGAAGTCGATCTTCACCGAATGGTTATGGGAGAGGAAGAAGGTGAGCTTGCCGGCGGCCTCGGGGGTCTTGCGCAGGTCGGTGTCGAGGCCGAGCACGGCGATGGATCCGGAATCCGCGTTGGAGAGGGCGATGGCCTCGTCGAGGATGGCCGACAGGAGCGTCTCGATGTCGCGCTCCTGGGAGAGCCGGGCGCCGATGGCGAGGATCTTGCGGATCGTCTCTTCTTGGGCCGACAGAAGGCGCCGGGCCTCGAGGAGTTCACGGGTCTTCGCCAAGTCGTCGAAGGCGCGGTGGAGGGAGAGGGTCAAGTCGGCGCTCTCGGGCGGATCGTCGAGGATGTCGAAGACGCCCGAGGGGGGCACCCGGAGTTCGCGCCGCGGGGCGCACAGCAGGACGCGCACGAGGGGATGGCGCAGGAGTTTGCCGTGGCGTTGGCGCAGGCCCTCGAGGCGGCGGCGGTGCACCAAAAGCACGTTCCCCAAGGGGGAGAACTTCTGCGCCGAGAACTCGCGCCCGGGGAGGACGCGTACCCCTTCCCCCTGCCGCTTCAGGGCCCGCACCGAGCCATCGTTGGCGGTGGTCTCCCAAGTGAAAATAAGCCGTTCGGGGCAGGGCTTGGCGGGCGGGAGGCTTCGTTTGCCCATAACGCTTTTCATTATAGTTTGCCCCACCCCCTCCCGCAATGAATTTGACCCCGCGGGGAACGGGTGGTACCCTTGGGGACCATGCACCAGCGCGATTTGGTCCGTGACCTGGCCCGGGAAGCCGGGCTTCCCCAAAGCCAGATCAAGGCTTGCCTCGATGCCTTCCTCGAGGGCCTCTCCCAAGAGCTCCAGAACGACCGCGACGTGGAAATCCCCGATTTCGGGCGTTTCCACCTCGTCGACCAGGGCGAACGCCGGGTCAAGCCCCCCGGGCACGCCGAGGCGCTGACGGTGCCCGCGCGTAAGCGCCTTGCCTTCGAACCCCACCGCGAACTCGGCACGCGCCTCGAAACCCTCGCGCCCAACCCCTAAACCCATGTCCGTCGCCCGTTTTGAAGAACTCGTCGAACGCGCCGCCGCCGCCAGCCAGATCGACCCCGAGGAGGCCCGCCGTGCCATCCTCTCCTGGTTCGAGAGCATCCGCGAAGCCCTCCTGATCGAGCATACCCAGACCCTGCCCGGCCTGGGAACCCTCAAATTGAAGCGGCGGGAACCCTACGAGGTGCGCAATCCGCGCACCGGCGAGACCGTGCGCGTCCCGGCCCGATTCACCCTGCGCTTTTCCGAGACCTCCGATCTGAGCCGCGTGCTCACCGCCAAATTCGCGCTCCCCGTTCAAGGAGCGCCCGCGGGCGAATCCCCGGCCCCCGCGGATGAGAGCGACGATTCGATCCCTGTATTCCCACCTCCGCCCACCATCGTCTTCGAAAAGGAAGAGCCCCAGAAGGCCTCCGAACTCACTCGACTCGACCAGACCCAAGACGCCATCCTCTCCAATCTCCCAGAAGCCTTGCCCGCCCCGACGGTGCTCCCGGCGGCCGAAGAAAGCGAAACGCCCCTTTCGATCAAAGAGGTGGTAGTTCCCCCCCCAAAAGTTGCGATCCCGGACGATCATATCCCTGCGACCGACCACGCCCCCGACCCGATTGAACCGCCGTCCGAGCGGGTGGGCTCGATTCCACCGGCAGGGCCGGTCGAACCTCCGCCGTCTGCGGTGCCCGATCCGGCGCCACCTCCGAGGGATGTGGAAGGGCCCGCGGCCACGGTCGCCGATTCAACCGAGGCCTCGGATGCCCCAAGCACCTTCACCCTGCGGGCCCGGCCCATCCTCGAAGGGGTTTTCGTCGGGATCCTCATCGCCGTCCTGCTCATCGTCTTCGTGGTGCTTCCCTACAAGCGCCGAAGCGAACCCGTCCGCTTCACCGATGTCTATCTCACCTCCCCCGGCCCGGTGCGCCCATCCCTCCCGGTGGCGGTGCGCTACGGCGATACGCTCGCCTCCCTTTCAGCAAGATATTACGGCGATGCGCGGTTGTGGATCTTCCTTTGGTACGACAACCAAGCGGCGCTCGTGCGCCCGGATGTCCTCATCCCCGGTCGCGATGTGATCACCGTGACCTACCGCACCAACGGCGATCCCGCCGAACTCTATCTCCGCCTGCTCGCCGAACGTCCCGTGGAGGCCCCCTTTCGGCGCCTGGAATGGCTGCGGACCGCCTACGAACTCAACGGGGCCCTGGTGCGCTCCCGGCGCGACCAACTCCCCCCTCCGGAACGGAAAACCCTCGGGCTTTAAAAGGCCCGGGGCCCCGGGCGCGCCCCGACCTCCCCCTTTGGACACACCCATGGAAGAAGCACTCAAACTCGATACCATCCCCGAGGCCATCGCCGATATCCGAGCCGGCAAATTGGTCGTCGTCGTCGACGATGCCGACCGTGAAAACGAGGGCGACACCGTCATGGCGGCCGAATTGGCCACCGTCGAAACGGTGAACTTCATGATCCGCCATTGCCGGGGCCTCATCTGCGTGCCCCTGGCCGACGAGCGCCTGCGCGAACTCCAACTCCGGCAGATGGTCTGGGAAAACCAGGACCTCCACCGCACCCAATTCACCGTCTCGGTCGACTCGGTGCGCACCACCACCGGCATTTCCGCCGGCGACCGTTTCGCCACCATCGCCGATCTCGCCCACCCCGCGAGCGTCGCCGGGCAATTCCGCCGCCCCGGCCACATCTTTCCCCTGCGCGCCGAACCGGGCGGGGTCCTGCGCCGGGCGGGCCATACCGAGGCCGCCGTCGATCTCGCGCGCTTGGCGGGCCTGCGCGAGGCGGGGGTCATCTGCGAGATCCTCAAGGAAGACGGCTCCATGGCGCGCCTGCCCGACCTCATCCCCTTCGCCCGGGAGCACGGCCTCAAGGTGGTGAGCATCGCCGATCTCATCCGCTACCGCCTCGCCCACGATCGCCTCGTCGAGCGGGTGAGCGACGCCGTCATCCCCACCCGCCACGGCGACTTCAAGGTCATCGCCTACCGCAACGTCGTCGATCGCCATGAGCACCTCGCCATCGTGAAGGGCGAGGTCTCGGGCCAGGCCCAGGTGCTCGTGCGCGTCCATAGCGAATGCTTCACCGGCGACGTGCTGGGCTCCTGGCGCTGCGATTGCGGGGCCCAACTCGACCGCGCCCTCGAACTCATCGCCAAGGAGGGGCGCGGGGTCGTGCTCTACCTGCGCCAAGAGGGGCGCGGCATCGGCCTGGCCGAAAAACTCAAAGCCTACCGCCTCCAGGACGAGGGCCTCGACACCGTCGAAGCCAACGTCAGCCTCGGCCACAAGCCCGACCTGCGCGATTACGGCCTGGGCGCCGGCATCCTCAAGGAACTCGGCCTCTCCTCCATCCGCATCCTCACCAATAACCCCCGCAAGATCGTCGGCCTCGAGGGCTACGGCCTCGCCATCTCCGAGCGCGTCCCCCTCATCATCGAAGAGCGCCCCGAGAACGAGCGCTATATCGCCGCCAAGCGGGAGAAGATGGGACACCTCCTCTAGCCATGTTCCAGATCGAATCCCTGGTGGTGGGCCCGTTCCGCATGAACGCCTACCTGCTCCATTGCCCCGAAACCGGCGAGGGCGTCCTGGTCGATCCGGGCGACGAAGCCCCGCGGCTCCTATCGCTCGTGGAGAAGCGCGGGGTCGCCCTCAAGGCCATCTGGCTCACCCACGCCCATATCGACCATCTCGGCGCCGTACCCGCCCTGCGGAAGGCCTTGGGCGTCCCGGTGAGCCTCCACCAAGGAGACCGCATCCTGGCCGAGGCCGCCAAGGAGCAAGCCGCCCTCCTGGGCGTGGGTGGGCGCTACGAGGGGGTCAAGGCCGATACCCTTCTGAAGGGGAATGAGACCCTTTCCTTCGGCCCTTGGCGCCTTCGGGTGCTCCATACCCCGGGGCATTCCCCGGGATCCTGCTGCTTCCATTACGACGGGGGCGGATCAGACGATCTGGTGGTCACCGGCGATACCCTGTTCGCCGGAAGCGTGGGCCGCACCGATCTTCCCGGCGGGAATACCGACCATCTCTTCGCCAGCATCCGCTTCAAACTCCTCACCCTCCCCACAGGAACCCGGATTTTCCCCGGGCACGGGGCGCCCAGCACCATCGGCGAAGAGATCGCCGGAAACCCGTTCTTGACAGACTGAGGGTTACGCCCGGGCGAGGGGCACGTGGTCCGGGAGGGAGACCACGTACTTGAGGCCCTTGCGGTTGAACCCCAACCGGAAGGCACGGCGCGTGAGGCCGTCGGGTCCCTCGAGCTCCAGGATCCAATGGAGCGAATAGAGGCGCAGGACCTTTCGGTGGCGGGGACGGCCCTCACGGTCGAGGATCCATAGGCGTTTGGCCGGATCGTCGGTCCCCCGGGTGAAAGAACGGATGTGGAGGCGGAAGATCTCGGTGAGACCGAGCACCGGGAGGCGGTGGGAGGCCTTCCCCAGACGGGCGCCATCCACCGCGATCTCGCGTTGGGAACCGAGCACGCGCTCCTCGAGGCCGGAGCCTTCCAGGCGGCCGTCGGGATCCTGGCCGCGTTCCCGCCGAACGGGTTCGGGCACTTCGTCCATGGAGGCCAGCCACCAGGCCTTCTCATGCACCGTCGCCACGGTCTCCCCCGATTCGTCGCGCACCTCGCGGATGTAATCGAAGCCGCGTCGGCGTTGGCGGGTGGCGAACCAGGCGCGCAGCCAATCCTTGATCCGGTCCTTGAACATGTAGGAAACGATGACGACGAAGAGCGCCGGGAGGGTCATCTGCCCCGGGTTGAAATTGACCCACACGGCCGCCAGGGTGGCGAAGGCCATGGCCACGCCCGCCGCCACGGCGAACCACAATTGCTCCTTGAGCGCTCCGTCCTGCCGGAGCACCACGGGCAGGTAGAGGATGCTCTCGGCGAATTTCTTGAGCACGCTGCGCCGTTCGAGGCGGCCGGGGTCCCACCCATCGCGCCCCGAGCGCAGCAGGTCGCTCTTCTGGCGCCTTTGGGCCTCGGTCGTCACCAGGGCGAGCACGAAGCGCGCCAGGCGGCGCACGCGTACGCGCTCCTTCTTCCCCTGCTTCGACCCCCGTTTCTGGCTTTTCGCGCTCTCTTCCGCGTCTTCGAGGAGTTCGAGGGCGTGCTGTTCCAGGAGCCCGGAGAGGAAGGTGTCGATGATGCGGCAAGCCTCGCGGGCCTCGGCGGGGACCTTCCCCGCTCCCAGGGGGCGCACCAAATCCCGGTAGCGCTTCAGCAGCCGGGCCCCCTCCCGCATCAACTCGAGGGCCTCTTTCGAGCCCCGCTCCTTCCGCCAGGCGTAGGCCGCATCCCGAAGCGCGGCTTTCACCACGCACCCGAAGAGACGCACTTCCCTGCGGAGTTCGACCGCAGCCGGGGCCCCGCCGCCCCGGACCGCGGCCTGGACCTTCTCTTGCAGCCGTTTGCACGCCGTGGCCGAGAAATCGGCGAGTTCGGGGAGCGCTTCGCACGGCGTCTTGTAGCGGAGGAAACTGCGCGCGTCGCGATACCAATCCTCCCGCGCGTAGGTGCGGGGAGACACCCCCAATTGCTGGGGGACGAAGAGCCAGGACCGGACCTTATAGCGGGCCGGACGGCCCCCGGGGAGGTATTCGAGTTTGAGTTCGACTTGGAACTTGTCGTGGATCTTGGGGAAGAGGCGGATCACTGCCCCAATTCCTTCACGATCCGCGCGACCGCGGGATCATCGGCGGTATTCTCATGGATGACGTATTTATAGGACCAGGGCTCGTCTCCGAGGATGGCCTTCAGGGGCACGGGACGATCGGGGCTGGCGTACTTGAAGAAGTGGAACTTCGCCGCGCCCACCTTCACCTTCCCCTTGTCGAGGGAAAGGGGGACCTCGACCTGCCAATTGGCGGAGGGGCCGCCGTGGAGGATGGTGATGCCCCCCGCCGTGAAGGGCTTGGTCGTGAGATCCTGGCTATGGCCGCCGAGGATCAGGCTCACCCCGGAGCCTTCGAGGGCGCGTGCGAGGACCGCATCGGCGTCGAGCCCCTCGTGGGTGATCGCGACGAAGGCGTCGGCTTTGCCGGCGAGGGCCTTCAGTTCCCCCTTGATCGCGGCCACGGTGTCGGTGAGCACGAGTTTCTCGCGGAGTTTCTTGTCCGGGAAGAAACGGAACACGTTGGTGCCCGTCACGGCGATGAAGGCCACCCGAAGCCCCCCGGCGGTCTTCACGACCGACGGGGCGAAGCGCGTGTCGGAGAGCCAGCCGTCGACGGAGAGGTTGGCCGACAGGAGCGGCAGGCGCTTGGCCATCTTCTCGGTGAACGAATCGCCGGCGAGGAATTCCTGGTCGCCCAGGGCAATGGCATCGTAGCCCACGGAAGCCACCGCTTCGAGCATGCCTTTGGCGAATTTTTCGTCGACCCCGAACTCGAGCAGGTCGCCCGAGGAAACCACGAGGACCTCGCCGGGATGCTCCTTGCGGTATTCGTGAATGAACGTCGCCCGTTTGATGAGGCCCGACTTGGGCGCCGAAGTGCAATAGCAGCCCAGGAGGTGCCCCGTCATGGAGCCGTCGAAGAGGATCCGCGCCGTCTGGGCCCCGATCGGGAGCGCGAGGGCGGCGGGGAGGAGCAGGAGGTTAAGGAGGCGCATGGGACCCCTATTATAATGATCCCGAATCAAAAACGGTAGCCGAACCCGATCGCCGGCTGGATCCAGAAGACGGGCGTCTGGGGAAACTCGGACGGGTCGGCCGGGACCAGGAAAGCGCCCCGCAGCTCGAAATCCACCGTCCAAGGGTGGAAGATCGGGAGCCGCCACCCCACCTCCACCGCCGTGCAGAACGAGGGGATGCTCGCGGCGCCCCAACTGGATTCCATGACGCCATTGAGCACTTGGCGGCTGGCCGGGAAGGCGACGCCCACGTCGAGGGCCGCCCAAGGCCCGGTCGTTCGGCCCAGGATAAAGCGCGCCCCGACTTCCGAAACGAGCAGATTGGTCGCGACGAGGTATTGGTAGTTGGAACCGGAGAAGGTATAGAGCGAGCCCGTGCGCGCCTGGAGCCCGAGGCCGAAGAGGGGCACGGGATGCCACTCGCCATGGACCGCGAGGGAATACCCCCCGGAAGATTTCAACAGATCGCCGTTGGTGCCCAAGGGCGCGTTGTATCCGAAGCGGATCCCCGCGGTCCCCCGCTCATCCTGGCCGAAGGCCGCCAGTGAAAGCGCGAGGCCCAGGAGCGCCAAACGCGCCGCGGCGGCCAGCGGAGGGGGGGCCCGACGCGCGCGCTTAGGCGGCGTCCATTGGCTACGGATCAGACTTCCCTGCTATTCTTGAGCGCTTCGATGCGCTGGGCCAAGGGCGGGTGGGTGGAGAAGAGGGCCATGATCCCCGAGGGCTTCCCGGAGATCTTGAGGCTCATCATGGCCTTGGCGGCCTCCGGCTCGTTGGCCCGATCCACCGTCTGCTGCAATTTCTCGAGGGCAGAGATCATGCTGGAGCGGCCGGCGAAGCGCGCCCCGCCGGCGTCGGCCCGGTATTCCCGCCATCGCGAAAACCAGGCGACGACCATCGAGCCGAGGATGCTGAAGAGGATCTCGAGCACGATGGTGACGAGCATCTGCACGAGCCCCGAGAGGCCGGGGCCCTCGTCGTCGCGCCCGCGCAGCACCTGGCCGATGGCGAAGGCGATGACGCGGGCGAAGAACATGACGAAGGCGTTGACGACGCCCTGGATGAGGGTCATGGTCACCATATCGCCGTTGGCGATGTGGGCGACCTCGTGGGCGAGCACCCCGTCGACTTCGCTGCGGTCCATGGCCGCCAGGAGGCCCGTAGAAACCGCCACGAGGGAATTGCGCCGGCTGGGGCCCGTGGCGAAGGCGTTGATCTCGGGGCTCTCGTAGTAGGCGACCTCGGGCATCTTATCGAGGCCGGCCTTCTCGGCCAAGCGGTGGACGCGCTGCACCAGATCGCCATAATCGCCCGGCTCCTGCGGGTCGATGACCTTCACCCCCATGAACCACTTCGCCATGAGTTTGGAGAGGAGGAGGCTGATAAAGGCCCCCCCCATGCCCCAGATCGCGCAGAACGCCAGTAGCATTCCGTAATTGAGCCCGGTCCCGGAAAGGTACTTATTCACTCCCAGGAGCGACGTCACGATGGAAATGGTGACCAAGACGAGGACGTTGGTCACCATGAAGAGCATGATTCGGCGGAACATTCACGGCCTCCAAGCCAAGAGAGTTCTTTAATTTAGCGTTAGGGCATCTAATATAAGGGCATTGCCCATTCCTGTCAAAACCATTTTCCTTGCATCCATTCCATGGAAGCCAAATATTGCGCAAAATGTACTCTATTTTGCACGTTAAATGACATCAATTAGCTTACTTAAATTTGCCTTTTATTCGGCTAACTTCTATAATTTTCTGTAAACTCGCCCTTCCATTCCGTGGAATCGGCGAAACATTAATGAAAAGACAAGTTCGAATCTTATTGATCGACGGGGAACCCGGGTTCCTGACCCGCTTCGGAAAGACCATCCGCGAGAGCAATGACTTCGATTATGTGGTCGAAGTCGCGCCCAATACCGACCGCGCCACGACCCTTTTGGCCCGGGGCGGCTACCATATCGCCCTCATCGACGAAAGCCTTTGCGGGAACGAATACGAGCTCCTGCGCCACTCCGTCTCCGCCACCCCGGCCATCCCCCCGGTTCTCCTCACCTGTTCGCCCGACCCCGCCTCCGATACCCGGGCCTTCAATTGCGGGGCCGTGGACGCCCTCTGCAAGGACGAACTCGACGCCCGCCGGCTCGACCGCCTCGTCCGCCACGCCCTGCGCCAGGCCGCCATCAGCCGGGAACTGAGCAGCCTCAAGCACGACCTGCGCGTCAATAGCCATAAAATCGAGCATAATGACGAGGTCATCGACCGCGAGCGCCACCGGCGCGAAGACATGGAGCGCCGCCTGGAGGCCCAGGACCGCGACTATGCCATGCTCTTCGAGAAGTACCGGGCGATCTACGAGAACGCGGTGGAGGGCATCTTCCAGACCAGCCCCGAGGGCCGCATCATGAGCGGCAACCCCGCCCTGGCCGCCATCCTCGGCTACCCCGACCTCGAAAGCCTCCTGGCCAACGTGAAAGACCTCGCCCATACCGTCTACGCCGACCCCGCCAGGCGCCAGGCCTTCCTCGACCTCATGAAGCGGGACGGCCGCACCGGCGACTTCGAGGTCGAGGTCCGCCGCCGCGACGGCAGCATCGCCTGGCTGACCCTCAGCGCCCGCAGCGTGCACGACGAGACGGGGCGCCTGCTCTTCTTCGAGGGCTCCGCCGTCGACATCACCCAGCGGAAAGAGGCGGAGATCCGCCTCATCCATGAGATCACCCACGACGCCCTCACCGGCCTGCCGAACCGGGGCGCCTTCATCGATGAAACCCGCCTGCGCCTCGATTCGAACCGCCCCGATTTCGCCCTCGCGCTCCTCGACATGGACGCCTTCCGCATCATCATCGAAAGCCTCGGCCACCGGCGGGCCGACCGCCTGCTCGTCGAGATGGGGCGCCGCTTGGCCATGGAACTCCAGGCCGGCGAGATGGTCTCCCGCCCCGGGGGCGACGATTTCATGCTCATCATCCCCGAAACCCGCGAAGAGACCGTCCGCGCGCGCCTCAAGGGCCTCCAACGCACCCTCAGCTGGCCGCTCATGCTCGGGAACCGCATGGTCGTCCCCTCCCTCACCATCGGCGTCACCTTCGGGCACCCCGGGGCCGAGCCCGAAGACCTGCTGCGCGAGGCCAGCGCGGCCCTCGAGGCGGCCCGCCGACGGGGGCGCGGCATGGTCGAGTTCTTCCGCCAGGGCGTGCACGGCTTCGGCGGCGACCGCTTGGCGCTCGAGGAGGAGATCCGCCGGGGCCTCGAGCGGGGGGAATTCGAGGTCTATTACCAGCCCATCGTGAACCTGCGCGGCGGCCACATCACCGGATACGAGTCGCTCATCCGCTGGAACCACCCGGCGCGCGGCATCCTCCTCCCCAGCACCTTCATCCAGGCCGCGGAAGACTCCGGCCTCATCCACGCCATGGGCGACTTCACCGTGCGCTCCGTCCTCGCCCAGCACCGCCTGTGGCGCCTGGCCGGCCACGAAAAATTGGTGGCGTCCGTCAATTTCTCGGTGCGCCAACTCATGGACCCCGAGCTCCCCACGCGCCTCGAGAAGATGCTGCGCGACGCCGAGATGCCGCCCCAATGCCTGCGCGCCGAGATCACCGAATCCATCGAGCTCGACGCCAGCGAGCAGGTCTCCGTGGTCGTGCAAG
Source organism: Spirochaetota bacterium (assembly GCA_017302015.1). Lineage (GTDB taxonomy): Bacteria > Spirochaetota > UBA12135 > COTS27 > JAFLEE01 > JAFLEE01. Next base: position 17,360 of record JAFLEE010000053.1, on the reverse strand, counting down.
CCATGGCGCGCCTCGGCATCCGCCTGGCCATGGACGATTTCGGCACCGGCTATTCCTCCCTCGGCAACCTCAAGAAATACCGCTTCTCCACCCTCAAGATCGACCGCGCCTTCGTCATGGGGCTCCCCGACAACCTCGAGGACCAGTCCGTGGTGCGGGCCATCCTCTCGCTCGCCCGCAACCTCAACCTCGATGTCGTCGCGGAGGGCGTCGAGACGCCCGAACAGGCCGAGTACCTGCTCTCCAGCGAATGCGCCTCGTCCCAGGGCTATTTCCACGGGCGCCCGATGACGGCCGCCGGCTTCTCCGAGCAACTCGCCGCCGCCGGGTGAAGCGCCCGCCCCTTCCCTACTCCGCGAAACGGTCGGGCGTCACCTGCACCACGCGGGAGAAGGACGACTCGTGGCTTTCGCCCCGCCGGTCCCAGGCCGTCACCGCGATCTGGTAGCACACCCCGTTCTCCAATCCCTCCACGCGGAAGGCCATGCGGGCGGATTCGGCGTCCGCGGCCCGCAGCGTCGCCGGGAGCGGGACCGCGGCTTTTTGGGCGGATTTCTTCGTCAGATTGGCCCCGGCCGGAAGCCACCAGATGCGGTATCCGGCCAGGTCGTCTTCCGTTCCGACTTGCCACACGAGTTCGGCGGCCCCGTTTCTCGCCACGACGGATAGGAGTTCCGGGGCCGTGGGCACCTCGTCCGCCTCGTACTCGAGGGTGAGGGCGTCGATGCGGTTGGGCCGGGCGAGGCCTTGATTGCGCACCACGAGGCGCACTTGGGCGTAGCGGCCGTCCTCGAGGAGGCCTTCGGGGATGGGGGCGTTCACCGGCACGGGCTTCCACGCCAAGCGGGTATCCTCCGCGAGGAAGCGCTCGGATGCGGTGCGCACCCGAAGTTCCGCCGTGCTACGGCCTTCCAATGGCCCCAGGGCGATGCGCCGCAGGCGGCTCCAGGGCTTGAGGCTGAGCACCGTGCTCGTCCAGGCGGAAATGGAATCGGGAAGGGGGTTCACGACCGTGCGCCGACCTCTTTCCGCGGAGATCCGCAGCCCTTCCAATCGGCCGGTGAAACCCTCGCCGAGGACGAGGGGGGCGCGGTGTCCCGGAAGGAATCCGGCGCCGTAGAGGACGCCCTGATCGCTTCCATCGGAGGTCGCGTATCGGCGGTCTTCTTCGATCCCGTCCAGGCGCTTCTCGAGGAGCCCGGTGGCGCCATCGTATCGAAGCGCGGCGTGGTACCAGCGATCGGGCTCCAGTTGGAACCCCCGGTCCAATTCCACCGACAGGAACCGGCCCCGCGATTGGAAGAAATTCTCGAACCGCGCCGCCAGTTTCCCGCGGCGAAGTTCCACCTGGAACCCCTGGGACCGCAGGCAGGAACCCGAGGCGTCCCAGGCGCTGCCCATGCGAGAGACGAGCGGGCCCGAGGCGCCGGCGTCGTAAAGCATGAGGCGGAACTCGACGGTAAACGCCCCGAGATCCGGGAACCGGGTGAAGAACGGATGGGCCGGCACGGGAATCCGCAGGGCGTTCTCGGGCTGGAGGAACTCCGCCGCTTTGCCGAGGGAACCCTCCCGACCCAAAAGGGCCAGGCCGGTGGCTCCGGCGGGTAGGGACCGGCCGAAATCCAGGAAGAAATCCCCCCCCTTCGGGTCGAGGTCGAGGCGGGTTGAGAGGCCCCCGCCGAGCTCGAACCCGCTCGCCTCCAAGGTGATGGAGGGGAGGTCCCGAAGCACCCGGGTCTCGATCACCCCCGCGGCGCCCAGGGGCAGGACGGGGGAGAGAACGAGGAACGGAAGCAGGAGGAAAGGCGCGGTTTTCATCAGCCGATCTCCCGGTTGATGGCGGAAGCCATGCACCCCGCGCCGAATCCGTTATCGATATTCACCACCGCGACCGTCGGCGAGCAGGAGCCCACCATGGCGTGGAGGGTCGTCAGCCCCCCCTGGGCGGCCCCGTAGCCGGTGGACGTGGGCACGGCGATGACGGGCTTCCCGGTGAGCGCGCTCACCACCGTGGGAAGCGCGCCCTCCATCCCCGCGACGACCACGAGCACGCCGCAGCCCTCCAATTGCCCCAAGCGCTTCACGGTCCGGTGCAGGCCCGCCACGCCGCAATCGGAGTAGACCTTGACGCGGTGGCCCAGGAAGGCGGCCGTCAGGGCCGCCTCGAGGAGCACGGGGAGATCGCTGGTGCCGGCCGACAGGAACCCGATGGGCTTCCGTCCGCCGCGGGGCTTCTCGAAAAGCTTCCAGACCAGGCCCGACCGGGCGCTCGCGTGGAGGCCGGGGTGGGCCCGTCGGAGGGCCGCGCGCTTCGCCTCGTCGCATTTCGTGACGAGGAGGTTCGACCGGGAATCGAGGAAGCGCCCGGCGATGGAGACGAGTTGCGCGGCGGTCTTCCCGGGGGCGAAGACGGCTTCGGGCACGCCGGTGCGCGCCTGGCGGCCCAGGTCGAGGAAGCTGTGCCCCAGGTACTCCGCCGCGTTCACAGGGACTGCTCCAGGATGATGCGCAGGTCCTCCGCCGCGATGGGCCGGGCATTGTAGCGGGATTCCTCGAAGCGCGAGAAGATCTGGGTCACGTCGGGGATGAGGTCGCGGGTGAAGCCGAGATCGCCCAGGCGCGTGGGGATGTTGAAGGCCTCGATGGAGAGGCGCACCCGCTCCACCGCCTTGATGGCGGCCTCGAGCACGCTGATCTGGCTGATGTCCTCGCCGAGGAATTTCACCACCTGCACGTAGCGGGCGGGCGAACTCGTGAGGTTGTATTCCATGAGTTGGGGGAGCAGGACGGTGGCCAAGGACCCCTTGTAGGTGGACATCTTCGAGGTGATCGCCTCGCAGAGCGCGTAGATCGGGCCCAGGGGGGCGGCGGTGGCCCCGTAGGCGAGCACGAGGCTCGCGGTCTGGAGCGCGCTGCGGGCTTCCGCGTTCTCGGGGTCCTTCTGCACCACCGGCAGCACGCCGTGGACGAGTTCGATGGCCTTTTCGGCGAAGCAATCCGAGATCGGGTTGGCCTCCGATGAGGTGTAGAGTTCGATGGCGTAGGCGAGCACGAGGAGCGCCGAGGCGGCGACGTACTTGCGGCTCAAGCCCTTGGTGAGGGCGGGATCCATCACCGCGCAGGTCGGGGCCACCTTCACGTTATAGAGTTTTTTGCGGAAGCCGTCGGCCGGGTCCTTCAGCACGAACCCCGGGGTGACCTCGCCCAGGGTGCCGAAGGCCGTCGGGCAGAGGATGGTCGGAAGCGGTTCGCGGGCGATCTGGAGGCGGTAGCCGTCCTGCTCCGTGAGGTAGTCCGAGGCCTCCCCCGGATTGGTGCAAAGGAGCGCCACGGCCTTGGCCACGTTGAGCACGGTGTCGCCGCCGAGGCCGATCACCACATCGCACCGGGCGCTCTTGGCCAGGAGCGCGATCTGGTCGACCTCGACGCTCTCGCCCTCGACGCCCGTGTCGTCGTAGACGAGGGTGTTGATGTTCTTGGTGAGGAGGTTCTGGTGGAGACGCTCGACGAGGTCGGAGTCCTGGAATTGCCGGCGGCTGGTGACTAGGAGCGCCTTGTTCCCGAAGCGCGTGGCGATGTCGGGCACCGCCTTCATGGCGTCCTTGCCGGTGTGTACCTGGGTGGGGAAGTGGAACCTTGCGTTGGCCATCGCCGCTCAAATGGCCGGGGTCGCGAGCCCCCCGGCCGGCGCCCTTAGCGCAACAACTGGTTGATGATTTCCTGGGCGACCTGGTCGATCACCCGGCCCTGCAGGGCGCTGTCTTGCATATAGCTCGCCAGGCGGCTCTTGGCCTCGGCGACCTTGTCGGCCCGGATGTCGGGGGCGTTCTTGACGATCTCGATATAGGATTGGACTTCGGCTTTCTTGAGCGCATCGGAGGAGATACGCACGGAATCGGAAGCCTTGGCGGCCGGGGCGGGGCCCGAGGCCTTGGCGGGACCCGAGACGGCTGAGACGTCACTGATCTTGCCGATTTTATCGACGGTCATGGCAGGCTCCTTCTTCAAGTATCGTCCGAATCGTCCCCAAAGTTAACGGTTTCTTCGGCGCCGGAACCCCCCCCGGCCGACCGACGTTCCCGATTGTCGACGATTAGGACGAATTCGCCCTGAACCCCCTTATTGTCGTAATACTGAAGCATTTCTTGAGCGTTTTTTCGCACGACTTCCTCGAATTTTTTGGTCAATTCTCGGCCCACGACGAGGTTCAGGGCGGGATCCCTCTCGACCAAAATCTGCAATAAATGCATCATCCGGTGGGGAGATTCGTAAAAAATGACGACTTTTTTCTCCCGGTCAAGGATCTCCCCGAGCATATTCTGCCTGCGGCCCTTCTTATTGGGCAAAAACCCGTAGAAGAGAAAATTCTGGGCCGGGAATCCGGAGGCCGAAAGGCAGGAGAGGCCGGCGCTGGGACCAGGGATAGGAGTGACCCGCACCCCATGGTCGTGGCACCACCCCACGATGCGGTGCCCCGGATCCATGATGCAGGGCGTCCCGTTTTCGGAGACGAGGGCCACCTGCTCCGCCTGGTCGAAGACCCGGGAGGGATCGAAGGAGCCCCATTCATTGGCGCTATGGTAGGCGACCATGCGCTTGCGGATCCCGAAATGGGTCAAGAGATGCCCGGTGGTGCGGGTATCCTCGGCCAGGATGAGGTCGACCGCGCCGAGCACTTCCCGGGCGCGATCGCTGAGATCGCCCAGGTTCCCGATGGGCGTGGCGACGACGAAAAGTTCCTTCACGGGGCTTCAACCCGGGACGGGTGGGCGGGGCGGGACTTACCCACGCCGCGGGATTCCCTTTCCGCTTTTTCCCCGCGAGCCGGTTTTCTTGCGGGCGGTGCGCTCCTGGGAAGGGACGGACCGGGGAGCCTCCTTCGCCGGCGCCGCTTGGCGGTTGTAGAAATATTCGTAGCCGTCGATGAGGGCCTGCCAGGATGCCTCGATGATGTTCTCGGAAACGCCGACGGTCTCCCAGGTCTTCGCCCCGTCGCTCACCTGGACGAAGACCCGCGTCCGCGCGTTGGTCGCCAGATTCCCGTCGAGGATGCGGACCTTGAAGTCGGTGAGTTTGACCCCGTCGATGAAGGGATGGACGACGCGCACGGCGTCGCGCAGCGCGCAATCGAGGGCGCCCACCGGGCCGCTGCCCACGGCGTTTCCCGCGTGCTCGACCCCGTTGATGGAAAGGCGCACGCGGGCGAAGGTCTTCACCCCGTCTTTCCCGCCGCCCTGGAACGATTCGACCTCGTAATGCAGCAGCGTGAACATGGGCCGGTAGACGCCCAGGCAGCGGCGGATGAGGAGTTCGAAGGAGGCCTCGGCGGTCTCGTACTCGTAGCCCTCGCTCTCGCGCGCCTTGAGCTCGCGGGTGAGCAGGTCGACCTCGCGGGATCCCTTGTCGTAATCGCCGAAATCCCGCAGTTTGTAGACGAGGGTGCTCTTTCCGGCGAGTTCGGAGAGCAGCACGCGCCGCTCGTTGCCCACCAGGGCGCCGTCGAGGTGCTCCATGAGCGCGGGGTTCTTGATGATGACGTCGGCGTGCTGGCCGGCCTTGTGGGCGAACGCCGAGACCCCCGTGAAGGGCTGACGGTGGTCGTGGGGCAAGTTGGCCAGTTCGCAGACGAAGCGGCTGACATTGGTGAGGTGGCGCAATTGCCCCACCGCGAGCACGGGCATTCCCATCTTGAGTTGGAGGTTGGGGATGATGGAGCAGAGATTGGCGTTGCCGCAGCGCTCCCCCCACCCGTCGAGGGTGCCCTGGATCTGGAGGGCCCCATGCTCCACGGCCAGGCACGAGTGGGCGACGGCCAAGCCGCTGTCGTTATGGAGGTGCACGCCGTAGGGCGCCTGGACCTCCTCGCGCACCGCCTCGAGGGCCCGCAGGAACTCCCGGGTGATCGCGCCGCCGTTGGTGTCGCAGAGCACGAGGATATCGGCGCCGCCGTCGCGGGCGGCCTTGAGGGCCCGCAGGGCGTAGGCCGGGTCGTCCTTGAAGCCGTCGAAGAAATGCTCGGCGTCGAAGACGACCTCGCGCCCGGCCTTCTTCAGCAGGCGCGCCGAGTCTTCGATCATGGCCAGGTTCTCCTCGGCGGTGGCGCGCAGCACCTCGGTGACGTGGCGGATCCAGGCCTTTCCCACCATGGTCACCACGGGGGTCTCGGCCTCGAGGAGGGCCCGCAGGTGGGCATCCTTCCCCGCGTCGCTTCCCGGCCGCCGGGTGGAGCCGAAGGCCGCCAGGCGGGCGTGGCGCCACTTCATCTTCGCGGCGCGCCGGAAGAACTCCTCTTCCTTCGCGTTGGCCAGGGGAAACCCGCCCTCGACGTAATGCACGCCGAGTTCGTCGAGTTTCTGGGCCACGCGCAGCTTATCCTCGAGGGTGAAACTCACCTTTTCGCCCTGCATGCCGTCGCGCAGGGTGGTGTCGTAGATCTTCACGTTCATGGGGTCTCTCTCATCGGATCATCTCGCTCTGGCCCTCGAAATCCACCCCGTCGGCGAGCTTGAGGGCGCGGGTGCGCACGTTCCCGATGAGGCGGGCGCTCCCGAGGAGTTCCACGCGTTCTTCCGCGTGGCAATCCCCCACCACGAGCCCGGCGATGGTGAGGACCCTCGCCGTGATGCGCGCGTGGACCTCGGCGCCCTGGGCGACGACGAGGTGCCCCGTTCCCTCGATGGTGCCGGAGAAGCGCCCCCGGAGGGTGACCGCCGTAGAAAAAGAAAGGTGGCCATTGGCCACCATTTCTTCGGCGAGGCGCGACCCCGCGAGGTGATCGGGCTTCATCTTGGGCCCGTCACCTGGTTATCAGGACCCCGCCTTAGCGCGGCTGGGCCTGGTACGGGGAGGGGGGAAGGAACATCTTGATGCGCTCAAGGCGCTCGAGCTCGCCCTGGGACTTCAGGCGCTCATTCTCGGCCTCGGCCTTCCCGCGGGATTGGGTGCGGCGGATCTTCCACACGTCTTCATCGGTGATGTCGTCGTTCTCGTCGTGGATGGCGCGATCATAGACGAGGCGCACCCAGCCGAAATAGGCGACGAAATCGCCGTCGATATGCTCGGCGTTTCGGAAGAGCTGGAAGGAATCGAACTTCACGAGGGGCTCGACCTTGGGGTAATTGGGGACGCGCACAAGGGCGCGGTCTTTCACTTCGGTCAGGTAGCCGGGGTTGGCGTAGATCTTCTCTTGCCAGCCGTCGAAGTTCAGGTAGCCCATGAAGTAAGCCTTCACCTGATCGTTCTCGTCGCGCAGGTTCAAGTAGAGGGCGTGGGGAAAGTTCTTCCCCTTCACGAACGTGGTGATGCTCTTGATGAGCCCGACATTCTTCAGGACGCCCTTGCTCTCGAAGGTATTCGTGTACTCACCCTGGGCATTGGTCGGATACGCCTCGAACTCATAGACGGGACGCACGGTCACCGCCGAATTGGCGTTGATGTTGGGGAAATTGCAACGCACGCCGAGGGCGAAGCCGTCGTTGGAGTAACCGAAGCGGCCGTCTCGGGCCTTCTTCACGGGCACGTTCTCGACGTAGGTGAGGCGCCGGTTTTCGAGGTAGTCGGAGGAGGGGTTGAGGCGCGCTCGCCAGAACTTATTATAGAAATTACGCAGGTTGACGTCGTTGGTGACTTTGGGATCACCATACTCGTTGAAGTCGATGAGGAGATTGTTGGTTCCGGGTTGGGCCGTGACCCAAGCGAACCAGACGCCAGCGACCAGCGAGAGCGTGCGCATCATCCGCGACATGTAGGGCTCCTGAGAGAAATTACGTTCCCCGATCCTAGCATCAGCGTAAAAAGGAAGTCAAATGGCGTCGGAAGAAACCCCCGACCAGTACACCCTGGTTTCAGGGCCGCAGAGGCGGTTGGAGGAGAGGGTTCGGAGCAGGCTGTCCTCTAAAGTGGCGCGGAATTCGGGGGAAACGGCCTCGGGGTCCAAGGGCTTCAAATAGAGCACGAGCGCCTCGCCCTCGTCGTGGACGGCGCCCAAAATCGCGAAACCCGGGTGTTTCAGCCTGAATTCAAGGGGCCCCTGGAGATAATCATCGACGACCCGGGTCACCCGTTCCCGTCGGCTGCGGGCCCAGCCCACCCGCAATTTCCGTTTCTCCACGACCGCCTTCCCGGAGATCGGCTCTTCATAATAATAGGTAAAACCCTCGACGAACGGGTTGAGATTCTCAGAAACGAACCTCGGCAAGAACGCCGCGGCGAGGAGGATCCCCGAGACGCCCAAGACTTGGGCCGGGGTCAGAAGGCCCCCTTTCCCGAGGAGCCAGCGCCCGGCTTCTAGGAGGCGTTTTTTCATCGGGCGCGATTCCAAGGAAGGCGCATGGCCGTCCAACGCCACCCCTTCTCCAGGGGTCCGCGGAAGAAGGAGAGTACGAAAAAGAGGAGCAGGAGGCCGAAGACGCCGAAGATCCAGTTGGAGCCGTAGCGGACCCACACCGAGCGCCCGTCGCGAAGTTCCACGTCGCCGACGAGGGCGTCTTCCACGAATTGCGGCAGGAGCGCGGTGGGCCGACCCCAGGCATCGATGATGCCGGTGACCCCGGCGTTGGCCGCCCGCAGCACGGGGCGCCGGTTCTCCACGGCCCGGAAGACCGAGAACATATAGTGGACGGTCTGGGAAGACTCGGTGTAGCTCCAGGCGTCGTTGGTGATGACGATGAGGGCCTGCGCGCCCTCTTCCACGAATCGCCGGCAGAATTCGGCGAAGACGTCTTCGTAGCACACCAGGGCGGCGAAGGTGAACTTCGGGTGGCGGAAGAGGGTGAGGACGCGGCCGGGGCTGAAATCGCTGGCCTGGGCGGCGACGAGGAGGCGCTTGATGGCCGGGAACCAATCGCCATAGGGGAACCATTCGGCGAACGCCACGAGCAGGTGCTTGTGGTAGCGGTCGACCACCTGGCCGCCCGCATCCACCAGCACGGCCGAATTGTACTGGTAGACCTTGTAGGATTCGCGGAAATGGCCCGTTTTCTGGCTCTTGGCGCTCTGGCCCGTGGGCCGGGCCGCGGCCGTCTCGTCCGCGTTCGTTTGGAGTTCGCGCTCCGCGCCCAGGGTGCCGGAGAGGAACCAGGTCGATCCTCCCCCCCGATTGAACTCCCGGAAGAAATCGCGGTAGACGGTCGCGTCGATATAGCCCATCTTGGCGTAATGCTCGTAATAGGTGAGCATGGCCGATTCGGGCCAAACGATGAGGTCGGGCGAGGCCAGGGCCGCCTTGCGAGAGAGCAGGGTCAGCGAATCGTAGACGATGGCCTTCGTCTGCTGGGTCCAGAGCTTATTGAAATCGAACCAATTCTGGACCAGGCCGACCCGGGCCCGTCCCCGGACCTCGGGGCGGTCGAATGAAAGCCGGAAAACCCCGTAGCCGAGGATCAAGAGGAAGAGCGCCGCCAGGGCCGTGAAGCGATTGAGGAAGAGGTCGCGCCGGCGCATGACGAAGAGCGGGCGGTTCTTCGCCAGCACGAACCGGTAGAGGAAATCGGCAATCAGGGCGTTGAACAGGTAGAGGACGAAGGAGACCAGGAGGTAGCCGCCCAAGTCGGCGATCTGGATGAAGGCCAGGAACTGGTATTGGGTATAGGCCAGGCTGCCGTAGGGGAAGCGCAAATAGCCCACGCTGCGCAGGTATTCCAGCCCGGTGAAGGTCAGCACGAGGAGGAGCCACCCGAGTTCGGGCCATTTCCGGGCGACCAATCGGTAGGCGACCACGGCGAGCAGGTAGAAGACCAGCACCGCGAAGGTGAGTCCGGGGAGCGCCAAGGGGTGGAACCGGGTCACCCATTGGAGGAAGAAGCCGAAGAACACGGCCCCGAAGGCGGCCATGCCCAGCAGGCTCTTGGCCCATCCCTGGGAAAGGAGCACCACGAAGAGGGGCACGAGCGCCACGAAGGCCAAGGGGAACCAATCATGGAAGATTCCCCATTCCCTCATGGGATGGGCCAGAAGCAGGAGGAGGGCGGAGGCGACGCCCATGAGGACGACCTTCCACCAGGAGAGTTCCAGGATGTGTTTCACCCGGAAAGTGTACCTTGTTTCAGGGCCCGATGAGGGCGACGAACTCGGCCTCGGTGAGCACCGCGACCCCGAGGGCCTTGGCTTTCTTCAGTTTGCTCCCGGGATCCTCCCCCACGACGAGGTAATCGGTGTGGGCGCTGATGGACGAGACGAGCTCGGCGCCGGCCGCCTCGGCCTTCTCCTTCGCCAGTCGTCGCGGCATGGCGAGGGTTCCCGTGAAGAGGACCTTTTTGCCCGCCAGGGGCCCGCCGGCGGCCACCGGGTCTTTCCAGGTCGGCCGCACGCCGGCGTCGAGGAGGGCCCGCACGCGGGCGCGGTTTTCCCTGTCGGCGAACCAGGCGGCTACGTGGCCCGAAACCGTCTCGCCCATCTCGTCGAGGTCGAGCAGTTCGGCGGCCTTCACCTCGAGGAGCGCTTCGATGGCGCCGTACTTGCGCGCCAGGGCCCGGGCGGTCTTCTCCCCCACGCTGCGGATGCCCAGGGCGAAGATCAGGCGGTCGAGGGAGCGGTCTTTGGCCGCCGCGATGGCCGCCAGGAGGTTCTCGCGCCGCTTCTCGCCCATGCGCTCGAGTTCATTGAGTTGCTCCGGCTTGAGGGAGAAGAAATCGGCGGGCGCGCGCACCAGGCCCTTCTCCACGAGTTCGCGCACTTGCTCCTGGCCGAGCCCGTCGATATCCATGGCGGACTTGGAGGTGAAGTGGATGAGGGATTCCACCGTCTTGGCGGGGCAACGGGCCTCGGGGCAGCGCAGGATCACCCCCTCCTCGCCGCGGTCGCGGGCCAGGGGCGCGCCGCAGGAGGGGCATTCCGTCGGGAAGCGGATGGGCTTCTCCCGGCCGGTGCGCTTTCCGGCGTCGACGGACAGCACCTTGGGGATGACGTCGCCGGAGCGGATGACCCGGACCGTGTCGCCGATGCGGATATCCTTCCGCTCGATCTCGCTCTCGTTGTGGAGCGTCACCCGGCTCACCATCGCGCCCGAGAGGCGCACGGGCTTCAGCACGCCCACCGGCGTCACCGCCCCGGTGCGCCCGACCTGGAAGTGGACCTCTTCGAGCACGGTGGACTCGGCTTGGGGGGGGAATTTCCAGGCCACGGCCCAGCGCGGGCGGCGCCCCACGACGCCGAGGAACTCCTGCTCGGAGACCGCGTCGAGTTTCACCACGATGCCGTCGATCTCGTAGGGGAGGTCGGACCGCCCCGCCTCGCATTCCCGGTAATAGGCGACGACCTCTTCCGCCGACTCAACCCGCCGGTTCCACGGGTTCAGATAGAACCCGGCCTCGCGCAGGTAGTCGAGCTGGGACTCGTGGGTCGATAGGTCGCGGCCGGTCTTCTCGGCCACTTCGCCCGCGTTGGCCAATTGGTAGGCGAAAAACAGCAGGGGCCGCGACGCCGTGACCGATGGGTCGAGTTGGCGGATGCTCCCCGCGGCGGCGTTGCGGCAATTGGCGAAGAGCGGCTCTTCGGCGCGTTCCCGGGAGGCATTGAGCGCCTCGAGCCCCTCGAGGGTCATGAGGGCCTCGCCGCGCACCACCAAACGCTGCGCGTTCTTCAGGCGCGTCGGCACCGTCTTCACCCGCTTCAGGTTGGCGGTGACGTCTTCGCCGGTCTCCCCGTCTCCCCGGGTGGCCGCCACCCGCAGGGCGCCCGCTTCGTAGACGAGTTCCACGGCCAGCCCGTCGAGCTTGAGCATGAGGGCGAAACCCGAAAGGGGCCGCCCGAGATCTTTCTCGCGCCGCTCGATCCATTCGCGGAACTCCTCCTCGCTTTGGACCTTGTCGAGGGAGTACATGGGATGGGGATGGCGCACGGGCGCGAAGGTTTGGGAGGGGGCGCCCCCCACCGCTTTCGTCGGGCTGTCGTCCTGGGCCCATTCGGGGTGCTTCGCCTCGAGGCCGCGGAGTTCGTCGACCAGGGCGTCGTACTCGGCGTCGGTGAGCACGGGGGCGTCTTGTTCGTGGTAGAGGCGGTTATGGCGGCGGATTTCCTCGGCGAGGGCGCCCATGCGCGCTCGCGGGGCGTTTTCGTGCTTGGGCGCTTTCATGGCGTCGGGGGGGCCCCGGGCGGCGCCGCGGGGAGGGGGGTGAGGAGGATCTTGTCGATGCGGCGGCCGTCCATGTCGACGACCTCGAACCGGAAGCCCTGGAGGGTGCAGTGGTCGCCGGCCCGGGGCATGCGACCGAGGTGCATGAGGACGAAACCCCCGAGGGTCTTGAAATCGCCGAGTTCCTCGCCCTCGAGGTGCTCCACGTCGAAGCGCTTCTTGAAGTCCTCCACGCCGAAGACCCCGTCGATGAGCCAGGTGCCGTCTTCCCGGCGCACCAGGAGCTCCTCGGCCTTCTCGTCGAGGGTGGGGATGAAGCCCACCAGGGTTTCGAGCACGTCGATCTGGTTGACGATGCCGCTGACGTTGCCGAACTCGTCGGTGGCCAGCGCCGTGTGGCGGTGGTGCTGCTTGAAGAGCTCGATGAGGTTGTGCACCCGGGCGCTCTCGGGGATGAAGAGCGGGGTGACGAGGCAGGCCTTGAGGTCGACGGGCTGGTTGGCCACCAGGCGGGTCCAGATGCGCTTCACCGAGACGAGCCCGACCACGTTGTCGAGGCTGCCGTCGCAGACGGGAAAATGGGAGTGGTCGCTGCGGGCGATCTCCTCCCAATTGGCGCGGGCCTCCTCGGTGAGGTCGATCCAGACGATGTCGGGGCGCGGGGTCATGATGCTGGCCACCGTGCGGTCGCCCAGGTGCAGGGCGTTCTCGAGCATGGTCTGCTCGACCTTCTCGATCACCCCCTCCTGCACCCCCTCCTCGATGGCGTCCTTGATCTCGTCCTCGGTGATGGCGGGCTCGGGCTCGGTGCGCAGCCGGAAGGCCTTGAAGAAGAGCGCCGTGACCGCGCTGAGGAAGACGACCGAGGGCCGGATGAGGCGGGAGAGCCCGTGCATGAATCCGGCGACGGCCGCGGAGATCGGCTCGGCGTAGACCAACCCGACGCGCTTCGGGATGAGTTCCCCGAAGACGAGGGAGACGACCGTGAGGCAGAGCACCACGATGCCGAGCCAGCCGAGGGCCACCCATTCGGCGCGGGCTTGGAAGGCGGGGAACGCCTGGAGGAAGAGGGCGGTCGTATCGCGGGCGATCTGGGCCCCGCCGAAGGCCGCCGCGAGCATGCCGACGAGGGTGATGGCGACCTGGACGGTGGAGAGGAAATGGTTCTGGTCGGAGGTCAGGTCGAGGGCGATGCGGGCCCCCCGGTTCCCCTCGTCCGCCATTTTCTCGAGGCGGGAACGGCGCACGGAGACCAGGGCCATCTCGCTCATGGCGAAGAACCCGTTGGTCAGGACCAGGGCGAACACGACGACGATTTCCCAAAGGAGAAAAGACATGGAGCTCCGAACAGGGTGGGGGGTGGTCCGGAACGGGCCCGTCTGCCCACCCCCAGCGTTTCATCCATTTTATCAGCGATCGCCGACATGGGCAAATTCAGGCTTTTTTGGGGGTTTCGCCGCGCTCCGATCGGGGAATTCCCTAAGGCGTGCCCGACCGGTGCAGGTTTATAATGAACCATCCCCGCCCGGCAGCCACCCATAGGCGTCGAAGTTAAGGAGAGACCCATGAAAGGTTGCCTGCTCATCCCCCTGTTCCTGCTAGGGATCCTCGTCTCGGCCGAAAGCGCGCCCGAAGGCGTGCGCACCCGCGACCTCGGCATCACCCAGGGCACCCCCAACCCCGGCGAGCGCATCGCCGAGCGGCTGAAGCTCGATGCCCCGAAGAAATCGCAGATGGTGAAGATCTACGAGCAGATGGTGCTCGATCTCTCCAAACTGCGCATCCAGATGGAGCGCAAGCAGCTCGACCTCAAGGAACTCCTGCTCTCGGGCAACCTCGAGATGGACAAGATCCGCAAGAATTGCGACGAGCGCGGGAAGATCATGGCCGACATGCAGTACCTCGCCTTCATCGCCGATAGCGACGTGAAGAAGATCCTCACCCCCGAGCAGTGGATCCAGTACATCCAGGTCAAGACGGCCATGATGCACGGCGCGCCGCCCAAGCCCGAGCGCGAGGGCGATCGCAAGGGCGAAGGCAAGCCCAGGAAATAGCCATCGCCATGGACCAGTGGGCCGATTGGTACTCGCGCCACCGCCTCTTCGTGCGCAAGAGCGCGTGCATCCTCCTCGGGAATAGCCGATGGGCCGACGACGTCGTCCAAGAGGTTTTTTTGCGCCTGTCCCAGTCCGCTTCCCATTACCGCGGGGAATCCTCCGAGACCACCTACCTCTGGGGAGTCGCGCGGAACGTGTGCCGCGAGTTCACCCGCCGCGAGATCCGCGAGCGGCGCTTCCGCGAGCAGCTCGAGCGCCAGCACCCCGCCGAGCCCCACGAGCCCTCGCCTTCCAGCGACCGCGCCGACGATGCCCAGACCCTCTCGAAGGCCCTGGCCCAGTTGCGCCCCCGTCACCGGGAACCGCTGCTGCTCTACTATTACCACGACCGTTCCTACGCCGAGATCGCCAAGGTCCTCGGCATCCCCGAAGGCACGGTCAAATCGCGCATCCACCAAGCCCGGGAGCGGCTCTCCGCCGTCCTTGGCAACGACCAGTTCCGCCGAGGCGAGGAGGCCCCCCAATGAAACACCACGACCGCGATCCCATCGATGCCCTCTTCCACCGCGTACCCCTCGAGAAACTCCAATTCCAGGACCGCCTCGCCTCCGAAGAGCGCACGCGCACCTGGATCTTCCGATCCACCTGGGTCGGGGGGCTCGTGGCCGCCGCCTTGGTGGCGACCTTCCTGCTCCTCCCCCACCGGGCCAAGGGTTCCTTCCTGCCGCCCGACCAACTCGACGCCTACGTCTCGGGCATCACGAGCGTGGCCCCCTCCTTCAGCGACGTCCAGCTGCAGAAAGACGAAGACACCGATTAGGCCCGGGCCGCTGCGGAAAAAAAAAGCCCGGCATCAGCCGGGCTTTTTTTTTCGTCGGCCGGGGGCCGGTTCAGTTCGTGAATTGGATTTCGCCCGTGAAGGGCAGCATGGCCAGGGCCCGGGCGCGCTTGATGGCCAAGGTCAGCATGCGCTGGTAGCGGGCCGAGGTGCCGGTGAAGCGGCGGGGGATGATGCGGCCGTTGCGGGTCACGAATTTCTTGAGGAGTTCGACGTCTTTATAGTCGATGGACTCGACCTTCTCTTTCGTGAAGCGGCAGACCTTCTTGCGGTACTGGAATTTGCGCCCGAAACGGCGGTCGCCCTGGGGACCGTCGCCGGAGGGGGCGGAGTTGTTGTCGGAATTATCATCGGCCATGGAAGCGTCCGTAGGGTGGGAATGAAGAACGGCAAATTTAGTATCCCCCCCCGTTTTTTGCAAATTTTCATCCTAAAATAGCCCCGATCTAAGCCACCCCTAATGACCGAGGCGACCCCCACCTCCCCTTCGATCTCCACCGAGGCCCTGCCCATCCCCGCCTACGCCATCGATGCGAGCACGGGGAATCCCGCCTTCAGCGCGGTTTCCACCGACCTGTTCTACCGCGACCGGGACGCCCGCCTCGTGAGGGTCTTCCAGGCCCTCTGCTCCTACGCCCAACAGCATAAAAACGCGCGAATTCCGTTCGGGCCGGCCCTCGCCTGGATGCTCAGCAAGGGGAACGCCGGCATCACCGTCGAACTCTCCCTCCACCACGCCCTCCTCGAGACCCTCCTCGTCCTGGAGAAGGGCGGCTACGCCCGCACCTTCCGGGAGGCCGGCGCCGAGAACCCCGAGACCATCGAACTCCACGACCCCATGGAGAGCCGGATCACCGATTGGCTCAACGACCAGTACGGCATCATCGAGGGCCAGGCCACGGCCGCGGCCCGCATCGGCCGCACGGGCACCTTCCCCACGCTCTCCCTGGTCACCACCAAATTCAACCTCCCCCCCGAGCAGGTCCAGCGCCTCTTCCTCACCGTCCAGGACAGCGCCTTCAGCGAGCCCTTCTTCGCCCAGCACCCGGGGCGCCTCATCCAGATCGTCTTCCACGAGGGCTACACCAAGCCCTTCGACATCGTCCTGCCCCCGGGGGCGCACCTCTGGTCCATCTTCCGCATGGCGGTGGGGCTCCTACGCGAGTTCCACGAGACCCATACGCGCTTCGCCGAGGAGGTGCGCCTGCGCCTCAAGGCGATCCCCGACATGAACCTGGTCACCCTCGACCAGATCTTCCAGGGGCTCACGGCCCCCGGCGAGATCCTCCCCGAGCAGAAGTACATCCACTGGGCATTGGCGGTGAAGAACATCTCCATGAACCCCGACTTCCGAGTGCAGATCGAGCGCGCCATCAACCCCGAGGCCGAGGGCATGACGGTGGAGGCCGGGCGCCACACGCACCTCGGCCAGGCCGCCGCCTTCGTCCACCACGCCCTCATGAACTCCCGCGAGTTCCTCAAGCAGCGCCAGTGGGAGAAGGAGGCCGAGGCGGCCGACCGCAAGATGGTCCACCACTTCCTCATCGAGGAGTGCCGCCGCCAGATCGCCCTGCCCGACGGCGGGGGCTCGAGCCGCCTCGAATCGGCGTTCTATCCCATCAGCCTCGAGGCCATCGGCGCCCTCAAGGACGCCTCCGGCCAATTGCTGCTCAAGGACAAGTACAGCGAGAAATCCCTCGTGGAACTCCTGCGCGCCGAGGCCGGCGAGGGGGTCCCCCCCGTGATCCGGCTCGTCGTCGGCGAGCAGGTCCTCTTCCTCCACCGCTTCCGGCTCATGGACATCATGTACGCCGAGACCGCCGGCGAAGCCAACCGCCTCACCCACCGCCTCGCCGAGGAGTGGGCCGCGCTGCCGCTCAGCCAGATCCCCGAGGCCCGGAAATTCCAGGTCACCCACGACCAACTCTCGCCCCAATACGGCGAACTCCTCACCTATTCCTACTACGTGCTCGACGCCTACCCGACCTCCCAGGAACTCGTGCGCGTGCTCTTCCCCCAGGCCAGCGACATCGGCTCCCTGAAGCTCAGCCAATCCGACCTCGCCTGGACGACCGAGAACGCCAAGGGGCGCCCCAGCCCCCAGGAGCGCTGCCAGCATTTCCGCGAACTGCTCTACACCTCCACCTGGAGCGTCACGCGTCGCCCCATCGCCGAGGTGGTCGGCGTCGATTACGAGGCGATCCTCGAGGAGATGAAGGGCCTGCGCAAGGAGAAGAAGGCCGGGGGCCCGCTGCGCTTCGACAGCCTCATCGACCTCGGCATCTACCGGTTCGCCACCGGGGTCCTCAATTCCATCTGGTCCTTCTTCCACCTCATCGCCGGCATCTTCACGGGCGCGGAGGTCGTCGCCCCCGGCGACGAGGCCGAGCCCGCC
>JAFLEE010000052.1 GCA_017302015.1 Spirochaetota bacterium | reverse complement strand
GCCCCTTGGGCCGCGACCGGAGCGCTCATGGCGAAACCGGCGAGGGCGCCGAGGCCCAAGGCATCACGGATCATCTCTCTGCGTTTCATGGGGCGCTCCTTGCCCAAGGATTATAGCGCAGAAAACCGAGGCCCACCGGGCCCCCATCGATCGCGTCCCGCGTCTCGCCCGGAGGGCGCGACAGGTTCCCGAAAGCCGCCCGCCCGCATCCGGCGCCCGGGGAAGTTCGGGAGGCCCGCGGGATTCAGTAGAGCCCGCGGCGCTTGAAATCGGCCAAGGCATCCGCGATGGCCCCCTCGAGGGGGGCGCTCGCGTAGCCGAGTTCGCGGATCGCCTTGGCGCTCGAATAGGCGTGGTGGATGTAGGCGACGCGCACCGTGGCGCGCCCGAGCCCGAGGTCGCGCCCGAGGACCTTCGAACCGAGATCGGCCCCGAAGCCGCCGAGCATCGCCGCCCACCGGGGAAGGATCCCGCGGGGGGGCTTGACCCCCGCGAGGCGCGCGATGCGTCCGAAGAATTCGAGGTAGGAAAGATTCTCGCCGCTGAGGATATAGCCTTCTCCCGCGCGCCCCTTCTCCAGGGCGAGGAGCATGCCCGCCGCCACGGAGCGCACGTCGACGAAGGTGTTGATGCCGGCGGGCGAAAGGGGCACCTTGCCGCGGGCCACCTCGAGGACGAGGCGTCCCGAACTCGGCTTGGGGTCGTTCGGACCGACCATCGTACCGGGGTGGATCAGCACGGCGTCGATGCGTTTATCGGAGACCGCGCGGCGCACGAGGAGGTCCGCCTGGCGCTTGGTGCGGCTATAGAGGTTCTCGAGGCGCTTCTCGGGCCAATTATAGGGGGTCTCCTCGTCGGCGACCCCGCCGGTCTCGGGCAGCCCGATGGCCGCGACCGTGGAACAATGCACGAACCGCGCCACGCCCCCGGCGGAGGCCGCCTCGAGGAGCAAGCGGGTTCCCTCGACGTTCGCGGCGTGGCAGGCGGCCGTCTCGACGGGGTGGAACGCGACCTGCGCCGCGCAATGGAACACCGCCTGCGTCCCCGCGCAAGCCGAGGCCAGGCGAGCGGGATCGGTGAGGGAGCCCGCGACCCACTCGCAGGCCGAGAGCGGATCGGCCGGATCGACCCGGGGGGCGCGCCGCGCGAGGGCGCGCACGCGGAAGCCGCGGGAGAGGAGCGCGCGGGCCACGTGGCCGCCGAGGAAGCCGGTCGCCCCCGTAACCAGGGCGTCGCCGCTCAGAGGAGCCCCTTGGACAGGTTATCCTCGTACATCTCGCGCATGCCCTTGGGCATGTCCGAAAACTTGAAATCGGGGAATTGGCGGTGGAACTTGCGCCCGTCGCAGACGAGGAAGGGATGGAGGAGCGTCCCCAATTTTTCGATCGAGAGCACCGGCGCCCGCCGCGTGAAGAGGGCGATGGCCTCGTAGAAGAAGGCGGTGAGGTAGACGAGGATTTTGGGGATGAGCAGCCGGCGGAGCCTCCCGGGGAAGAGCGCGCTGATGACCGCCTGCACTTCGGTCCACGTGTAGACCCTGGGGTCGGTCAGGTAATACGTGTGGCCCGAGCAGGCGGGTTCCGCGAGCACGCGCGAGACCCCTTCGGCCACGTCGGCGACCTGGATGAGGCTGAAGTATTTTTCCCCGGCGCCCAGGCGCGGGGCGAAGCCCTTCTTGGCGAAGGAGAAGATGTCGACGTACTCGACGGTGCCCGCGCCGTAGACGGAAGGCAGGCGCAGGGTCGTATAGGGGATCCCCGATTGGGCGAGGTAATCCTCGGCCAAGCGCTTGCTTCGGCCGTAGGCGCCGAGCGGATTGGGAGCCTGGGTCTCGACGAGGGGATGCTCGACCGACGGGGGCTTGCCCCCGGCCATGAGCGAGCTGAAAAAAATGAAGCGTTTCAGGTTCGGGTTATGGACTTTGAGGGCCTCGATCAGATGGCGCGTCCCATCGAAATTGACCCGGTAGAATTGGGAAGACTTCAGCGCCCGGGTGAGCCCCCCCGCGTGGATGACCGCCTCGGGCCACGAGGCCGCCTCGGTGAGGGTCTCCAAAGAGGTCAGGTCTCCCCGGAAGACGCGCGCCGTCGGGCTCGCCACTTTTTCCCACGGTAGCGCGAAAAGCGCGATCTCGTGCTCGCGGCCGAGGCGGTCCATGAGGTACTTCCCGATGAAACCCGTGCCGCCTGTGATGAGGATGCGCATGAAGCCTACTTGAGGGGAATATTTCGCGCCCGACCGGAGAAAGCGGCCGGATAGACACCGATTTCGACGCGGAATTGTAGCATCCAGCGACCGTTTCGATGCGCCGAAGGCTGGCCTTCAGGGGGTGGGCGAGCGTCCCCCGCGAAGGCCCCCTGCTCCCGGGGGCGATGAGCCCGGGAGGGGGGATCGCATTTGGCTCCGGGCCCTTTCTATCGCGCGGGGGATCCGCTCGCGATGGATTCCAGGAAAAGGCACGAGTGGGGCGGAAGTTTCCTTGGGGATCCTTTCTTCGCGATCGATACGGGCTTCTTCGTCCAAAAATCGCGCCAAGGGAGCGCGGGATCCAGGTCGAGGGCGTCGAGGGAAAGCGCCTTGGCATTCTCGCTGAAATTGACGACGAGCCTCCGGGCGCCGTTTGGGTGGTCCTGGACCCAGTGCTCGGGGAGTTCCCGTTCGAAGAGGTCGAGGGGGATGCCCGGGCCGCAGTCCACGGCCGAAACGGTCTTGCGCACGAGATCGAGGCCCCGGGGGTTGAGGCGGGTGAGCTTGTCGGAGAGGGCGATGACGCCGCCGTGGACCACGGTCAGCGAGAGGAGGACCTTCGCCTCCTCGAAATCGACGAACGTCTCCCAATCCTTATTCCAGGCTTCGTTCTGCCCGGCCATGCCCTGGTAGACGTTGAGAGGGTGCATGCGCCGAAGATCGGGGTCCTTGGAGGTCTCGTCGCCGCGGCAGACGGCGAAATCGGGGTCGCTCCACCAGAGCACGCGGTTCATCCAAAAGCGCGCGGCGATGCTCTTGACGTTCTCCTTCACGCTGCGCCAGCGCGGCGAGATGTCGGAGGAGACCCGGGCGCTGTCGACGGGGCCCGCTCCGGTCTCGAAGGGGTAATTGCAGCCGAGGACGTGGGCGTTCTTCCCCACCGCCTTGCGGATGAGGGCGAAGGCGTCCTGCATGAGTTTGCCCTTGGGCAGGCGCTTGCCGGCGTTGTACACCGCGTTCTGGGCGTGGCGGACGAAATCGAGCTTGTAATAGGCGTAGCCCCAACGCGCGTAGCGCGCGAAGAGTTCGGTGAGGAATTTCTTGGAGGGCTCGGCGGCGGGATCCAGGATGAACCCGTTGCGCTTCATGCACTGGAAGGGGAGGCCGGGGATGCCCTTGTCGCCCCGGGCCAGCATGCCCTCGTGCCAGTCGGCGATGGTGGCGTGCTCCTCGACGATGAACGGGGCGAACCAGAGGCCGGGCTTGAACCCCTTTTTGCGGATCTTCTTCGCCAGGCCGTCCATGCCCGAGGGGAATTTGTAGTTCGCTTCCCAATCGCCGTAGGCGTGCTGCCAACCGTCGTCCACGGTGATGTATTCGATGTGCTTCTTGAGCACGGGGTCGCGGGCGATGAAATCGACGTTGGCCATGACCTCGGCCTCGCTGATGGAGGCGCGGTAATAATCCCAGGTATTCCACATCACCGGCGCTCGAGCGGAGAAACCGCGCCCCGTGGCTTGGAGGAGGCCGTAGGTGATGAGGAGGGGGTGGCCTTCGGGGCCCGTGGAGAGGGTCAGGGGCGCGAGCGCCAGACTCGCCCCCTTGGCCAGTTCGATCGGCGTCTGCATGGTGGCGGAGAAATCGCTTAGGCCCGCGCTGCGGAGCGTCGCGGTGAAGAGGCAGGGGTGCTCCTGCTTCAGGTCGAAGGAGGCCATGGCGAAGGCGGCGGGGGTCTTCATCACGGTGAGGGACCACGATTCCACTTTCTCTTCTTTCGGTTTCGTTTTCCCTTCGGCCCCGTTCCACGCGGGGGAGGGGAAGAAGCGCATGGAGCAGCCGCCCATCGTGTGGCCGTGGACCAGCAAGGCCTTGGGCGAGACGAGGCGCTTCTCGACGGGGGAGAGCAGGTCGATGCGTTCGAGGGAAACGGCCTTCTTGGCCCGGATCGAACCGCTTAAGGTGGTGCCGCGGCCGATTCGGGCGGGCGCGAGTTGGAGCGTGACCTGGAAGAAGTCGTGGGCGCCCTGGAAACGGCCGGGGCCGAGTTCCTTCCATTTCATCTCTTTGGCGGTGTACCTACGTTCGCGGGTATGGATCGCGAGGGTGAAGCGGGGCATGGGAAGGCCCCATTCGCTGGTAAAAAGCCCGCTGGACGGGTGGAATTGAAGCGTGGGGTTCATGGCGACTCCGGATAGGTTGGAATAGTACGATGCGCGCCGCTTCGGGGAGCCTTCGGGCGCAGATTATAATGGAACATGGCTAAAAGAGCATCCTCCACGGTCGGCAAGGCCACCGTTTCCAAGCGCATCCCCGTCGCCGTCTTCGGGGCCGGCGGCCGCATGGGCATCAAGAATATGGGCATGATCCTGCAGCAGGCCGATATGGACCTCATGGCGGCCATCGAACGCCCCGAGCACGCCCTCTTCGGCCAAGACGTCGGCGCGGTCAGCGGGCATAACCCCATGGGCGTGCTGCTCGGCGACGGCCTCGAGCAGGCCCTGCGCGGCGCCAAGGTCATGGTCGATTTTTCCTCTCCGAAGGGAACCCTTTCGCACTTGAACGCCTCGGTGCGCAACGGAGTCGCCCTCGTCATCGGGACGACGGGCCTCGCCAAGGGCGAGATCGCGAAGATCCATGGGTGCGCCAAGAAGATCCCCGTCGTGCTCTCGGGCAATTTCAGCCTGGGGATCAATGTGCTCCTGGGACTCGCCCGCCAGGCCGCGGCCCACCTGGAGGGCTATGACGCCGAACTCGTGGAATACCACCACAACTTGAAGAAGGACGCCCCCTCGGGCACCGCCCTCATGCTCGCGCGCCAGGTGGCCACGGGCAAGAAGCTCACCCTCGAGAAGGCGATGGTTTGCGGCCGCGAGGGCCTGGTGGGCGCCCGCCGCAAGGACGAGATCGGTATCCATGCCGTGCGCGGCGGGGGCATCGTCGGTCGCCATGAGGTGCTCCTCGTCTCGGACCACGAGACGATCACCCTCGGGCACCTGGCCCACGACCGCGAAGCCTTCACCTCGGGCGTGCTCAAGGCGGTGCGCTTCGCCGCCAAGGCGAAGCCGGGCCTCTACTCGATGCTCGACGTGCTCGGCATGAATTAGGCCTCGGGGTTCCCACGGGGGTGGAAGCGCACCCCATCCTCCCTCAACTTCGCCTGGAGCGCGCCCGCGTCGAGCTCGCACGGGGCGATTCCCGCCCGCGCCGCCATGGCCGCGGCCGTCCCCGCCGCTTGGCCGGTGAGCATGCACGTGCCCTGGATGCGCGTGCTGGAATGGGCCACGTGGTCCGCGGAGAGGCAGCGCCCGCAGACGATCAGGTTTTCCGTGCGCTTCGGCAGCAGCGAACGCCAGGGGATATCATAGCAATCGCCTTGGAGCTGCCCGCCGATGGCCTTGCGGCGGCCCAGGGGATCGTGGATGTCGATCATGTAGGAGCCCTGGGCGATCGCGTCGTCGAAGGAAGCGCATCGGATGGCCTCGCCGCCGCTTAAGACATAGCGACCGACGAGACGGCGGGTTTCCCGCACGCCGAGGGCGGGCGCGGTCTCGAGGAGGGACGACTTCTCGAAGCCGGGGATGAAGCGCCGCAAGAAATCCGCCAGGTGGGCGACCTGGTTGCGGGCGAGGATCTCGGCCCGGCTTAGGGCCTCGGCATCGGTGCCGTCGACCCCGGTGAGGCGGGACATATTCACCGCGGCCACCCCCGGTCGGGAGGTGCGGGTGACGAGGACCCTCCCGGCGGGGAGCGGCACGTCTTCGCCGTCGCCGACCTCGAAACCGGGCGAGTTGGCGTAGGGGAGATCGAGGAACGCGGCGCGGGTCATCCCCAAATCCCCATAGGTGAGGCGCTTATTATTGAGGGCCTCGGCCCGGTCCAGGTCGACCCCGCTCATGGTGAAGAAGAGGGTCACGGGCTGCATGAGGCCGCTGGTCTCATAGGCGCCGTAGGTGCGGTCCTCCTCGTGCACCTGGTCGAGGCCCGTGTCGGAAAGGTGGCGGAAGACCCCCGGTTCGCTGCCGAGGGTGAAGGCTTCCCCCGCCATGGCGAGGAGGTCGCCGTCGCCGGTGGCGTCGATGAAGGTCTTCCCCTGGATCCAGGCCAAGCCCGATTTATTGTGGATGCGCAGGGCCGCGATCCCGTCGCCTTCCCGTTTCGCTTCGAGGAGGGAGGTGTGGAGGAGCACGGAGGCCCCGCTTTCGACCACTCGGTTCGAGAGCACCCGGGCCATGGTGTGGGGCGCGCTATAGGGATCGCCGCCCTCCCCATCGATGCGCCGGCTCTCCGTGGCGACTTGGTCGAGGATCTCCCAGAGGATGCCCCCGAAGCGTTTGCCGCTTCGCGTGGAGGACGCCCCGAGGGGCGTGACGAGGCCCATCGTCATCGCGCCGCCGAGGATACCGTGCCGCTCGATGAGGAGTGTCTTCGCCCCGCCCCGTGCCGACGCGATGGCGGCGCAAACGCCGGCGGCGCCGCCGCCGGCGACGATCACGTCGTAGGATTTCGGGGCGGTTCCGGAGGGTGGGTGATTTTGGGGGCTCATTTGGACTCCTGGTTTTGGATGAATTGCGCCAGCGCCACGAACACCCCCGCGCTCCAGCCGAGCATCGGTTGGGCCTCGTACTCGCCCCCGGCGATGGAACCGTCTAGGCAATTGAACTTTTCCCAAAGTTGCCCGGTGGATTCGAAATGGCGGACCGTCCACGCCAGGTATTTCTCGGCGAGGCGCGCCGCATCCCCGGTGTAGCCGTAGCGATGGAGCCCCATGACGGTGGTGTAGGTGAGCGGCGGCCACCCGTTGGGATGGCCCCACTGGTAGAAGGTCGCCTTGGAGACCCGCTCGCAGACGGCCGCGCCGTGGGCCTCCTCGAATAGGGGAAGGGCGGCGCGGGTTTGGGCGGCCTCATCGGGGGTCGCGAGCCCCAACCAAAGGGGATGGAAGGAGGCGAGGCTGGCGGTCTTGCCGATGGTCATGTTGGCGTGGTCGAAGTCCATGAAGAGACCGCGGCGAGGATCCCAGAGCCGGGCGCGGAGCAACGCGGCGCGCACGAGGGCGGCCGCTTCGAAACGACCGGCATCCTCGGTTCGGCCGAGCTCGGCGGAGAAGAAGGCGAGGTCTTTTTCATAGGACCAGAGGAGGGCGTTCAGGTCCACGGGGCAGAAATCGGGGCAGCGATGGTCGAAGCGTGGATTGAAGTCCCAGCCGGTCTCGGCTTCGGCGAGGTAGCGCCGGGCATCCGAGAGTTTGGCGGTCTCCGGGACTTCGGGGGAGAGCCCGAGCCGGCCGCAGAGGAGCTTATCGTAGAAGCGGAGGAGGAACTCGCGGGAGGCGTGCTCGCCGTGTCGGTTGAGCCCCAACGGTGCGTGGCGGGCGGTCATCCAGAATTGGTACTCCCGGCGGGCGAAGGCGAGCATGGAGGTAAGCCAAGCACGGTCACCCGTGGCCCCGTAGACTTCCCGGACCATCCGGGAGAAATAGGGGGGTTGGGAGCGGTTCGCGTCGCTTTTGAAGGTGTTATTGGGGATGAATCCGTGGCGGTCGATGAGCCAGGCCATCGCCTCGCAATTGCTGCGGGCGAGGTCGATCCGGCCCTGGATCAGGAGGCCCAGGTTGGTGAAGTAGGTATCCCAATAGAAGAAAACCGGGAAATGGCCGCGGAGGCAGGGCACGGTGTGGCGCACGGGGAGGGCGCTCACATTCTCCGGCGGGGGATGAAGAAGGTCGTCATGGACGCTTTCCTCCCAATGGCTTCGGATATAGTCGAGGACGCGTTGGAGGTCGGCTTTGGAGGTTTTGGGGATCAAGTTTTTTCCAGGCCCGCCGTCGGGAGTCCGCGTCGGGGATGCATGGATGATAGCCTCCTCCCGTCCACTGTCAATCGCTCTCTTCCGGGTCGACTTGCCATTTTTTGGTCGCCCGGCATACACTCTGGGGATGTCGACCTTCTTCACCCAGGGCCGCCACCTCGGCTTCCCCAGGCTCACCCATTTCGCCTGCTATAAAAGCGCGCCATCCCCCATGCGCACGCCCCCCCATTTCCACTTCGGCTACGAGTTCATCTACGTGGAGAAGGGAAATGCCCAGGCGATCCTCGCGGACGGGGCCGCCACGGTGGCGGTGCGGGCCCGCGACCTCGTCGTGTTCGCGCCGCGCTACGAGCATCAATTCACCCGCCAGGCCCAGAACGCCCATTATTGGCTGGGGATCCAGACCGGGGAGCGGGTCGTGGAGGTGGAAGGGGGGAGCGCCGGCGCGGTTCCATGAGGCGCCCCCCGGCACTTCCCTGCGCGCCCGCCTCGTTCCCGGGGAGAAGGAGAACCCCTTCGGGGAGATCGGCGCCGCCCTGCCGCAGACGGGTTACGCCATCCTCCACGAGTTTTCACGGGTTCTCCCCATCCTGCGCGACTTAGGCCGCGAGGCGAGGATGCAGCGCGGCGACACGAAGGCCATGCTCACCCACCTGTGCGGCATCTTCCTGCTCACGGTCGCACGGGGGCTGGCCGCCCCACAAGACAAGGCCCTGGTGACCCGGGCCAAAGCCGAGATCGACCGCCACCCCGGGGACGACCGATCCCTCGCGGAATTGGCCGGGGTCTACGGGGTTCATCCATCGACCCTCAGTAAAAAATTCCGAGACGCGGAGGGGGCGACCCTCGTTTCCTACCGAAATGCGCGGCGCTTCCAGGAGGCCTTCCGACTGCTCTCCACGGGGATGAAACCGGGTGCGGTGGCAGAGAAACTCGGGTTTCCGGATTATCCGTATTTCAGCAGGTTCTTTCGGCGGCGGGCGGGGTTTCCGCCGGGGAGGATGAAGGGGTAGGGGGAAATGGGTAAGGGGGTGGGGTTTAACGCATTTTCTGGGCGAAGACCTATTATCACAAAATAGCCCATGATAGGCCTAATTTTTCGTCTATCCCCCAATCTTCCCAAGACCCCTCCCCCCATCCACTTCACTCCGATTCCGCAAATAATCTTGACGAAATATACAAACAAAAATCTCAGTTGATTGATAACGGAAAAAACATTCCTCCTTTTATAGCCCCCCATTCATTCTTTCACTCCTGAGATTCGATAATAGAAAGGATCAATCGAACTAGGCCCCGAACTTGCCAAGGTCACTCTTCCTGCTTGCGTCCCTGGTGGCCGGACTCCTTCAAGCGGCTTCGACGCCTCCTCCGCCCATGGGGCCGGGGGGCGCCTGGTTCAGCAATCGCACCATCTATTACCGCGTGCGCGAGCGGGACACCCTCTACGAGATCGCCCGCCTTTATCTGCCTCACACCGAGTTCCGCAGCGTGCCGGGGCTCGTCCAGGTCATCATGGAGACCAACCGGCTCGCCAGCGCGGTGATCCAATCGGGGCAGGTTCTGGCGATCCCCGTGTGGAGCGACCATCGCCCGAGGGAGGGGGGCGCCCCCCTCGACCGCGCCCCCCGCGCCTCGGGGCGCGAGGGCTCGGGCGGAAGTTCCAACGAGATGCGGGGCATCTATCTGAACGCGGTTCTCGCCGGGTCCGCCTCGGGCCAGGCGATCCTGGATCAATTCGCACGGGCCGGCGGCAACACGATCTTCTTCGACGTGAAGGAGACCGACGGGTTCGTGAACTTCCCCATGCAGACGCCGCTGGCCCGCTCCATCGAATCGCCCCGCAGCAACGAGATCCCCGACCTCCACCGATTCCTCGCCTCGGTGCACCAGCGCGGGATGCGCGCGGTGGCCCGGGTCGTCTGCTTCGCCGACCGGCGCCTCTTCCTGGCGCGCCCCGAGTACCGGCTCCGAAGCGAGCGCTTCGAGGACATCACCGATGGCCCCTGGGTCTGCTGGGTGGATCCGGGCAACCCCAACGTGCGCGGCTACCTGCTCGACCTCGTCATGAACCTCTGCGCCGTCTACGCGGTGGACGAGGTGCACCTCGACTACGTGCGCTACCCGGATTGGCCCGACCCCGTGCTGCGCATGAACCCCGGCGCGCCCCGCGAGGAGGCGATCACCGAGTTCGTGCGGGAGATGCAGCGCGTCACGCAGCGCTACCGCCGACGCCTCTCGCTGGCCGTCTTCGGGATCATGGCCTGGGACCGCGGCGATAACTTGGCGATCACGGGCCAGAATATCCGCCGCCTCTCCTCGTACTGCGACGGCATCCACCTCATGCTCTACCCGAGCCATTTCGCCCCGGGCTTCGCCGGGTTCGCCAACCCGGCCGACCATCCCCAAGCCCTCGTCCCCGCCGCTATCCGCAATTTGAAGGCCCTCAGTTCGGGCCGCGAGATCTCCATCTCCCCGTGGCTCCAGGCCTTCGACCTTTCGGTCACCCGATACGACACCGCCTACGTGAGGTCCTCCGTGGAGGCCGCGCGCAATTCGGGGACGGGCTTCCTCTTCTGGAACTCCACGGGCCGCTACCAAGAGGTTTTCGAGGCTTTGGAAACCCGCGGAACCCCCGTGATCTCCGTCCCGGGCGCCTCCACTCCTTGAACTGTCGACCGCCCCTGCGCGGGGGCGGCGCGTCGGCATCCACGTTCCGAGCGATGGATCCCTCGCTTCGCTGGCCTGAGGAGAGCCGTCGTGCCTCGGAACAGACGGCTTGATTTCAGTTCGAGGCTTTTGGGGTCGCGATCAGCGCCAAGTCATTACCGTGGGGCGGTAACCGACGGAGGCGTCCCTGAAACAGACCACCGGGTCTCCCGAGGGGGTCAATTTGAGGGTGATTTCAGTAGCCTGAGCGGGGCTGATGTTCGACGAGCCAACCGCTTGCCAGGATCCGGCCTTGAAGACCATGACGGATGCCAAATTCCCTGACGTTCCGTCGCTGGCGACGTAGACATCCCCGAAGCCATTGATGGCGGTGCTCACGGTATTGACGAGGAGGGCGGTGAATCCCTTCGCGGCGAGAAAATTCCAAGTGCCGGAGAACGCCATCGCGGACGCCTTGCCGGCGACCGCGACCATATCTTGGAAGGCCACGACGGGGTTCCCGATCGGATCGATGGCCACGCTCGGGATGCTGGCCGTTCCGCTGGAAATATTGGTGGTGGATCCCAGGAGATTCCAATTGCCCGCGGACCACTTCGCACAGCCGATCGTCAGCAAGGAGGTATCTTTGAACGCGACGTAGGGGGCCCCCGTGGCATCGATGGCCAGGGAGCCCGAAATCACGTCGTTCGGGGTCGCCGGCCCCGCGATGATCTCACCCCAGGAGCCCGCGTTCGAAAAGACGCGGCCCTTCAAGGAACTGGAGTCGCGGAAGAAGACGTGGGGGACGGACCCGTAGAACGCCGCGCTGATGCTGCTGGCGGCGCCCGTGCCGAAACTGGCCCCCACGGGGTTCCACGACCCATTGTATTGTCTGGCGTTCGCGAAGGTGGTGGCAACGTCGGCGTAGGCGACGAAGGGCCCGTTGATCGCGGGATTCCAGGCGATGGAGGTGTTGCTCACCGCATTGGGGGTCACCCCAGTGCCGCCCACATCGTTCCAGGCCCCGTTCCAGGCGCGTACGGTGAGGGCCCCCTGGATGGCGGCGTTGGAATCGCCGTAGGCGACGTAGGGATTCCCGGCGAAGTCGAGCGCCATGGAGACGGAGGCGACCCCGGCGACGCTGATCCCCGGGGATCCGAGTGTGATCCATGATTTGTCCACGTTCAGCACGAGGTCTCTACTGGCCGATTTTCCCCCGGCTTTGGAGACGGTAACCCTTAATGTCGCCGGACCGCCGGCGGCGTTGGAGGCCGGGGCGTTGTAGATCTTGCCGGTGGCCCCATCGGTACCGCCAAGGATGCCGCCCCCGCCCACGATGGCGAAGGCGTAGGTGAGCGCGCCGCCGTCGGGGTCGCTGGCGACGACGACCAAGGGAAGGGAAGTGCCCTTGGGCAGGGCATTCGTGGGCGCCGTGAAGGCCGAGATGACGGGGGCCTGGCCGGAGCCACCGGGGGCGTTGGTGACCGAATTAGTCCGCACCGCGGCGGGATCGTCGGTGACGGTCACATTGAGGGTTTTCACGGCCGAGAGCCCCGACGTGCTGCGCAGCAGGAGCTGCACCGTGGAAACGCCGGGGATCGCCGGCGCCTTGAACGTCTTATTCGAGGGGTCGGCCGGCCCGTCGAGGGCGCCGCCCCCGCTGAGGAGGGTGAAATCGTAGAAGAGGGCCTCCGCCTTCGGAGAGTACGCGGCGACCTGGAATTGGGAGGCGGTATTGGTCAGGATGGGGTTGAGGGTGAGGACGAAATTGCTGAAGACGATATTCGCAGACCAATTGGTGGCCATGGGGTCGTACGGATTGGCGCGCTCGCGGGGTTGGGAGCAGGTTGAAATAGCCGCCAAGGAAAGCAGCAAGACGGCAGAGCTCGACAGGGCGTGCAGGTGCCAGACGCAACGGTCTTTCAAGAATCGTCCGAGGGACATCCGGGGGGGCTCCTGATCCCGAGCCCGTGCGCGGAATCCCTTCAATATTACACCTGATGGGGGCGCGGGTGCAAAAAGGCCGAAGGTGAAAAATAAGATTGCCCTTCACGCCATTCAACCAAGGACCCTGGGGTCTCCCCGTTGCGATCGCCGAATCGATACGTGAAACCGGCGTATCGCGCCTTTGTGAGCGGTTCCCGATGGGAGTATCCCCTATAGAAGGCGAGTAGGTGGGATTTCGATGACTCGGTTTCGTCCTTGCGAAAACGCAATGCGTTGCGGCGATCCGCCCCTGCACGACCTATCCGGTGCTTGCGGGCCCTGAACGGGGGCAAAAAAAGGGCTTTCCGATGCGGGGGCCTTGGCATGCTTGTTGCTCATCCTATTGCATGGACCATGAAAATCTGGAATTTTCCCTTGGATCCACGAATCTTTCCCAGGATGCCTTTGGTCAAGACGATTCGATGAACGCATCCTCCAATTTCCCCATCCAACTCGGGATCGGCGACTTGATGGTGAGCGGCGGAGAGCGACCCCTCGTCACCGTGGTGGGCTCCTGCCTGGCCCTGGTGATTTCCGCCCCCGATTGGGGGATTTCCGGCATGGTGCACGCCATCTATCCCACCCGCTCCCGCCGCATGCCGGATGCGGGGCGGGCCTCGCGCCTCTTCGTCGACGAGGCCATCGAAGACCTCCTCTCCCAGTTCACGGGCTTGGGCATCCTCCGCAGCCAACTCGTGCTGAAACTCTTCGGCGGCGCCTCCATCACCGTCGCGGAGGCGGCCCCCGGTTCCATGGGGAGCCCCGGCGACGCGAATCTCGTCGTGGCCCTCCGCGTGATCGAAGAGGCTGGCTTAAGCCTCGCCGCCCGGGACGTGGGCGGGCGCCAAGGGCGGAAGGTCATCCTCCTCCCCAAGACGGGGGAGGTGCGCGTGAAGCGCCTCCAATCGGCCTCCGAGACCTTCCAAAACGCCCAAAACCCCCAAGAATCCCAGAATCCACCGAAGGAGCCCGACCGTGAATCTACAGGAATGTGAGCATTGCCATAAGATCACCGGCACCCTGCACCCGGTGGTGCATCCCCAATCGGGGGCGCGGCATATCTGTTCGGGGTGCGTCATGGATATCAACCTCACCAAGTCCTTCGGCGACGCCCTCCATCCGACCCACGACTTGACCGGCGCCTCCCTCGAGCTCGTCCGTCCCGCCGAAAGGGGGAGCCCGTGAACGGGCCCGGCGGCGAAGGCGCCCTCCCGCTCCCCCCCGAGGGGCTCCCCACCCTCCGCCTGGTGGTGGATGTCTGCGAGGCCATGAGGCGCTGGCGCGTCGGGGAGTTCCGTTCCAGCCTCGGCGTCGGGGGTCGGCGCCCCAACTCGAAGCCGGCGGCGAAAGTTCAGGGCAAATCGGATACATGACAACCGTATACTCGCGGGCTGGCATTTGGGAGGATTCGAAGGGAAAATAAGGCTCCCGTCCACCCCAATCGCTGGAGCCCGCCCCATGCTGACCAAGACCACGGAAATGGCCATATGCGTGCTGGTGCACCTCGGCCTCCTGCAGAAGAAAGGTTTGGCCGAGGAAACCCCCGTTTCCCTCGGCCCCATCGCCAAGACCCTCGATTGCTCCCCGACCTACCTCTCCAAGATCCTGGCCCACCTCGTGAAGGCCGGGATGCTCAAGTCGGTGCGCGGCACCCACGGGGGGGTTTTCCTCGCCCGCGCCGCCCGTGAGATCACCCTCCTCGAGATCATCGAAAATTGCCAGGGCGTCATCCTCGAGCCCGTCGTCGATACCAAGCCCGAACAGATGAAATCCGTCTGCGCCTTCCACCTGGCGCTCCACCAAGTGCGCACCGAGAACGTGAAGGTGCTCAGCGCGTTCACCCTGGCCGATCTGGTGGAACGCCCCGGGGGGAACCTCATCGGCGAAGAGCACAAGATGTGCAATACCGGCGTGGCCATCCCCGTGGAAGACCGCACCTGGCTGAAGCCCTAAAGCGGTAGGGGCCGGCCCTTTCGCCACGGACGATCGGCTTCCCGATCCTTCTGCCTAAACAGGATGATCCTCGGGTGCCGGGCCCCGGCCTTCATCCCGTTGCCCCGGGGATTTTATCGGCGGGGTCGGGGTCTTCCGGGAAGGTTCAATTATTATTCCCCGATGCGGTCGGGCATTCGCGTTTCACCCATGGGCGGCGCGGGTGGTATAGTTGGGGAAGATGCGCCCGCGCACAGCGGCGCCACGGAGGATCCGATGGAGATCAACAAGGGAAGTTTCGCGCGCGCGGTCTTGATGGGCCTCCTGGCCGCCTCGGTCTGCCTCTTGCCGCTTTCGGCCAAGGGGAATAAGGGGGGCGGGAAGGGCGACGGGGCCGCATCGGGCGATGGCGCCAAGGTGCTCATGGGCGCGGTGGGCGAGATCGACGCCAAGGCCGGCACCCTGATGGTGGACGGGAAGACCCTCAAGGTCGGCGAGAAGAGCGCCTTCTTCCCCGCTTCGAAGAAGGAGGGGGCGACCCTCGCGGACTTCAAGAAGGACGACAAGGTGACCGTCTCCTATTCCGAGAAGGACGGCGAACTCACCGTCATCACCCTCTCGATCCAGAGCGCCGAGAAGGGTGGGAAGAAGAAGAAAAAAAAGTCGGAATAGGCGGGCCCCCGAAAGGCGGACCGACAAGGCCCGGGGGAGACCCCGGGCTTTTTCATGGGGCAAGGCGGCTGTCGATATCGGTGTGGCCCATGGAGTTCGGCGCGGCCATACGACGGTTTATGCGCGATAAAAAAGCCCGGGGTTTTCCCCCGGGCTTTTTTATTCGATCGCGAACCGTGCGCGACGCGGATGGTCGGATTTAGAACGTGTAGGCGAAGCTCAGGTCGGCGCCGGCGAGGAGCGGGGCCTGGGCGCCCGCCGAATCGTTCATGAACGGACGCTCGGCGTTGAAGGTGAGGGCGAACTCGACCTTCTCGGACGGGCTCCATACGAGGCCCAGGGAATAGCTGCCGATGAGGCGGGGGGTCACGACCGTCGTCGTCGTGGTCGTCGTGGCGGCGCCCCAGCTCTTCGCCAGGCCGGAGGAATCCACGTAGGAAGCGACATCGGTGAGGGGGCTTCCGGTGGAGGCGAGGATGTTGGCGACCGAGCCCTCGTCCAGGCGCTCGGTGGTGACGCTCACGAGGTAGCGGGCCGTGGCGCCGAGATAGAAGGTGAATTGCGGGCTCACCTTCCACTGGGTGGCGAAGGGGAGGCGCACCTCGAACTCGTTGGAGAGGATGGAGCGGGAATCGCTGGCGGTGGTGTAGGTGGCCGTGAAATTGGTGTCGCCGGCGTCGGTGAGGGTGCCGTTGGCGTTCACGTCCTGCTGGAAATTGGATTGGAAGGTGGCGTAATGGCTATAGCGGGATTCGGCGTGGTTCCAAAGGGCGCGGGGATACACGCCGAGGGTGACGGTGTCGAATTTCCATTTGTGGTACATCCGGACGCCCAGGGCGAAGCGGTCGTAGGCGGCGTTGGTGTACTGGTTCGCCTCGCGGGTGGACACCGTGTTGGTGGGGGCCGCGCCGGTGGTGAGGTTGGTGTTCCACTGCTGCACGACCGTCGACCGGCTATAGACGTTTAGATTGGTGTCGGCGCCGACCCCCGTGGGGAAGATCGCGTGGTCCCAATCGGCGGTGAGGTACCATTTGCTGTCGAGGATCTTGTCGAAGCGCAATTGGGTGCCCACGCTGAAGAGGGAATGGCGCAGCGAGACGTTGGCCATGCTGTCCATCCCCGCGGCCGTGGTCTGGTTGGCGGTGCCGGAGACGGAGGTGGCTTCGCGCTTCATCGCCACGCCCGTGCCGTAGAGGTCTTCGTTGGTCGCGTCGAGGCGGTAGTCGAACTTCTTACGCTGATCGGCCAAGGCGACATAGACGGTTCCTTCGAAGGTGCCGGCGGCGAAGAGGGCCGTGAGTTGCTGGCGGAAGGAGCCGACGTTGCTGTAGGTGTTGGAATAGCCTTGGGAATAGCCGACCAGCGAGGTGCCGTTGGTGAAGGTCTTCGCGGTGGCGCCCCGGTTCTGGAAGGAATTGAGGTTCTCGACGCCATTGACCAGGTAATTGAAGCCGAGGTTCACATCCTTGGCGATCTTCAGGTTGAGGCCGATATTGGCGTCGATCCCCCGGTTGCCATAATAGCGGCCCAAGGGGGTGGCGCTGTCTTGGGAGGTGTTGGTGGCGGCGGCGGTGCCGTTGGTGAAGAACGGCACCCCGTTGGTGGCGTACTCCACGCTGGTGGCCGAGGCGGCGGAATTGCTGGAGGAGTAGCCCAGCGTATTGTCGTAGATGCTCATGGCGAGGACGAGGGCATGGCCGCCTTCGCCCAGCTTGAACCCCGCGCCGAGGTCGAGGGTGCGCAGGAAATAGGGGGAGGTGGTGTTCAGGCCCGAGAGTTTGTACATCATGAACGATTGGGTGAACTTCTTGGTCTCGAAGGGGTCGTAGAGGGGGGCTCACTTGCCCTTGAACATGCTGTAGGTGACCTTGTCGATGCCGTCTTCGCTGAGCGCCGCGTTGGCCATATTTCCCAACCCGGTGGCGACCACCAGGAGGACTAATGTCTTTAACATCCGCATTCGAGACTCCTTTTGCGGGAGGCGCTATTGGCGCCTTCCTGGCGCCGGCTTTCCGCGGGGATTCCCAATCCCCTCTTTTTATTGCAACCGACCGAATCGCCTTGATCATAACATTCCCCCTGCAAGGGGCATGCCCAAAGGTTCGGGCCGTGCTATAATTGCCAAAATTATTGGCACTTTGCCCTGTTGGTTCCCTTGCCTTTCCCTGGCCTCGGGGAGGCAGCCCCGGGGCGGCTGTCTGGAGAGTCGAGATGAAGAAAGAAGATCTGTTCGGGGCGTTCACGAAGGCCTTCGGCGCCGGCGGCGACCCGCGCGCCTACTTTTCCCCCGGCCGCGTGAACCTCATCGGCGAGCACGTGGATTATAACGGCGGGCCGGTCTTCCCCTGCGCCCTCACCCTGGGCACCTGGGTCGTGGCGCGAAAGCGCGCCGACCGGGTGCTTCGCATGGCCTCGGGCAATTTTCCCCTCGTGAAGGAGATCCCCCTCGACAACCTCAAGTACCTCCCCGCCGACGACTGGACGAATTACCCCAAGGGCGTGCTGTCGGTGATGGCGGGCAAGGGCCACCGCGTGGGGGGGATGGACCTCTATTTCCACGGCGACCTCCCCAACGGGGCCGGCCTCTCCTCCAGCGCCTCCATCGAATTGGCGACGGCCGTGGCCGCCGACGACCTCTTCGGCCTCGCCGTCGACCGGGTATCCCTGGTGCGCTATTCCCAGGAGGCCGAGAATAAGTTCGTCGGGGTCAATTGCGGCATCATGGACCAGTTCGCCATCGGCATGGGCAAGAAGGACCACGCGGTCTTCCTCGATTGCGCCACGCTCCAGTACGAGCACGTGCCCCTGGCCCTCGGCACGGCGAAGGTGGTCATCGCCAACACGAACAAGCGCCGAGAACTCGCCGACAGCAAATACAACGAGCGCCGCGGGGAATGCGAGGAGGCGGCCAAGCTCATGAAGGTCAAGCACCTCGTCGAACTCTCGCCGGCCGCCTTCGCCAAGCGCAAATCTCAGCTCGGCTCGGAGATCCTCCTGAAGCGCGCCCGCCACGTGGTGAGCGAGATCGACCGGACCAAGCGGGCCGTGGCCGTCCTCAAGGCCGGCGACCTCAAGGCCTTCGGGAAACTCATGAACGAGAGCCACGAGAGCCTGCGCGACGACTACGAGGTCACCGGCAAGGAACTCGACAGCCTCGCCGCCGCGGCCTGGGCCGTGGGGGGCGTGCTGGGCAGCCGCATGACCGGCGCCGGCTTCGGCGGCTGCACGGTGAGCCTCGTCGAGGAGGCCGCCGTGGAGGCCTTCACCCGCGAGGTCGGCGAGCGCTATACGGCCGAGACCGGCCTCAAGGCCGACTTCTACGTCGCCGGGATCGGCAACGGCACGGGCCGGCGGGCCTAGGGCCCGGTCGGCGGGGACGCGCGCGAGGAGGCCCGGATGGATTCCTTCCTCATTCTGCGGGAGATCGGCGACGCCCTCTCCTCCACCCTCGAGCCGGGGGAGATGTTCCGCCTCGCCCTCGAGCAGTGCATGAAGTTCACCCGCAGCGACACGGGCTCCATCGCCACGCTCAACCGGGAGAGCCGCGTGCTCGAGATCCGCTACCAGGTCGGCCTGGGCTCGGGCACCGAGGAGCGCGTGAAACTGCGCCTCGGCGAGGGGGTCACCGGGATGGCGGCGAAGGACCGCAAGCCGCTGCTCGTCAACGACGTGGAGAAGAGCGAGGTCTACGTCGCCGTGAACCCCGCCATCAAGAGCGAGATCGCGGTGCCCCTGGTCTACAAGAACCGCCTCCTCGGCGTGGTCAGCGTCGACTCCAAGCGCCGCGAGAACTACCGCAAGGAAGACCTGGAACTGCTGGGCATCGTCGCCAACCAGGTCGCCCAGGCCCTCCATAACATCGACATGTACCAGGAGGTGAAGCGCCGGGTCTTCCAGGACGAGCTCCTCCTCGAGATCCACCGCGTGCTCGCCTCCTCCCTCGACCTCATGGAGACCTTCGAGGACGTCTTCGGGGCGCTCCGCAAGAGCGCCATCTTCGAGAAGGGGGCGCTCATCCTCTGGGACGAGGCGGCCCAGGCCCTCCGGATGAAATCGTGGTTCGGCTATTCCCGTGCCCAGGCGGAGAAGGCCAGCTACAAGGTCGACGAGGGGGTGGTGGGGAAGGTCTTCTCCTCGGGGAAGACCGAGGCCATCCGCGACATCACCCAGCACCCCACCTTCCTCGACAAGACCGAGGCGCGCCGGGGCGAGAAGCGCCAGATCGCCTTCTTCGCCGTGCCCCTCGTCATGGGGCAGACCTCCCTGGGCGTCATGATCTTCGACCACCCCTACCGCGACGCCGACGATTTCCAGCACGCCTCCCACTTCCTCGAGATGCTCGAGACCCAGATCTCCAAGAGCCTGCAGATCCACGTGCTGGCGCAGAAGGAGAAATCGCGCCTCCTCGAGGAGAACCGGGCCCTCAAGACCTTCTTCACCGAGAGCGACCGCTTCGGCGACATCGTCGGGCGCAGCGACCGCATGCGCCAACTCTACGCCCAGATCCGCGCGGTGAGCGGCAGCGATTCCACCGTGCTGGTGACGGGGGAATCGGGCACCGGGAAGGAGCTTGTGGCCGCGGCCATCCACTATAATTCCCCGCGGCGCGAGCGGCCCTTCATCGCCATCAATTGCGCGGCGATCCCCGAGAACCTCCTGGAATCCGAGCTCTTCGGCTACAAGAAGGGCGCCTTCACCGGGGCCATCGCCGACAAGGCGGGGAAGTTCCGCCTCGCCGACGGGGGCACCCTCTTCCTCGACGAGATCGGCGAACTGCCCATGGGGCTGCAGTCCAAGCTCCTCCGCGTGCTCCAGGAGAGCATGGTCGACCCGGTGGGCTCCGGCAAGGCCGAGCCCATCGACGTGCGCGTCATCGCCGCCACCAACAAGGTGCTCCTCGACGAGATCCGCGCCAAGAATTTCCGGGAAGACCTCTACTACCGGCTCTCCATCATCCCCATCCACCTGCCGCCGCTGCGCGAGCGCCGCGAAGACATCCCCCTCCTGGTGGAGCACTTCCTCGCCCAGTACCGCTCGCGCCTGTCCAAGCCCTCCCTGCGCCTCACCGAGCACGCCCTGCGGCAGCTCCTGGGCCACCCCTGGGGCGGCAACGTGCGCGAACTGCGCAACGTGCTGGAGCGCTCGGTGGTGTTCGCCGAGACCGAACTCATCGACCGCGTGCATTTCGATGAGGCCCCCGGCGGCGAGGCCCCGGTGGTGGTGGTGGAGGGGGGCGGCGCCCCGCCCTCCACGGGCGAGCTCCTGCGACGGCGCGCCTCGGAAAGCCTGGCCCATAGCGGCGATTTCGACCTGCAGAAGGTGCACGACGTGGTCGACCGGGTCGTGCTCGACGCCTGCCTGCGGGCCCACAAGGGCGTGCACCAACAGGCGGCGAAGGCCCTGGGCATCTCGCGAGAGACCCTTCGCAAGCGCGTGCGGGAACTCGAGATCGACATCTACCACCCCTAAAGGGCCGCGCCCCCCGCGGGCAAAGGGTCGGGGCCCGGGATATAATACCCGACCTGGAAACCCCATGACCCTCAAGCAGCACCTTTCGGAGAGCCTGCGCGCCTCCCTCGACCGACTCGACCTGGCCCCGGAGCAGAAGGCCCTCGTGGCCGCCCACCCCGTGCGCGTGGAATACCCCGAGGCGCGCTTCGGCGATTACGCCAGCCCCGTGGCCATGGAACTCGCGCGCATCCTGAAGAAGAACCCGGCCCTCATCGCCGAGCAGGTGGTCGCCGGCCTCCCGGGGCGGGAGACCTGGGCCGCCGTCGACATCGTGAAGCCGGGCTTCATCAATTTCCGGCTCTCCGACGCGGCGCGCACGAAATGGGTGCGCACGATCTTGGAGACCCCGACCTGGGGCGATGCGACCCCCGCCAAGAAGGAGCGGGTGCTCCTCGAGTTCGTCTCGGCCAATCCGACGGGGCCGCTCCATGTCGGCCACGGGCGCTGGGCGGCCATCGGCGACACGCTGGCGCGCGTGCTGCGCGCGGCGGGCCTCGAGGTCGAGACGGAGTTCTACGTCAACGACGCCGGGGTGCAGATCGCCAAACTCAAGGAGACCGTGGCGGCCATCCGCACGGGCAAGGAGATCCCCGAAGGCGGCTACCACGGCGACCATATGCAGGTCTTCAAGACCGAATTGGGCGACCCCGTGGAGTACTTCCTCGCGGGGCAGAAGGCGACGCTGGCCAAGGTCGGCACCGCCTTCGACCGCTATTTCCGCGAGACCTCGCTCCACCAGAGCGGCGCGGTGGACAAGACCATCGCCTGGCTCAAGGAGCACGGCCATACCTACGAGCAGGAGGGCGCGCTCTGGTTCCGCACCACCCCCTTCGGAGACGACAAGGACCGCGTGCTCATCAAGGGCGACGGGCAGAAGACCTATTTCGCCGTCGACATCGCCTACCACGCCGAGAAGGTGCGCCGGGGCTACGACCGCCTCATCAATATCTTCGGGGCCGACCACCACGGCTACCAGGGGCGCCTGGGCGCCGCGGTCACGGTGCTCTCCGAGGGCCGCTCGCGCCTCGACATCGTCATCGGGCAGCTCGTCTCGCTCTTCCGCGACGGGGAGCCGGTGCGCATGTCCAAGCGCACGGGCGATATCGTCACCCTCGACGAGGTCGTCGAGGAGATCGGCAGCGACGCCGCGCGCTATTTCCTCGGCTCGGGCCGGGCCGCCACGCCCCTCGAGTTCGACCTGGCCCTCGCCCTCAAGCAGGAATCCGACAACCCGGTGTACTACGTCCAGTACGCCCATGCGCGCCTCGCCTCGGTGCTGCGCAAGGCCGGGGAAGAGGGCATCCCCGTCGCCGCGTCGTTCGACTTCGCCGCGGTGAGGGGGCCCCATTCCGAGGAACTCGCCATCCAGCTCATCCGCTTTCCCGAGGAGATCGAGGGGATGGCGGCGAGCCTGGAGATCCACCACCTGGCGACCTGGCTCTCGGGCCTCGCGGCGATCCTGCACCGCCACTACGGCGAGCACCGCTACGTCGACGCCGCCGACCGGGAAAAATCGGGGCAGTACCTCGCCCTCGTCGTCGCGGTGAAGCAGGTCATCGCCCGGGCCCTGGGGCTCCTGGGCGTCTCGGCCCCCGAGAAGATGTAGGCGCCGGGCGCGGGGCATGGGTCTGCGGGGCCTCCTACGGATCGCGCCATGGGCGTGCGTCCTGCTGGTCTCGGCGGGGGGGCTTCGGGCCCAGAAGGTCTTCTCCCCGTTCGGCAGCGAGTTCCTGCTCCAATCCTCGTCGCTGCTCTACGATTGGACCCTCGAGAGCCAAGACAGCAACCGCGCCTTCCGCATGAACCTGGGTGGCGACGCGTCCCCCGGCGGGGCCCTCGATGGTTATGTCTATTTTTCCGAATTGACTCCCGCGTTCCGGGCCACGATCCAGGTCTTGGACGTCCCCCTCTCCTGGTCCCCGCTGCTCCTGCACCGGCCGACGCGGCCGAAGTATTTTCCCGACGCGCTGCGGCCCCTCTCCTGGTACGGGGTCCTCGGCGAGCTTCGGGGGAGCAACCTCTCGGCGGGCTTCTACTACGCCGGGCAGGGGCAGGCCTCGATCTCCGCCGATAGTAACGTGTCCCAGACGGCCGATAGCATGCTGGCGATGCGCACCGGGGTGCGCCTGGGCCCGGTGGCCGCGGACTTCCTCTTTACCCACCAGGTCCACCGGGATCTGGGCCCCGTCTCCTCGAACCAGGACCTGCTCGCCGCCGACCAGGCCCCCGCTGCCTGCGAGAATTTCTGGTTCTCCAATACCGGAGCCCAGGCGGGCTTCTGGGTGGAGCGCGTGGTCTTGGCCGGGGACGGGGGCGTGGAGGTCGTGGACGCCACCACCACGGCCCCGCCGCCGGGCTTCATCTGGAGCCTCGCGCCCCAGGCCACCACCTTCGGCGAGCGGCGCTACCTCTGGTTCCCCGGCGACGCCACGCTCGCCCTCTCCAATGGTGCCGGGCCCCGACGCTGGAAGCGCGTCACCTTCACCTACGCCGGGGATCTGGCGATCCTGCGCAACCGCTCCGGGTCCCTGGAGACGCGGCCCGACCGGTATCGCCCCATTCCCTGGTCCATCGCCCGCATGCCCGCGGGGAGCCGTCTGGCCCCGTCCACCGCCTTCCCGGGGTACGGTCCCTCGTCCTTCCGCCGCACGGTCACCTTCCAATTGGACCACCAGGCCAATGAGGGGCTGGGGGTGAACCTCCACTGGCAGGGGCGGCAGGTCCAGGGCCGTCTTTCCTGGGCCGTGAACGAGAAGGATCAGGCGGGGAAGAAGGAACTCCGCCAGGGCGGCGAACTCTCGCTCATGACGCGCCTGCCCGGGGCGCTCGCGACCCTCTTCGTCCACGCCCACCAGGACGGATTCAGCGTCGATCTCGACGGCGACCCGGCGGTGGAAATCCGCAGCGCGCCCCTGGGGCCCTACGGCCTGCGGGCGGCCAATTCCCAGGATCAACTCCTCACCGCCGCCGGCGTCAGCCCGGGGTTCTACTGGTACTACGAGAATCCTTCCTATTATTTCCGCGCCCTCGGCCAGGACCAGAACCATAACGGGATCCAGGATGACCGGGAGACCTTCCTCTCCCCCGATCATTTCGCGGCGAGCGGCGATTACGGGGAGGCTCGCCTCGCCTTCTCGGGGCGCCT
Source organism: Spirochaetota bacterium (assembly GCA_017302015.1). Classification (GTDB taxonomy): domain Bacteria; phylum Spirochaetota; class UBA12135; order COTS27; family JAFLEE01; genus JAFLEE01. Next base: position 14,830 of record JAFLEE010000052.1, on the reverse strand, counting down.
GGGGGCGGATCTCGGTTGGACGGCCTTGGTCGACGGGCGCTGGCAGGAGGGCGCCCCCATGAGTTCCCTCGCCCTCATCCTCGAATGGCGCCGGAGTTTCGGCCCCCGACTTTCCGTCACGGCCGCCGCCATGGAAGAGTTCATGCCCCAGCCCAATCGACTTCCCGCCCACTCCCTCGAACAAGCCGACCTGATCACGCCCGGGGTGCTCAAGAACCAGGTGCTCGCCCTGGGCGAGGCGACGGCGCAATGGCTGGGCTTTAGCGCCCGGGCGGAGGCGAACCTCGCCCATCGCCTCTTCGAGGCCGGAGCCTGGCGGTTCGAACTCACTCCGGCCCTCTCCCTCGAACGGCCCATCCCGCTCTCTCCCGTGGTGGAACTCATCCCGAGGGCCCGGTTCCTGTTCCATCTCCAGCGCGGGCCCTGGGATTCCAACCAGGCTCCCGCGCCGGCCAGCAACGCGTTCGTGGTGGACCGCTCGGCCCTGGGCGCCTGGGGCGAATCGTTCCTGCTCTTCCTCCTCGAGGCGCGGGTGCGCTACGCCGCCTTCCAATGGTTCTCGGGGGGCGAATGCTCGTTCTACGACCAGGAGGCCCCGGGGGATTGGGGCCTCTCGGGGGTCTATTCGATCTCCACCCCGCTCTCCCGCCTGGCCCTCACCTCGCGCCTGGAATACAAGGGGAATTATTTGGGGCGCCCCATGGGGCTCGCCCTCACCGTGCAGGCCGGGATCTTCGCCGCCGCCCGGCTCTCCGCGCTTCCCGCCCTCGACCAGTGGAAACGCTATTCCTCCATTCTCGTGCGCCTCTATACGGGATTCTAAGATGCCGCTCCTCGTCGCCTTCCTCATCGCCGCCGCGGCCGTCGTCGGCGTCTCGTTTGTGCCGGCGGCGAAGCATGGCGGCGGCGACCGGCTCCTCAGTGGGCCGAAGAGTGTGGAAGTGCCACCGGGGCTCCAGAATCCGGCCTACCCGGCCTCGCTGACGGTGAACGGATCCATCGCCTACAATAATAAATTTTCGCCCGACCCCTACGCCGATCTCCATTACCCGTTCTCCATCGTCTACGACCTCCACTTCATCCATTGGCTCGGCCGCGTCGACCTCTACAATAACGGGCCGGGCAATTCCCTGCGCCAGGTGCGCCTGTGGGTTTCCGAGGATGGCCGGGCCTGGATCCCCACCGGCGCCGCGGCCACCCTGCGAGACCAGCCCTATTGGGAGCGGCTCCTCTTCCCCGAGGTGCGGGCCCGCTGGGTGCGCCTCGAGATTTGGAGCGCCTACGGCTCGCTCCCCGAGTTCCGCCAGATCGCCTTCTACTCGTCGCGGCCCCTGCCCAAGGGCGAGGGCGGCGCCGTGCGCCCCCTGGTGGACGGGCCGGGCGGGGGGGACGCGGTGCTCGTGGCCACGATCACCCCCACCCTCGGCCGCGAGAAGGTGCGCGCCGAAGTGCTCCCGCAGTCCAATGGCGCCTATTTCTACGAGAGCGAACGCGTGGAGATCCTCCCCGGGAAACTCCCCCCGGGCCGCTACCTCTTTTCGTTCCTCTTCGAGGAATCCCAGGCGATCCCGCGCACCATGCGCTTCCGCGGCGCGGCGATGGGGGATGAAGTCTTCCAAGTGCCGGGCGTCAGCCGAACCTACAAGACCTTCCGCGTCCAGGTCCCCGAGGGCGAGACCGCCGCGCGGTATTCCTTGGAGACCGTAGAGGGGCCCAACGCCTTCTTCTCGGCCCTGTGGATCTACCGCAGGGCCGAGCGAGCGCCCGTGGAGACGCGGGTGCGTACGGTGGAGGCGTGGCCCCTGGCGCCCGCGACCTGGGGAGACCTGGCCACGAACCTCCCCCTGCTGGCCGACGCCGACCGCCTGCGCGAGGAGGGGGTGAGCCTCTTCCACGATGCGGCGTCCTGGTACCTGGATTTCCGCATCCCGCCCGGCGAGCGCGCCGGGGGGAAGCCGCGGTTCGAGACCCTCGAGTTCTTCTTCCATGACGGCGCGGAGCGGCGGGCGGGCTTCGGCCCCGAGACGATCCATCTTTCGGTCACGCCCCTGGACCGGGGGGATGGCAAGCCCATGGTCGCCCTCGTGCCCCATTTGGGCGGCGCCTGGGCCGATCCCGTCTCGAACCTGCTGGATGATCCGAGGACCCCCGGTTTCGATGGGCGCGTCGATCAGGGGCGCCTCCTCCTCAAATGGCCGCGGCTTTCGGCCGCCCGCGTCGAGGGGGCGCTGCTCAACCTGTTCGTGAATGCCCCGGGCCGGGTGGACGCCTGGTTCCTCGCCTCGCGCTCCACCTCTCCCCTGGATTGGTCGGCGGTGCGGCCCTTCCCCTTCCGGGAGACCGGGCTCTGGGTCACCAACCGCATGATCCCCGGGCTCAGTTACGACCTCATCGTGCGCGATCCCTTCGCCTCGGGGACGAACCTGACGGTGCGCGTGACCGAACGTGGCCGATCCCGTTCCCTGGATCTCGCCCTCGTGCGGGCGGGGGCGCGCACCTGGCGGGCGCCGTTCACCCCGGCCCTGCGCGAGCGCGCCGAAGCCGGCGAGCGCATCCGCTTCGATTACGGCGGGAAGAGCGCCCTCGTCGATCTCCTCACGGGGGACGATGCGGTGCTCCTCCTCCTGGGGAAGGACGGCGTCTCGCGGGAAGGCGCCGCGTGGACGGAGGGCGAGCGCCTGGAATTCCGGGTGCGCGACCGGGATTTCGCCGAGGGCCTCAGCAACCGCAGCGAACTCGACCTCACCTGGGAGAGCGGCCGGCTCACGCGCCGCGAGACCCTGCCCCTGGAGCGCATCGCGGGCGTCAGCGGCGAGCGGCGGCTCCTCCTCACGCTCCCCGCCGTCACCAATGTGGACTCCCAGGCCGGCGCCTACCGGCTCACGGCGGCCTACCACGACCTCGTGGGCGGTTCCGGCTTCCAGGAGCGCCTCGTCGAGAAGACGATCTCTGTGCGGGAGAAGATCGCCCGCGTCGCGGTGAAGCCCGGTCTCTGGACGCCCTTGGGCGCCCTCGGGGCCGAAACGGTGGGCGTGCGCCTCGGCGCCCGTTCCGTGGAAGTCCGCATCTCCGGGGCGGCCTATCCCGAGCGCCAGGAGGCGCTCATGACGGGCACGGAAGGCTGGCTGCTCTTCCTCAACGAGGAGCCCGACCGCCGCGACGCCCTGGAGCGCTGGCTCTACCGGCGCACCTTCCAGCTCATCCCCGGCGGCCTGGAGACGACGAACTGGGCGACGAACCGCGTGCTCGCCACGAATTGGGAGACGAACATCGTGGCCGTGCTGGCGGTGAAGACCCAATGGGTCGAGGTGCCCCAATGGGTGGCGGAGTGGACGGCCCGGCGCACGCCCGTGACCGGGTGGGTGCTGAGCTCCAATGCGGCCCCGGCACAGGAAGGCCCCGGGTCCAACCAACCCGGCACGGCGGGTTCATCCAATGAGCCGGCTCCGTGGCGGGTTTCCTCGAATCTCCAGACGAATGGATTCGATTCCGAACTCGTGCCCGGGGGGCATTGGGCGACGAACCGGGCGAGCTTCCCCTTCCGGGAATCCTTCCTCGCCACCAACCTCGTCCCCCGGATCGCCGCCGTGGAAATCCTGCGGCCGATCGTGCGCCGCGAGCCGCTCCTTCGCACTCTCGGAGGCCCGGAGACGGGGCGGGTGCGGGTGGAGGCGGGGGCCGACGGAAAATCATTCGTGATCACGGCCGACCTCGTGCGGCCGCTGGGCTCCGGCTTGCTGTTCAACGCCATGCGCTACGGCGCCGACGGGAGCCAGCGCTTCCTGGTCGAACCGATCCTGGGGGACCCGTTCCGCGGGCTCATGCTGGAGGCGGAGTAGGCAGCGTGCGGCCCCTAGAGGCCGTCATCATGGCTCCAGTCCCGTTGCCAGCGGGCATCGATGGGCTCGTTTTTCGGTTGGTAGCGGATGTCCGTCGAGAGGCGCATGAGGCCGCCCGCGTGGTGGCGGTCGCAGGACGCGTGGATCATGCGGGGGCCATGGACCATCATGTCCCCCGCGGCGAACGCCGGCGACGCGAGCCACCGCAGTCCCGTGCGGCTCGAGAGGCCCTCGAGGTCGCGGGTGATCCAGCCCGAGCGGGCGGGGAAATCGGGGAAGGCGCCCCGCAGGGATTCCACGTCGAGGCGATGGCTGCCTTCGAGGTAGATGAGGGTGCCGGTCGTAAGCGGTAGGTCGCCCAAAGGGATCCACGAGGTGCACAGACGTTCGGTGCCCTGGTCGATGTAGACGAGGTCGTAATGGGCCCCGGTGGCGAGGGGCCCCCTCGCCGTGGTGTGCCGGAGGATCTTCCGGCGATGCAGGTGCACCGGAGAGCCGAAGAACCATTCGTAGAAGGCCACCAGCGCCGGTGAAGCGCAGAGCGCCGCGTATTCGGGGGACCGGACGATGCGGTGGAGGATGGCATTCACCACGCCGTCGGCCACGTTTCCTTCCCCGCAGAGGCCTTCGATGGGCCGGCTTCCCGGGGCGAGCAGGCCCGTCGATTGGAATTGGGCGAAATAATATTCGCGGAAGGCGAGCACCTGGTTCCGATCGAGCAGGCCCCGTAGGTACAGATAGCCATCCGCTTCATAGCGCCGCCGGGCGGATTCGGGATCGTTCCAGTCCAGGGTGAAGGGCATCAGGGGCCCGGTCCGAGTGAGGGGAACGCCCAGGGCCCGTGGGGGTTCGGTCGTGGCAATGGGGTCGGGTGTTATCGTGGTGCAGCTGAGGTCCATGGGTATTCCTTTTTTCGAGCGATGCGCCGCCCGAGTCTGCCAGGGGCCGACTGGGGTGCGATCACGCTCGATGGTTTCGAGTGACGAAGCATGTCGTATATGGAATGATTCTAATTCGAAATGAAGGCAATGGTTATGGATAGGATGGTAATTGCATGTACGATTTGGGAACGACTTCCCAGGATTTCCCGGGCGCGGTAGAATTAAAAAATAAGGAAATCATGGGTAAAAGAATAGTCGTCGTCGGCGGGGGTCTGGTCGGTCTCGGTACGGCCTTGGCCTTGAGGAAGCGATTCCCCGGGGCGGCCCTCACGGTGATCGAAAAGGAGGGCGGCTTCGGCCGCCACCAGTCGACCCATAATTCAGGGGTCCTCCACGCCGGTCTCTATTACAAGCCCGGTTCGGTGAAAGCGCGCCTGGCGGTGGAGGGCATCCGCCTCATGACCGCGTTCTGCCAGAAGCACGGGGTCGCCCACGAGATCTGCGGCAAGGTGGTGGTGGCCGCCACCGAAGAGGAACGACCGCGCCTCGCGACGCTCTGGGAGCGGGGCCAAGCCAACGGGCTCCTGGGGATGCGCCGCCTCGAGCAGGGCGAATTGCGGGAACGCGAACCCCGCGCCGCCGGGGTGGCCGCGATCCTCGTGCCGCAGGAGGGCATCGTCGACTACGCGGGGGTGGTGGCGGCCATGGCGAAGGAACTCGCCGCGGGCGGCGCCGAACTGCGCCTCGGGTGGGCGCTTCGTCGGGCGAAGCGGGTCTCGGGGGAATGGATCCTCGAAACCAGCGGCGGAGACCTCAAGGCCGATTTCGCCGTGGCCTGCGCGGGGCTCCACTCCGACGCGGTGGCCCGGGCCTTCGGCGCGCGGCCCGATTGCCGCATCATCCCCTTCCGCGGGGAGTACTTCGCCCTCAAGGCCGAGAAGGCCGGCTGGGTGAAGCACCTCATCTATCCCGTCCCCGATCCCCAGTACCCCTTCCTCGGCGTGCATTTCACCCGGCTCATCCACGGCGGCATCGAAGCCGGCCCCAACGCCGTGCTCGCCCTGGCGCGGGAAGGCTACCGCAAGCGCGATGTGCGCGTGGGCGACCTCGCCGGTACGCTCCTCTTCCCGGGCATGCGCCGTTTCCTCTGGCGCCATAAGGGGATGGCCTGGGACGAACTCCAGCGCTCCTTCCGCCGAGCGCTTTTCGCCCAGAGCCTGGCGCGCCTCGTGCCCGGGATCACCGCTTCCGACCTGGACCATGGCGGCTCGGGCGTGCGCGCCCAGGCCATGCTGCGCGACGGCAGCCTCGTCCAGGATTTTCAGTGGCTCGACCAGGACGGCGCGCTCCATGTGCTCAACGCCCCGAGCCCCGCGGCCACGGCGAGCCTCGCCATCGGCGAGGAGATCGCCGCGCGGGTCTCCGAGCGCTTCGCGGCGTAGCGGGGAAACCCCTCGCCCAGGGGGGGGAGCGGGCTTAACGCACCATGAGATTGTCGATGTAGAGGATGGTGCCCGGCGTCGCCTTGTCGTGGCCCCAACCGCGGGTGCTGAAATCGATGCCGAGGATCTTCTTCCATCCCACCGGATCGCGGCCGGTTTGCGCCTCGGCGAACGGGATCTCCACGGTCTTCCAACCTGCCCAATTGATCTTGAGGGGGTAGCGGTAATAGGCCCAGCCGGAGCCCGTCTTGCTCTCCGAATTGAAGACGAGTTCGATGGTCGCCCCGGTATTCTTCTCGGAATAGCAGTCGAACACGAGCGTATCGTAGGCGCTGAGGTCGGGGTCGAAGCCCTTCAGGTTCATGCCCCGCTCGGAGGTGGAGGCGTCGAAGCGCACCGCGTAGGCCCCGCCGCGCTTATTGCTCGCGCTCTTCTCGGCGGCCCCCGTCCATTTGAGCTCCCCTTCGCCGTCGTCGAGCAGGCGCGGCGGAGTGACCGCATCGACCAGGAGGATGCGGCCCGCCTTGTCCACGGCGTAGGAGAACCCCTCGGTCCCCACCCACATCACCCAGAGGCCGTCGGCGACCTTGCGCACGGTGAGGTTGAAATCGAAGGCCCGCTCCGTCTTCGGGTTGACGCCGAGGGAGGCGAAGGGGATGCGCCACTCGCAGGTCCATAGGCTCGCGCCCAGGGGCTTGGCGGCGTACTCCACGCCTTCGGCGGCCCGCTTGACGCCCGCCTCGTCGAGCCCCGCGTCCCCGACCGCCTTGAAGGGGCCCTTGGCGAAGCCGCGCAGCACGGTGACCCCGCGGGTTTTCTCGCCGGTCTTGCGCAGGGCGATCTCGACGGACTCGGATTTGCCCCAGACGGTGTCGAGGGCCATGGGGGTGATCGCATTCACCGGGTTGCTGAAGGCGACGTAGAGGGCGGCATCGTCCCATCCCACCCAGGCGCGGCTCGGGCTGTGGACGACCTCCCCATTGACGTGCTCCTCGAGGGGCATGGCCCCCGTCGTCCATTCGCCTTCGGCGAGGATCCCGTCGATCACGGGAGTTCTCGGGAGGCGGGGCACCTTCAGGATCGCGGCGGCGGCCCGTGGCGGCGCGGGCGGGGCCACGTAGGTGAGATTGCGGCAGACGTTGGTGCGCACGGGGTGGAGGACGGGCCACGAGGCGCGCTCTGGGTCGGCGAAGACCCCGATCTTCTCCATGGGGATCGGCAGGAAGCCGGCTTTCAGCGCCGGGGAACCCGCCTTGAGGCGCCAGTCGTCTTTCGCGGGGTCCTCGAATTGGGGATCGACGCCGGTGATATTGTCGGCGACGACCCAGGCGTTCTTGTCCTTGGTGACGTTCCATCCCACGAACTCGGGGCTTCCCTTCCAAACCAGATTGCGCAGGATGCGCGTGCGCACCTGGGGCGGCGTGGGCCCCCCGTTGGAGATCGCGTCGCGGAGGGCGAGGAGGTCGGGGAAGCGGGTGCTCCAGGGCGCTTGGGCGAGGGGGAGTTCGGCCAGGGGGGGCCACATCGTGGCGTAATGGCTGAACTTCAGGTCGAAGGGGGGAAACTGGGCTTCGCCCCCCCAGGCGCCGACGGCGGGGTGGCAATCGACGAAGACGTTATTGGCGATGGTGTTGAGGTGGGCGCTCAAACTGATCCCCTCGGCGACCCGGGTGAAGAGGTTGCTTACCATGGTGATGCCGGCGGCCCCGTCGTCGAGCATGAAGGCCCGGTTGCGCTGGGGGCAGGGGTTGTAGATGTCGTGGACCCAATTCCCGCGCAGGAGGTTCCCGGAGAGCGTCCAATTACGCCCGCAATAGAAGGCGCCCATCTCGCCGCCCTCATAGCCCATGTCGTGGACTTCGTTGTACTCGATGAGGTGGTCGTTGCCCGTGAAGTGGATGTTCACCCCGGGGTTGTCGAACATGAGGTTTCGGGAGACCCGGTGGCCCGTGCCGGTGAGCCCCACGGCCGGCGTGTAGGTGCGCTGCCAGAGGGAGGTACGGGTGAAGACGCAATTCTCCACCACGTGGCCGCCGGCGCGAAGCGCGAGGCGGTCGCCCCCGCTGAGGACGACGGCGCCTTCGCCCAGGTCCATGAAATCGCACCCCGCCACGCGGCACTCGGCGCCCTGGTCGATATTGAGGGCGCGGCGGCCGAGGTTGCGGAAGGTGCAGGCGATGAACGACACCCGCGTCGCGCCCCGCAGCCAGGCCGCGTCGCCGCGGAAGCCCTCGAAGGCGATGGCGCGGAAGCGCACATCGGAGAGTTTTTCCGCGATGAGGGCGACCCCCCCGAGGGAGACCTCGAAGCGCGTTCGCGCCGGGTCATGGGGGGGCCAGACGTAGAGCAGACCGCTCGAACGGTCGAGGTAATATTCCCCGGGCCGGTCGATCTCGGAGAGCAGGTTATAGGCGTAATAGCGGCCGCCCTTGCGGTAGCCGTAGACGGCGTGGGGCGCCTTGGTCCGGATGATGCGCTTGGCGGGATCGATGCTCTCGAAGGCGGCGTGGGAAGAATGCCAGTCGTGGTCCCAGTAGCCGTTGGCCCGGGCGTCCTTCTCCTCCAGCCAGCGCATGGGGCGGTCGCCGGCGTAGGCGAACATGCCCCCCTTCTCGCCGGCGGGGGCCCCGGCGACGGGCTCGAAGCCCTCGTTGGGCCAGCGCGCCAGGGTGGCGAGCGTTCCATCGAGGGTGAGGAAGAGCGGGGGATTCTTGTCTTGGCGCACTTGTACGCCGATGACGCCATAATTGGTGATGCCTTGCTTGGCCAGGTCGATCTGCCAGACCTTCCCCTGGGCCTCCCCCGGGAGGCGCTCGAGGATGGCCTTGGCCGTGGTCTTCTCGGCGCCGCCGACGGGGAGATTGCCGCTGAGGGCCGCCCGTTCGTTGGACCAGGCCTGGTAGAGGATGGGCGCCGCGGGCGTGCCGGAATCCTGCTCGGTCAATTGGAGCGGTTGGGAGAGGCGGTGGATGCCGCCGCGCAGCCACACCGTCGCTCCCTGGGCGAGGGGGCCTTTCGACTTCGCGTTTCGGATTTCATCCCGGGCGCGGGCCAGGGTCGCGAAGGGGCCGTCCTTCCCATCGCCGCGGGGGGCGGGGAGGCGGCCGGACCACGCATCATTTCCGTTGGTGGCGACCCAGAGGGTGAGGGGCGCCGCGGGCAGGAGCATGAGGGTCCCGGCGAGCAAAAGGACCACTTTGAGGAAGGTGTCGATGCGGATCATGGGATCCTCCCGGGGATGGTGCTTGGTTCGGGGGCCCGCGACGTTTCCAGGGGAACTTCCGTCGCCAAGGGCGCCCCTCGGCCAGCCCCCGAGGATACCACTGGGGGATGGGGGTGTAAATGGAAGAAATTGACGGACCTTCGCGGAATTGACATCCGGCGTTCCGGCCCGGGAACCCCCCGAGTCTCTCTCGTCTGGAGGGCTCCTTCGCTACGGAAACGCGGTGAAGATCCGCGCGGGGCTGCTTCCCTTATTCGACCGCCCACTCCCAAAAGAGCGTGGAGCCCTTGGCCAGGCGCTGATCGAGCACGGCGTTCTGCTCCCCGCCCGCGGCCTCGAGGGGAACGCTTTCCATGCGCCTCCCGGAGGCCGAGATCGCCCAGGCTTTGAGAGGTTGGCCGTTTCGCAGGGACACGCGGGCCCTGCCGGCGCGCAACAGATGGGGGAGTTCCCCCCAATTGAGCATCTTTTTTCCCTCGTCATCGAAGGTCATGCCCTTATTGAGCACGTCGGTGAGGAGGAAGACGAGGATGCGCCGGCTCGATTCGAGGGGCCGGCCGTCGAGGCTGTGGAAAGAGAGGGAGCACGGGGCCGCCTCGAAACTCGCCCGAAGCCCCCCGACCGCCATGGCGCCGTTGGTGTGGGCCACGAAGCCCTTGCTCCGGGGAGTATCCACCGAGAGGGCGCCTTCGTTGAACCGGTAGACGACCTCGCCCGTGGCGGTCTCGAGGATGCCGGCGCCGAGGTCGCTGCGGTTACCTTTCGGAAGGAGCCCGCCCTTGAGACCGGAGAGCCACGCGGCAAGGCCCTCGCCATCGGTGGCCGCGGTGGCCGGGAGCCACCCGGGGGCCGCCCGGCGCACGGCCATGGGGTACTGGGCCGTCCACCGCTTGCCGTCCCGCGGTTCGTCGAAGGCGAGGCCGACGGCGGTGACCATGGCCAGCGCCTGCACCGCGCCGTTCATGCCGTAATTGGAGGCGGCGACGAGTTCCCGCTCGAGGCGCAGGGCCACCCCGGTCGCGGCGGTCTTCACGTCGCCCCGCAGGTAGAGGAACTTCACCTGGCGCTCGGCGGCGGCCCCGATGGGCTCGTTCACCTTGTCGAAGAACTTCGCCGGGTACTCGGGGAAGAGGTCTTCCGTGTGGTAGGAATAATTGAAGTTGAGCATCCCATCCCACCCCTGCAGTGCGGCCTGGGCCCCGTAGACGAGGCCGGCCTCCATGCGCGATCCATTGGGGAAGCAATGGTCGTACTCGGTGATGGCGTAGGGCTTGCCGACATGGCGCGAGAGGGCGAGGTAGGAGGGGATGTGGGTCCCGGTCCAGCCGCTTCGGCGGAGGGAGGTCTTCTGGTGGAACCCGTAGGGGAGCCCCCATTCGTTCTGCGGGAATTGGGGATGGTCGTGGTAAGCGTGCTGGTCGACGAGATCGAAGCCGTCCCGCGCCAGGAGGATGCTGCGGTCGTGGGCCATATTGATGTCGGTCAGCAGCGCCCGTGAGCCCACGGAACGCATGAGGTTCTTCATGGCCGTCCACCCCTCGCGGTGGAGCGCGGCGAACCAGATGGTGAGATCCTCGCCGCGGGGCCCCTCCTCCAGGGACTTCGGCAGGGCGACGGTGCCCCGCTCCAGGTTATCCCCGGAGTCTAGGCGGCCCCAGGCGCGGCGCAGGGCCTCGGACTCCCCGTACTTCTTCTTCAGGTGGGCGTTCCAATATTTACCCATGAGGCGGGGGGCCTGCTCCCCGCGCAGCGCCCAGGCGCTCAGGGGATCCTCGTTGAGGATATTGAAGAAGACCCATTGGGGCTCGTCCTTCGGGGCGAGCCGGGTGTAGGGGTTCACGTGCTCGAGGAAGCGCTTGGCCGTGCGCAGGTGGTCGTCGCGGATGGCGGGCTCCACGAAATAGGCGGCCTCGTAGAGGGGGCGCAGGTCGCCGTCGCCGAGTTTCTCCCCGGGGAAGGCCCGCATCAGGGCCGCGCGGTGGCGGCTGCCCATGAGGAAATCGGCGACCAGGTAGACGCCGCGCTTCTTGAGTTCGGCGGTGAAATGGTCGAGGGCGTCGAGCCCCGCGGGGTCGATCTCGCTGCCCGTTTCGGTCTGCTTCAAGTGGGCGTTGTCGAGGTAGGCGATGCGCAGGAGATTATAGCCCAGGTGCGCGAGGCGCACGGCCAGGAGGGTGCGCTCCTCGGGGCGCAGCGCCGCGAGCACGGAGGCGTTGATGGCGGAGAAATTATTCCCCGAGAATCGGAAGGGCTTGCCGGTTTTCTCGAACACGAGGCCGGCACCGGGCCCGATGCCCACGAAGCCGGCCTTGCCCGCGGGCGCTTCGAGGAGCCCCGAAAGATCCATGGCGGAGCCGGGGACGATCTCCTTCTCCCAAACGTAGGGGATCCAGGCGGCGCCGGGGGCGATGACCGTGCGGGCGATCTCGGGGAAGGCCACGCTCGATTCGCTCAGCGCCGCGCCGACGATGCCCCACACGCCGGTGCCCGCGCTTTCCAGGCGCGCGGCAAGGGCGCCCGCGGGCAAGGGGAAACGCGAGGCGTAGAGCCCGACGAAGGCGCTCTTGTTCTCGGCCGTGAAGGCGACGTAGGCGTTGCTTAAGTGGGACGGCGACCACCAACCGCCCGCATCGCGGCCGCAGAGGACGGGGATCGGTTCTCCTTCGGCGCCGCCGGCGAGGATCGGTACGATGCGCCCGACGAGCTGGCCCGCCTTGGGGGCCCAGGCCACCCCATGGAGCAGGTAGAGGTGGCGGGCCGGGGCCCCGGCGGGGAAGACGAGGGTGGCCTTCTCGGGGAAATACTCCCTCTGGGGCCCCTTCAGCACGATGGCGGCCCGGGGCCCCTCGGCGATGCGGAATTGGATGCCCGCGAAGTTCTTCAGGCCGGGCTTCAGGGCCGAGAGGTCGTTGAGGCGGCCCTGGTCGGTCCAGCCGCCCTTCTGGTCCCCGTCGATCTCGTCGGCCAAGGCCATATTCCCCGCCTTCGAAAGGTCGAGGGGGACCGTGGCGGAGGCGTCACGGAGGAAGGCCCAGGCACGGACCTCGACGGGCATGCCCTTCTTCACGGTCAGGCGTTGAATCCATTTGCTATCGTGCCAACCACGGGCGGCGAAGGCGCCGCTTCGCACCGGATCGGGGGCCTCCACGAGTTTGGCCACGGGCTCGGCCGCGCCGGAGAGCGTCCATCCTTTGGGGCCCTCCGATCCGCGCTCCTCGAACCCCCCGTTGACGAGGGCGCAGCCCTTGGCGGTGAGGTCGTCCCAGAAGGTGAGTACGGGCATCGTCTTGCCGTCCACCGCCCAATATTTCCCGGTGAGGGCGAGGACCACTTCGCCATCGGCCTCGGGGGTGAAGGAAAGGCCCACTTCCGTCCACGTATTGGCGGGCACCGGCTGGTCGCTATAGACGAGTTGTCTCGCCTTCTCCTTCAAGTAGGTGCCGTAGGTGAACTTGCCCGGCCCGAGGACCGCCGCGTCGGCGAGTTCGAGCTTCTGGTCGAGGCCGCTGATATCGAGGCGGACGAACAGCGGGGCCTTGGGCGCCGGGGCCGCCAGGAGCGCCCCGGCGAGGCTGAGGAGCAGGACGAATCGGATGCCCTTGGGGTTCGGGGTCAGGGCATGGGCGATGGTTTTCATCAGGGGACGCTCCTCGTCATTCATCGTGGGTGGGGACCCCGTGATTATAGTCAGCGGGCGCTTCCGGCTATACAACAAAAACGACAAAGAAATAAACCTAAAAGAAAAGGGAATCCACGGGAGGCGGGAAGGCCCCGTGCCGCCACGCGCCTATCCCATCCCTTTCAAGACGACTAGGGTGGCGACCATGGCGAGGACCATGGCGCCTTGGGCGCGGGTGAGGCGCTCGCGGTAGAGCAGGAAGGAGAACAGGGCGGCGAAGGCCCCCATCGTGGAGAGGATGGCGCTGGCGAGGCCGAGGGGCCCGGTGGTCGTGGCGAGGGCGTAGCAGGCGGTGGCCAGGGCCGTGGGGGAGGAGGCCAGGAGCACCTTGTAGAAGGGAACGGAAACGGTTTGTTGAACGGGCATTCGACGCAGGCGCATCCCCAATAGGACGGCGGCGCCGGCGAGGCCCGTGCCGAACTCCCACGCGTAAGCCACGAGAAAGGGGGAACCGGATTTGGAGAGGCTCGCCGTGAGGCTATAGGCGGCGCCCATGGCGAGGCCGCCGGAGGCGGCGAGAAACACCCCGAGGAGGGGATGGTGCGTGCGGGGGCCCTCCCGGCGCGAGAAGGCCCCCAGCAGGGAAGCCTCCACCAGCATGAGGGCGCCGAGGCCCCATTGAATCGGCGAATAGGCGTCTTTGAAGGCGATGAGGCCGTAGGCCGTGGAGAACAGGGTGGTCACGCCCATCATGAGGGCGAGGGAGATGCCGACGGGGAGGTATTTTTGGGATTGGAAGACCAGGCTATTGGCGAGGAGGGTGATGGCGCAGAGCGCGGCGAGGGTCGCTCCGTGGGCGGGCGTCACATGGGCCAGGGATTCCCGCGGGACGAAGGCGAGGAGGGGAAGCATGGTCACGCCGAGGGAAAGGCCCCGCAGGGTGGTCGCCCGCAGCCCGCCGAGTTGGCGCGCGAAGGGCGCCATGAGGGTCGAGTTGAGGGCGTAGGCGAGCACCGCGCAAAAAGCGAACAGGTAGAACATGGCTTTTAATTCCTTGGGCGCGGGGTGGCGGTGGCCGCAGCGTGATGGAGGGGAGGGGGCGAAGTAGGCGGGGACGATTAAAGCATGGGGCCCGCGTCGGTGTTGTGGTGCGCGGCGCTCCTCCAGGCCTGGGGCGCCTTTCCCGTCTCGCGGCGGAAGCAGCGCAGGAAATGCTGGTGGCTCCGGAAACCGACCTCGGCCAGGATGGCGGCGATCGGTCGCGATGTGGAAGAAAGCAGGAAGCGGGCGCGCTCGATGCGCAGGGCCGCCAGGTGCCGGGCGACGGTGGTGCCGATCTCGCGGCGGAAGCGCAGGCGGAAGGCGGGGGCGTCCATGCCGAGGCGGGGGAGGAGCGCCTCGAGTTTCCCGCCTTCGGCGAAATGGGCCCGCAAATGGTCGAGGGCGACGCGGCGGAAATCGGCCTTGCGGGCCGCGGACCCGGCGATCGTGGACCGGCGCACGATGAGTTCCCCGGGGCAAGAGACGCGCAGGGGGCGTCGGCGCCGGGGAGCGGCCACGAGGTCGGCGGCGAGTTCGACCCCGAGGCGGCCGATGGCGGCGAAATCCTGGCGCACGGTGGTGAGGATATTGTAGCCCCAGGGCTCGAAGGCCACCTGCTGGTCGTCGAAGCCGGTGATCGCCAAGTCCGCGGGGATGCGCAGGTCCAGTTCCCGGCAGGCCTGATAGAGGATCCAAGCCACCCGGTCGCTCTCGCAGACGAAGGCCTCGGGGTGGTGGGCGCGCACCGCCCGCAGCCAGGAGCGCGCGGCATCCACCGCTCCCGT
>JAFLEE010000051.1 GCA_017302015.1 Spirochaetota bacterium | reverse complement strand
CGCCCGCCGCTGCGCCTCCCTCCTCGCCGCCTGCGGTTTCCATGTCATCTCGGGCCTCGCCCTGGGCATCGACGGGGCCGCCCATGCCGGCGCCCTCGACGGGGGCGGCCCCACCACGGCCTGCGTGGCGGGGGGGCCCGAAGTCGCCTACCCCGCGGGGCATCGCGGCCTGCGCCGGCGCATCCTCGAAAAGGGGGGCGCCGTCCTCAGCGAATACCCGCCGGGTACCCGCCCCCTCGCCTTCCACTTCCCCGAGCGCAACCGCATCATCAGCGGCCTCTGCGACGCGGTGCTCATGGTCCAGGCCGGCGACCGCAGCGGGGCCCTCATCACCGTGAAGACCGCCCTCGACCAGAACCGCGACGTACTCACCGTCGATCGGGGCGAGCGGGGGCCGGCCACCGCGGGGAATCGCCGCCTCATCGAGCAGGGGGCCCAGGCGATCCGCGAACCAGAAGAACTGCTGGCCTGGTTCCAGGCCCCGTCTCCGCCCTCCCGCCCCGATCCCCAACTCTGGCTCGGGGGCGATGACGGGCGCGCCCTGCGCAAGCGGGTGCTCGAGGCCCTCGACCGCAGCCCGCGCCACCCGGGCGAGCTCGCCGAACTCCTCGGCTGCGCGGTGGAGCCCCTGGCCGCCCAACTCAGCGCGCTCCTCCTGGGCGGCTACGTCCACGAGCTCCCGGGCGACCGCTTCGGGTTGGCGTGAAAAAAGGCTCAAGTTCCATGGGGAATGCCGAAAGTATGAGAGACGCGAGGTGTCGCACCGCGCCCGGGAAGAAGCCATGAACCAAGATTTCCAACCGAAGATGCTGGTGGTATTCCTCGACGGGCATGTGGAGGTCTTCCGCCTGCCTCCCCTGGAAGATTTCCGGACCTTCCTCGCGCGCCAAGATATCAGGGAAATCGAACTGCTCGCCTGAGCCCCCCCCTCCGGGCGGGACCCATGGGTGCCGACGGGGGCGTCGGACTTATTCCACGTCTTGGGTGATTTTCGGGAAATGATCGGTGCGGAAGGGCAGCGCCGGCAGACCTTCCCTTGAATACAGGTTGACCGCGGGGTTGTCGGCCCACCCGTAGCGAACCGCCGTGGCCACGGCGATCTCGGGGTGGGAACATTCCACCGTATCTTTGTCTCGCAGGACGGCCTGGGCCCAGACCCATTTGCGGTCCGCGCCGCAGAGGGCGAACCCGCAGAGGGCGTTGGTGGAGAGGCCGGGCGGGTTCTTCACCACCAGCCCGCTCCCGATTCGGTCGAAATGCACCCGGGCTTTCGGGCCCTCGAACTTCACGGATTTCAAGACCGGGCCCGACGTCTCGAGTTTCATCTTCCACACGTGGGCGAGCGCGTGGAGCACGGCTCGTTTGGCGACCGCTTGCTTATCGGGGACCAGGGCGTTGCTGGCGGAGCCCAAGTCGAGGGCGGCCACCAGGCCCGTATGCTTCAGCGAGAGGGCCGCGGCCTGGCTCTCCCGCAATTCGGCGAGTTCGCTCTCTTGGGGTTGGGCTCGGCGCGGCCTTAGGGCGGGGGCCTGTACGTAGAAGAACGGAAGGTCGCGGTCGCCCAAGGAGGCGCGCCAATCGCGCACCAAGTCGGGGAAGAGCTCTTGGTAGAGGGCGGCCCGGGAGGCGGTGTTCTCGCCCTGCCAGAAGAGCGCGCCCTGGAAGGAGGTTCGGGAGAACGGGGCGAGCATCCCGTTCCAGGCGGCGCTGCAGATGGCCGCGGGCCGCCCCACTTCGGGGCGCGGGGGATACTTGAGGGGGTCGGCGGAAATTTCGATCTGGGTCTTCCAGGCGCCCGCCAGGCTGAGGCCGTTGCTCGCCTCGGCCCCCTCGGGATAGAGGGCCAACTCGGAGGCCGACGAGGTGAAACCGCCCCGGGCGAAGGGGGCCCCGTCGTAGATGCGCACGGCGATGAGTTGGCGCATCCCGGGACGCACCAGAGCGGCGGGGATGCGGTACTTCCGAAGTTCCTTGGACGCGGCGGCCGTGGGGACGTCCGTCCACAAGCCCCCGATATTGGTGCCGTCCCAGAAGACCAGGTCGTTGCCCGAGACCCGCCCGAGGGACAGGGTGAGCGCCCGGTTCGACCAATCCCGGGGGATGGCGACCTGGCGCCGGTACCAGAGCACCCCGTCGATGCGCACGCCCTGGTCTTCCCAGAGGCCCGGCGCGCTCAGGGTCTTCCACGCGTGGTCGTCCCAACCGATGGAGGCGAAGGCGGGGGCGGCGGGGAGATTGGAGAGGGCGGCGAACGGGGCGCGAACCTGCATGTCCCAGAGTTTCTGGAGCTCGCGCAGCTCCGCGACCTGTCGGGCGAAATCGGGGTGGTTCGGCTCGTTGGTGAGGTAATAGCGCGTGCGCGTAAAGACGCGGTCGAAGCGCTGGTTGGTGCGGATCGCCAAGGGGCTCATCCAGGCCTCGGGGGGCGCCTCGCCCCAGGCGGCCTCCACGAAGCCCTGGGGCATCCCCGTGCGCCGCCAGAGGTCGCGGGCGAAATAGAACCCGAGGGCGGAGACCCCCCCGAGATTGGTATGGTGGAGTTCGACCCATTTCCCGCTGGCGTTCTGCGCCGGCGCGTTGGTGGCGAGGTGCCCGACTTGGAACACGCGCAGCCGGGGGAACCAGGCGTTGGAGACCTCCGAAGGGCCATGGAGGGCTTTCCGCACCGGATGCTCCATATTGGATTGCCCGGCGAGCAGCCAGAGGTCGCCGATGAGGATATCGTGGAGCACGAGGCGGTTCTTTCCCTGGACGGTCAGGGTGAAGGGGCCCCCGACGAGGGAGAACCCCTTCGGGAAGGTGACCTGCCAGCGGCCGTCGGGCCCCGCGTTGGTGGCGCGCGTTTGGAGCAGGAAGAAGACTTCGACGCGCTCGCCCGGGTCGGCCCAACCCCAAAGGCAGAGGGGCTTCTCGCGCTGGAGGAGCATGCGGTCGGAGAGGATGGCCGGGAGACGGACCGCGGCGCCCAGGGGCAGGGCGCACACGGCGGCGAGGACGATCACGCGGAACCATTTCATGGAGGGGCCTCAGGGCGCGGGGGCTTCTTCGACGAGGATGTTCTGGTTGGAGAGCGCCGCCCCGAGGAATGGGGAGCCGTCGCCGAGCCCGCAGCGGCGGAAGGTGATGCGGTCGCACTGCTCGAGGCGGATGGCGCGGGGGGTGAGGCCGGTGCATTGGTCGATGAGGATCTGGCGGCCGCGGCGGAAGTGGAGCGCGCGCGTGTCGGGCCCCACATTGCTGAAGTGGAACCCGCGCAGGATGAGATTGTGGGTGCGCACCGCGAAAAGGAAGGCCCGGTTCGTCATGCCGGCCAGATCGAAGACGGGGCGCTCGCCGGGCGCGGCCTCGACGATGAGGGCGGCCGGGGAACGGTGGTTGTCGAGGTCGATGGGCGTCGGGTAGACCCCCGGATGGACGATCAGGCGGGTGGTCTCTTCGGAGTCCCAGAGGTCTTTGCACCACTTGAGCGCCTCGGGGAAGGTGCGCCAGAAGTCATGGGGCACCGACCGGTCGGAAGCCCGGGCGTCTTTCGGGTCGAGGTGGAGGGTATGAAGCACGCTGCCCTCGTGGATCCGGGCCGCGGCCTGGTTCGACGGCCCGTTCGGGCGGGGGGCGGCGTTCTGGGCCCGGAGGCCGACGACGAGAAGGGCGAGGAGAAGGAGGGCGCCCGCGCGGGAGGACAGAATCATGGGTCTCCCATTATACCACCCGGCCGTTCGGCCCACGAGTTTTCCCGGGAAAATGACTATAATGGCAGCACCCCCGGAGACCCCATGGCGCCCCATCCCATCCGAATGACCCTACACCGGAAAATCCTGCTCCCCACCCTCGCCACGACGATCCTTTTTTGCGCCGTGCTCTTCCTCGGGGTTCTTCCCACCTTGCATGAGCGGTTCCTCGAGACCCGGCGCCAGAAGGTGCGGGACCTCGTCACCCTGACCGTCGACCTCATGGAGCGGGAACGTTCGGCGATGGAAGCTCGGGGGACGAACGAGGCCGCCATCCGGGAGCGCCTGGTCGACCTGGTGCGCGGCCTGCGCTACGGCGGGGAAAAGAAGGACTATTTCTGGATCAACGACCTGGCCCCCTCCATGGTCATGCACCCTTTCGTGCCTTCCCTCGACGGCAAGAGCCTCGCGGATTACCGGGACCCCGACGGCAAGCGCCTCTTCCGCGAGATGGTCGCGGCGACGGAAAAGAGCGGCGAAGCCTTCGTCGACTACCGCTGGCAGTACAAGGACCAGGTCGGCCGGGTCGTCCCGAAGGTGTCCTACGTCAAGCGCTTCTCCCATTACGGGTGGATCATCGGCAGCGGGGTCTACATCGAGGACCTACGGGCCGAGGTGCATGCCATCACCCTGCTCATCCTGGGCCTTTTCACCGGCCTCGCCCTGCTCTCGATCCTCGCCACCGCCCTCATCGCGCGGCGCCTGAGCGCCCCGATCAATGAAATGGTGGCGCGGGCCCGCGACCTCGCCCATGGCGAGGGCGATCTCAGCGTCGTCCTCGCCGCCGGCGGACGCGACGAGGTGGGGGAACTCGCCGGCCTCTTCAACGCCTTCCTCGCCAAGCTCCGGGGCATGCTCTCCGAGGTCCAAAACCTGGTCAAGGACCATCGCGGCCTCGTGGAACGCCTCGACGGGCAGATCGGCGACAACGCCGCCGCGAGCGAGCGGATGAACACCCACCTGGGCGAGATGACCGGGAACCTCCGCAAACAGCACCAGCAGGTCGAGGGCGCGGCGGCGAGTTCCGGGGAACTCAAGAAGCGCATCGACGCCATGGTCGCGGAACTCCAGGGCGTGGGGGCCTCCCTCGACGCCCTGGGGCAATTGCAGGCGCGCCAAACCTCCGCCGTCACCCAGATGGGCGCCACCATCGAGGAGCAGGCGGCCAATATCCGCTCCATCGCCGGGGTCGCAGGCAAGGCCGATCTGTCGAGCCAGAGCCTCGTCGCCATCGCCAACGAAGGGAAGGAGATCGTCACCCGCACCACCCGCAGCGTGCAGCAGATGATCGAGACCGCCGACGTGGTGGCCGAGTTCGCCACGATCATCAGCGGCGTGGCGGGCCAGACGAACCTGCTGGCCATGAACGCCGCCATCGAGGCCGCCCACGCGGGCGAGGCCGGCAAGGGCTTCGCCGTGGTCGCCGACGAGATCCGCAAGCTCGCCGACCAATCGAACAAGGAGGCCGCGAAGGTGAAGGGGCTCCTTCGCGAGGTGCAGACGGTGGCCTCCAGCGCCGAGGCCGACCTCACGCTCAGCGTCGACGCCTTCGACCGGGTGAGCGCGGAGAGCGGCGGAGTGCGGGAGGTCATCCGCCAGGTGAAGGGCGCCATGGAGGAGCAGGCCCTCGCCAATACCGAGATGGTCAAATCCATCGGGGAATTGCAGGAAACCACGGAGGAGGTCAAGAACGCCGGCGACCGCATCCGCCATGCGAGCAAGGAGCTCGGCGAGGGCTCCAACGAGCTCCATGCCCATGCTGGATCCCTCCAGGCCGCCCTCGGCTCCCTCAAGGACCTCTCCGACCGCATCGAGCGCACCATGGCCCAGGTGGAAGCGGGCCTTTCCCTCATCTACCAGGGCGCCCGCGGCGCCCAAGACCTCACCCGCAGCCAGGAACAGAGCATGCTCGAACTCACCGAGCAGATCGAACGCTTCCGCCTGGAGTCCGCGCCCCCGCCGCCCATCCAGGAAGGCGAAGACGTGCGGGCCCTCCTCGGGAACTAGGCGTCACGTCGCCGCGTCCCCCACCGGGGCCGGCCTCCCGAATAGCCAGCCCTGGGCTTCGTCGCATCCGAGCGCGCGCAGGGCCGCCGCCGTTTCTTCGTTCTCGACGCCCTCGGCGATCACGTGCAGGCCGAGGTCGTGGGCGAGGTGGATGGTCGAGGCGACCACCGCGTGCTCTCGTTCGCCGGTGAGCATGCGGCTGACGAACGAGAGGTCGATCTTCAGGGCGGACACCGGCAGGCGGGTGAGGTAACTGAGCGAGGAAAAACCGACGCCGAAATCATCGATGGTCAGGCGCACGCCGGCTAGGCGCAGGCGTTCGAGGCAGGCGAGGCATTGCTCCGGCTCGACCATGAACGCCCCCTCGGTGAGCTCCAATTCCAGGAGTTCCACGGGGACGGCCCATTTTCCAAGGAGCGATCCCACCTGCTCCGGGAAGGAGGGGTCGAGGAGGTTCCGCGGGGAGATGTTCACCGAGACGCTCACGCGGCGCCCGCCGCGCAGCCAGGCGGACACCTGCGCCAGCGCCTGGTCGAGGACCGAGAGGGTGAGGGCCTTCATGAGGTTCCCGATCTCGGCCAGGGGGATGAACTCGACCGGGGAAACCCAGCCGTACTCCGGATGCTTCCACCGGGCCAACGCCTCGTAGGCGCCCAGGTCGCCGTCGGAGAGGCGAACCTTCGGCTGGTAATGGAGGACGAGGCTGCGGTCGCGGATCGCCGAGGCCAAATCGGAGAGCAGGGCGAGGCGCCGCGGGGTATGGTGGTCGAGGTCGGGATGGTAGAGCGTCACCGCGCCGCGGTGCTTGGAGGCGTGCATGGCCACGTCGGCGTGGCGCAGGAGCGGGGAGAGCTCGGCCCCGTGCTCCGGGGCCATGGCGATGCCGATGCCGGCCCCCACCACCAGGCGCGCTTCCCCGTGTGAGATGGGCTCGCGCAGCCGCTCCAGGAGTTCTTCGCCGATCTCGCGCAGCCGGCGCTCGTCGAAGGTCCCCTCGAGGTAGACGGCGAACTCGTCGCCGCCCAGGCGGCACACCAGGGCCCCCGCGGGGTCCCGCCACTTCGCCAACCGCTGGGAGAGTTCGCGCAGCACCTGGTCGCCCACGGCGTGGCCCAGGGTGTCGTTGATCTCCTTGAACCCGTCGAGATCGATGACGAGGAGACCCGCGCGCCGCCCGCGCTCGAGCAGCGCCCCCAGCCCCTGCACCCGGGCCTGGAGCATCTTGCGGTTGGGCAGGCCGGTGAGGGAATCGTGGTAGGCCAGGTGTTCCAGGCGCGCCACCGACTCGCGCAGGTCGGTCACGTCGCGCAGCACCGCGGCGCGGGCGGCGCGCCCCTGGAAGAGGATCGCGGAGCCCCGGGTCTCGACCGTGAGGATCCGCCCGTCTTTGTGGCGCGCGCGGACCTCGAGGGTCTCGCCGCTCCCCTGGGCCGCATGGCGGCGCAGGACGTCGCGGTCGTCGGAAACCACAATCTCGTCGAAGACGTTGTGGCCGAGGATCTCCTCGCGCGCGTAGCCGAACATGCGGGTGAGGGCGGGGTTCACCTCCACCACGGTGCCCATCTCGTGGATGACCACGCCCTCGTAGGCCGCGTCGGCCATGGCGCGGAAGCGGGCCTCGCTCTCGCGCAATTCCTCGACCTTCCGCTTGCGTTCGCTGACGTCCATCACCACCCCGCGCAGCACCTCGTTGCGCCCCGAGCGGTCGACCGCCGCGTTGGCGCGGAGTTCGAACCACCGGATTTCCCCATTGGGGAGCATGGCGCGGTGCTCCAGGGTGAACGACCGGGCGCTATTGTCGACGACCGAGCCGAAGGCCTTCTCGATGGGGAGGCGGTCCTCGGGCAAGGCCAATTCGAGCCACGCCTCGAGGGTGCCCCGGAAGGCTCCGCGCTCCAGGCCGAAGAGCGACTCGGTGTTCTGGGCCCAGACGACCCGCCCGGTCTCCAGGTTCCACTCCCAACTGCCCGTGCGGGTGGCCTGCAGGGTCAGGTCGAGATGGGACCGGTGGCGCACGAGGGCCTGGTGGTAGGCGAGGCGGTCCTCCAGGGCGTTGGTCGCCTGGCGCCGCGCGCGGTTCATCGTCATGACCACGTTCCCGACCAGGGCGGAAGTGATCACGAGGAAGGTCGACATCGCGGCCACCTCGATGCGGCCGTTATAGGCGACGTGCCCCAGGTTCCGCTGGACGGGCTGGATGGTCCATCCCGGGAAAAAATAGAGGGAAGCGAGGGAGAGGATGAGGAGGCCCGCGCAGATCATCGCCCCACGGTAGCCGAACAGGAGCGCCGCGGTCATGTTGATGATGAGGTAGCCGGGCACGGCCGGGCTCATGAGACCGCCACCCTGGAGGATCGACAGGCTGATGAGCACCCAAAGGATCCCCAGGATGAGGAAGCCCGCAAGATCGAGGCGTTTGCGCTTGATCGCGATCCAACAAAAACCGAAGGCGACTAGGAACGCGCTGACGTAAAGGAGCCGGCTCGGGCGCTCCGCGGGGGTCAAGGTGAACGTCGCCAGCCCGTAGAGGAAGAGCCCGACGACGAAGGCCAGGAGGATGCCGGCGAGGATCCGCGCCCGCAATTCCATCTCATGGTTCCCGGGGAATCGGGGCGGGCTCCACCAAGGGGTTTGGGGTCCTGGCGTGGGAGGCGGCGTGGCTCGAATCATGGCCGTGGGATCCTACGCTGAGAGTCTACCGCAAAAAGCCCCTGGCGGGTATCCTCCCCACCGGGGGTCGACGCAACCGGTGGATCGGGCATCCGCGAAGGCGACTCGCCGGTTCCCCCGCGGTTCCCCGCCTTTCATCAGAAAATTCCCCTTGCGGGGGCCCGGGGGGCCTCTTCAGGAGCCGCGATGCCAAGCCCAAGATCACCCGAGGCCCTCATCCGCCTCCTCGGCCTCATGCCCCACCCGGAAGGCGGGTTCTACCGCGAAACCTACCGCAGCGGGGGGATCCTGCCGCGCGCGCAGCTCCCGCCGGGATTCTCGGGGGACGCCCCCTTTTCCACCGCCATCTATTTCCTCCTGACGAAAGACGCCTTCTCTTCTTTCCACCGCATCCGAAGCGACGAATTATGGCATTTCTATTCGGGAGACCCGCTCGAAGTGCACCTCCTCTCGCCGGGAACCGGCCATCGGCTGCTCGAACTGGGGCCCGAGCTCGAACGGGGGCAAGCCTTCCAGGGCTGCGTGGAGGCGGGCGCTTGGTTCGGCGCCCGGGTGCGCCCGGGCGGCGCATGGTCCCTCGTCGGATGCACGGTAGCCCCGGGTTTTCGCTTCGAGGATTTCGAACTCGCGCGGCGCGAGGCGTTGGCGCGGCAATTCCCCGACCAACGGAATCTCGTCCACGACCTCACGCGGAGCGAGGCCGCTCGGTAGCGGCTCGAACCGAGGTGCGAGAGCGCGGCACGGGGCGCCAACCCCTCCCAATCCATGCATTGGAGGATCGCTTCGCGGGTTGACACCCCATCCAGGTGATTGCTATTATAGCCAAATGAAAACCCTCCCCAGCCAGCCGAACCAGAGCCTGATGGACGGCCTGCGCCTGCTGGAGGCCTTGGCCGCGCGCGCCCAGCCCGTGGCCTGCACGGATCTGGCCAAGGAATTGGGGATGGAATTGACCCGGGTCAACCGCTTGGTGAAGACGCTCCACCATAAGGGATTCGCCCACCGCGACCGCTCGCGGAAGTACGGCCCCGGGGCGGGCCTGCTCGTGCTCAGCGCCGCCACGCTCAATACCCTGGGGCTTTTCCGGGACGGCCTCGCGGCGCTCCAAGAACTGCGCGAGGAAAAATTGGTGACGGCCATAGGCGTGCTCTGGCGCGACCGCGTCTCCTATTTCTACCACTGGAGCCCCGGGCAATCCCTGGAGGAGGCGGTGGGCCGCATGGAACTCTTCCCCGCCACCCGCAGCAGCATCGGGCTGGCGCTTTTGGCGAGCCATGAAGATTCCGAGGTCCGGGCGCTCTTCGGGCGCGGTCCCATCCCCGGGTTCAAGGGGTGGGCCGATCTGAAGCGCGCCCTCGATGCTGCGCGCCGCGACGGATGCGCGGTCATGGCGAATGCCGACGGCGGGGTGAGCATCGGGGTGCCCGTGGGCGTGCCGCCCTTCGCGGGGGTCGCGCTCTCCGGCGCCCGGGGCGCGAAGGAGATCGCGCGGCTGACCGCCCGGCTCAAGGACCTCGCCCTGCGCATCCCCCAAAACAGCCGCCTCGCGGTCTAGGTTCCCGCCCCCCGGGGTCCATTGTTTTTTTCGGCCCGAGCCGCTAAAGTACCCTTCGCCGCACGATTTCCCATGCTTTCCTACCTGAAGAAGATCCTCACCGCCCGCGTCTATGAAGCCGCCGTCGAAACGCCCCTCGACGACTTGCCGCGCCTCTCCCGCCGGCTCGGGCGTCCTTGCCTGGTGAAACGGGAAGACCTGCAGCCGGTCTTTTCCTTCAAGATCCGCGGCGCGTACAATAAGATCTCGGGCCTCTCCCGGGAGGTCCTCGATCGGGGCGTGCTCTGCGCTTCCGCGGGCAACCACGCCCAGGGCGTGGCCTTCTCCGCGCGGAAACTCGGCGCGCGGGCGGTCATCGTGATGCCCCTCACCACCCCCGCCATCAAGGTCGAGGCGGTGCGCGCCCTGGGCGGCGAGGTCGTGCTCCACGGCGACTCGTTCGACGAGGCCCTCGCCCACGCCCGCGCCCTCGAGGCCTCTGAGGGGCTCGCCTTCATCCATCCCTACGACGACCCCGACGTGATCGCCGGCCAGGGCACCATCGGCATGGAAATCCTGCGCCAGCACCCGGGGCCCCTCGAGGCCGTCTTCGTCCCCGTGGGGGGCGGCGGCCTCATCACGGGCGTGGCGGCGTACTTGAAGTACTTGCGCCCCGAGATCCGCATCATCGGGGTCGAACCGGAGGACGCGGCCTCCATGCACGACGCCCTGCGAAGCGGCGAGCGCGTACGCCTCGAGCGCGTGGGCCTCTTCGCGGACGGCGTCGCGGTGCGCCAGGTCGGCGAGGAGCCCTTCCGCCTCGCCCGCGAACTCATCGACGAGGTGGTCCTCGTCACCACCGACGAGATCTCCGCGGCCATCAAAGACCTCTTCGACGATACCCGGGGGGTCGCCGAACCGGCGGGGGCCCTGGCGCTCGCCGGGCTCAAGAGGTTCGCGGCGCGGGGCGGAAGCGGCGCCCTCCTCGCCATCAATAGCGGCGCCAATATGAACTTCGACCGTCTTCGCCACGTGGCGGAGCGCGCCGAGTTCGGCGAATCGCGCGAGGCGCTCCTGGCGGTGGCGATCCCCGAGCGGCCCGGGAGCTTCAAGGCCTTCTGCGAGGCCATCGGGCGGCGCAATATCACCGAGTTCAATTACCGCTTCGGGGATCCCGCCCGGGCCCACGTCTTCGCCGGCCTCGAACTCCAGCGCGGGGAAACCGAAAAGCGGGAGGCGTTGGACGCGCTCCGTGCGAAGGGCTACGAAGTCCTCGACATGACCGAGAACGAGGCCGCCAAACTCCATGTGCGCTACATGGTCGGGGGCCACGCGGCTTCCCTGGAGCACGAGCGCCTCTACCGGTTCCAATTCCCCGAGCGCCCCGGGGCGCTCTTGGCCTTCCTCGGCGGCATGGCGGCGGGATGGAACATCAGCCTCTTCCATTACCGAAACCACGGGGCCGATTACGGCCGCGTGCTCGTGGGCATCCAGGTGCCCCCGGGCGAACTCGGCCGATTCCAGGCCTTCCTCGACGGCCTCGGCTACACCTACTCGGAGGAAACCGGCAACCCCGCCTGCCGCCTCTTCCTCGGCTAATCCCAGGGCCGTAGGCGGAAATCGCCCGGGGTGCTCCCGTAGACGCGCTTGAACCGTTTCTGGAAATGGTGCTCGTCGGGGAACCCGGCGCGGTGGGCGATCTCCTTCACGCGCAGCCCCGTCTTGAGGAGGAGTTCCGCGGCGGCGCCGAGGCGCAAACGGTCGAGGAACTCCTTCGGCGTGGCGCCGAGTTCCTTCACGAACAGCCTGCGGAATTGGAGTTCGCCCAAACGCGCTTCCCGGGCGAGTTCGCCCACCGTGGGCGTCCGCCCCGGTTGGGCGTGGAGATGGGCCAGGCTGCGGGCGATGCGGGGGTCGCCGCAGCTCGATCCGAAGGCGAGTCGGTGCCCCGCGGCGCGCAGATCGATGAAGAGGGAGCGCAGCAGGAGCTCGCCCATTTGGTCCGCGATCGCGTGGCGCTGGTCCATCAAGGACTCGAGGGCCCGCAGTCGGCTGCCCCAAGCCGAGGGTTCCGGGGCGACCCACACGGGTTTGGGAAAAAGCTGCCGCGCGGGGATCCCCAAGGCATCGCTGACCTGGAAATGCACGGCCACATTGCGCGGCAAGGCTCCCGGCGCGCCGGGGCCGAGGCGGTGGGTCTGGCCCGGGGAGATGAGCAGGAAGGTCCCCGGCCCGCCGGCGACGGTTTTTCCGCCGACCCGCGCGGCGTAGCGGCCGGAGAGGGTGTAGAGCAGGAAATGGTTCTCGAGGGTACGCGGGGCCGGGTGCCAATGCTTGTCCGCCTGGTGGGTCCGGCACGAAAGCACGCGGACTTTCGATCCCGAGAGGAGGAGTTTCCACGGCGATTCTTCGCCGGAACTCGGTGCCCGAAGACCGTCGCCGACGCCCATGGAGAGCCTCCCGATTCCGTCCCTACGGATCCGGGAGCCATTTTATCTTCTGAACGATTCGCCCGCGGCGATTGCGCCCCCGATGCTTAGAGCGCTTTCTCCATCCAGGTCGGTACCGAAAATCGATGGCCGGCCTTCGCCCGAACCACCTCTTCGCCATCCAATTGGAAAACCATCCGTCCGCCGACCTGGCTGGCGCCGGAGAGCCGGTAAACGCCGTCGTTCTCCCCCTCCACCAGGAGGTGCTTGCCCTCGAGGGAGAAACCGGGCGGCGCGGCGGCGAGATCGGTGGTGAAGGCCCTCCTCTGGGCATCGACCGAAAGAATCGTCCCGGCCAGAGGCTCCGTTCCTTGGAGGGAGGCTTCTCCGTAGCGCAAGTTCCCCGCTCCCTCGATCCAGAGGAGCCTCGGTTTCCCGGACGGCGCGAGGCGCAGCACCGCCGATCTTCCCGTGAATTCCAGCGCCGGATATTCCTTGACCTTCACGGGCGCGGTGCCAGGTTCCGCGAGGACGATGAGGTCGACCCCGGCGGCGGTCTCCACTTTCACGGCGCTCGCCTTGCGGCTCCCCGGGGATAGGGTCAGGAGCGCGGCGCCGAGCACCCCCTCTTTTCCCTGGGAAGCCTCGAGGACCGCGGTGAAGACGTTCTCCGGCCCCGCCGCCCGTGCCATGAGCAAGTGCAGCGGAACCTTCAGGTAGGGCGTCTTGGGGTCGCGAAGGCCCGGAGCTTCCGCCATCAGGAGCTCTTGGCGCCGGGAGGATAGAAAATGCAGGGTGGTGCGCGTGTCGGGATCGTATTGCCATTCGAACTTTTGGGCGCCGGGGCCGATGCTCGAAATTTTCCCCTCCGATAGCCAGGCGGCTCCCGTCCCCGAACCGCCGAGTCCGCGCGTGTCAAATTCCTCTTGGCGCAAATCCTGGGGCGCCGTGAAACCATTGCCGTCGGCATGGAAGGTCCATAGGTGCGTCTCGCCGCCCTTCACGGCGAAAAAATCGACGAGGTATTGCCGGCTTTCCGGCAGGGGGATGGCATAGACGGTGCGCGCGTATTCCCGCGTCGTGCCGGGGTAGCAATTGGAGGCGTCGACCCGGGCGGCGAGAATCTGGCCCTGGCCCGCGAAGAGGTTGGGAATGCCGACGCGCGCCTTGTGCTGCGGCTTCCCGTCGACGAGCACGAGATTGTGGGCCAAGCTGGCATTCAGCCATTGATGCAGATCATGCCACCAGGTGAGATAGCCGAGATCGCTGACGACCTCCTTCCCGAAATCGCAATAGAGGGTGTTGAGCGTCGCGTTATGGGTGTGTCCCCCCACATCGCCCCCGTAATGGAGGACGAGGGCGCTACGGTCGGCCGTCTCGGGACGCCTAAGGATCATCCACCCCGCTCCCGGGAGCACCGTGCTGCGCGTGAGGCGTTCGGGCGCGGGGACCGACGCCTCGGGGTCGAGCTTCGGGTCGCGGAGGAAAAGGGAGAGTTCGTTGCCCCCGGAAGCCCCCGACTTGGCGTACACCCGCGCCAGCACGCGGGCGTTCTCTTCCCCCCCCATCGATGCTGCGACCAATTCGGCAGGCCCCAGGCTCGCGCGGGCGCTGAAGGAGGAATCATTGATGGCCGGGAGGAACCCGGTGGGCAGGATGGCCGGGACCATCCCGGTGAAGACGGCCTTGAGGGACGGCACCCGCTGGAAGGGATCGAACCGGTCGTAGCGGTCCTTCCCCTGGTACGAGCCCGGATCGGAATAGCCGCTGAGGGCCATCACGAGGGGCACGATGGGGTCGATGGCCATGTTGGCATAGGAGGGGGCCGTCTCGTACCAGAACCCGTCGCGGGTGAAATACCGCTCGACGAAGCCCGTGAAGCCGTCCTTCCCCAGGAGCACCCAATCCATGAGTTCATGGTCGCCCAGGACCGCCGCCACGAGGGCCGCCGTGTACATATGGGCCGGCACGGCGTTGAGGCAGGAATCCTTGGACGGGGAGAACGCGGTAATCATCCATTTGTATTCCCGCAGGATCCCGTTCTCGATCTTAAGGCGGTCCGCATCGGAATAAATCCCGCTGCCCACCGTGAGGTCGTAGGCGTTGATGAGGCGCGGCAGCATTCCCCCGTCGTGGAATTTCCATTCGCAGAGTTTGCCTCCCATATAATTGTCCCGGGGAGACTTGTAGGCCGTCGAGCGGAATTTGATGGACCAGTCGGGGTAGACGTCCGCGAAGCGCAGGAGCACCTGGCGCACCTTTTCGGCGTAGGATTTCTCGCCCGCCAGGGCGTACACGAGGGCCGCGGAATACACCGCCGGCAATTTCCGCTGCTTGACGAAATTCACCGCGCCGGTGATGTGGTAACGGGGGCCGTAATTTTCCCCCTGGGCGAGCTGGTCCTTTCCGTGGTAGTAGCGGATCGTCTTCACTTTCCCCCGGGGGGTTTCGATGGTGTAGGTCCGGTCCTCGGGGTAGCGATCGTTGGGGAAGACGGTCTGGCACTTGGTGCACTGGATGGATTTTCCGTCGGGCAGCACCGGTCCGTTCCAGGCGAACTCGGGTTGGGTGCCGCATTCGGGGCAGAGGCATTTGAACCAGGCGTCTTCCGCCGGGATCCAGCGGGCGATCTCCTCTTCGGAGAGCCCCATCCAAAAATCGGCGTTGGACCGCACCCGGTCGAAGAGCCGCCTCGCCCATTCGCGCTGCGCCATGTTTTGCCGGGCGCGATCCAAACTCGCCGCCTTGATCGCACCGGCGGGATGGGCCACCACGACGGGGCGGTCGGCGTACTCGGGCACCGCCGTCCAACGGATGCTCGTGGCGGAGGCGCTGGAAACCCCCGTGCCGGGCTCGAGCTCGATCCCGCGGGTCTCGGCCGCTTCGCCGTGGGCGGGGGCCGCGGCCGCATCGAGGGCGCTCACGGTGGCGGAGAAGGCCAGGTCGGCCTCCGGCGTGCCGAACCAGAATTGGATGCGGTCCACCTTCCCCGGTTCACGGCCGTTCACCCGGTTCCCTTCCCATTGCATGGGTTTCTGGGCACCGTCCTGGTGTACGGCGACGGAAAGGGGCCCCTTCTTGAACGGGCTGGCGTAATTCAGGTGGCTCCAACAGGGCGTATCTTCCCCCTGATTATAGAGCCGCACGTAATGGGCCACGATCTTTTCGGGCTCGCTCACCTCGGCCAGGTAGCGAAGTTGTTTCCCCCGGAGGTCCAGGGGGGAGGGCAGGCGGATGGAGAAGGTCAGGTACTTGGCGAACTTCGACGCCTGGCTCGGCGTCTTCCCGGAGACTCGGATCCCCTTCCCCCCCGCCACGCTCACCGCTTCTAGGCTCCCGGTCTCCGTCTTCCAATTCGCCGGGGCGTAGAAATCCGTGGCCTGGGCCGCCAGCGGGGCCGCCATCAAACCGAATGCCAAGAGGGTCCGGGAGAGCTTCCGTTTATCCATCCCTCCATTTTAACCGGTCCTCCGGGGGGTGCAAGGGTCGGAAGGGATCATTTGGTGGGGAAAAGCATCGGGTCGCCCTTGAGGCGGGCGAGGTTCACCTCGATGCGCCCCCGTTCCCACCGGAGCACGGCGGCGTCCTCCAGATCTTTGAGGGTCCGGTTGACGGTCTCGCGGGTGAACCCCACAGCCTGGGCGAGTTGGTCCTGGGTGATTTCGATCGAGACGAGGGCGTCACGGCCCCCGGGCCCCGATGCCGCGCTCCCGCCGCGGAGGGCCAGGAATTGGCGGATTTTTTCCTGGGGGGTCTTCGCTTCCAAATGCCCATGGAGGCGGCACGCCGCAAGCGCCAATTCCCGCTGGAGCCAGGATGAAAAATCGGGCCTCGCGGCGATGCGTTGGAGCGCGGGCACCGCGAGGGAGAACAGGTGGCACGCCGCTTCCGCTTCGACATCGCAGAGATGGGATACCCCGGCCATGGCTTCGGGGAGGGCGATCCACCCCCCCGCTTCGACCCAGCCCAGAAGCATCGAAGAACCATCGCTTCGGTGCTTCACCAGCCGCGCCCGGCCCGACCTGACGAGGTAGACGTGCGTCACGGGATCGCCCTGCCAGCACACGGTGCGTTCGCGGGCATGGCAGAGCTCCGTACCCGAGCGTTCCAAGAGGGTTCGGGTGCGCTCCTCCAGGCCGCCCAAATGGGATGGGAACATTTCCATTTTCGTGTCCAAGCCTTCCGGAGTCGTAACGCCCCTCAGTCCAGGTACGGCAGGAACGGCTCGAGCATAATGTAGGGGTAGAGCAGGAGCATCCGCTCGTCTCCGCCGCCCGGCCCCTCCAGGGTTACCGAGATGATCATGTCGTTGTCGGGCACGATCTTCGCCTTCGAGGCCGCCGTTTCGACGCGATCGAGGCGGAAGTCCGCCGCGCTGATGTTCTTCCATCCGTTGCGCAGGGGCGCCAGCAGGCGATCCGGCGCCTCCGTGCTGATCGACGAGGCCACGGCCAGGGTGGATCGTGCCGCCACGAGCAGAGCGTCGGACTCGAGGTTCCCAGGGAAGGGCGATTTTCCCTCGACATAGTCGACGAACGCTTTGGGCAGCGGAGGATTCGGGGAGTC
This sequence comes from Spirochaetota bacterium, assembly GCA_017302015.1. Lineage (GTDB taxonomy): Bacteria > Spirochaetota > UBA12135 > COTS27 > JAFLEE01 > JAFLEE01. The sequence continues at coordinate 21,820 of JAFLEE010000051.1, read as the reverse complement.
CGCGGGTTTGAGGAACCATTTGGCCGGCCGCGCCGATTCCGGACGAACGCGCCGTTCGCGATGCATCCCCGATACCTTGACCACCCCGATGCGGTCGCACGCGGCCAAACGCTCCGCCTCCTCGGAGAACGTGCATTGGTCGACGGTTCCCACCTTCCAACCGGCGAACGCGGGGTGGTAGAAGGGCGCGTTCTCGAGGAAGAGTTCGTGGATGCGGCCCAGGCGCATGACCGCCTCCCGGGAGAACTTGTCCGGGCGCTTCCAATTGTAGTCCTTGATCTTCATGGCCGGGAGCGCGGGGCCCTCGAGGCGGTTGAACGACACGCGCACCGGGGCCTCCGTCGCCTCGACCGCGTGGAGACGGGTGATCCGCAGGCCGAAGGTCTCCCCGACCACCACGAATTTCCCCGCGGCCACCACCATGCCGGCCACCACGAGTTCCCCGTCTTCATCCTCCCGGTAGGGGGCCGACAACTCCACGATCGAGCCGGGAACCAAGCCATCGAGGTCGGCCAGGCAATAGGAACGGCAGGGGGGAAGGCGCAATTCGACGGGGAGGAGGTCAAGAACGTCGTCCACCGCCGGCCGGTCGGGCGCCACCGCCTCGGCGCCGAACCCGCACAGGCGCACCCCAAAACGCTCGTTTAGAACCACGGTTTCGGCCGCGCAGAGGTAGCGGTCGTTGAGCGTGAGCGCATGGGGCCTCCCGCAAATGGTGGAACTGCGCACCACATCCCCGACGGCCAAATGCGTCGCCTCCCAGAGCGAGAGCCAACTTTTTCCGGCCACCAGGGAAAGGGTGGCGGGTTCCTTCATGAGTCCCATGGGACCTCCTCGTCGACCCGCCCGCCGCACGGCGGGATCCGGTTCGAATCTGACCATAGTTTCGGCCCGAAAACGAGGCGGCACCATGAAACGCCTCTGTGAGCGGGCGCACACAGGTACCACGGGCGCAACCCCGCGGCCGATTTTGCAAAGAAAAATCCGGCGCCCCAGTCTACACTTGCCCTACCCTACATGGAAAATGCACTGCGCTTCGGCCTGAAAACGCTGGCCGACCTCGACCATTTGGCGTCCAAACTCGCCGTCTCCATCCCCCACCAAGAGGATGTTTCCGTCCTCTTCGAGTCCGTGCCCCTCCCGGGAGGGCTGACCCTGCCCAATCGCTTCGTGGTCCACCCGATGGAGGGCTTCGACGCCGACCCGAGCGGCACGCCTTCCGAACTCGCCTTCCGGCGCTACCGGCGCTACGCCGAGGGCGGCGCGGCCCTCATCTGGTTCGAGGCCACCGCCGTGGTCCCGGAGGGCCGTTCCAATCCCGCCCAATTCTGGATGCACGCGGGCAATCTCCCCGAATACCGGCGCCTCGTGGAGTCCACCCGGGCGGCAGGTCGGGCCTTTTTCGGCGACGGTCCCCGACCGCTCCTCGTGCTCCAATTGACCCATTCGGGCCGCTACTCCAAGCCCGAGGGAACGCCCGTTCCCATGATCGCCCACCACTCGGCGGTGCTCGACCCCATCCACAAGCTCACCCTCGACACCCCCCTCGTCACCGACGAATACCTGGACCGCCTGCAAGACGCCTACGTCGCCTCCGCGCGCCTGGCCCGGGACGCCGGCTTCGACGGGGTCGACGTCAAGGCGTGCCACCGCTACCTGGTTTCCGAACTCCTCGCCTCCCACCACCGCGAAAATAGCCGCTATGGCGGAAGCCTGGAGAATCGCGCCCGCTTCCTCCTCGAAACCGCCGCGAAAATCCGCGACCGGGTGCCCGAGGTCTTCGTCACCACGCGCCTCAACGTGTTCGACGCGATCCCCTATCCGTGGGGCTTCGGGGTCAGCCGCGACGGGTTCCTCTCCCCCGATCTTTCCGAACCGCTCCAGGTCATCGAGGCCCTCCGTAAGATCGGCGCGCCCCTCCTCAACCACTCCATCGGCAACCCGTACTATAACCCCCATTGGGGCCGCCCCTACGACCAGCCCAGCGTCGGCGTCCCCGTCGACCGCGACCGCCACCCGCTCCAGAACACGGCCCATTATTTCGATATCACCCGGCGGCTCCAGGAAGCCAATGCCGGCTTCCCCATCATCGGCGGCGGCTACGGCTGGCTGCGCGAGTTCGCCCCGCCCGTGATGGCCGCCCTCGTGGCGAAGAAGTGGGTCACCCTCGTCGGCCAGGGCCGAAACTCCTTCGCCTACCCCGAGGGCATTCGCGACCTTCGCGCGCAGGGCGCCTTCGACAAGCGCAAGGTCTGCATCACGTGCAGCCGCTGCACCCAGATCATGCGCGACGGGGGCCGCACGGGCTGCGCCATCCGCGACGTGGAGATCTACGGGAAAGAATACAAGGAAGGCCGGGCGCGGGCCGGGGCCAAAACGGCCTCCGCCTAGCCCAGCCGCGGTTTCCAGAAAAGCAAGGGGAACCGCCGCCCTTGCAAGCGCGGGGCCAGGCGCTAAACTGATGCTATGGCCCCCCACACGACCGCGCCGCGCCCCCCGTCCGACAAGCGCCGACATGTCCGGTCCCCCGCCGCCGAAGGCGTGCTGGTGCGAATCGAAGGCGACCGGTCGGTCGCCGGACGCCTCGCCGACATCAGCACCGACGGGCTCATGCTCTTCGTTTCGGCGCCCATCCCCTCGGGGAGCGACGCCCACCTGGTCATCGAAGACTCGGCCCAGACCGGCGAACTCCGGGTGACGGCCCGCTGCCGCTGGAGCGACGAGGTCCCGGAACGGGGGCGCTACCGCGTAGGTTGGGAATTTTCCCCGCCCGGTCAGGTACCCGCCGCCCGCATCCGCCGCCTTATCCTCAATCTCGCCGAACCGTAGCCTCGAACGGGGGAATGCTAGAATTCCGGTGCTTGGAGGTTTCGGTCCCCGCGACGGCGGTGCGACGACCTCGCCAGGGTCCCCGATGAACCGATCCATCCTCGCCCGAACCTTCTCTCTCGCGCTCCTCGTCGCGCCGCTTTGGAGCGCGCCGTTCCACCACCGCGGGGCCACCGACCCCGCCACGCCCGATCCCCAACTCGACGCCTTCATGATGGGGGCGGCGCTCATCCTCGTTACAGGCTCATTCTTGCTCTTCGTGGGTGGACCGCTGCTCATCCTCCTCACCCGGCGGGTGCGCTATACCTTGCTCCTCGTCCCCGCTCTCAATTTCTTTTTCTACGCGCTTTCGATCAGTCTCAGGCCCTATCCGGGCGGCTTCTTCGAGCGGTTCATCCCGCCCGGGCTCTGGTTCACCATGGGCGAAGCCTTCCTGCTGCTCCTCTCCACCTTCCTCGTCACCCTCCTGCTCGCGGCGGCCCATTGGGTCGTCCAGAAGCTCCGCACGTGGCGGAAAAAGGATCAGGCGCCCTGAGGCCCGTACTCCATACGCATCCCGCGGACCGCGGGGTTCACCCGCCTGTTTTCGAAGGCCAGCTGCCCGGAGACCACCGTGTGGGTCACCGCCCCCGAGAAGCGTTCGCCCTCCAGGGGCGACCAACCGCATTGGTAGAGGATGTTCTCCCGGGCGACCGTCCAACTTGAAGTCGGGTCGACCACCACGAGGTCGGCCCACCAGCCCTCCCGCAGGAACCCGCGCTCGCGGATTCGAAAGAGCGTGGCCGGGGCGTGGCAGAGGTGCTCCACCACCGACTCGATCGTGAGCTTCTTCTCCTGGACGAAGCGGAGCATCATCGCCAGGGAATGCTGCACCAGCGGCAAGCCGGACGGCGCCTCCAGGTAGGGGCGGGATTTCTCGCCCACCGTGTGGGGCGCGTGGTCCGTGGCGATCACGTCCAGACGGCCCTCGCCCAGGGCCTTCCAAAGGCCCGCGCGGTGGGAGGCCTCCTTGATGGACGGATTGCATTTGATGCGATTCCCCAGGCGCGCGTAATCGCCCCGTTCGAACCAGAGGTGGTGCACGCACACCTCCGCAGTGATCTTCTTCCCCGCCACGGGGCCGGGGGAAAAGAGGGCCGCCTCGTCGGCGGTGGATAGGTGGTAGACGTGCAGCCGCGCCCCCGTGCGCTCGGCGAGGGCGATCGCCTTTCGGGTGGAGGCCAGGCAGGCCTCGGCGCTCCGGATCTCCGCGTGGGCCTCGGGGGGGATCGCCTCGCCCCAGCGTTGCCGGGCGCGCTCGAGGTTCGCGGCGATGATGCGGTCGTCTTCGGCGTGGACGCAGATGGGCACGGGGGAGGCCCGGAACATCGCTTCGAGCAGGTCCGACCGGTCCACGAGCAGGTTCCCCGTCGAACTCCCCATGAAGATCTTGAGGGATGGGATGCGCCGCGGATCGAGTGCCTTCACCGCCTCCAGGTTCCCCGTGGGGCCCTCCTGGGAGGCGCCGAGCATGAATCCGTAATTGGCGGCGGAGCCCGCGGCCGCCAGGGCGCATTTCTCCTCGAGGCGCTCGGCGCTATCCGTCGGCGGTTTGGTATTGGGCATCTCGAGATATCCCGTCACGCCCCCGGCCACCGCCGCGCGGCTCTCGCTTTGGAGGGTCGCCTTGTGGGTCAGCCCGGGTTCCCGGAAGTGCACCTGATCGTCGATCACCCCTGGAAGGAGCCATTTGCCCGCGCAATCGATGACCCGGGCCCCCGCCGGCGCGGGGAAACTCCCCCCGAGGCGCTCGATGCGGCCGTCCGCCACCAGGAGGTTCCCAGTCTCTACGCGCCCCTCGTTGACCAGGTTCGCCTCGGCGAAAAAAAGTTTTTCCAATCAGAACTCCATCCGCATGCTGGCGAAAAAGCGGCGGCCGAAGGCGGCGGTGCCCGGATAGTCGCGCAGGTCCGCGTCGAGCAGGTTCTTCACGCCGGCGCCGAGGGTGACGGTCTTCCCCAATTCTTGCTCGAAAGTGAACTCCAGGTCGCTGCGGTCGGGGATCGGGAAGTACGAGCCGTCCGCGGCGCGAGCGACCTCCAACGCGGTCAGGCGGTAGCCGAAACGGAACCCGGTGCCCGTATCGGGAATGCGGGCCTGGAGGGAGAGGTCCATGTCGAAAGCGGGCTTGAGGGCGTTGGTGGCCACCGGAAAGAGGCCCTCTACCGTGAGGCGGGCGCTTAGGATTTCCCCCGCCTTCACTTGGGCCGCGGCGCGGGCCCCCGAAAACCAAGTGGCGCCTTGGGGTAGGAGCGCGCGCAAACCCGAGGCGGTGCTCTGCCAAGCGTTCCATTCGAGGGCGCGATCGGCGAAGACCTTGAAGTCCGCCGAGAACGCCTCTCCGGCCTGGGCGCGGCCTTCCAGCCAGAATCGGAAGCCGCGGTCCAAGGTCGTCGGGAGGGCGGGATGGATAAGCGCCTCCTTCAAGAACGTCTCTCCGTCGCCGGGAAGTTCCTCGTAAGATTCGGCCCCGAGGGAAAGCCGGAATCCCGGGAGGCCCTTCCAACTCGCCCTCAAGAACGGAAGGGGGCTCGCGGCCACCGCCGCTCCATCCCCCCAGCGAAGGGCCGCCCCTAGGGCGGTTTCGAAGAAGAATCGCCGGGCCCACTCGAAGTTCCATCCCCCCACCAGGCGCAGGCGATTTCGTTCGAATGCGGCGGCGCCCTGGCCCGAGAGGGGCCCCGCGGTCAACGCCCGGGTATACTCGTGGCGGAGTTCCGCGCCGCCGAAATTGACCTCGGAAGGCGAGGCGCGCCACTCGAACCGGGAAGCCGTGCGCACCAGATCCAGGACCGCCGCCGTCTCCGCCGCCGAGAACCGACCGATTTCGGTGTCGTTCCTAAACGCCACGGCCGTGCTTCGACCACGCCACTGCACCCTCGGGGCGAGGCGAAGATCGCTCGCCTTGGTCTTTTCACCGTTGGTGCCCCCGAGGGAGAGCATCCCTTCGCGGCGCACGCCGTAGGCGGCGCGGAACCCGAGATCCCAGGCCTTCGGCATCACCCCCAATTCGAGGCCGAGATCGAAATGGGTGAGGTCGGAATTGGGGACGTTCGCGCCGTTGGTCACGACGGCTTCGCGGTTTCGAAGCAGAAGGTCCCACCCCACTTCGAGGGGGCCCTGCACGCGCACGAGATTGACGAGGGTTTCCAGGTCGGCGCCGGTCCCCGCGGAAATCCGCAATCCCCGATCGCTGCGGCCGGTCTCGGCGGAGGCCGCCTTCCTCCGGGAGACCGCCTCATCGGGCCGCCGACTGAGCGCATCGCCGCCCACCGGGGAGACGAGGTTGCTGAGCATCACCGAGCGCCCGCGGTTCTCGTTGCTCCCCTGGACCCGGTCCACCGTGTTCACCACGGTCTCGAGGCCGACCTCATCGCGCCGCCGGCGTGTGAGGGCGTCGCCCGTATTCGTCACCTCCCGATACGCGCCCCTGCGTTCCTCCATCGGGCGATCCTCGCTGAGGGGGCCGCGCACGTTCGTGTCCCCCGAGGCGATGGCCGGGGCCTCCCGCGGTTCGGCGGCGGGCGAGCACACGGGCGCCAAGAGGCAGGTCCAGAGCGCGAGAAGCTTCCACCGGCGGATCATCGAACCACCGTATTGCTGGGCGATCATCGCGGGCATCGCGTTCTCCTCAAGAGCCGGTGAGGCGGGCGATGAAGGGCGAAGAAGGATGGTCCTTCCGAAGCCGATCGGCCAGGCGCTTGGCGTCTTTTTTCTGGCCCGCTTTCCCGGCCGCCTCGCTCGTCATCCAGAGAAGCTCGTCCATCCCCTCGCGGTAGCGGTCGTACTGGTAGAGGTAGGCCATGCCTTCCTGCCAAGCGACCTCGAATTGCTGGGCTTGGAAGAGCAGTTTCACCAGGCTCCTTTGGGCCTTCGCCCCCGTCTCACCGGTGGAGAGGTTGGCCGCCTCCTTCAAATACTCGGAGGCTTTCTGCGCCTGGCTTGGGCGCTTGGCCGCCTCCTGGCCCAGTTTGAGGAGCGCCATGGCTTTCGCCTCGGCATCGGAGAGGCGCTGGGCCATCTCGACGAGCTTGGCGGCGTTGGTTTCGGCGCTGACTTGTCCGCGCTCCGAGTTCACAGACCGCACCGAGAGGGATTCCCGGGCGCGTTGGCGCAACCCCTCATCCGGCGCCGAACTCGAGATGAGCCGCCACGCCTGCTCCGCCCGGGGGAGATTCCCGAGGCGCGCTTCGGTCTCGGCCAATTCGATGAGCCCCTGCCAATAGAACTCGTTCTTGCCCCCGTCGGCTCCGGCGGCAACGAGGCCGGTGAGGGTATCCCGAGCCTCCTCCAATTTCCCGCCCTGTTTTTGCGAAACCCCGAGCCAGAAGGTCGCCAGGCGCTTGTCCCGGGAAGCCGTGGCATGGGCCAGGGACTTTCCGTACCACGCGGCGGCCCGCTCCCAGCGCTGCTTCTCGTAGGCCCGATCGGCCACGGCGCCGGCCGCGGTGTAGAGGAGCGCGCCATCGGAAGGCCCGCTGCCCAGGTCGGCGAGTTTCCCGAAGCAGAAGTCGGCGTCGGTCTCCCGGTCTTGGAGGTTTGCCAAGACCATCAACTGGTACCAGGCCTCCTTGAGCGCGCCCATATTGGTGTTGCTCGCCGTCGGCAGCACGGCCACCAGGCGTTCCCAGACCCCGCGGGCCTCCGCATCCTGCTTCTTGGAAAGGAGGAGTTTGGCGGCCACGAGGGCGCCATCGGCGGTGCGGGCGTCTTCCCAGCGGGGGTCGAGGGACGGAAGGGAGCGGAAGAAGGAGATCGCCTCCTCTTCGTTCTTGTCCTGGAGGCGGCACCACGCCATCCAATAGACGGCATGGATCCGATCGGCGGGGGCGCCGGCCTGCTCCCGCAGCAGGCTGAATTGGGTGAAGGCGCGAGCGTACTCGCGGCGGTCGTAGAGGATCTTGGCGGCGCGCTGGCGCGCCGTGACGGCGCGGCGGTCCTCCGGGAAATTCTTGGCGAAGGCGTCGTACTCTTCCAGGGCCCGTTCCGCGTTGCCCCCGAAGCGGCTGCTCTCGGCCATGCCGAACCAGGCGCTCCGGCGCAGCTTCGGGTCTCGGGCGCGGCGGGCGTCGCTCCAGGCCGACCAGGCCTTATCGTACTCTTTTTTCTGGAAGAGGCTCCATGCCAGGCCGTCGCGCGCATCCTCGGCCCGGGGGAGGTCGGGGAACGCGTCCGCGACCTTGCGGAACGCCTGCGCCGCCTCTTCCCATTTGCGCTCTTCATAATGGTTCTCGGCCACCAGCATGAGGAGTTCCGCCTTCTCGGCGGGTTCCTTGGAGGCCTCGGCGGCCTGGCGCAGGGTCTGGTTCGCCTCGTCGCTTCGTCCCTGCTTCAAGAGGGCGTAACTGAGGCCCTTGAGCGATTCGATGCTCTTGGCCCCGTTGGCCAAAAGCCGCCGGTACCAATGCTCGGCGCGGGCCGGGTCGCGGTCGAGGAAGAACGTCGCTAATTCACGCAGCGCCACTTCATCCTTGCTCGTTTTTCCCGCCGCTTCGAGGTTGGAGAGCGCCGCGCTGAAACGAGTTTCGTCCCCGCGGCGGGCGTAGAGGCGCACCGCGCGCTGGAGGGCATCGGCATAATACCGGTTGGTCGGTCCGCCCGCCGCAAAATCCTGGTAGGCGGCCAGGGCGAGCACCTCCTGGCCGGTCTCTTCCCGGGCCCGGGCGAGGAAATATCGGGCGTCGGGAGCGAAGGGGGAGCCTTCTTCCCCATCCACGAACGCGGAAAGCGATTGCACTGCGTTGGAGTACGCCCCTTTTTCGTAGGGCAGGTAAGCTTTGAGGAAGCGGGCCTCCTGGGCCATGGGCGAGAGCGCATCGAGCCCTTCGCCGAGTACGGCGTCGAACCTCTGGGCCGCCTCATCGAAGCGCCGCTGGTGGAAGACCGATTTGGCGAGCCAAAACAGGGCCTTCTGCCGCAGTTCGGGCTCGGGCGAGGCCTCGCGGTTGGTGCCGGCCGCCGGAAGACGGGCGCCGAGTTCGGCGAGGATCGCCTCGGATTCGGCGAAGCGACCCTTTCGGAAATGCCAGGAGGCGAGCTCGAAGCGCGCCGCATCGCGGGCCGGTCCAGCGATCGCCGAGAGTTCCTTCAGCGCCGCCTCTTCCGCGCCGAGGCGGAAATAGCCCTGGGCGATGACGAGGCGCAGCTCCCCCTCGCGGTCCCCGAGTTTGAAGCGCTGGAGCGCCGAACGACCCTCTTCCACCGCCGCCGCCGGCTTCCCGCCATCCAGAAGGATCCGGCAGAGATGGATGCGTGATTTGGCCGTGAAGGGGTCGTTGGGGTAGGTTCGGGCGAGTTCATCGAAGACGGCCCGGGCGCGGGCCGTGTCTTCGAGGTAGAGGGAACAGAGGCCGCCATAATAGAGGGCCGAGGGGCGCAGGGGGGATTGGGGATAATCCTCCGCGAGCTTGCGGAAGCGGGTGAGCGCGAATTGCCAGGAGCCGTCGTTGAAGGCGCGCACCGCGACCGCGCATAGGCCCGTATCGGCCCCCTGGCCATGGATGAGCCCGCCGAGGAGAAGCGCCGCGACGAAGGCCGCCCGAAAGGTTTTGGATCCCACGGATCGATTATAGAATCTGTTTCATGAGCCGTCTTGAGATCGTCCTCGCCACCACCAATACCCATAAGATCGCCGAGATCTCACGCTTCCTCGCGCCCACCGGCCACGTCTTTCGTCCCATCGGCGAATTCCCCGGCTATATCGATCCCGAAGAGAACGGGGAGACCTTCGAAGCCAATGCCCGCCTCAAGGCCGACGCCGCCGCCCGCTTCACGGGCCTCGAGGCGATCGCCGATGATTCGGGGCTGGTCGTGGCGGCGCTCGGGGGCGAGCCGGGGGTCCAAAGCGCCCGTTGGGCGGGTCCCGGCGCCACCCAATCGATGCTCATCGATAAAATGATCGCCCGGATGCGGGGCCAAGCCGACCGCCGCGCCTATTTCGTGACCGTCCTGGTCCTCCGCCGGGCCCCGGGGGATTACCTGATGGCCGAAGGCCGCGTGGAGGGCCAGATCATCGATGCCCCTCGGGGCGCCATGGGATTCGGCTACGATCCGCTCTTCGTCCCATCGGGCCACTCGAAAACGTTCGCGGAGTTGACGTTGGACGAAAAGAACGCCCTCAGCCACCGCACGCGCGCCCTGGCGGCGATGCTCCGGCTCATGGGCCGCTGAACCGCGACCCTAGGCCATCTGGGGGCGGCCGCTTTCGCCCACCAAGCCTGCCAAGGCGACCCGAGTCTTCTCCACCAGGGCGTTTTTATCCAGGGCCTTCGGGTTTTCGATGGGGTCGCCGATGACGAGCGCGACTTCCCCGGAGCGGATCATCATGGAGTTCTTCGGGAGGGCCTTGCGCGTGTCGACCACCGCGATCGGCACCACGGGCAGGCCCGATTCCACGGCGAGGGTGAAACTGCCCCGGTGGAAATCGCCCAGTTCGCCGGTGACGCTGCGGGTGCCTTCGGGGAAGATGACGAGGGAAATATCTTCTTTTTGGAGGCGCTCGACCGCCAGGGTGAAGGATTCCCGCGCCTTGCGCGGGCTGGAGCGGTCGATGCAGACGTGGCCGAGGCTCTTGATCCCCCGCCCGAAGATCGGCACCGAAAAGAGTTCCTTTTTGGCGATGAAGGTGAGCGGGAGGGGCATATTGGCCAGCATGCACGGGATATCGAGGAGGCTCTGGTGGTTGGAGACGAAGATGTACTTCCCGCTGGCGTCGATCTTCTCGAGGCCGCGGACCCGGCTATGCACCCCGCCGACGGCGAGGAGCTGCCGGGCCCAAATTCGGCTGATCCGCCTCGGCATCTGGATGGAGAAGAACCGGGAAACGATGACCGCGATCCCGTAGATGGAGGTGCTGACCACCGCCCAGAATAGGCTGAGCAGGCGGCGGGCCACGGCGAACGGTGTGAACGAGAAATTGCTTTCCATGGGGCAGCTCCGGGCCGGCATCGCGCCATGCCCCCTCGCCATTGAACCCTAAGCGTAACTTCCCCTTCCGACTTTTTCAACCAAATTTTTCGCCGAACCGACCGGCCCTTCCCGAAACCTTCCCCGCGATCCGGTGGCATTCCATACCGTCGGGATGGGACAATTCGCCGCTTCCCCGGAGGAATTCCATGGCTGAATCCAAGATCCGCGGCCTCGATCAGGTCACCGTCGACATGACCAATCTCTACCGCGAAGAAACCTTCACCGATCTCGCCGTCGCCACCATCCGCCGGCATACCCCGGTCAAGAGCGACGGCACGGACGACCCCGCGCGCCCCCCCCTGTTCACCGGCCAGGCGAGCCTCATGACCGAAGGCGGTGCCTTGCCCCTGAGCTTCGTCATCGAGGCGAAGAACCTGGAAGAAGCCTTCAAGAAGTTCCCCGCCGAGATGGAAAAAGGCTACGAAAAAATGCTCGAAGAGGTACGCGAGTACCGCCGCGAGCAGGCCTCTCGCATCGTGGTCCCCACCGGCCCCATGCCGTCGGTCACGGGCGCGAACCCCGCCCAAGGGCCCTCGAAGATCCGCCTGCGCTAGCGATCACCGCGACTTCAAGAAGTCGTCGAACGACTGCTTCTTGTAGGCCTCGAGGCGGATAAACTCGAGCATCTCCAGGAAATCGGGCGCCTTGATGAACCCGGGTACCTTGGTGACGTACTTGCCGGCCTTGTCCATGAAGAGCAGGGTCGGATAGCCGTCGACCCCGGCTCCCGCTGCGAATTCCGCCGCCGAGAGGTCTTTCCCCTCGAACTTGATGCGCTCGCTCTTGGATTCCGCGTTGATCTTGATCGGGATGAACTTTTCATCGAGCACTTTCTTCACCGCGGGCGCCGCGAAGGTGTCTTTGTCCATCACCTTGCACCAGTGGCACCAGTCGGTGTAGACATCGATGACCATCGGCTTACCCTGCTTCACCGCGGCGGCGTAGCCCTCGTTGAACGAGTACCAACCGTTTTCGCCCTTGGCGGCGGAGGCCGCGCAGGCGCCGAGCAGCAAGACCCCGAGGACGAGGCCGAGGCGCGGGGCCATCTCAGGCCAGCTGCACGAGGGCATCGTTTAAGGCCTTTTCGGACTGCACGCCGACGAATTGCTTCACGGCCTGCCCGTCCTTGAAGATGAGGATCGTCGGGATGCTCATGACGTTGAACTTTTGGGCGGTTTCCGGGTTCTCATCGACATTGAGCTTCCCGATCTTCACCTTGTCGCCGATCTTCCCGGCCAGGGTATCGATGATCGGCCCTTGCATGCGGCAGGGCCCGCACCATTCCGCCCAAAAATCCACCACGGAAAGGCCCTTGGAGACGGAAGTCCCGAAATTGGAATCGTTGAACGTAAAGACCTTTTCGCTGGCCATGGAAGCTCCTCGGCAATACGCGCTCTCGCTCCATCCTGGCGCCGGCGTATTGTAGGGCGCATCCTTCCGCCCCATCGGTGGTTTATTTCTGTGGAAGGAATATAGATGAGAAGAAGAATTTCGTCAACCCTTCCCGGGGGGATCGAATGGGCGAAACCGTCGATTTCCCGGGAATTTCCCATACTTCCGGAAAGCCCCCTGGAAAAACTCCGTCGAAACGTCCGTTTCGGACGGTTGACGAACTTCCGAGGTCCCCGAATCCCCCTCGCGAGAACCCGATGACCCGATCCGAACGCGAAATTTTAGGCGGAAGGGCATGACCGAACCCGACGCATCCTCCGCACCCGCTCGCACCCGAAATCGAAATGGGGACGGATGCTCGATTTCCGTGCCATATCCCTTTTGGCAGCTGCCCACGATTTCCAAGAACGCCCCGGGGGGTCCGACACGCGCGAGGCCCGTTCCTGACCCTCGCGCCCAAATCCGATCCCCATACTCCTAGGGAACATGCTCCCGAAGGAGTCGGCTCACCCCGACTCGAGACGTTCGCAAGTCCGGGCAGGACCCGCGCGGACCCTATTCCAGCCCTTTCAGGCGGAAATCGTGGAAGATCTGCTTGATCTCGTCGAGGGCCGCGATCGCAGCCGCCTCGGCGCTCACCACGTTCCCGTTGGGCAGGGTCAACTTGGCCCCTGGGGCGCGCGGATCGTCCCGAAGGCCCTGGGCCGCTTGCCGCACGCGGCGCAGCAGAAGATAGGCCTCCCGCAGGGGCGATTGCCCCTCCTTCTGGATGTCATCCCGGCTCCGCATGGACGCGACGCGAGCGCGGTAGCGCTCGAAGGTGGAGGGCAAGCGGGAGGAGGCTTGCGTCAGCGGCCGAAAGGCCCCTTCGAATTCTCCCAAATCACGCTGCAGGGCGCGTTCCCCCATGGCGACCGCGGCCGCCCTTAGGAGCGCCACCCAACGCTTCTCGAACTGCACGAGGCAACCGTAGAGGTGCTCGATCTCCGCCTCGGCGCCCTCCCCGATGGGGAGGCGTGGGTGTCGCTTGAGGCGGTCCTCGAATTCCTTGAAGATCCCCTGGATGACCCCCGGCCCGGCGGGCGCTGCGGCCTGGGCGGCCGCCGCCCGGGCCAGACGGTCTTTCTCGTGCAGGGCGCGGAACTGCTCGTCGAGGGCCGCATGTTCCTCGTCGAGGAAGGCGAGTTCGCGCCCGGTGCGGCAAGCCGCGTCGTAGCGCTTATGGAACTGGTCGATCAGACGGGCATAAGCCGAAGCGCCTCCCGTGATCTCCCGCCAACCGGCTTCGATCGCGGCGAGGCGCCTGCGGCGTTCGTCGTCGGAGAGCGCCTCGGCGAGGCCGAGGCGGTGGAGGAGGGACCTCAGGAACGCCAAGGCGCCCCGCCCCGGCTATTCCTCGTCGCCCAGCATCGGGGCGCCCGGAAGGGCCCCGGCGAGGAGCGGCTCCGACACCTTCTCGATGTGCTCCTCGCTTTCGTTGCCGAGGAAATCGAGGTCGCCCACGCTGTCCTTGTAGACGGAGACGTGCTTGTACTGGCGCTTGCCGGTTCCCGCGGGGATCGGATGGCCGATGATCACGTTCTCCTTCAGGCCGCGCAGTTCGTCGCTGGCGTTCTTGATGGCCGCGTTGGTGAGGACCTTCGTCGTCTCCTGGAAGGCCGCCGCGGAGAAGAAGCTCTCCGTGTTCAGCGAGGCCTTGGTGAGGCCCAGGAGCACCGGGACGGCGACCGCGGGCTGTCCGCCCTCCTCGCTCACCGCCTTGTTCTCCTCGCGCAGCCGGTAACGGTCGACGAGTTCTCCGCGGATGTAGGAGGTATCGCCGGGATCGACGATCTCCACCTTGCGCAGCATCTGGCGGATGATCACGCCGATGTGCTTGTCGTGGATGTTCACGCCCTGGCGCTTGTAGACTTCCTGGACGTTGGCGAGGATGTAGCCGTAGAGCGCGATCTCGCCCTGCACCTTGAGGATGTCGTGGGGGTTGACGTCGCCCTCGCACAGGGGCTCGCCGGATTTGACCTGGTCGCCGTTGCGCACGACGAGCGCCTTGCCGGCGGGCACCACGTGCTTGACGGTATCGCCGAACTCGTTGCGGATCTGGATGGTCCGCTTGCCCTTGACCGTTTCGCCGATCTCGATGATGCCGTCGATGCCGCCGATGACGGCGACGTTGCCCGGGTTGCGGGCCTCGAAGAGTTCCTGCACCCGCGGCAGGCCGCCGGTGATGTCGCTCGTCTTCTGGCTCGTCCGGATCTTGCCGGCGAGCACCTCGCCGCACTTGACCTTCTGGCCGTCCTCGACGTAGAGCACCGATCCCGACGGGAGGTCGGCCGTGATCGAATCGCCCTTCTCGGGGACGATGATGAGCTTCGGCTGGAGCTTCTCTTCCTTCGTTTCGGTGATGCGCTTGTTGACGACGCCGGTGTACTCGTCGAGCTCTTCCTTCAGCGTCTTGTTGATGTAGATGTCGTCGTAGCGCACCGTGCCCGAGACCTCGGCGATGATGGGCTCGTTGATCGGGTCGAACACGTAGACCGTGTTGCCCTTCTTGATGTACTCGTTGACCTCGGCCTGGAAGATGCCGCCGACGTCGATGGGCACCTGGTAGGGCGCGGCCACGTGCAGCAGGTCGCCCGTCTTCTTGTTGAGCACGATATGGCCGAGCTTGCGGGCCGTGACCTCGTTGCCTTCCTTGTCCACGGCGAGCACGTCGCCGACGCGCACGCGGTCGCCGTCCTTCACCTTGATGGCGCGCAGCGCGCCGAGCTCGAGGCGGTGGTAGACCGTGGCGACGCTCATGAAGCCGCGGCGCGCGGCCACCAGGCGGTTCTCGGCGTTGCGCACGAGGTTGCCCGGGAGCACGGTGATGATGGAATCGGCGGGGAGCTTGAACTCGGGGTCCCGCGCCTCGGCGCTGGCGGCGCCGCCGATGTGGAACGTCCGCATCGTCAGCTGGGTGCCCGGCTGGCCGATCGACTGGCTGGCCACGATGCCGACGGCCTCGCCGATGTCGACCATGCGGCCGGAGGCGAGGTTCTGCCCGTAGCACTTGATGCAGATCCCGCGGGGGCTGTCGCAGGTCGTCACGGAGCGGATCTTCACCCGCTCGATCTCGAGTTCGTCGAAGCGCTTGGCGATCTCGGGGGTGATGAACTCGTCGCGCTCGAGGAGCACCTCGTCGGTGTAGGGGTTGAGCACCTGTTCGCTGGTGAACTGTCCGACCACGCGGTCGGAGAGCTTCTCGATGATCTCTTCCCCGCTCTTGATGGGGGTGATGGTGATGCCGTTGATCGTGCCGCAGTCCTCGTGCTCGATCGTGACGTCCTGGGCGATGTCGACGAGTTTGCGCGTGAGGTAGCCGGCGTCGGCCGTCTTGAGGGCGGTGTCGGAGAGGCCCTTGCGCGCGCCGTGGGTCGAGATGAAGTACTCGAGCACCGTGAGGCCCTCTTTGAAGTTCGAGGTGATCGGGAGCTCGATGATCTCGCCGGAGGGCTTGGCCATCAGGCCGCGCATGCCGGCGAGTTGGCGGATCTGCTGGCGGCTGCCCCGGGCGCCGGAGATGGCCATGACGTAGAGCGGGTTGTGGCCGCCGCGGTCCTTCTCCAGGTTGTTCATCATCACCTGGGTGATCTGGTCGTTGGCGAAGGTCCATTTCGAGATGATGCGCTGGTAGCGCTCGTCTTCGGTGATGACGCCGTTCTTGTACTGCTCGTTGATGAGTTCGACTTCGGCGCGGGTCTGCTTGACCATCGCCTCTTTCTCGGGGGGGATGAGGATGTCGCTGACCGCGATCGTGTTCCCGAAGCGCATCGAGTAGTGGAAGCCCACTTCCTTGATCTTATCGAGCATGATGCAGGTCTCGTAGGGGCCGTACTTCTTGTAGACCTCGGCGATGAGGTCGTTGAGCGCGCCCTCGTCCATCACCCGCACCGTGGCGGGCATGCCCTCGGGGAGCACCCGATTGAAGATCACGCGACCGGCGGAGGTCTCGCGGAACCCGTCGGCATCGGGCTTGCGCACGAGGATCTTGACTTGGGGGTCGAGGTTGCCGGATTCGAAGGCCTTGAGCACCTCGTCGTCGTCGCCGAAGCGCTTGCCCTCGCCCGTGCCGCCGCTCTTGAAGGCGGTGAGGTTGTAGGCCCCGAGCACCATATCTTGCGTCGGGTTGACGATCGGCGTGCCGTTGGCGGGGTCGAGGAGGTTCTTGGAGGAGAGCATCAGCGTCCACGCCTCGATCTGCGCGTCGCTGGAGAGGGGCACGTGGACGGCCATCTGGTCGCCGTCGAAGTCGGCGTTGTAGGCCGTGCACACCATCGGGTGGAGGCGGATGGCCTTCTCGTCGGTGAGCACGGGCTCGAAGGCCTGCATCCCCAGGCGGTGGAGGGTCGGGGCGCGGTTGAGGAGCACCGGGTGCTCTTTCACCACTTCCTCGAGGATGCGCCACACCTCGGGGAACTCGTTGTCGATGACCTTCTTCGCGCTCTTGATGTTGAAGACGAGCTTCTTCTCTACGAGCTTGCGCATGATGAAGGGCTTGAAGAGTTCGATGGCCATCTTGCGCGGCAGGCCGCACTGGTGGAGCTTCAGGTCGGGCCCGACCACGACGACGGAACGGCCGGAGTAGTCGACGCGCTTGCCGAGGAGGTTCTGGCGGAAACGGCCCTGCTTGCCCTTCAGGATGTCGGAGAGGGATTTCAGGGGCCGGTTGCCCGCGCCCTTCACCGCGCGCTTGCGCCGCGCGTTGTCGAAGAGCGCGTCGACGGCCTCTTGGAGCATCCGCTTCTCGTTCTTGATGATGATGTCGGGCGCCTTGAGCGCGATGAGCTTCTTGAGGCGGTTATTGCGGTTGATGAGCCGGCGGTAGAGGTCGTTGAGGTCGGAGGTGGCGAAGCGGCCGCCCTCGAGCTGCACCATGGGGCGAAGTTCGGGGGGGATCACCGGGATGACGTCGAGCACCATCCACTCGGGGCGGTTGGACGACTTCATGAAATCTTCGAGCAGCGACAGGCGGATGAGCTTGCGCTTGTCGACGACCTTGGCCGTCGCCATCTTCTCGCGCAGCACCTGGGCCTCGCCCTCGAGGTTTAAGTCCATGAGCAGCTCGCGGATGACCTCGGCGCCGATGCCGGCGCGGAAGCCCTCGCCGTACTGCTCCTTGTGCTCGTAGTACATCTCCTCGGTGAGGAGCTCGTTCTTCTTCAGGCCGGGCACGTCGCCCGGGTCGGTCACGATGTACTTCTCGTAGAAGAGCACCGATTTCAGCGTGATGATGGAGATGTCGAGCATGAGGCCGATGCGGCTGGGCACGGCCTTGTAGAACCAGATGTGGGCCACGGGGCAAGAGAGTTCGATGTGCCCCATGCGCTCGCGCCGCACCTTGGTGTGGGTGACCTCGACGCCGCAGCGGTCGCAGACGACGCCCTTGTAGCGGATCGACTTGAACTTCCCGCACGAGCACTCGTATTCCTTCGTCGTCCCGAAGATGCGTTCACAGAAGAGGCCATCTTTCTCGGGACGCAGGGTGCGGTAGTTGATCGTCTCGGGCCGCAGCACCTCGCCGTAGCTCCAAGACCGGATGGTCTCGGGCGACGCGATGCCGATGCGGATGTGATCGTAATTATAGTTTTCCGTCACGGTAGGTTCTCCGCGGATGGGGTCTGTCGTCAGATCAGGCGATTCTTCTTCTCTTTCTCTTTCTTACGGGGCGTGATGCTGATCTCGGTGTTCTGGGCGTCGAAGATCTCGATGTTGAGCGCGAGGCCCCGGAGTTCCTGGACCAGCACGTTGAACGACTCGGGGATGCCCGGGGTCGAGACGTACTCGCCCTTGATGATGGCCTCGTAGATGCGCGTGCGGCCTTCCATGGCGTCGGACTTCACCGTCAGGAATTCCTGCAGGATGTTCGCCGCGCCGTAGGCTTCGACCGCCCACACTTCCATTTCGCCCACGCGCTGGCCGCCGAATTGGGCCTTCCCGCCGAGGGGCTGCTGGGTGACCAGGGAGTACGGCCCCGTGGAGCGGGCGTGGATCTTGTCGTCGGCCAAGTGCGCCAGCTTCAGGTAGTACATGACCCCCACGGTCACCTTATTGAGGAACGGCTCGCCGGTGCGGCCGTCGAGCAGCGTGGTCTTCCCGTCTTCGGGGAGCCCGGCGCCCTTGAGGATCTTCTGGATGGACTCGTAGGGCGCGCCATTAAACACGGGGGAGGCGAAGGTCACGCCCATTTCGCGGCCGGCCCAGCCCAGGATGAGCTCGAGGATCTGGCCGATGTTCATGCGCGAGGGCACGCCCAGGGGGTTGAGCACCACGTCGACCGGTCGGCCGTCGGGCAGGAAGGGCATGTCTTCGATGGGCATGATGCGGGCGACGACGCCCTTATTGCCGTGGCGGCCGGCGAACTTATCGCCGACTTTCAGCTTGCGCTTCTTGGCCAGGTAGACCTTGATGCGCTCGATCACGCCGGGCTTGAGGTCGTCGCGGTTGTCGCGGGTGTAGCGCTTGATGCCGATCACCACGCCCTCGTTGCCGTGGGGCAGGCGGAGGCTGGTGTCTTTCACGTCTTTGGCCTTCTCGCCGAAGATCGAGTGGAGGAGCTTGTACTCGGGGGTGATCTCGGTGTGACCCTTGGGGGTCACCTTGCCGACGAGGATGCTGCCGGCGCGCACGTAGGCGCCGACGCGCACGATGCCGTCGTCGTCGAGTTCCTTGAAGTCTTCCTCGCTGATGTTCGGGATGTCGCGGGTGATATATTCCTTCCCGAGCTTCGTCTCGCGCGCCTCGACCTCGAACTCCTCCACGTGGATGGAGGTGTAGGTGTCGGCCTTGAGCAGGTTCTCGCTCATGAGGATGGCGTCTTCGTAGTTGTAGCCTTCCCACGGCATGAACGCGCAGAGCACGTTCTTGCCCAGGGCGAGTTCGCCCTTCTCGGTGGACGGGCCGTCGGCGAGCACCTGGCCCTTCTTCACCACCTCGCCCTCGTGGACAATGGGGCGCTGGTTATAGTAGGTGTCCTGGTTGGTGCGCTGGGCCTTCTTGAGCTTGTAGACGTCGGGCTTCTTGCCGCCGTCGGGCTGGATATGGACCTCGGCGTTGTCGGCCCAGATTACCTTGCCCTCGTTCTTCGCCTTGATGACGAAACCGGAGGCGTGGGCGGTGCTCTCTTCCATGCCCGTGCCGCAGACCGGCGCCTCGGAGAAGAGGAGCGGCACGGCCTGGCGCTGCATGTTCGAGCCCATGAGGGCCCGGTTGGCGTCGTCGTGCTCGAGGAAGGGGATGAGGGAGGAGGAGATCGAGATGATCTGGTTGGGCGCCACGTCCATGAAATCGACGCTCTTGGGCTCTTCCAGGGGGTAATCGCCCTTGCTGCGCACCGGGACGAACTTGTCGCCGTAGGTGCCGTCTTTCTTGACGTTGGGGTTCCACGGCGTGATTTTGTAGCGGTCTTCCTCGATGGCCGAGAGGTACTGGAGGTCGCCGGTGAGCTTGCCCTCTTTCAGCTTGTAGTACGGGGTCTCGATGAAGCCGTACTCGTTGATCTTGGCGTAGGTCGCCAGCGAGACGATGAGGCCGATGTTAGGGCCCTCGGGCGTCTCGATGGGGCACATGCGGCCGTAGTGCGTGTAATGGATGTCGCGCACCTCGAAGCCGGCGCGCTCGCGGGTGAGGCCGCCCGGGCCGAGGGCGTTGAGGCGCCGCTTGTGGGTGACCGCCGAGAGCGGGTTGGTCTGGTCCATGAACTGCGACAATTGGCTCGTGCCGAAGAATTCCTTGATGCCCGCGGTCACCGGCTTGATGCTGATGAGGTTCTGGGGGGTCAGGGTGTCGTGGTCCTGGATCGTCATGCGCTCCTTGGCGAGGCGCTCGATGCGGGAGAAGCAGATCTTCAGGTGGTTGACGAGTTGCTCGCCCACGCTGCGGATGCGGCGGTTGCCGAGGTGGTCGATGTCGTCTTGCGGCATGTCGCCGGAGCGCACCAGGATGAGGTGCTTCATCGTCTGGACGATGTCGCGGGGCGAGAGGGTGGCCGCGCTGTCGGGATCGCCGTAGTTGAACTTCTTGTTGATCTTGTAGCGGCCGACGGCGCCGAGGGAGTAGATGTCGTTGTTGAAGAAGATCGACTTGTCGATCTGGCGGAAGGTCTCGTCGGGCCGGGTGGCCATCGGCGGGTCGAACTGCTCCCAGGTCTTCTCCTTATCGATGGAGCTTTCCCAGCGGCGCAGGATCTCGTTCTTGGCGGTCTTCACGTTGGCCGGCTCGCTGCCGCGCACCACCGTGTAGAGCATCATGCACGCGTCTTCCTGCGTGGGCACGTTGTCGCGCTCGAGGGTGCGCAGCACGATGGCCTCTTCGTCGATCTCGGCCGGGTTCACGATCGTGACCTTCGTGATGCCCTTCTCGACCAGGGCCTCGATCTTCTCGTCGATGAGCTCGGCGCCCGCGGCGAAGAGTAGTTCGTCTTCGCCCTCGGCGTTCTTGCCGTTGACGCGCTTGAAGAGCCAGGCGCCCGCGAGCGCCGTCTTGGCGGCGGCCGCATCGGCGGGCACGTCGACCTCGGTGCCGGTGTGGAATTGGGAGAGGATCTCTTCGTTCTGCACGAAGCCGATGGCGCGCAGCAGGGTGGTGGCGAGGATGCGCGATTTGCGGTCGATGCGGATGTAGAGCAGGTCTTTGGTGATCTCGAACTCGAGCCAGGGGCCGCGCTCGGGGATGAGGCGGGCGTGGTAGAGGTTCGCGCGCTGGTTGTAGTCGAAGATCACGCCCGGGCTGCGGTGGATCTGGCTGACGACCACGCGCACGGCGCCGTTGATGACGAAGGTGCCCTCGTCGGTCATGTAGGGCAGGTCGGCGAGGAAGATCTCCTGCTCCTTGATCTCGCCGGTCTCCTCGAGGATCAGTCGGATGGTGCACTTGATCGGCACGACGAAGGAGCGGTCCTTCTCGAGGCATTCCTCGATGGTGTAGCGCGGGGTGCCGACGACGTAACTGTCGAACTCGAGGCGCACCTTGCCGTCGTTGGACTTGAAGGGGAACGTCGAATTGAACAGGTACTGGAGACCCTGGTTCTTCCGTTTGGGGGCGGGCACCTCTTCCTGGAGGAACATCCGGAAGGAGTCGACCTGGATCTGGTTGAGGTCGGGGAGCTCGAAGGGATCGATCCGTCGGCCGAGGTGGTAGCGATTGCGCTCCGAGGCCTGGAAATCCTTCAAGACTTCGCGATTAGCGGTTTTATCAGTCGAGGCGGGCATGCACCCCTCCACGCGGGAGTAGAATGAATTTTGACCGGGCGCGCCCCCGCCTTTCGGCGGGGAGGCTCCGGTCGCTGGAAGGATCCGGGTTGAGGACCGGAACCAATTACTTGATCTCGACCGTCGCGCCGGCTTCGGTGAGTTTCTTCTTCATCTCTTCGGCGGCGGCCTTGTCGATGCCCGTCTTCACGACGGAGCCGTCTTTGTCCGCGATGTCCTTGGCTACATGAACCGCATATCTTAACTTCACCTTTGTTTAGCAGTACAGATTTGATCATACGCTCAACGTTATAATATCCGTTCGGAGTAGTTTGTCCGGCTTTTGCGCAGGCTGCTGCATCCGCCAT
>JAFLEE010000050.1 GCA_017302015.1 Spirochaetota bacterium | reverse complement strand
CACCGCGGCCTGGGCCGGTGGCGCCGCGGGCGTCGGAGCGGGGGCAGCGGCCGGGGCCGTACCCGCGTGCGGGGCGGCCTTGACCTTCACGGACCGCATGACCTTCTTCATCACGACTTTCGTCGTGGTGCCGTCATCGTTCTTTTTGAGGATGATCTTCGAGGTATCGGCCGGGGATCCGGCGGGGGGATTGGACTCGTTCGACATGGTTATACCAACTCTTCCCGTTCCTCGAACTCAAACTCTACGCCGCACGAGGGGCAATGGGTCTGGTTCTTGTATTCGAACTCGAAGGAGCAGGAGGGGCAGACGAGGTACTCGACCTGCTGGATCTCTTCCTTGATCTCCTCATCGGTGGAGACGCCGGAGAGTTCGTCCTCGAACTCGGCCATGTACTGCTCGCGCCGCGCGGCGAGGTCTTTCTCGTCTTCCACGATCTCGACCTGCTCGTCGAGGGTCTTGCGGATGAGCTTGGCCTCGTCGTCGGTGAGGCCGGGGATGCGGGCGAGTTCGTGCACGTTCTTCGAGTAGAGTTCGGCGATGCTGAGGATGCCCGCGTTCATCAGGCGCACGATGAGTTCCTCGGGGATCTCGGTGAGCTGGTGCAGGTCGCTCTCGACGCTGTTGGAGAAGATCTCCTCGGCCTTCGAGAAGATCTGGATGATCTCGGGGTTCTTGGCGATCTGGCTGTCGGTCTTGAGCTTGATGCGCCAGCCGGTGAGGGCCTGGGCCAATTTGATGTTCACGCCGCCCTTGCCGATGGCCAGGGGGAACGACTCGTCGTCGACGACGACCAGCGCTTCCTTCTCTTCCTCGGTGTCTTGGATGACGAGGATGCGGGTGACCTTCGCGGGCTGCATCGCGCGGGAGAGGAAGATCTTGAGGTCGGCGCCGAAGGGGATGACGTCGATCTTCTCGCCGTAGAGTTCCTTGATGACGGCTTTGATGCGGATGCCGGAGAGGCCGACGCAGGCACCCACGGGCTCGACGCCGGTCTTGGTGGCGAACACCGACATCTTCGTCTTGGTGCCGGCCTCGCGAACGATGGCGCGGATCTTGACCACGCCGTCGGCGATCTCGGGGACCTCGATCTCGAAGAGGCGCTTGACGAAATTGGGGTCGCGGCGGCTGAGGATGATGGAGAGGCGGCTGTTCTCGTCGAGGAGCACCTCTTTGAGGAGGCACTTGACCTTGTCGCCCTGGCGCAGGCTCGCGATCTCGCGGGGCGATTGCTCGCGCCACGGGAGTTTGGCCTCGGTCTTGCCGATATCGATGAAGAAATCGCGCCCGCTGCGGCGGATGAGGGTGCCGTGGATGAGCTGGCCCTCTTTCGCCTTGTACTCGCGGAAGAGGACCTCGTTGTGGATGTTGCGCAGTTTCTGCACGAGCACCGAGTTGAGGTTGCGGATGTGGCGCCGGTCGAGGGTGGAGAAGTCGATGGGGACGCGCACCTTCTTGCCGATGGTGGCGTTCTTGTCGTAGCGCCGCGCCTGCTCGAGGTTGATCTCGAGGATCTCGTCGGCGTCTTCGTCGTCCTCGACCACGTCTTTGAGGAGGAACGCGACGGATTGGAACTCTTTGTCGAGTTCGAAGAGCACGTCGCGGTCGTTGACGTTGAAGTAATCGGCGAGTTCGCTCTGGAAGGTCGAGACGAGCACGTCGACGATGGCGTTCTTGTCGAGGTCCTTCTGGATCGAGAGAGCCTCGACGGCTGTTTTTAGTTCTTCTGCATTCATGGGAAGGTCCGCCGTATCGGATTCAGTTTGGAACTGTCGGGAGAGGGGAGGGGGGAAGGGCCGCGGACGCGGGACGCGCGAAGGCGACTACGAGAGGCGAACGGAGGAATCCCGATCGCGGGGAGGCGTTTTTTTTTTGAGATTAATCACGGGGGCTGTCAAGGTTGTTTCATCGATTCTACCCTCCGCCTCGCGAAATTGCAACAAAACGGTGGAACGGGGCCCTCCGGGCCCCCGCGGGTTTCAGGCTATGCTTGGAGCGTGAAACCTACGCTCCTCATCCTCGCCGCCGGCATGGGCAGCCGGTTCGGCGGCCTCAAGCAAGTCGAACCGGTCGGCCCGAACGGCGAGAAGATCCTCGACTATTCCATCTACGATGCCCTCCGGGCGGGCTTCGGCGGCCTCGTGTTCGTCATCCGCCGCGAGATCGAAGCGGATTTCCGCCAGCTCGTCAGCCGCCGCTACGAGGGCCTCCTGCCGGTACGCTACGTTTTCCAAGACGCCGGCGCCCTTCCGCCCGGTTTTTCCGTGCCCCCGGGGCGGACGAAACCGTGGGGAACGGCCCACGCCATCCTTTGCGCCCGGGCGGATATCCCCGGCAATTTCGGCGTCATCAATGCCGACGATTTTTACGGGAAAGAGTCTTTCGGGGTGCTTTCCTCCTACCTCCAAGGCGCGGCTGATTCCGCCCATTGGGATTGGTCCATGGTGGGCTACCCACTGGGAAATACCCTCTCCGAAAACGGCCAAGTCTCCCGGGGGATCTGCCGCGTGAGTCCCCTGGGCGAACTCGAGACCGTGCGCGAAGTTCAGGGTATTTCCCGCGTTAGCGGCGGGGCCCAGGCCCCCCAGGGGTCCGCGACCGAATCCTTCACAGGTAAAGAGTTGGTTTCCCTCAACCTCTGGGGCTTCACCCCGTCCCTTTTCGCCCACCTCGAGGAGCATTTCCCACCCTTTC
The DNA here is from genome assembly GCA_017302015.1 of Spirochaetota bacterium. GTDB lineage: Bacteria > Spirochaetota > UBA12135 > COTS27 > JAFLEE01 > JAFLEE01. The sequence continues at coordinate 36,204 of JAFLEE010000050.1, read as the reverse complement.
TGGGGTCCATGCCCGATCCCCTGAAGTCCGAGTTCCAGATCCCGGGCCTGGTGGACCGCGCCATCCATGACGGGAAGGCGAAGGTGCGTGTGCTCACGAGCCCCGGGCGATGGTATGGCGTCACCTATAAAGAAGACAAGCCCGTGGTGGCCGCGGCGATGGCGGCCTTGGTTCAATCCGGCGCCTACCCGAGCCCGCTTTGGAAGGAACGGGGGGCCCCATGAGCGATCCCGCGGCGGTGGACCCGCCCAAGCAACTGGATTTCGCCGAGCGCTATATCCGGATGACCAAGATCCTGGCGGTCATCCTCGTCCCCATCGTGATCATCCTGTTCTCCTTCGTCTCGTTCGAGCGCAAGGTGGTCCTCGACGGCGAGGTCCTTTCCCCGAAGCAGATCCTCGTGCGCAGCGCCATCAAGGACACGCTGGTGAAGAAGGTCTTCGTGGAATCCGGCGACCGCGTGACCCAGGGGCAGGTCATCACCGAGTTCCAGGACGTGGCCGGCTGGGCCAACCAACTCAGCGTGGCGGACCTCGATGTGGGGGTCCAATTGGCCGCCCTGGCGAGCTACTCCAACATGAACTACGATAGCCTCGATAAGGTCATGCAGAAGGCCGAGATGGAGCGCCTGCGCCTCGCGGTCGCCCAGACCCAGTACCGCCTCGCCGACCTCAAGGAGAAGGTGCGCCTGTTGCGCTCCGAGGCGCCCTTCGACGGCGAGATCGTGAAGGTGCAGGTGCAGGACTTCGACCGGGTCGACGTGGGCACGCCCATCTACGAGGTCGCGCGCACCGACGAGTTCTACGTGAAGGCCTGGATCCCCGAGAAACTCTACTCCCTCGTCGCCAAGGGCAATAAGGTCTACCTCAAATCCAACCTCTGGAACTACCTCTGGTACCAGATCTTCCACGGCGAGATCACCTACCTGAGCCAGTTCGCCCAGCGACACCCGGTCTCCGGCGAGATCGTCTTCGAGACCCACATCAAGGTGCTCGACGGCATCGACCTCATGCGGGTGAACACCTCCGTGAAGTGCGAGATCGTGCGCGACCGCGTCGGCCTCCTCGGCTACGTCTTCCAGACGCGCCCCCAACGCTGAAGCATGCGCGAAGTCTTGGCGCTCCTGCGCTGGTTCCTGGCCTTCTCGCCCACCACCAACCGGGAGCGCGCCTGGATCGTGGCCTTCCAGATCCTCAAGGTCATGCCGTTCTTCCTCTTCCCGGTGCTCGTCAAACTGCTGGTCGACCAGTACATCCCCACGAACGACCCCTCGGGCATCCTGGTCGTCTGCCTCGCGGCCGTGGCCCTGGGGCTGGGGAACGTCATCTTCCACACCTCCTACTTCACCGCCACCCACGCCTATTTCATCAAGCGGACCCTCATCTCCATCCAACTCGCCCTCATCGACAAGCTCCAGCGCATCGACCAGGAATTCCTGGATCGCAAGGAGAGCGGGCGCCTCTACGCCAAAGTGGTGGTGAGCGTGGGCCGCATGGGCAATTTCATCGGCACCCTCTTCGACGGCATCCTCGCCAGCGCCATCAGCGGGGTGATGGGCCTCGTCCTCCTCCTCATCATCAAACCGACGCTGCTTCTCCTGCTCCTCACGGTGGTGCCGCTCTTCATCGGCCTCAACCAGTACTTCCGCAAGCGCTTCCGCCAGCACCAGCACCTCTCCCGCATCGCCGTGGAGGATTTCAACCAGGTGGTGAGCCTGTTCATCCAGTCCAATTTCCTCACCCGGGTGCACGGGGAGGAAGGCTTCGAACGGCGCCGCGTCGACCGGGAGAACACGAAGGTCGTGGCCGTCTCGCGCAACGTCATCGCCACCAGCGCCCTCTTCGGGAGCGCGATCACGGTAGTCAACCAATCCCTCATGCTCACCGTCGCCGTGGCCTCCGCCGTCTTCGTGATGCGCGGGAAACTCCAGGTCGGGGAGATGGTCCTCTTCCTGCAGTACGTCGGCATGGTCGTGGGCACGATCACCAATATCGTCAACCAACTCCCGGTCTATATCGAGTTCCGCGAGGCGGTGGAAGCCGTGCGCGAGGTGCTCGACTACCCGGGCGAGGGCCAGAATCCCGTCGCCCAGGGCGATCGGAAGGCGCCGGAAAACCTGCGGGGAGACATCGAGTTCCGCGGGGTCACCTTCACCTACCAGGGCACGGAACGCAAGGCCCTCGCGGGCATCGACCACCGCATCGAGGCCGGGAAGACCATCGCCCTGGTGGGGGAATCCGGCTCGGGGAAGAGCACCTTCTTGAAACTCGCCCTCGGGCTCTACGAGCCCACCGAGGGCGAGGTGTTCGTCGACGGCGTCCCCATGTCGCGCATCCATCTCCAGGCCTTCCGGCGGGCCATCGGCGTGGTGAGCCAGGAGAACGCCTTCTTCACCGGCCGCCTCATCGACAATATCACCCACGGCCGCAATACCGAGGATCTCACGGGGGTCTTCGAGGCCCTCCACCAGGCCCACGCCTACGACTTCGTCATGCGCCTCCCGGACAAGCTCGACACCAAGGTCGAGGAGGGGGGGAAGAATTTCTCCGGGGGCCAGAAGCAGCGCCTCGCCATCGCCCGCGCCCTCTACCGCAAGCCGCGCATCCTCGTGCTCGACGAGGCCACGAGCGCCCTCGACAGCCAGAGCGAGGCCGAGGTGCAGGCCGCCATCGAGACCCTCCTGGGGAACCAGACCACCCTCATCGTGGCCCACCGCCTCTCCACCGTCTTCCACGCCGACCGCATCCTCGTCTTCCGGGACGGGCGCATCGTGGAGCACGGGACCCACAACGACCTCATCGACGCCCAAAGCGACTACGCGCGCCTGCTCTCCCAGCAGGTGAAGATGCCCATGGACCAGATCGCCGCGCTCAAAACGGGGGGGCACCGATGAGCGTCGAGGAACGGAGCGCCGAGAACTCGCCGATGAGCGAGCACCTGAAGTTCTATTTCTCCTATTTCGGCCCCTACCGCCACCGCCTCGGCTGGGTGGCCCTCTATTACCTGCTGAAGCGCCTGCCCACCATGCTCGTGCCCCTGGTGGTCATGACGCTGGTGGACAATTACATCCCCTCGGGCGAATGGCAGAAGATGGTGCTGCTCGCGGCCGCGGTGGTCGCGGCGCTCTTCTTCAACATCGTCTTCCACACCAGCTACGCCATCTACGCCAACGCCGAGATGGTCAAGAACGTCAGCAAGGACATCCGCAACCACATCGTGCAAAGGCTCCAATTGCTCTCGGTGGGATTCCTCAACCGCAACCATTCGGGGCGGCTCTTCTCCAAGATCATGGTCGACGTGGACAAGATGGAGGGCTTCGCCAACCAGTTCCTCGACCTCATGCTCAATGCGGCGATTTCGCTGGGGTTCGCCTGCGTGGTGCTCTCGACGGTCAACTTCAAGCTTTTCCTCTTCTACATCGCCTTTATCCCGGGCTACCTGCTCCTCTACCGGTTCTTCATCAAGCGGATCCTGCGTTCGCACCACGAACTGCGCCTGGCCAACGAGCGCCTGTCGAAGAGCGTGGGGAGCTTCATCCAGACCCAGACCCTCGCGCGCCTCCACGGCGAGGAGGCCTACGAGCGCGAACGGTTTCGGGATTCCACTCTCAACGAACTCGAGAAGATCAAGCGATTGCGCCTCATCGAGTCGTTCTTCGGCTCGTCGAACTCGGTGCTCTCCGAATGGACCCTCATCGGCGTCGTCTGCCTGGCGGCCTTTTGGGTGATCCAGGGCCAGCTCACCCTCGGCTCCCTGCTGCTCTTCCTCCAGTTCATCACGGTGATCATGGACAACGTGCGCAATATCCTCAACTTTTTCCCCCAACTGACCATGTTCGCGGAAGCCGTGGTCTCGGTGAAGGAGGTGCTGGAGAGCCCCGACCTCGAGCACAACGAAGGCAAGCCCAAGGCGGGTACCTTGCGCGGCGACGTGACCTTCCAGAACGTGACCTTCTCCCACGTGGGGCAGACCCCGTTGTTCCGCGACCTCACCGTGCTCATCAAGGCGGGGAAGACCGTGGCCCTCGTGGGCGAGTCCGGCTCGGGGAAGACCACCTTCGTCAACCTCCTCCTGGGACTCTACCGCGTGCAGGACGGCACGATCAAGATCGACGACACGCCCCTCGGGTCCGTCGATATGCGCACGGTGCGCCGTCAGATGGGCGTGGTCACCCAAGACGCCATCATCTTCTCCGGTTCGGTGAGCGACAATATCGCCCATGCCCGGCAGAAGTACACCCAGAAAGACGTCGTGCAGGCCGCGCGGGACGCCCATGCCGACGAGTTCATCCGCGCGCTCCCCAAGGGCTACGACACGCTCATCGGGGAGGGCGGGGTGCAACTCTCGGGCGGGCAGCGCCAGCGCATCTCTATCGCCCGGGCGATCTTCCGCAAACCCAAGATCCTCATCCTCGACGAGGCGACGAGCGCCCTCGACAGCGAGAGCGAGGCTGAAGTGCAGAAGGCCCTCGACGGCCTCGCCGGGCGCCAGACGACCTTCATCATCGCCCACCGGCTCTCCACCATCTTCCGGGCCGACCGCATCCTGGTCTTCCGGGAGGGGCGCATCATCGAGGAGGGCACGCACCGGGAACTCGTGATGAAGCGCGGGGAATACGCGCGACTCTTGGCGGTGCAGATGCGCATGGAGATCGACGAGATCGAAAAATTGGTCGACGTGTGAGCCTGCTCTTCGCCCCGGAGCGGGCCCGGGGCCGGCCTTCTTTTCCGCGGGGCGATTTCATCATTTAATTGGGCATGAAGACTCCGACCCTTCCGGCGCCCTGTGTTCCTCTCGGGCTCCTCCTTTCCGCCTTGATCCTTCCTGCCGCCCTCGGCCTCATTTCATGCTCCTCCGCAAAGACATCCCCGGGCAAGGCTGCGCTCTGGGCCCAATTCGCGGGCGAGGCGCACCGCAACGCCTCCAACCACGGTTTCGACCCCGCCAGCCCCGTCGATGCACGGATGAAGACGATCCCCGGCTGGCTCCTCGACCATCTGCGCGCCGCGGATAACCGCTGGGACTACGCGGCCTTTCCGGTGGGCGAAGCCGAAAGGGCGCGGGTGCGGTCGGCCCTCGCCCTCCTGCCCGGGGCGTGGCAGGGCATCCTCAAGGAGCACCTCGTCGCCATCTATCCCGTGCAGAATTATTGGGGGGGCGGCTTCACCGAATTCCTGCCGGAGAAGAGCGGGGCGGTGCGAAGTTATCTGGTGGTGAACGCGGCGGCCTTCCAAGCCACGGCCTCGCGATGGCTTTCGTGGAAGGATGCGACGGCCTTCCTCAGCGACGATGAAGACTTCCGCGTGCGGGTCGACGCCGGTGGCCTGCTGTCAGGGTTCGACTACCTTTTCCTCCACGAGGCCGCGCATGCGGTCGATTACGCCATGCACAAGACCCCCTGGGTCGAGGCCGATCTCAAGACGCTCTACGATTTGCCTGGAACGCCCGTGCCCTTTACGCGCGGGGTGTGGACGGGCTACACCGAAACCGATGCCGCCCATCATTTCGAGGGCCGTGGCGCGCTCAGCCCCTACGGATTCAAGGGAAAGCCGAAGCTCCCCATCTCCGGGGCGGCCGAGTTCTACCGGCGCCTCGCGAAAACGCCGTTCGTCTCGATGTACGCCAGCCAATCCTGGGCCGAGGATTTCGCCGAATACAGCGCGTACCGGTTCCTCGAGAAAAAAATCGGCCGGCCGATCCGGGTGTCGGTCCTGAAATCGGGGAAGCCGGTCTTCACCTACGACCCGACCCGCACGGCAGCCGTGAAGGCCCGCGACTTGACGGGCCTGGGGATCGACTAAAATGCGCCTCCAAGTCCTGCAGCACGTTCCCTACGAGGGGCCGGCGAGCATCGGGGCCTGGGCCCTGGTCCGCGGGCATTCCCTCCGCCAGCATAAGCTCTACGAAACCGGGGCCCTGCCCGCCGAGGCCGAGACCGATTTCCTCGTGATCATGGGCGGCCCCATGGGGGTCGCAGACCGGGCGAAGTTCCCGTGGATGGAAGCCGAAATCGCGTTCATCGAGCGCGTCATCCGCAGCGGGAAGCCCGTCTTGGGCATCTGCCTCGGGGGCCAACTCATGGCCGCGGCCCTGGGCGCCCGGGTCGCCCCCGCCGGCTTCCGGGAGATCGGCTGGTTCCCCGTACGCAAAACCCCCGCGGGGAAGGCATCCCCCCTCCTGAAAGATCTCCCGGACGCGAGCCCCGCCTTTCATTGGCACGGCGACACCTGGGAACTCCCCACGGGCGCGGTGCACCTCCTCGCGTCAGAGGCCGTGAAGCAGCAGGGCTTCAGTTGGGGCAAGCGCGCCCTCGCCCTCCAATGCCATTTCGAACTCACCGCCGACACGGTTCGGGGGCTGGTGGACAATGGCCGCGCTGAATTGGCCGTTTCCCGTTGGGTGCAGGCGGAGAGCGCGATCCTCGACGGCACGGTGCGCTGCCAGGCGATGAACAAGGTCCTCGTTTCCATCCTCGATCGACTCGTCCGCTGAAGTTTTTTTCAGTCTTCGCGGAAGTCGAAAGTCCCCCCGTCGTGTAGCCGGGGAAGCCACGACTCATCGAACGTTCCCTTTACGAATCCATTCCCTTGGATCAGCGTCGCGATGGCCTGCCCTTCGGTTCGACTCCATCCGCCGCAATAGGGGTGGACGGCCCGGCGCCCGACTCAATCCGGCAGGGATTCCTCGATGGGGCGCGGAGGCGGGTAGGGGATGCCCAAGTCTTGGCAGAGGAGGTTCGCCGAAATTCGGCCGGATTCGTAGATGGTGGGAAGGCCGCTTCCCGGGTGGGTGCCGCCGCCGACGAGGTAGACGCCGCCGATGGACTCGAAGCGGTTATGGGGGCGCAAATAGAGCATCTGGTCGAGGGAGTGGGAGAGATTGAAGGTCGCGCCCTTGTAGACGCCCATCGTCTCGGCCCAATCCTTCGGGGTGAAGACCTTCTCGGCGACGATATGCCTGCGGAAATCGGGCAAACCCAGGCGCTTTTCGATGGCGTCCAGGGTGCGCTCGCGCATGGCGTTTTTCTGGGCTTCCCAATCGATGCCCGAATCGTTATTGGGGACGGGCACGAGCACGTAGACGGAAGAATGCCCGGGGGGCGCGACGGTCGGGTCGGTCGCGCTGGTGTTCCGCAGGTAGAACGAGATCTCGGGGGAGAGTTTCTTGCTGGTGGTGATCTCGTGGAGGTTCTTCTTGTAGTCCTGGGCGAAAACGATGGTGTTGTGCGGGAGCTCGAGTTTCGTGTCGAGGCCCAGGTAGAGCATGAAGGTGGAGCAGGAAAACTCGCGTTTTTTGAGCCGTTTCGGGGCCCATTTGCCCAGGGGCGCGCCCTCGAGGAGGGTTTCCATGGCATGGCCGAAATCGGCGTTCACGAACACGGCATCGGCGCGGAGGGAGGTGCCGTCCGCGAGGACGACCCCGGTGGCGCGGCGCCCCTCCAAAAGGAGTTTTTGCACCTTCGCGCCCAGGCGGATGACGCCCCCCTCCTCGACCACCACCTTCGCCATGGCCTCGCTGATCTTGCTGAGGCCCCCCATCACGTGCCAGACGCCGAAGGCGTATTCGATGAACGGGATGATGCTGAACGCGGCCGGGCAGACCCACGGGGACATGCCCAGGTACTTGCTCTGGAAGGTGAACGAAAGGCGCAGCCGCTCGTCGCCGAAGAACGAGGCGAGGTTGCCGTAGAGCGAGCGGCCGATGGAGAGGAAGGGGAGCGCCTTGAGGAACCGGGATTTGAGCATCGACCAGGGGGTGCTGTAGTCGACTTGGAGGCAGGGGTACATCTTGATGAAACGGCGGCGCTCGTGGGCGAGGAAACGGCCGAGCGCCGGGCCCTCGCCGGGAAAATGGCGCTCGATTTCGTCGTGCATGCGTTTGGGGTCGTCGACCGGATGGAGGACCTTGTCATGGAAGACGAGGCGGTACATCGGGTCGAGGCGCACGAACTCGAGGTAATCCTCCGAACGGCGCCCGGTTTCCCGGAACATCTCGTCGAGGAGGAATTTCATCATCAGGAAGGTGGGGCCGATGTCGTGGCGGTAGGGGCCGGTGGCGAACTCGCCGTTGCGCCCCCCGACCTGGGCGTTCTTCTCCAGGATCGTGACCTCGAAACCGCGCTGGGCGAGGATCATGGCGGCGGTGAGCCCCCCGGGCCCGGCGCCGACGATGATGACTTTCTTTCCATTTCGGGTCGCGCTTGTTTGCATGATGGACTCCAAGGGAACGCCAGATGGTAGCACGAAGGCCCCAGGAGCACCAAGACGCATCCCCGAAGGGCTGACGCGCCTTGGTGCGACTCGCCGCGACGAACCGTGGGGGAGTCGGCATGGGCCTCGAGGCACCCATGGCAGCCGTTCGCGTCGGTCCCCAGGAAGATGGCGCTTGCCGAGAGAGGGAGGATTGTGATCGGGGACAAAAAGATGATACGCTCTAGGAGGTTTCGGGGCGCTGGGCGGCTCTTTTCTCGGGAGCATCGCGCTGCGTTTCCAGAATCCTCTCACACCCCGCGGGCATAGTTTAGGGGTCAAACGTCAGCTTCCCAAGCTGAAGTCTCGGGTTCGATTCCCGATGCCCGCTCATTCCTTTTCCATCCGTTTTTTTTCCCTTACCAAACGAATTGGCCTTTTTTTACCCAAATCCAAAATCTGATATTATAATTAAAGCAAATGACCGTCTGGAGGGGTGGGGATATGGGTAAAAGCCTCTTTTTAGGAATCGATTGCGGGACCCAAAGCACAAAGGTCTTGGTCTATGATTTGGACCGTAAGAAGGTCGTAGCGAGGGGAGCGGCCCCCCACACGATGGTTTCGCGGGAAGATGGAACCCGGGAACAAGAGGCGCTTGAATGGGTCCAGGCGCTCACCCTGGCCATGAAGGGAATCCCCAAGGCGCTCAGGGCCTCCATCCATGGAATCGGGGTCTCGGGCCAGCAGCATGGTTTCGTCCCGATCGACCGATCGGGTAATCCCATTCGCCCCGTAAAATTATGGTGCGATACGAGCACGGTCCGCGAATGCGGTGAAATCATGGCCGCCTGCGGCGGGGAAAAGGCGATGATCCGCAGGACCGGGAATCCGATCCTCCCCGGGTATACCGCCAGCAAAGTACTCTGGCTGAAAAAACACGAACCGAAGGCCTATCGCGCCATGGCGCATCTTTTGCTGCCCCATGACTTCCTCAATTTCTGGTTGACGGGAAAACTCACGATGGAGTGGGGGGATGCGTCCGGCACCGGCTTCCTCGATGTCCGCAGGAGGGCATGGGACCTTACGGTCCTTAAGGCCATCGACGGGAAAAGGGATCTTCGCGCCTGCCTGCCACCGCTCATCGGCCCCCACGAATGGGCGGGCACCCTGAGTCGCCGCGCGGCCAGCCATTTGGGTTTGCCCGAGGGAGTGCCCGTCAGCGCGGGGGGCGGCGACAATATGATGGGCGCCATCGGTACGGGTACCCAAGAGGACGGTTCCCTGACCATGAGTCTGGGCACTTCCGGGACGCTCTATGGCTACGCCTCCAAGCCGGTCATCGATCCTGACGGGAATCTCGCGGCGTTCTGCAGTTCCACGGGCGGGTGGCTCCCCCTCCTTTGCACGATGAATTGCACCGTGGCGACGGAGCAATGGCGCGGTTTTCTGGGCAAGAGCCTCCCCGAGTTGGAGCGCCTGGCCGCTCGCGCCCCGGTGGGGAGCGACGGGGTCGTCACGCTCCCCTTTTTCAACGGCGAACGCTCGCCGAATTTACCCCGGGGACGCGCAAGCCTCCTCGGCTTGACGATGGGCAATTTGAACGAAGCCAATGTGCTCCGTTCCGCCATGGAAAGCGCTGTTTTTGGGCTGAAATTCGGGTGGGAATCCTTCCAACGGCTGGGGCTCCGGGCCCGTGAAATCAAATTAATCGGGGGGGGCAGCAAGAGCCGCCTTTGGCGGCAGATGACCGCCGATGCGTTCGAGGTTCCCGTGGTCACCCCGGTGGAGGAGGAGGCGGCGGCCTTTGGCGCCTCGCTCCAAGCCGCTTGGGCGGTGGGGAGCGGGGGCAAAGCGGACCGTCCTGCTTTGAATCGCCTCCTTGCCCGGCATGTGCGGATGAACCGGGCGGCGCAGACGAAACCCTCCCCACGCACGGGGCCCGCCCAAGAGCGTGCCTACCTCCGCTACAAGAACCATCTCGCCGCGTTGGCCCCGCTTTACCGGCCCGAATAGGGCCGGGCCTTATTCGTAGACGTCGGTGGCGTAGCGGGCGGTGAGCAAGACGTCCCAAACGGTGGCGACGACGGGGGTGGCGGGATCGGTGATGCTCGTGCGATCGATGGCGTCGAATTGGAGATGCTTCCAGGTGGCGCCCCCGATATAGATCGAGGTCGAATAGGTGTGGTCCCCGGCGACGCGGTCCCCATTGGAGCCGTCGTCGAAGAGCGGGGAGCGCGTGCCATTGTGGTGGGCGAAGACGTTGGCCGCGGCTCCGGTGGCATCCACTTCGACCCGGATCCACTGGAAATTATCCACCCGAGGCAGGCTGTTGGTCGCCATGAGGTTCGAGAGGCTATCGTTGGAAAGGGTGAGCATGGGTACCGTGAGATTGGAGGCGGGGTAGAGGCGCACCGCGGATATCGAGACCGAAGCCCCATTCGGGGCGGCGATGGCGAGCGGAGCGACTCGATCGAGGTACCACGCCCCGTCCATCCTGAGGAAGGAAGCGAAACGCGTCCGGGTCGTCTGGAACGCGCGGCTCGTGGAGTTGGAGAAACCCCACACGGAGTCGAGGTCGGCCCCCGTCACGAAGGTTCCGCAGATCGCTTCTCGGATCCGAAGCGTGATCGTCCCCAGGAACAGGTTGGACGCCAACGTCTCTTTGACGATGCCGGTACTCGACCAGGTGGTGCGCGCCCAGAGGCTATTATTTGGGCCGCTCGGGAAGCGGGTCAAAGGCGTATCCACCATCTCCATCTCCGCCAGGGGCGCCGCGTTCAAAATTTGCATGTCGATTCCGCCATCCTTCGGGACGGTGGTGGGATCGAAGGCGCAAGAAAGCGCGGACAGGAGGAAGGCGCAAAGAATGCCGATTTGAAGTGTTTTAATCATTGGAAACCAGCCTGTAGTTCAATTATGTAAAACATTGCGTCAATTTTTATAGAGCAAACGGTGACCTTTATTGTCATTCGTGTGTTAGTAGGGGATTCCCCTATAAAAGTTCGAAATTTTGTCTTTGGGAGTTTTTGTAAAAAGATGAACCAAAATCCTTGCCATTCTGGCTATACTGATATATAATAAATAGCAGAAGGAGCCATTCATGAATCCCATCAACGTCACGGTCGGGAAAAAAGAATTCTTTACGGGCATCGGAAAAATTCCCTACGAAGGCCGCGAAAGCGACCAACCCCTGGCCTTCAAGTACTACGATGAAGGCAGGCGTGTCGGCGGCAAAACCATGAAAGAGCACCTGCGCTATGCGGTCGCCTACTGGCATAGTTTCTGCGGCACCGGCAGCGACCCGTTCGGACCCGGAACCCAAGCCTTGCCCTGGCTGCGCGGAAAGACGCCGCTCGAGAGCGCCAAGTGGAAATTGGACGCCGCCTTCGAGTTCATGAGCAAACTCGGCGTGCCCTTCTACTGCTTTCACGATACCGATTTGAGCCCGGAGGGCGCCACCCTCGGGGAATACGAGAAGAACCTCCAGACGATGGTGCGACTGGCCAAGGCGAAGCAGAAGGAGTCGGGCATCCAACTCCTCTGGGGAACCGCCAATTGCTTCAGCAACCCGAAATACATGAACGGCGCCGCGACCAACCCCGACCTGCTCATCACCGCCCACGCCGCGGTCCAGGTGAAGGCCGCCATCGATGCGACGGTGGAACTCGGCGGCGCGAATTATGTCTTCTGGGGCGGCCGGGAGGGCTACCAGTACCTCTGGAACACCAATATGAAGCGCGAACTCGACCATCTGGGGCGCTTCCTCCGGATGGCGCGGGATTACGGCCGGCGGGCGGGCTTCAAGGGAAGCTTCCTCATCGAGCCCAAGCCCTGCGAGCCGAGCAAGCACCAGTACGACTTCGATAGCGCCACGGTGATCGGCTTCCTGAAGGAGCACGGCCTCGCCCGTGATTTCAAACTCAATATCGAAGCCAACCACGCCACCCTCGCCGGGCATTCCTTCGCCCACGAACTCACGGTGGCCTCCATGAACGGCATGCTCGGGAGCATCGACGCGAACCGGGGCGACGAGTTCAACGGCTGGGACACCGACCAATTCCCCACCAACCTCTACGACGTTACCGAAGCGATGCTCGTGGTGCTCGGGAACGGCGGCTTGGGGGCCGGCGGCCTCAATTTTGACGCCAAGGTCAGGCGCAATAGCACCGACGTCGAGGATTTGTTCCTGGCCCATATCGGCGGCATGGATACCTTCGCCCGGGGCCTCTTGTGCGCCCACGCCATGCTCGAGGAGAGCGCGCTCCCCGGCATGCGCCGCGCGCGCTACCAATCATGGGATTCGGAAGCGGGCCGCCGCTTCGAAAGCGGAAAGATGGACCTCCTCGCCCTCCGCGGCCTCGCCCTCAAGAACCACGTCCCGTCCCGCACCAGCGGTAAGCAGGAGAAATACGAGAACCTCTTCAACCAGTTCCTGCGCTGAGGGGCGCTCCATGTCGGCGGGGCCTTTTCCATGGCCCCGCCGACATGGAGGATTCGTGATAAATCAAACGAGATGCCCAGGAAGTAGGCAAATCGCAAAATATTTGAACTATCTTTTGATTTCCACAAAATAAGTTTTTCGGCCTATTTGGCCCATATGCCGTAAGTCGGGAGACCTGACCATCGTAAATGGGGCAGGCTCCGACGAAATCCCCTCTATTTTCCTAAGGACGTCTTCCAATAGATCAGGAGTTCGGGTGGGATAGACCGTTTGGCACGTTTCTTGCCTGGAAAAGCCATCCACTCTAGGTAGGTGACCTTTGGCAGGTATGAAATGGGGCAAGTATTGGGTCGCGAGCATACTCGGCATCGTCCCCTTGGGGGCCCAGGGGGCTTCGCCCGCTGCGGGGATTAGTTCGGGGGATACCGCCTGGGTGCTCTTCTCCAGCGGGTTAGTCCTGTTCATGACGATCCCGGCCCTGGCGTTGTTCTATGGCGGTCTGGTGCGTCGGAAGAACGTCCTCTCCGTCCTGATGCAGTGCTTCATCACCCTGGCCGCCGTGAGCGTGCTGTGGGTCACGGTCGGGTACACCCTCGCGTTCAGCCCCAAGCCGCTCATTCCGGGCATCTTGGGCAATTTTGACTACGCCTTCCTGAGGGGGGTCGGGCAGGCGCCTTCCACGGCCTACGCGACGACGGTTCCCCACATCGCGTTCATGCTGTTCCAGATGATGTTCGCCGCAATCACCCCGGCGCTCATCATCGGCGCCTTCGCCGAGCGCATGCGTTTCTCCGGTTTTCTCGTCTTCACCCTCCTGTGGACTCTTCTCGTCTATTGCCCCGTCGCCCATTGGATGTGGTCGCCGGACGGGTGGCTGTATAAAGCCGGGGCCCTCGATTTCGCCGGCGGCGTGGTGGTCCACATCAATGCGGGGGTCGCCGCCCTCGCGGCCGCCTACATCATCGGCCGGCGCCGCAGCATCAAGGCCTACCCGCCCCATAACCTCACCTATACGATGATGGGCGCGGCCATGCTCTGGTTCGGTTGGTTCGGCTTCAACGGGGGCAGCGCCCTCGCCGCGAATGGCCTCGCCGCCCATGCGGTGCTGGTCACCCACCTAGCGGCCTCCGCCGCCACCCTCCTGTGGATGATCTTGGATTGGATGATCCTCAAGCGCCCGACGATCCTGGGGGCCGCCACGGGAGCCATCGCCGGGTTGGCCGCCATCACCCCGGGCGCGGGATACGTCGATGTCATGGGGGCCATGGCCATCGGGCTCGTTTCCAGCGGGCTCTGCTACGCCATGGTGATGGTGGTCAAGCCCCGCTTCATGTACGACGACGCGCTCGACGCCTTCGGCGTGCACGGCATCGGCGGGATCTGGGGCACCTTGGCGGTGGGGATCTTCGCCTCGCCCGCCGTGCAACCGGCGGTGAAGGGGCTCTTCTCGGGCTCCGGATCCCTCTTCTTCTCCCAACTCCTCGCGACCATCACCGTGGGCCTCTTCGCCTTCATCGCCACGGCCGCCCTCCTCAAGGCCATCGACGTCCTCGTCAGCCTGCGGGTGTCCAACCTCGGGGAAGCCGCGGGGCTCGACGTCACCGAGCACCACGAACGGGCCTACACCATCATCGAGTGATCCCCCATGAAGTACATCATCGCCATCATCCAACCGCACCGCACCGAGGAAGTCCTCGAGGCCCTCTATAAAGCCGACATCCACCTGGTGACGGTGAGCGAAGTCCTCGGCCATGGGCGGCAGAAGGGCCTCACCGAGGTCTACCGGGGCCACCGCGAGATGGGGGCCCTCCTCCACAAGATCAAAGTGGAGATCGCGGTGAATGACGCGTTCGTCAAGCCCGCCCTCGAGGCCATCGAGCACGCCGGCCATACCGGGAACGTGGGCGACGGCAAGGTCTTCGTGCTCGATCTGAAGGAATGCGTGCGCATCCGCACTGGGGAGCGGGGGAGCAAGGCCATCGGCTGAGGCGTCACTCCGAGTCGAGGCTCTGCTCCTTCAGATACTTGCGGGTTTCCCGGGCGACCACCCCGGAGAGGAGCAGGAGGGCCAGCAGGTTGGGCAGCGCCATGAGGGCATTGGCGATATCGGCGAAGTCCCAGACCGCGTGGAGGGGCACCGTGGCCCCGATGAAGACGAAGACGACCCAGGCGACGCGGTAGCCGATGATCACGCGGGGTCCGAAGAGGTATTCCATCGCCTTTTCCCCGTAATAGGACCAGCCGAGGATGGTCGAGAAGACGAAGGTGGCCAAACCCACGGTGAGGATGGCGGGACCGATCTGGGGGATGTGGGCGAAGGCCCGACGGGTCAATTCCACCCCCTTGAAGCCGCCCTTCCAATCGCCGTAGGCCACGACGACGAGGCCGGTGAGGGCGCACACCACCACCGTATCCCAGAAGGTGCCGGTGCTGCTGACGAGGGCCTGGCGCACGGGGTTGCGCGTCTGGGCCGCGGCGGCGACGATGGGCGCGCTCCCGAGCCCCGATTCATTGGAGAAGAGCCCCCGGGCGACGCCGTAGCGCACGGCCTCCTTCATCCCCGCCCCGGCGAACCCGCCCAGGATGGCCTCATGGCCGGAGAACGCCGAGGTGAAGATGAGTTTCAAGGCGGGCCATAAATCGCCCGCGGCGAAGGCGAGGAGCGCCAGGCAGCCCAGCACATAAAAAATCGCCATGAACGGCACGAGCCATTCGCAGGCCCGGGCGATGGACTTGATCCCCCCCAATACGACGAGGGCGGTCAAGAGGGCCATGAGAAGGCCCGAGACCCAGGGGGCGACCCCGGCGCCCTGCTGGAGTTGGCCGGCCAGCGAATTGGCCTGGACCATATTGCCGATGCCGAAGGCCGCGACGGCGGTAAAGGCGGCGAAGAGGACGCCCAAGGGCTTGGATTTCAGCCCCTTTTCTAGGACATACATCGGCCCGCCCGCCATGGTGCCCTGGGGGGTGAGGATGCGGTATTTCACGGACAAGAGGGCCTCGGCGTATTTTGTGGAGATTCCGAAAACGCCGGTGAGCCACATCCAAAGCACTGCGCCCGGACCGCCGGCGGCGACGGCCGTGGCGACCCCCACGATATTGCCCGTTCCGATGGTGGCGGCGAGGGCGGTCATGAGGGCGCCGAATTGGCTCACATCCCCCGCGCCCTCGCGTTTGCGCGAAAACGAAAGTCGAATAGCCAAAGGCAGGTAGCGTTGGATGAAACCGAGGCGCACGGTCAGGAAGAGATGCACGCCGAAGAGCGTGAGGACTAGGGGCCACCCCCAAAGGAGGCCGCTGAGGGTCGAAAGGCTCTGGGCGATCGCGGTCATGGTATCGGTCATCGAATTCTCCGTGGTTCGGCGGGCGAAATGGCGGGACTCGGTTGAATTCTCGCATCGGAAGCCTCGGCCCATGGCGGCAGCGGCGGGCGCGAGGCCTCCGCCTCCAGCGCGCGGTGGGATCGGGTGCGACCCCCGCCCGGGTCGGCGGGAACGATTGAACGGTCCCCCCGGACGTTTCAGCGCGGGGGACGGTCGGCCTTATTCCCCCGGGTCGATAGCCCGAGGTGGGTGCGTAGTACCTCGAGACTTTCCAGATGGCGCCCTTGGTGTTCCCGGGCGGACGACAGAAGGTCGGCGGCGCTGCGCGAAGCCGGGGGAAGGCGGCGGTTCGTGATCGCTTCCGCCCACTGGGTGAAAAAGGCGACCTGATCCGACAGACCGAGCAGATAATTGGAGCGGATTTCTCCGAGCAGCGGAGGGTCGATTTTAAGGAAGGCCACGTCCGAACGGAGATCGAGCAGCACGGGGACCATGACGAGGCGGATGGACTCCGGGCCGTACTTGGCGTTGGTCGTCGGAAAATCCTCCCCGAAAAGGTTTCGCATCTGCTCCTGGCGCCGCGTTTCCCAAGCGGAAGCGGATTGGAGAAATAAGATGAGATCGACGCCTGGAACCCTGGAGAGCGCATCGGGGGAGGGGGGAAGTTCGGCAAAGGCCATGCAGGCGCCGAAAAGCGCCATCAATGCGAAAAAACGTGGCATAGCGCGGGGATCCGAGCCCATTTTAATATGTCGGATCGGAGACATTTCCCATGCCCGTTTCAACGATTGCCGGTATTGAAAAACATGGGGGAGCGGGATGCCGCGGGCTCGACGTGGCGCGTTCCCTGGCGCTCCTCGTCTGTTTCGGCCAGGCGTACCTCACCGCCGCGGTGCTCAAGCCGATCAACCTCCGCCCCGATTTCGATCACGATCGTTGGAATACCCAGCCCAAGGAAATCGTCCGCGCCTTCGAGGCCTACGTCTCGAGTTTTGACGGGCCGGATGATGACGATGGGGACGGAGCGCCCGACCTCCTCGGCGTGCCGCAATGGGTGTCCTACGAAATCAAGGCCCTCACGAACACCTGTCCCGATGGCGTGCTCCCCAAGTTCAAGCGCCCCCCCCGATGGATGACCGATGGCGACCTCTTCGCCCGCGGTTGGGCGCCCGACGACGAATCCTACCACTATGCGAAGGCGTTCCGGGACCGCTTCCCCGATTCCGCCCAGATCCTCTATGACCGCGGGCACCTCTGCATGAAATTAGCCGCGTCCCGCCTGGGGGAAGCGGCGGATTGGAATACCCATACCTTCCTCAACGCCTGCCCCCAGCGCAAGGAAATGAACGAGGGCATCTGGTTGGATTTGGAGATGAAGACCCTGGAATGGGCGGATCGGTTCGGCCGAATTTGGGTCATCTGCGGCCCCCTTTTCGATTGGAAAAAAGTGCGCCGTTTCCTGGGGGAATCCAACGAGTTCAAAGTGGCGATCCCCGACTCCTTTTTCAAAGTGGTGATCCGAGAGGGCGCCCCACCGACCGGGCCGCTCCAGGAAATCCCCCCGATCGTGCTCGCATTCATCTATCCCCAGGAAATTCAGCGCCAAAAGGGCGGTTATCGCCATGAGCCCTACCTCACGAGCATTGGGGATGTCGAGGCGCGAAGCGGCCTGCGTTTCTTCGGTCATTGTGGTCCCCGGGACCACCTCGCCATCGCCTCCGGAAAGGCGACTTCGCTCTGGTGATCAAAATTTGACCCCGGCGGGAAGTCGAGTTAGATTGTAGAGTATCAAATTAGACTGATTCTAAAGGAGGCAATCATGGTTCTCGTAGGCAAACAGGCGCCGGATTTCAGCGCAAAAGCGGTGGTCGGCGGTGGGGAAGTCAAGGACAATTTCCGACTTTCCGATTTCCGGGGAAAAAAGAACGTTCTGCTGTTCTTCTACCCGCTCGACTTCACCTTCGTGTGCCCCACCGAACTCCACGCGTTCCAGGCGAAACTCGCCGAGTTCGAGAAGCGCGAGGTACAGGTCATCGGCTGCTCCACCGACAGCCATTTCTCGCACCATGCCTGGCTCAACACGCCCAAGGCGAAGGGCGGCATCGAAGGCGTGAGTTACCCCCTGGTCTCCGATTTCACAAAGGAAATCGCGGCTTCCTTCGATGTGTTGGTGCGCGACGGCGGCGACAATGGCGTGGCCTTGCGCGGCCTTTTCCTCATCGACAAGAAGGGCGTCGTCCAGCACCAGGTCGTCAATAACCTGCCCCTCGGGCGTTCGGTCGACGAGGCGCTGCGCATGGTCGATGCCCTCCAGCACTTCGAGAAATTCGGTGAAGTGTGCCCGGCCAATTGGAAGCAGGGCGACAAGGCCATGACCGCCGACACCAAGGGCCTCGAGAAAATTTTCGGCGGAAAGTGAGAGCACATGCCTATCCAACACGTCAAACTGGCCTACGACACCAAGGCCCTCGAACCCCACGTCGACGGGCGCACCATGGAAATCCACCATGGGAAGCACCACGCGACCTACGTCACCAACCTCAATAACTTCATCGCCGGCAAGCCGGTGGAGGGCTGGAGCCTGGAAGACCTCATGTCGAAGCTCGCCCAGGTTCCGGAGGACATCCGAACCGCCGTGCGCAATAACGGCGGCGGGGTGATCAACCATAACTGGTTCTTCGAGATGATGTCGCCCAAGGGCGGCGGCGAGCCCACCGGGGCCCTGGCCGACGCCATCAAGCGCGATTTCGGCAGTTTCGCCGATTTCAAGGCCAAGTTCAAGGACGCTTCGCTGAAGCGCTTCGGCTCGGGCTGGGCTTGGCTCCTCAAGAAAGACGGCAAGCTGCTTATCGCCTCCACGCCGAACCAGGATAATCCCCTCATGGGCGAGGCGATCTCCGGGGTTTCGGGCAGTCCGCTCCTGACCCTCGACGTCTGGGAGCACGCCTATTACCTCAATTACCAGAACCGCCGCGCCGATTATGTCGACGCCTGGTGGAACGTGGTGGACTGGTCCCACGTCGCCGAACGCTTCAAGGGTTGAACGCCCCATCGGATAGAAGAAGACCCCGGCCATAGCGGCCGGGGTTTTTTTTACCCCCACGACTCGATTCCTACGGGAATGGGCTCCGGGAATGGCCCGGAAGGCCCCTTCGAGTTCACCCGTGGGCCGAATTTTCCGTGGAACGGTTCCCTTCCCAAAAATAGGGGGCTGGATGCGGCGCTGCTTTTCCACGCGGGCGGGGTTCGTGCCGGCCACTTCGGGCGACGGTTGCCGCGGAGCGGTCCTATCGAGGTACGAGAGGGAAACGGATAAGGAAGTACGTCGTATCGGGGGTTCCGGGGATGCGCGACGGGAAAGGGACCAAAAAGAAACCCCGGGCTTCCCCGGGGTTTCTCGATTAGCGGCGCACGGATTTGAACCGCGGACCCAGGGATTATGATTCCCTTGCTCTACCGACTGAGCTACGCCGCCCTCCAAAAGCAAACGCGGCGGAAGCGGACACTTGCCCGCGCCCGCCGCGCTGTTCTTAGCGGGGCCAGGATTTGAACCTGGGACCTTCGGGTTATGAGCCCGACGAGATACCGGACTTCTCCACCCCGCAATAACGAAAGGATTATACCCTGCATCCCGGTGGGATGTCCAGTCCGAAAACGCGGAAGCCGCGAGTTTCCGGCCTCGGGGCGCTTATTTGAGGAGGCGGCGCTTTTCGAACTCGTATTCGATCATCTGCTTGGGGCCCAGCATAATGATGAATTTGTCGAGGAGATCCGGGTCGAATTTGGTCGCCATCTCTTCTTTCATGAATTTCGCGGCAGCGAACTGAAGGTAGGGGGGCCGGTAGGGCCTAGGCGAGGTGAGCGCCTCATAGACGTCGCAGATCGAGATGGCGCGGATGGCGAGGGGCAGCGTGTCGCCCTTGGCGCCCTTCGGGTACCCGGAGCCGTCGAAGCGCTCATGGTGGCCCAGGACCACCGCCAGGGACGTCTCCGACATCACGACCTGGTGCTCGTCGACGGCGGTCTTGAGGATGGCATACCCCGCCGCCGGGTGCTGGCGGATGACGGCCATCTCCTCATCGGTGAGGGGGGAGGATTTCCCGTAGATCTCCTCGGGGACTTGGGGCATGGCGATGTCGATATAGAGCGCCCCCATGGCGGCGTTGAGCACCTCTTTGGGGGTGATCCCCCCGGCGCGCATGGCGTGGAGTTGCAGGAAGGTGCTGGCGAGGATGAAGACGTTGATGGAATGCCGGTAGAGGTAGCGGTTGACGTCGCCCTCCCGTTTCAGGTGGTCGAGGAGGGTGAGGTTGACCGCGGCGAGGTCGACCACCATCTTCACGAACCCCCGGGTCTCCTCGATCATCTTGAGGTCTTGGGGATTATTGAGGGAGGCCTCGATGAGCACGTCGGCGAAGCGGTAGAGCGACTCGGCCTTCTCCTCCATCGTGGCGAAGCGGTCCGACATCTTGGTCTCGAAGGTCTCCCGGTACTTGGCCACGCTGCGGGTCTTGATCTCGAGGTAGGCCGCCGCGTCCTCCTTGCGGATGTAGAACTGGAAGGCCAGTTTCGCGATGGTCGAGACGCTTCGATTCGCCTTGGCGAGCAGGACGTAGGACTTCGATTCGGGATGCAGGTGGTAGATGTCGAAGGGCAGGATCTCGCATTGGGCGAGGATCTCCTCCAGGGTAATGGGCTGGTACTGGTTGAGCAGGTCGCGCAATTGCATATCGCCCTCAGGGGGAGAGGAGCGCCTTCATGCTCTTGTAGCGCTCGTAGGTTTCCAGGGCCTCGGGGTTGGTCGGGTCGAACTCCAGCGCCTTCTTGATCTGGGTCTCCGCCGCCTTGAAGTCCGAGGCGTCCAGGGCCGCCTTGGCCTTGACGATGCACAGGCGCGAGTTGGCGAGGTTCTTCAGTTTCCGGATATCCGCGAGGATATTGGCGCTTTCGGTTCCTTCGGCCTTGGTGGCCTCGAGTTCGACGCAGAGGGCGATGGCGTCCTCGTGGCGTCCGGCCTTGAAGGCCTCGAAGGCCCGGGCGTAGCGCGCGGACAGTTCCTCGGCGCCGATGCGGGTTTTGAGGGCCTTCGCGTCAGGGTTCTCCGGCCAGTATTTGAGGGCGTCCTCCACCTTCTCGAGGGCCTTCGGGCGGTTGCCGATCTTGACGAAGAGCGCGGCTTCCTCCAGGATCTTCCGCGAGATGGACTCGGCGACGAAGGGCTTCACCTGCTTTTTGAGGGCGGCGAGATCGGGGTTCTCGGCCTCGAGCTTCAGGCAGTATTCGATCATGCTGTCGGCCTCTTCGTAGCGCCGTTTGGCCACGTGCTCCCGGATCGCGGCGATGCGCTCCGAAACCTCCCGGTGGTTGATGATCTTCTCCTTCAGCGAGACGGCTTTGCGGTAGTCCGGATTGATCCGGTAGACTTCCTGGATCGTCTCGAAAGCCTTGTCGAATTGGCGGGCCTTGTATTCCTTATCCGCCTTGGCGTAGAGTTCCTCGGAGCGGATCTTCATCCCGAGTTCCTTCTGGGCCAGAAGGAGGGCCTCCTCGACGGTGGACGTATAGGCTTTCCGGTTCTGGATGAGCTGGGACATCAGGTCGCTCGCCGCGCGGTAGTCTTCCTTGGCGATTTTTTCCCGGTAGGCGAGGTCGAGTTCCCGGTAGGCCAAGTCGCCATCGCGCTTCTTTTGGTCGCGCTCCTCGAGGGAAGGGATGCGCCCGAAGACGTACCCGAGGGAGAGGTGGTGGCTCGCCCCGCCCGACCCGAGGATGAACGCGTAGCCGACGTCGAAGGAGAGGAGGTGGAGCGAGGTGCCCAGGCTGAGTTCGGTCAGGTTCCAACCCGCGTTGAGGGAAAGGAAGCGGATGGGCGTCCATTCCGCGCCGACGCCCGCGCCGAACTGGGGCTGGGGATGGGCGAGGCCGATGAGGTCGAACTCGGCCGCGAGGAGCAATTTGGGGATGAGCCGGGTACTGTAGCCCAAGCGCATGTTGATGGGATAGCTGGCGGCGCGCCCCGTGGCCAGGGTCATCTTCGGCGGGGGGACGTTCTGGAAGGAGAGGCCGAAGCGGGAGGCGATGCGGGGGAGATCCCACGCGAAGCCGACGTCCAAGCCGAGGCCGGCGCTCACATCCGAATCGAAGGCGAGGGTGGCGAGTTTGGCGTTGATCCCCGTGGTGATGAGGCCCCATTTATCGCTTTGGAAGAGGCGGATGCCGAGGCCGACGGTGACGAGGTTCTCGTCCTGGCCGAAGGTCTCCCCGGTGGGGATGCCGAAGACGTCGATCTTGTCGATCTTCGTGGCGAGGCCGGTATTGATCCAGCCCACGCCGAGCACGAAGCGTTCCGTGAAGGGGAAGGCGAAGGCGCCGCTGAAATACCGCACCCCGAGATCCATGAAGGAATAGCTCGCGGCGCCCAGGAATTGGGTGCCCAGGGCGAGGCCGGCCGGATTGAAGTAGAGGGCGCTGGCGTCGTCGAGCACGCCGGTGAAGGCCCGCCCCATGGACAAATTACGGGCGGTCATCCCGACTTCGGTGGAGAAGAGCCCCGCCTTATCGGCGGTGGGTTGGGTGATCGCGATGGGATTGACGATTTGGGCCTGGGCCCGGGATGCGGTCCCCAGGAGGGCGGCGAGGGCCAGGGTGGCCGCGGGGAGGCGGGTACGAAAGAGGGTCATCATTTCACTCCTATCCGGGTGGTCTTCACCACGACCGCTTGTCCGGGCGACGTCAAGAGATAGCGCACGACATAGACGCCCGGGGCGCATAATTGACCGAACGAATCACGGGCATCCCAACGGAAGACCCGCAGGCGGCCTTCGGGGGAGGCTTCCACGTCTTGGCGCGTCTTGAAGACCATCCGCCCCCGCAGATCGAGGACTTGGATCTCGAGGCTACCCGCGGCGGTGGTCACCACGGAGAGCGAGACGGCCCCCGTCTTCTCGATGGAGACCGGGTTGGGGAAGGCGAGCGGGCTCGAGAGGGCCTCCATCGGGGTGACGTGGGCCAGCACGGTGAAGGCGCCATTGCTCGTGGCGACCCATCCCAAGAGGCCATCGGCCTGGGTGGCCGAATCGAGGATATTCCATTCGGTCGTGGCGCCGTTTAGTTGGGCGATGCGGTAATAGGCCGTATTGCTCATGGCGAGGAGCGCCGCATCGGCGAGGGTGAGGGAGAGGCGGACGGGGGTGGCATAGGCGGCGTCCGCCCGCGTGCCATCGAGCGCGCTGGCGCCGACTTCGTAGATCTTGGATTGGACGACCCGGCGATTGCGGTCGGGGAAGACCTTCCCGAAGGCGGTCACCCAGGCCGAAAAATTCGTCTTCAGGCCCACGGAGGCGTAGGGCACGCTCCGAAGGCGCAGGAGCATCCCCTCCGGGAGCCCGGGGGCGGGGAGGGTCAATTTGAGCGCCTTGTCGGCGCTTCGACCGGCGTAAGCGGCGGAGAGGTCGCCGATATGGAACTCGGTGAAGTCGAGGTCTTCGTCGGCGCGGGGGAGGTAGAACCCGGAGGGGGCCGAATAACCCAGGTTGGTGCCGTCGTAGGGGTCGTGTCCTTCGATGCGGATGAAATAGGCCCGGCCGGTCGCGAGGGAAGCGAAGCCCGGGAGCGAGGCGAGGGGGAGGCTCGAGACCTGGTTCGCCGCGCCCTGCTGCGCCGCGGCGTTGGTCGAAGCCAAGAGCGTGGCGAACGACGAGGAGGCGGAGATTTCGATGCGGTAGAGGAGGGCGGAATCGTCGGGATCGGATCCGTTGGTCCAATACAGGGTGGAACCGAGGAGGCCGTTGGAGAATGCCAATTGGGGTTTGACCGTGGGCGCCAGGTTATTGTTCGAGTAGGTGAAGACGAGGGGATACACCCAGAGCCCCGAGGCCCCGCCCCGCTGATCGTAGGCCCGCACGCCGAGAACGAAGGGCCGCCCGTTGGTGAGGCCGGGATCGCTCAAATTGCGCGTGGCGTACCGGGCGACGAGGTCGAAGAGGCTGGCTTTATTGCTCGACGTCACGTACTCGTACATCGGTTGGGCGGGGACGCCGTTGGTGTAGTAGTTGGACGCATTGGTGACGTCGTTGGTGCTGTACACGTACAGGTGGTATTGCAGGGAGGCGATGTCGTACGAATCGGGGTCGGTGGCGGAAAACCCGAATTCCGCCTTGGGCGCGCAGACGGCGAAATTGGTGGCGGCGGGGGCGCTCACCGTGAAGGCGAGGTTGGAGGGAGCCGTCGGCAGGTCGTTGCTCAAGTTGAAGAGGAAATCGCGACGGTAGGACGCCAAGGAAGGGTAGGAGACGTTCTCCCGCCCATGGCTATCGCGGATATTGGTGATCATGACCCAGTAGCGGGTATTGTCCTGGAGGACCTGGAAATTGTTCGCCGACGCGATATCGAGGACATTGGTGGCGAGGTTGGTGTTCGTGGAGATGGCGGGGGCCCCGTTGGTGTTGGTCGCGAAGAGGTAGAGGTCGTAGGTGACCCGGTCGCCGTCGGCCTCGCTCGCGGCGAGCCAGCGCAGGCTGCGCTCCGCCGGGGTGCCGTCGTTGGTCCCGTAGACTTCGTTCGTCGTCGTGAGGACGAAGGCGGCCACGGGAGCGTTGTCGTCGAGGAAGGTGAAACTCCCCAGGTTCGTGCCGTAGACGCTGCCGGCATTCCCGGCCCCGTAATAGGCCTGTAGGCGGAAGAAGCACGCGGAATAATTGGTGAGGCGGGGGAAATCGACCTGGGAGAACGCGACGCTGCCCGCGAGGCTCAAGTCGACGTTCGTCGAGGTCATGCCGTTGAAGTTGGAATTGGTCGCGAATTGGATGGCGTAGAGGAGCGGTTGCCCCCCCGCGTTGGTCGATGGGAGGGTGACCGCGTTGGACCAGGACAGCGTGCCCCCGTGCCCTTGGGTCACGGAGAGGCTGACGGGCGAGACGGGCACCGGGGCCACGAGGCGGAGGTCGTTGAGGCCGGCGAAGAGGGTCCCGCTGGCGTTCGTGGCCGAGAGCCACGGGGAGAGCCCGCCCCGATTGTCGAAGGACCGCACGCGCACGTAGACGGCGTTCGAGGCGCCGAGGTCCTGCAGGATCGCGGTGCCGCTCCCGTTGGTGAACGAGGAGAGCAGCGCCGTGCGGTTGGTGCTCGCGTAGGTGTAGAGGGAAAACGCCGGGAAGGCCGGGTAGAGCGAGGCGACGAACTCGTTGCTCACCGCGTCGTAGAGGTCGGGATCGCTCACGCTCTGGAGCGTGATGGGATCGTTCAAATAGAGGCGCCCGTCGAGGGGCGCGCTCAGGTTGCTCGCCGTCGGCGCGTCATTGGCCTTATTGAGGAAGAAGGAGCGGGAAACCCCCGTGAGGGTTTTGAGGGTCTGGTGGCTGTTGACCATCGCCGTGACTTCCCAGTTGATCCCGACGTTGTCGGGCAACGCGGCGTAATTGGTGAGCAGACGGACGTCGAGGGAGGTCCCGGTGACGTTGCTGCGGGTTTCGACCACCACGTTCGTGTTGGTGTAGAACGTGAAGACGTAGGAGATCTCCATGCCGTTGGCTTCGGTCCCGGAAAAGAACAGGGAGTAATGGGTCGGGGACGGACCGGGGATGTAGAGTTCGTTGCTGACGCTGAGCGCGCCCAAGGCCATGGGGTTCGCGTCGTCCTGGAACACGAAGGAACCGAGGCCTGAGGCGTAGATATAGCTCGGCGCCGAGAGCGTATTCGAGAGCACGGACACCATGGCGTAGTAGTTCGTGGACCCGGAGACCAGGTTCGAGAAGGAGGCGAGGGAAGTGAGCGGCACCGAGGCGCCGGAGAGGTTGGTCGTGGATTGGACCGAGGTGAAATTGCTGGTGGGAGACACCAAGACCTGGTAGCCATACCCGGCCTGGGCGTTGGACCAGGAAAGGGCGGAAGCCTTCGTCACCGTGGTGCCGCTCAGGACCGTCGGGAAAGCCGTGGCGAGGCTCGCGAGCGTGGTGTCGTAGATGAAGTAATTGGTGGTACCGTTCGTCCAGACGCCCCAATTCGTCTGGAGGGAAGAGACGAGGCCCTTCTGGTCGCGCCCGCGCACGCGCAGGACGTAGTGCTCGTTCGAGGTCAATTGCACCGGGAGCACGAGGTTGGTATTGGTGGTGAAGAGATCGGCGGCCACCAACCCCGACACCGACTCCACGACCTGGAAATTATAGGTCACGAGGTCGCCCTGGTCGAAGTCGCCCCCGGACCAGCTGAATACGGTATTCGAACTGAAGAGGTTGGAGGCGCTCACGGTAAAGAGCAGATTGCTCGTGACGGCCGGGGTATTATTCGTCACGTCGAGGTAGAAATTGCTCGGGGTGGCGAAGGCGGGGGAGGTCCCCAGGTGGGGATCGGAGACGCTCACGCGCCAGTAGATCGTCGCGCCGTCGAGCATCATCCCGGAAAGGGCCGTCTGGACGGGGGCGAGGTCGATGCTGTTGTTGGAGAGGCTGATGTTCGTGATGATGTGGGAGGCCAACGGCAAATTGGTCGCCAGGGTGAGGGTGTAGGCGAGGTACGGCACGTCGCACGGATCGCTATCGCTGGCCTGCCAGGCGAGCGACCGATCCGAGGCGGAGGGGCTCTCCAACCAGAGGCGCGGTTTGTTCGACGCCCAGTCGAGGGACGGCGCATTGTTCTGGAATTGGAAATCATTGGTCACCGCGCCGGGGGTCGCGTTCTGGAACGGATCGGAAGAGATCACGGTGACGTAGTAGTTCGAGGTCTGGAGCCAATTCGTCGGGGCGGTATTGGAGATCGCCCATTGGTTCCCCTGGACGTTGGAGACGGCGAGGCGGGAACCGGTGAGGAGGGCGTTGGTGCCGACGAGCAGCGTGTAATAGAGGTTGGAGTTCCCCGTCCAAACGAAACTCTGGTTTAGCCCGAAGACGGGCGTTCCGCTGGCCGCCGGATTGGTGATGCTGGGCGCGACCCGGGTGAAGGCGATGGAGACGTTCCCCATGTAGAGTTCGTTGGTGCCGTCCGAGAGGAAGCAGGCCCGCCAATTGAATTTCCCGGAGGCGACCGGGAGATTGGTGAGGCCCGCGTTGACCTCGGTGACGGAGTTCGCGTTGGAGCGGTTATTGGTCGTGGGGAGTCCGTTGGCGGGGACCCAGGCGATGCTATTGCTCCAGTAGAGCCAATCGCTCGCGTTGGAGCCGTCATTGGTGGCGATTTGGAAGAGGGCGAGCCCCCCGTTGGTCACGAGATTCGACACGGCGAAATTGGTCCAGGTCGCGAGATCGGCCACTTGGAACGCGGCCTTCGGGGCCACCCACGGGGTGGTGGAGGGGCGAACGGACGAAAGGTCTTCCACCGTTCCCGAGACGGCGAAAGCGCCGGGATCGAGCATATTGGTGTACTCAGCCAGGATCCAGGCGGCGGAGCGGGCCCCGGACGAGAGGCGAGCCTCGTCGATGGCCCCCTTCCAGCAATAGCTCGTGTCGGAGGTGGCGAGGCTAAAATTGGCGCTGGTTGGGTCTTTATAGACGGAGGCCGTTCCGGCATAGACCCCGTCGATGAAGAACCGCGCGGAATTGGAGAAGACCATCGTGTAATGGTGCCACGAGGTGACGGTCGCCGGCGTCGCGCAGACGGGAGTATTGTTCCCGTCCCACGTGTTGAGGTAGATGATGGCGTTGTTCTGGAACCAGAGGTCGGGACCCGGGCTCTGGAGTTTGAAGCACCACAGCATCTTGGACGGGTTGACGGAGTCGGCCTTCGCCCAGAGCGAAAGGGTGAGCGGCCCGAGATTGCTCTGGTTGAATTGGATGTAGTCGTTGACCCCGTCGAAGTACTGCCCGTCTTGGACGACGCCGTTGGTGCGCACGGGGATGCGCCCCGCCGTGCCGTTGCCGCCGCGGCCCCCGTTCGTGTTCGTGGTGCTGTCGAAAAACTCGCCCACTGCGCCGCTACCGCTCTCCTTGAGGTGCCAGACGGAGCGGAAATTAGTGTCCCAGGCATTGGAGGGGTTCAGCCCCCGGAACGAGGCGTCGGTGGGAAGGCCCGCATTGGCGAAATAGGCGTAAAACGAGGTATTGCTGCCGGAACTGAGGAGGGGGAGGCGCACCCAGACGTTGGCGGTCTTCCCGGCGGCGTCCCAATTCTCGATCTCGAAATTGAGGAGGTTGGTTCCGTCGATGGAGGTGAAGCGGAGGTCTTCTCCGTAGGTTTTGGACGAGGCGAACAGCACCGCGTTGGTCAATTTCACCAACACCGGGAAATTCGTGAGGTCGCCCGCGATCATCGAATTGGTCACGGAGTATTTGATCCGCTTGGTGTAGGCCGTGTCGAGCCACTGGTTCTCGCCGTAGCGCCCGTGGGTCAGGTTCGTGGAGGTGAACCGGAAGACGGCTTCATTGGTGGCGAAATTGTTCGAGAGGGTGACGTCGAAGGTGTTGGTGAACGCCGCGGATAGGGGGAGCGCGAGGAGCGCGAACGCGGCGGTGGCCATGGAAAAAAAACGGAGCGATGGGATCGGCATTCGGAATTTCTCCCGTGGCGCTAGGGTCGGGCCATGCGGCCCGTCTGATTTCGGTGGATTCGCTTCGCGTGGGTTCGTTTGTCCCGCCCAGCCGTCAAGATGAGGGAACGCATGGGGCGTCTTTCGGCGGTCTCTCGACGGCGACTGCAGCGAACGGGGGGATATCAAACAGGCCCCTAGCCCGCCGCGAGGACTTCGCCGGCCATGCGGTCGAGATCGGGCTCCCCGGCCAGTTTGCCGGCGTCCTTGAACTCCCGGGCGAGTTCGCGCAGGAGCGCGGCATTTTCCGGGGTATGGGCGACCTTCGCCCGCCGGTCCAGGAGGAGGGCGAAGAGGTCCACATCCCCCAGGGCGCCGGTGATCTTCACCAGATCGGCCATGAGGCGGGCGTTCTCGAATTCGAGGTCGGCGGCATGGACGACGAGTTCGAGGCCGCGCGCCTTGTCTTGCAGGAAGCAGCACAGCATCGCCATGGCGCGCACATGGGCGTTGGAGGAGGAGAGGTCGAGTTCCATCTGGCGCACCGAGATTTGTTCCCGGGCGCCGAGGTCCTCCAGGCGCCGGACGATCGCGTCGGGGACGAGGATGGTCTCATCGGGTTGGGGCGACGGGGCTTGGTCGATCTGGAGGCGGTCGGATTGGGGGCCGGTCAATCGGACGGCCCCTCCCGGGGCGGATTTATATTCGAGGTTGACCACATTGTTCATGACCTGGAGGATTTTCGCCTCGCGTTCCGCCGTGAACTGGTAGCTATGCTCCGCGAGTTTGACCCGGAACCGGTAGAACCGCACGATGAAATAGGAGAGGAGGGCGAGGAAGATGGCCACGAGCGCGATGAGCACCGCGATGAACACAACATTCTTCGATTTGCCGCGTTCCTCGCTGGCGCCGAGGCGGTACTTGAGGTCTCCCGCTTCGCGGCTCTGTTTCTCGACGGATTTGAGGGCCGTGATGAACTCGTCCAAACCCTCGGACGACCCGCCCATATTGCGCGTTTCGACGATGATCTTCTGGAATTGTTCGGCGCGGGCCTGGGGGGAGGAGGGTTCTGGGGCGTTGTTGGTGGCGGGGGCCCGGGCTTCCAGATCTTTTTCAATGCGGCTTTTTTGGGCCGCCTGGGGTTCGGCATTGTCTTTAAGGGCCCGATCGGCGGGCATCCTCGACATATAGTCTTTGGCGACGGCATTGGCGGGGTCGAGGGAGAGGGCCCGCTCGAAAAAGCCCTTCGAGGAGAGGAAATTGCGGTCTGTGAAGCGCTTCTTTCCCTCGAAAAGCAGTGCGGAAAGAAGGGCATTCTTGGCCTTCGAATTGGCTGGATTTTCCGCAGTGGCCTTCTGGAATAATTCGATAGCCTCCTCGACGTTTCCGTTCAAATAGGCCTTGAGGCCGGCGTTCATGAAGCTATCGGAAAGGGCTGGATCAGCCCAAGCCATGCAAACCAAGCCGCTAAGGATTAGAATCAGAAAAAATCGATTGCCCATGATGCTCCATTTATATGGTAAGTTCCCCGAGGGACCAACCCGCTCATTTATACCTCAAATATCTGATTTTATCAATGCGCTGAGGCCTGGAAGGTGCGAGCCATCCCACGGTGAACTCAAGGCATTGAACACAGAAAAATGCCGGAAATGAAATCTTGCCTGAAAGCTGCCAAGCCAGCGTTCGGAGGGCTTCGTGCCGCCAGCCATGGGGAAAATCGCGGGTTGATTCGACCCGCTTTCGCGGGAAGACCCCGCCGTTAGAACTTTACTTTCGGCGCTTCTTTCGCGGCTTCCCCGGCGGCGAAGGGCACGGCGGTCTGGAACTTGAACATCATGGCCGTGAGGTTATTGGGGAAGGTGCGCACCGAGGTGTTATAGCGCTGGACGGTCTCGTTGAAGCGCATGCGCTCGACGGCGATCCGGTTCTCCGTACCTTCGAGTTGGGCCATGAGATCGCGATAGGCGGTGACGCCCTGGAGCTGGGGATATTGCTCGTTGACGACCATGAGGCGCTGGAGCGCGGAACCGAGGCCGTTTTGGGCCTCTTGGTACTTTTTCATGAGTTCGGGATTGTTCACGGCATCGGGCGGGAGATTGATGACCCCGCCCATGCGCGAGCGGGCATCCACGACGCCTTGGAGGGTCTCTTTTTCGTATTTCCCGGTGGCTTTCACCGTTTCGACCAGGTTGGGGATGAGATCATAGCGGCGCTGGTATTGGTTCTGCACCTGGGCCCAGGCGGCCTTCACCGCCTCATCCCCGGCGATCATGGTGTTGTAGCCGCAGCTGGAGAGGCCGAGGGCGGCGACGAGCGCCAGGGGGATCCAGCCGAATTTCATGGTCTTCTGTTTCATGGAAGCTCCGGGGGGCTCCAGACCGGAGGGGGTCGGGTCATGGAGTGATTTGGGGAATTGTATTATAGTTAGGCATTCTCCCCAAGGATTCAAGATGTCCCGTCCCTCGCCCCTCGTTCTCGGCTTGTCCGCGGCCGTTTTGCTGCTGGCCGCCGCCGTCGTCGTCCTCGTGATCCAGCGCGGCCAGGGGGGGGGCGGCCTCAAGGGCCTCTTGGATCAGGCGCTGTCCAGCGACGGGAAGACGGTCCTCTTCACGGTGGGCGACCGGCCGATGCACCGCGAACAATTCGAGGAGGAATACGAGCTGCTCCTGAAGTTCAGCGACGTGCCCGAGGAGATGGCCGCCCAGTACCGGGCCAATATCCAGCAGAAACAGATGCTCCTCGACGGGCTCCAGAAGCAGTACCTCTTGATCCTCGACGCCCGCGACCGCAATAGTTTCACCAACCAACTCTTCAAGAACTACATGCGCAAGACGCTGCGCGACGCGGCCTTCCAATACGTGCTCATGACCAGCCTCGGGCGCGAGATCACCGTCACCGACGAGGAAGTCGCCAATTTCTACAACCAGAACAAGGCCCAATTCCAGGGAGGGTTCAGCAGCGAAACCGAGATCAAACTGCGGGCCTACCTCAAGCAGGCGCGCCTGCAGGAGATCCTGGAAAAGCGCCTCGTGGAGATCAAGGCGAAGTTCCCGGTGAAGATCAACGATACCGTCGACCTTTACGGAATCAAGCAGGGCCGCTAGAAGCCGGCGGGAGGCCCCATGGGCGATACGGAAGACCGATACCACGAGGAAATGAAGAAGGATTTTTTCGACGAGACCGACGAGATGCTCCGCCGGCTCGAAGAGAACGTCCTCCACCTCGAGAAGCATCCCGGCGACCTCGAAGCCATCAACGAGGTCTTCCGCGCGGCCCACACCATCAAGGGCGGCAGCGCCACGGTGGGCTTCGCCGATATCCAGACGTTCACCCACGCCCTCGAAGATACCCTCTCCGAGATCCGTTCGGGCAAGGTCACCGTCGACGACCGCTTGGCCGACAAACTCCTCAAATGCCTCGACATCTTGACGACCCTCGTCGATGCCGCCCGCGACGGGAAACCCTACCCCGGCGATATGGGGAAGGCGCTGCAATTGGCCCATAGCCTCATCGAAGGGGCCCCCGCCGCCGCCCCGGTCAAACGCAGCGCCCCGACCCCTCCGCCCGAGAGCGCTCCGGTTCCCGCGCAAGGGCCCGAACTCACGCTTTCGGGCCTGGACCCCGCGGTGGTCGCGCGCCTCGAAGAAGCCGTGGGGAAGGGTCTCGCCGTCCATGCGATCCGCCTGCATTACGACCCCAAGGGCGAGATGGCCGGCGTCGCGCCGGCCCAGGCCTACGCGCGCTTCCGCGACGCCGGGGAGATCCTCTTTTCCCGGCCGACGGTCGAGGAACTGCAGGGCGAGGGCTCGTTTGAAATCACCGATTTCCTGGTGGCGAGCAGCCTCGAAACCGCCGTCCTCGAGGAGACCGCCCGGCAGGTCGATTCCGTCACCCAGTGCCGCATCCAACTCATGAGCCTGGCGAAGTCGGAGGCGTCCGCCGGAAAGCCGACCGCGGCGCCCGAGGGCGACGAGCCCGAGGCCCCCGGCGGCGCCCGCAAGAACGCCAGTACCTCGGTGCTCCGGGTCGATTCCGAGCGGGTCGACAAAATCCTCAACCTGGTGGGCGAACTCACGGTCAATAAATCGAGTTACGCGCCCCTCGACGCCTCCCTCCAATTGGCCCTCATGAACCTCACGACCATGTTGGAGCAGCGCAAGAACCGCCAGGCCGAGGGAAACCAGGGCGATGACGAGGCCCTCTCCAAGGAACTCGAGGCCTTCCGGGCCCCCTTAGCCAACCTGCGCGAAGTGGGCAGTTCCCTGCGCACCGCCTGGCAGGAACTCGACCGCATCTCGGCCAACCTGCGAGAACTCGTGATGAAGATCCGCATGGTGACGGTGGGGCAGATCTTCAACCGCATCCCCCGGGTCGTGCGCGACCTGGCCCGCGAACGCGGCAAAGAGATCGAGGTCATCATCACCGGCGACGACACCGAGATGGACAAATCGGTGGTCGAGGAGCTCCTCGATCCCATGATCCACCTCGTGCGCAATTCGGTGGACCACGGCATCGAAGACCCCGCCACCCGGGTGAAGCTGGGCAAGAACCCCAAGGGCCGCCTGCACCTCGCCGCCCGCCACGAGGGGAACACCATCATCCTCGAGATCAGCGACGACGGGAAGGGCATGGACGCCGAGGCCATCTACCAGTCCGCGGTGAGGAAGGGCGTCATCGAGGCCGGCACGACGCTCTCGGAGCGCGAGCGCATCCAGCTCATCTTCCTGCCCGGCTTCTCCACCGCGAAAGAGGTCACCGCCATCAGCGGCCGCGGCGTCGGCATGGACGTCGTGCGCAAGCGCATGGAGGCCCTCAGCGGCACCATCGCCATCGAAACCGAGATCCACCGCGGCTCCACCATCGTGCTGAAACTGCCCCTGACGCTGACGATCATGCAGGCGCTCCTGGTGCAGTGCGCCTCCGAGACCTACGCCATCCCCATCTCCTCCATCCACGAGACCCTGCGCCTGGGCCCCGGCGAGATCAAGACCATCGAGGGGCGCGACGTCATCACGGTCCGGGAGGAACTCATCTCCGTGGTGCGCGTCCACCGCGTGTTCAACCTCCCCGAGGACGAGGCCGAGGACATGTACGCCGTCATCGTCACCCAGGAAGACAATAAAGTCGCGCTCCTGGTGGACCAGCTCATCAGCGAGATGGATATCGTCATCAAGGCCCTGAAGAACCGCCTCCTCCCGGCCCGGGGCGTCGCCGGCGCCGCCAATCTGGGCGACGGCACCATCACCTTCATCCTCGACATCCACACCTTCGTCGGCATGGCCCTGGAGCGGGAACGCGGCCACCAGGCGGGGCGCGCCGCCATCCGCATCAACGGCTGAGGTTAGAAACGATGCGACTAGAACTCGTGCACCCCTTCGTCGAAGCTTCCTACGAGCTCATCCGGGGCTATTGGCCCGACGGCCTCCATAAGAGCGATATCTCGCTGCTAGACCGCGAGACGCCCATCGAGGGCCTGTCCATCATCGTCGGCATCAAGGGGCACCCCGGGGACAAGATCATCGTCAATATGGGCGACCCCACGGGCCTGGCCATCGCCGGGCGCCTGATGGAGGAGAAACTCGCCGCCTGGGACGACGTCTCCCGCTCCGCCCTCGGCGAGTTCGCCAACATGCTCTGCGGCCTCTCGGTGACCAAGATGGAGCGCGAGGGCCTGCTCTTCGACATCGAGCCCCCCCAGATCCAGTTCCACCCCGCCGGCGGCGGCGTTCGCCTCGAGCAGGAGTCCCTCTACCTGCTCCTCGAGACCGCCGTGGGCCAAATCCGCATCATCGTGAGCATGGACACCCCGTGACATGCTGAGCCTCACCGAACCCGACTTCGACCGATTTCGGGACCTCATCCGTTCCGCCTCCGGGATCCACTTCACCCGGTATAACCGGAGCGTGCTCGAGAACCGCCTCGACGGGGCCCTGCGGAAGTACGCCCTGGACTCCCTCGACCTGCTCTACCGGAAACTGACCTCCGACAAGGCCACGCTCACCGAATTCATCGATTCGGTGACCACCAACCTCACCCGCTTCTTCCGCAACGAGGCCCAATTCGAGGTGCTGGAACAGGCGATCCTCCCCGAAATCATCCGCCGCAAGGGGGCCCAAAAGCGCCTTTCCATCTGGTCGGCGGGGTGCTCCACGGGCGAGGAACCCTACACCATCGCCTTATCGCTCCTGAAAATCCTCCCCGACCCCCGGTCCTGGGACCTCCACATCCACGCCAGCGACATCAGCCTGCGGACCCTCATGGTGGCCAAGCAGGGGTTTTACGAGACTTCCCGGGTCACCCATATCCCCCCCGACCTCCTGGCCCGGTATTTCATCAACCTCCAGGACGGCTACGAGGTCGGCCCCGAACTCAAGAAACTCATCCGGTTCGACTACCATAACCTCCAGCACGCCACGAACCTACGGGAGATGGACATCATCTTCTGCCGGAATGTCATCATTTATTTCGAGGAAAGCACCCAGGAAAAGGTCGTCCAGTCGTTTTATGATACGCTAGGGCCGAAAGGATACCTTTTTCTGGGGCATTCTGAATCTTTATTTTCCATGAAAACGCGGTTCCAACTTTACAAAAATGACAAAACAACCCTATACTATAAGGATGAGGGCGCGCCAACGCCCGCTCCGATGAGGGAAAATCCATGATCCGCTTCGCACGGGCCTCCATGTTGGCCTTTTTCCTGGTCGGGCTGGTGCCGGCCTTCAGCCAAAGCCTCACCGAGGCTGACCGCGAGAAGATCCTCACGACGGCCAAGGGCTTCCTCGAGGCCCTCTCGGCCCGGGACCAAACCAAGGTCAACGGGGCCCTGGCCAGCGGCATCGAGGTGCGCTACATCTCGAAGATGGATCTCAAGAAGAAGATCGACGCCATGATCCAGAACGAGCTCTCGGCCCTCGATTACCTCAAGGTCGTCTCGGGCTATAACGCCCATAAATTCCTCAAAGAATTCGACGGGCGCACCTGGGAACTTGCCACCCGGCCCGAACTCCCCCGGGAAGTGCTCGACGAGACCATCGACCATGGCGGCGGCCAGACGCGCTATTATTTCCTCAAGTTCCAGATGCAGGTGCAGGAAGTCAACGCCTCCACCTCCCAGACCAAGACCTTTTCGCGCCTCGTCGAGATCGATTTCGTTCCGCTCCAGGGCGAGTTCAAGATCTTCGGCTTCATCATCTAGCGGTAGACGCTTGCTGCGTTCTTTCCTCCGGGCGAAGATCCACGGTGCCTACGTCACCGGGGGCGACCTCCATTACGAGGGGAGCATCCTCCTCGACGGGGCCTTCCTCGCCGCCCTCGACCTCCGCGTGCACGAGCAGGTCGAGATCTACAACGTCAGCAACGGCGCCCGTTTCTCCACCTACGTCCTGGAGCCCACGGGCAAGGCCGGCGAGGTCATCCTCAACGGCGCCGCGGCGCGCCTGGTGGTCCCCGGAGACCGCCTCATCATCTGCGCCTACGCGTGGATCGACCTCTCCCGGGAAGAGGCCCCCGTCCCCCGCATCGCCCTGGTCGAAGACGCCCAGAACCGGTTCCGGCTGAAGCACGCCCCCTGATGCGGGCTTCCCCGGGGGGCCGCCGTTCATAATACAATTTGCACCCCCGGAGGATTGCATGGCGAAGAACCGCGAAGTTTCCATCATCGGCGCCCTGACAGAACGTGAGATTTCCGATTACGCGCGCTTCTTCGAGAAGAACCGGCTGGATGAATTGACCGTCGAAGAGAAGGGCCTGCGGGTGACGCTGCGCAAGCACGCGGCCGTCGCGGTGCCCGTCGCCGCC